>NZ_WTVQ01000024.1 GCF_012910955.1 Aromatoleum diolicum
GGCGGGGGGGCGTCGCGGCGTTCAGGCATGCGCCCGGCGCCACTCGGCCAGTGCTTCGACAGTCTGATCGAGCGACGCGAGGACGCGCACGTCCGGCAGCTTGCGCTCTTGTCCGCGCATGGCCGCGCCGCCCGCCCACACGGCGATCCGTGGCGGCAGGAGTCGGCGCAGTTCGTTGAGGCTGTCGACGGCCTGGCGCGCGGGGAAGGCGGCGCTGAAGGACAGGGCGACGATGTCGAAGCTGCCCGCCGCGGCGGTATTGCAGATGTCGGCCAGCGGCGTCTGCGTGCCGAGCGAGACGCAATGCGCGCCTTCGGGCGTGAGCATCGCTTCGACCATCAGCAGTCCGAGCGAATGCTGTTCGTTGGGAAAGGTGGTGAGCAGGATGCGCGGGTGGCCGAGGGGGCCGGTGCGCGCACCGATGGCGCTGCGCAGCAGGTTATGGATCTGCTCGGTGTACAGGTGTTCGCCCGGTACGTCGATCTCGCCGCGCAGCCAGGCGTCGCCGACCGCGACGTTGAGCGGCGCTACGGTGTCGGCGACAAAACGCTGCAAGCCCTGCTTGAGCAGGATCTGTTGCAGGACGGCACGGACTTCGGGGCTGTTGTGGCCGCGCAGTAGCGGCAGCAGGGCTTCCTGCGCTGCGCCCGGTGCGGCGTTGGTGATGTCGTTGCGCTCCTCGCCGAGCATGCGGGTGAGCTCGTCGGTGGAGGCGGTGACGATTTTCGATGGTCGTTTGCCTTGGTCGAGCAGGCGCCGGATCAGGCGCAGCTTGTCCACCTGCTCGCGCGGGTAGAGCCGCTCGCCGTGGGCGTCGCGCGACGGCTGCGGAAAGCCGTAGCGACGTTCCCACACGCGCAGGGTGTCCTTGGGCAGGCCCGTGTCGCGTTCGACCGCGGCGATACCGAGGTGGGTGTCGAGGGTTTCTGTTTTGTTCATTTTGTCGTGGACAAATACTTGACTTCGTTTTTGATTGATCCTATCTTAGGGTCGTTGATGCGAATTGTCCAGGACAAATACGATGACGAAAACGAAGCCTTTGATGTCCCGCAGGGCGCTTGGTGCGAGCCTGCTGGTGCTCTTCGCGGGCCTGTTGTGGGGCGGCGGCCGTGTGGCATGGAGCCAGCCTGCGAATGCCGCGCCACTTGAACAGAAATCACACGCTGTCCAGGACAAACGCGATATCGATGCGCTGGATCTGATGCTCTTTGCGCACCGCGGGGATGTTGGCGCGTGGCGTGATGCGCAAGCGGTCGGACGCTGAGGAGCGCGGCATGAAGATGCGGGAGATCGGGCGCGGGCCGGATGGCGAGGGGCGGCGCATCGCGGTGATCGGGGCGGGGATCTCCGGGCTGGCGACAGCCTGGTTGATGTCACGCGAGGCCGAGGTGACGGTTTTCGAAGCTGGCGCCTATGCGGGCGGGCACACCAATACGGTGGATGTCACGGTCGACGGGGTGACGCATCCGGTGGATACCGGATTCCTGGTGTTCAACCGGCGCACCTATCCGAATCTGGTAGCGATGTTCGCTCTGCTCGGTGTCGACGCGGTCGAATCGGAGATGTCGTTCGCGGTGAGCCTCGAGGCGCCGGCGCTGGAATGGGCGGGATCGGATCTGCAGTCGGTCTTCGCACAGCGGCGTAACCTGCTGCGGCCGGGTTTCTGGCGCATGTTGTCGGACATTGCGCGCTTTAACCGCGAGACGACGCAACTGGTCCTGGACGGTGCCGAGTCCGCCGCGAGCCTGGGCGATTTCCTCGCCGCAGGGGGCTACAGCAGCGAGTTCCGCGACTGGTACCTGTTGCCGATGGCGGCGGCGATCTGGTCGTGCCCGACACGCACGATGCTCGACTATCCGCTGGCGACCTTTGCGCGCTTTTGCCACAACCACGGCCTGCTGCAGGTCTTCGACCGGCCGCAGTGGATGACGGTGCGCGGTGGCGGTCGCGAGTATGTGCGGCGCATTCTCGCGCAGCTCGACGACGTGCGCCTGAACACGCCGGTGCGCGATGTGTTCCGCGACAGCGGGGGGGCATGGGTCCATGCCGGCGAGCGCGTGGAGCACTTCGATGAGGTCGTTTTCGCCTGCCACAGCGATCAGGCGCTGGCGATTCTCGGTGACGGGGCCAGTGCCGCCGAGCGCGAGATCCTCTCCGCTGTGCGCTACCAGGCCAACCGCGCGGTGCTGCATACCGATGAGCGGCTGCTGCCGCGGCGCAAGGCGGTATGGTCGGCGTGGAATTATCTGTCTGGCGCGCCGGCAGTGGGGGACGAGGGGGGCGAGCGGCCGGTGTCGGTCAGTTATCTGATCAACCGGTTGCAGCCTTTGCCCTTCGAGACCCCGTTGGTCGTGTCGCTGAACCCGTTTCATGAGCCGGCGCCGGAGAAGACTCTGGCGCGCTTCGACTATGCGCATCCGGTGTTCGATCGCGCCGCAATCGCGGCACAGGCGTGCTTGCCCGAGATCCAGGGCGTGCGTCATTGCTGGTTCGTGGGCGCGTGGACCGGCTACGGCTTTCACGAGGATGGGCTGAAATCCGCGCTTGATGTGGTCGAGCGGCTCGGTGGCAGCATTCCGTGGGGTGGCGCGGCACGCTCGTCGCAGCGGGTCGGCGCATGAATACGCAACCATCGCCGCTGGCCGCAGTCGTGTGTTTCGGCGCGGTGTTCCATCGCCGCCACGCGCCGGCCGACAACCGCTTTACCTATCCGGTGGCCTTCCTGCGGCTGCCCCTGTCACGCCTCGGCGAGCTGTCGGTGCCCCTGCTGGGGATCGATCGCGCCAACGTGTTCAGCTTCCGCACCGCCGACCACGGCCCGCGCGACGGCTCGGCCTTGCTGCGGTGGCTGCGCGAATTGCTTGCACGGCACGGGCTGGCGCATGTCGCGGATGGTGAGGTCGTGTTGCAGACCATGCCGCGCGTGTTCGGCTTCGTCTTCAATCCGGTCAGTTTCTGGTTCTGCCACGACCGCAACGGCGCACTGCGCGTGGTGCTGGCGGAGGTGAATAACACCTTCGGCGAGCACCACAACTACCTCGTGCATCACGACGATCTGCGACCGATCGCGCCGGGCGACGAACTGGTCGCGCGCAAGGTGTTTCACGTGTCGCCATTCTTTCCGGTACGCGGTGAATACCGTTTCCGCTTCGCCGGGCAGGCGTCGACGCATGTGGCGATCATCGACTACTGGGATGGCGACGTGCGCCAGTTGAGCACATCGGTCGGTGGCGTGGCGCGGACGCTCGACGGACCGGCGATGGCGCGCTGGCTGCTGCGCTATCCCTTCATGACGCTGGGCGTCGTCACCCGCATTCACTGGCAGGCCCTGCGGCTATGGACGAAAAAAGTGGGCTTCTTCCGCAAACCCCTGCCGCCCCTTGAGGAAACGACACGATGAACATGATCGAACAGGCCATCGAGCCGCTTGCCCCGCGCGCCCTGTCGCGCATGCCCCGCGGCGCCCGGCTGGTGATGGGGCTGCTGGGTGAGTTGCAGGGCGGCGCCCTGGCTGTCGAACTGCCGGCGGGCGACACGCTGCGGGTGGGGCATGGTCGGCTGGTCGCGCACTGGCGCGTGCGCGATCTCGCGACCTTCGATGCGGTGCTGGGGCGTGGCGACATCGGGCTCGGCGAGGCGTATATGGACGGCTTGTGGGAGACCGACGACCTGAGCGCGCTGCTGGGTCTGCTCGCGCACAACCGCGAACGCCTCGGGGCGGCGGTGTATGGCCGTTTCCTGCAACTCGCGGGTTACCGGTTGTGGAACGCGTTGCGCGCCAATACGCGGCGCGGTTCGCGGCGCAACATCGAGGCGCATTACGACCTCGGCAATGACTTCTACGCGCTGTGGCTGGATCCGACGATGAGTTATTCGGCCGCGCTGTTTGCGTCCGCCGACGATTCGCTGGAGGCCGCGCAGCGGCGCAAGTACCGGCGCATCCTCGAACGGCTCGACGCGCGTCCGGGACAGACGATCCTCGAGGTCGGCTGCGGCTGGGGCGGCTTTGCCGAGGTCGCGGTGCAGGAGTTCGGCTGCACGGTGCTGGGGCTGACGCTGTCGCCAGCGCAACTGGAGTTTGCCCGCGCGCGGGCCCAGCGCGGCGGTTTCGACGGGCGTGCCAGCTTCGAACTGTGTGATTACCGCGACGTGCGCGGCCAGTACGACCACATCGTGTCGATCGAGATGATCGAGGCGGTGGGCGAGCGCTTCTGGCCGGTGTATTTCCGCCAGCTCGCAGCGCGGCTGAAACCGGGCGGGCGTTGCGTGATCCAGGCGATCACCATCGCCGATGCGCTGTTCGGCCGCTACCGCCGCGGCACCGACTTTATCCAGCGCTACATCTTCCCCGGCGGCATGCTGCCGTCGCCGTCCGCGCTGTGTACGCATGCCGAAGCGGCCGGCCTGCAGCAGACCGGCGACTTCGCCTTCGGCGCCGACTACGGGCGCACGCTGGCGCACTGGCAACGGAATTTCACCGAGCGTCTGGCGGACGTGCGGGCACAGGGATTCTCCGACCGTTTCATCCGCATGTGGCGCTTCTACCTCGCCTATTGCGAGGCGGGATTCCTGGCCGGGGATGTCGATGTGCATCACTTCGAATTCGCGCATCGGTGAAGCCATGAACGGCTGTCGGGGGTATTTAGGGACACGCCTCTGGCGATGTGCGCTGGTGCTGTTGACGGCCGTGATGCTCCCGTTGCCGACCGCTCTCGCCTCGGGCATGCCCGACGTGCTGGCGAGCGAAGCCGCGGACTGGCGCCAACTCGGCCGCGGCGAGATGCGCTGGTTCGGCCTGCGCATCTATGAGGCGGCGCTATGGGTGCGCGGCGACGGCCGCTGGCGCGACGACCGCCCGTTCGCGCTGGAAATCCGCTATGCGCGGGATATCCCGTCGGCGCGACTGGTGGAGACCAGTATCGACGAAATGCGCCGGCTCGGCGTGGCCGACGCTGCACAACTCGCACGCTGGCAGGTCGATCTGGAGCGTGCGTTTCCGGCAGTGAGCGCGGGGGACGTGATTGTCGGCGTGCATCGGCCGGGCGCCGGTGCCGCGTTCTACCACCGTGGCCGGCTGACGACGGAAGTGCGCGACGTGGCATTTGCGGCCGCATTCTTCGCCATCTGGCTCGACGCCCGCACGCGCGAACCGGCGCTGCGCACTCGCCTGCTCGGAGACGGTCGTGAAGGTTGAGCGTGCCACGGTGCTCGCCTATGGCGCCTTCGGCATGCCGTTGGCCTTTGCCGCGCTGCCGATCTACGTGCATGTGCCCAGACTGTACGCCGACGGACTCGGCCTGCCACTGGCGCTGGTCGGGGCGGTGCTGCTCGGCGCGCGCGTGCTCGATGCGCTGATCGATCCGCTGATCGGCTGGGCGAGCGATCGCTTCGCCGCGCGGCGGGCCTGGATCGTCGCATCGCTGCCGCTGCTGGCTTTCGGCTTGCTCGGCTTGCTGGCGCCGCCGAACGGCGCCGGCGCCGGCTGGCTCGCCACGCTGGTATTCGTCGTCACGCTCGGCTATTCGGTGGCGAGCATCAATTACAGCGCCTGGGGCGCCGAGCTGGCGGACACCCCGGATGCGCGCACTCGCGTCGTCGCCAGCCGCGAAGCTTTCGCGCTGGGTGGCGTGGTGATGGCGGCGGCCCTGCCGTCGCTGCTTGGCGGTGATGAACGCGTGGGCCTCGCGCTGCTCGCATGGTCATTTCCGCTGGTACTCGTTTTCGGTGCCGGCTGGACGCTGATCGGCGCGCCCGCCGGCTTGCCGCCGCGCGACAGCGGCGCGTCGATGCTGACGTCGCTGCGCGGGGCGCTGGCGCACCGGCCCTTCGTGCTGCTGCTGCGGGCGTTCGCGGCCAACGGGATCGCCGCAGCGATTCCCGCGTCGACCGTGCTGTTCTTCATTTCCGATGTGCTGCTTGCGGGTGCCTATTCCGGCCTGTTCCTTGTGCTGTATTTCGCTGCCGGAGCGGCGAGCATGCCGCTGTGGGTGCGACTCGCGCGTGCGCTCGGCAAGCTGCGCGCGTGGCTCTTCAGCATGTTGCTCGCCACGGGCGTGTTCGTCTGGGCGTGGACGCTGGGCGCCTCCGATGTGGCGGCGTTCGCGGTGATCTGTGTGCTGTCGGGGGCCGCGCTGGGGGCGGATCTGGCGCTGCCGACGGCGATGCTCGCCGATCTTCTGGCGCGCGATGCTGCAGTCGGCGAGCCGCGTGCCGGCGCATGGTTCGGCTGGTGGAACTTCGTCGCCAAGGCCAATCTGGCCCTCGCCGCCGGCCTGGCGCTGCCGCTGCTCGACGCATTCGGCTACGTGCCCGGCGCGGCGGGTAAGAACGGCCTCGTGGCGCTGTCGGCCGTGTATGCGCTCTTGCCGGTGGCGCTGAAACTCTTCGCCGCGGCCTTGCTGTGGCGCTGCCGGTATGAACTCGATTTTGAAGGAAGTCTGAAATGAGCAAATTCGCAATGCTGCTGGCCGGATTCGTGGGATTCGTGGGATTCGTGGGATTGGGGGGCTGCGCCGGCGTCGAAGTGCGGAAATATGCCGCAGAGAAACCGCAACTCGACCTGCGCAGCTACTTCAACGGCACGCTCGACGCACACGGCATGTTCCAGGACCGTTCCGGCGAGGTCGTGAAGCGCTTCCATGTCGTGATCGACGCACGCTGGCAGGGCGATGTCGGCACGCTCGACGAGCGTTTCACCTATTCCGACGGCAGCACCCAGCGTCGCGTATGGACCCTGACGCGACATGACGCCCAACGCTACAGCGGGCGCGCCGACGACGTGGTCGGCGAGGCGCGCGGCGAGGCCTCCGGCAATGCACTGCGCTGGCGTTATGTGCTGATGTTGCCGGTCGATGGCAAGGTGTATCACGTCGACTTCGACGACTGGATGTTTCTGATCGACGACAAGGTGATGCTCAATCGCTCGGTGATGCGCAAGTTCGGCTTCCGGCTCGGGGAGGTCACCCTGTCCTTCACGAAGCGGGGCGCGTGATGGCCTTCGGCAGACCACTCAACACGCCGGTCCGCGACTGGCAGTGTCGTCGCGTCTGGCTGGTGGGGGCGTCCACCGGCATCGGCGCGGCGCTTGCACGGCGCCTGGCGGAGCAGGGCGCGCGGCTCGCGCTGTCGGCGCGCGGGCGCGAGAAGCTCGATGCGCTTGCCGCCCAGTGTCCCGGCGCGCACGTAGTGCCGATGGATGTCACACAGCCGCAGGACTATCCGCGCGTGCGCGACGAGATCCTCGCGCTGTGGGGCGGCGTCGACGTGGTGGTGCTCAATGCCGGCACCTACGCCCCCATGCGCGCGTGGGAGCTGACGCCCGACTTGCTGCGCCACACCCTCGACACCAATCTTCTCGGCGTGATGGACGGGGTCGCCGCAGTGGTGCCGCAGCTGCTGGAGCAGGGCAGCGGCGCGCTCGTCATCGTTGGCAGCGTCGCCGGCTATGGCGGCCTGCCGCGGGCTGCCGCCTACGGCCCGTCGAAGGCCGCGCTGATCAATCTTGCCGAATCGCTATACCTCGATCTCGCGCCGCGCGGCATCTCGGTGTTCCTCGTCAGTCCCGGCTTCGTCGCCACCCCGCTGACCGCGCAGAACGATTTCCGCATGCCGGCGCTGATTCAGCCCGACGAGGCCGCCGACGCGATCGTCGCGGGGCTGGCGCGCGGCGCCTTCGAAATCCATTTTCCGCGGCGTTTCACCTGCCTCATGAAATTCCTGCGGCTGCTGCCCTATCACCTGTATTTCCCGGCGATCCGCCGCGCTACGGGGCTTTGATGCACGACGCCGTCACCGCCCTCGCGCACTTCTACGAAACGCTCACGCCGCAGTCGCTCGCCCGCCTCGGCGACTTCTACGCCACCGACGCCTGCTTCAAGGACCCGTTCAACGAGGTGCAAGGCATCGCGGCGATCGAATGCATCTTCCGCCACATGTTCGCTCACCTCGACGATCCGTGCTTCGAGGTCACTGCCCGCATCGCCGATGGCCGGCAGGCGATGCTCGGGTGGGTGTTCCGTTTTCGCCGCCGCGATCGACGGATCGAGATCCGCGGCGTGAGCCATATCCAGTTCGACAATTCCGCGCGGGTCATCGTGCACCGCGATTACTGGGATGCCGCCGAGGAGCTGTACGCAAAATTGCCCGGGCTCGGCGTCGTCATGCGCGCGCTGCGGCGTCGCCTCTCCGCCACGGAATGACGTCTGCGAATCGTTCAGCGGGCCGAATGCGGCGCAGCACGCGCCTCTCGGGGAAAACCCCAACCTTCACCCCGATGCCGTGAATTTGCCCGCAGTTAGCACATATTGCGCTGCAATATATTGATAAAACGCAAAAAGCTGTCTTGCGGATGCGGATTTCACTATGGCATGATCAATTCGAAATCGCTTAAATAGGGCTCACGGGAGCCGCCGCATTGGATGGGGGTTGGGACATGAGTCTTGCCGGTCGTCATGCAGTCGCCGCATCCTTGGTGTTCGCTTCCCCGGCCGTTCTGGCCCAAAGCCGCTACAACCTGCAGTCCCCGGTCACCGGTGTGGCCGCTCAGATCTACGACATGCACACGCTGATGTTGCTGATCTGTCTGGTGATCTTCATCGCGGTGTTCGGCGTGATGTTCTGGGCGGTGTTCAAGCACCGCAAATCGCAGGGCGCGGTAGCCGCCAACTTTCACGAAAACACCTCGGTCGAGATTGCCTGGACGGTCATCCCGGTGTTCATCCTGCTCGGCATGGCCTGGCCGGCCACCAAGACGGTGCTCGAGATGAAGGACACCAGAGATCCCGACATCACCATCAAGGCCACCGGCTATCAGTGGAAATGGGGCTATGACTACTTGCAGGGCGAAGGGCAGGGCATCCGCCTGGTGTCGAACCTGTCCACGCCGCGCACGCAGATGGACGGGCAGGCTGCCAAGGGCGAGCACTATCTGATCGAAGTCGATAAGCCGGTGGTAGTGCCGGTGGGCAAGAAGATTCGCGTGCTCACCACCGCCAGCGACGTCATCCACTCCTGGTGGGTGCCAGCCTTCGGCGTCAAGCAGGACGCGATTCCCGGCTTCATCCGCGACGCCTGGTTCCGCGCCGACAAGGAAGGCATCTACCGCGGCAACTGCGCCGAACTGTGCGGACGCGATCACGGCTACATGCCGATCGAAGTCCACGTGGTGTCGCCGCAAGCCTACAGCCAGTGGGTTGCGGAGCAGCAGGCGGCGATGGCCGCGGCGGCGGGCGACAGCACGCGCGAATGGGCGCTGGCGGAACTGGTCGAGCGCGGCGAGAAGGTTTTCGCCGCGAACTGCGTCGCCTGCCACCAGGCCGACGGCAAGGGCCTGCCGCCCGCCTTCCCGCCGCTCGACGGCGCCGCCATCGTCCGCGGCGACCCGAAGGCGCAGATCGACGTCGTGCTTAAGGGCCGCCCCGGGACGCCGATGGCCGCCTTCGGTGCGCTGTTGTCCGACGCAGACATCGCGGCCGTCATCACCTACACCCGCAACACCTGGAGCAACAAGACCGGCGAAGCCATCCAGCCGTCGCAAATCGCGGCGGCCAAGGGGAACTGAAGCGGTTTAGCGATTCACTCGGCAAGGAGGCAGCATGGCGGCGGTAATGCCCGATCACCTGCACGACGCCCATCACGGCCCCACCGGCCTGATGCGCTGGATCACGACGACCAACCACAAGGACATCGGCACGATGTACCTGATTTTCAGCTTCATCATGTTCCTCTCCGGGGGCGTGATGGCGCTGACGATCCGGGCCGAGCTGTTCCAGCCCGGCCTGCAGGTCGTGCAGCCGGAATTCTTCAACCAGCTCACGACCATGCACGGCCTCGTGATGGTGTTCGGCGCGATCATGCCGGCCTTCGTCGGCTTCGCGAACTGGCAGATCCCGCTGATGATCGGCGCCAGCGACATGGCCTTCGCGCGCATGAACAACTGGAGCTTCTGGCTGCTGCCCGTTGCCGCGGTGCTGCTGATCGGCTCCTTCTTCGTTCCCGGCGGCGCCACTGCCGCGGGCTGGACGCTCTACGCGCCGCTGTCCGTGCAGATGGGCATGGGCATGGACATGGCGATCTTCGCCATTCACATCATGGGCGTCAGTTCCATCATGGGTGCGATCAACATCGTCGTCACCATCCTCAACATGCGTGCGCCCGGCATGACGATGATGAAGATGCCGCTGTTCTGCTGGACGTGGCTCATCACCGCCTACCTGCTGATCGCCGTGATGCCGGTGCTCGCCGGCGCGGTCACCATGGTGCTGACCGACCGCCACTTCGGTACCAGCTTCTTCAGCGCCGCGGGCGGCGGCGACCCGGTGATGTACCAGCACATCTTCTGGTTTTTCGGCCACCCGGAGGTCTACATCATGATCCTCCCGGCCTTCGGCATCGTCAGCCAGATCATTCCCACCTTCGCGAGGAAGCCGCTGTTCGGCTACGCGTCGATGGTCTATGCCACCTCGTCGATCGCGATCCTGTCCTTCAGCGTGTGGGCGCACCACATGTTCACCACCGGCATGCCGGCGGTCGGGCAACTCTTCTTCATGTACGCGACGATGCTCATTGCCGTGCCGACCGGCGTGAAGGTGTTCAACTGGATCGCGACCATGTGGCGCGGCTCGCTGACCTTCGAAACGCCGATGTTGTGGGCCGTGGGCTTCATCTTCGTGTTCACGATGGGCGGCTTCACCGGCCTCATCTGCGCCATCGCGCCGATCGACATCCAGGTGCAGGACACCTACTACGTCGTTGCCCATTTCCACTACGTGCTCGTCGCCGGCAGCCTCTTCGCGCTCTTCGCCGGCGCCTATTACTGGCTGCCCAAGTGGACCGGCCACATGCCCGACGAACGCATCGGCAAGCTGCACTTCTGGTGTTCGATCGTGTTCTTCAACATCACCTTCTTCCCGATGCACTTCCTCGGGCTGGCCGGCATGCCGCGCCGCATTCCCGACTACGCGCTGCAGTTCGCCGACTTCAACATGATGGCCTCGATCGGTGCTTTCGGCTTCGGCTTGTCGCAGCTGATCTTCCTGGTGGCCGTCGTGAAGTGCGTGCGTGGCGGCGAAAAGGCCGCGGCAAGATCCTGGGAGGGGGCGGAGGGGCTGGAGTGGACCGTGCCGTCGCCCGCTCCGCACCATACCTTCGAAGAAGCGCCGGTGTTCAAATGAACAGGCTTGAAGACCATGCCAATGCGAGCGCCGGACGGGGTGTCTGCGCAGCAGGCGAGGACTGTCTGAGCCCGCAGGGCGCGTTCCGCAGCCAGCGGAGCAGACACCCCGTCCGGCGCGGATCGCAGCCCCGGACGCCAATCCCGCCATTGAACAGGCCATGACCCACGGCGACGCCCCCTCCCGCCGTGCCGCGAACCGTCGCACCGGCTTGGTGCTGGCGGTCGTCGCGCTGTTGTTCTTCGTCGCGGCCGTCGTCAAGTTCAAGGGGGTCGCGCTGTGAGCCACCCAACCCCGGTCGCCGCCGAAAACCGCCGCCTGCTGGTGCGCCTGGGGATAGCGGCCGTGGTCATGTTCGGCTTCGGTTTCCTGCTCGTGCCGTTTTACGAAAAGATCTGCGAAGTCACCGGCATCAACAACCTGCTCAAGCCCGACACCGTCGCCAACACCCAGGTGGACATCACGCGCACCATCACCGTCCAGTTCGACGCCAACACCCACGACCTGCCGTGGCGCTTCCGCCCGCTGCAGACCCACGTCAAGGTTCATCCCGGTGAACTCGTCACTGTCGTCTACGAAGTATCGAATACCCGTAACGAACCGGTCACCGGCCAGGCCGTGCCGAGCTACGGTCCGCAACTCGCGGGGCAATTCTTCCGCAAGCTGGAATGCTTCTGTTTTTCCAAGCAGACTCTTGCCGCCGGTGAAAAGCGCACCATGCCGGTGGCCTTCGTCGTGGATCCCGCCCTGCCCGCCGACGTCACGACGATCACGCTGTCCTACACCTTCTTCGAAGTCGCCGGCCGTCGCATCGCGGACGACGCCGCCGGCCGACGCGCCGGGGCAGCATCATGAGTTCGCCCCGGCCCAATGACGAAACCCAACTGCCTGCACACGACCAAGGAGCAGCGCCGCCCCGTGCCGGTTTCGCCGCAACCCTGCGCGCGGTCCTGTGGTCCTTCATCGGCATACGGCGGCGCCATGATTATGACCGCGACGCCCGCTCGCTCGACCCGCGTGCCGTCGTCGTAGCCGGCCTGCTGGGCGGACTGATATTCGTGCTGACCATCGTCGCTGTCGTGCGCTTCGTGGTCAGCTCATAAACAAAGAGGGGGAGGCCGAACATGACGCACACCTTCGACAAGTATTTCGTACCCGAACCTTCCACCTATCCGATCTTCGGCTCGCTCGCGCTGCTGCTGTTCGGCGGCGGTGCCGCGATGTGGCTCAACGGTGTTGCCGCCGGACCGTGGCTGTTTTTCCTCGGCATCGCGGTGCTCGTCTACATGCTGTTCGGCTGGTTCGGGCAGGTCGTGCGCGAATCCGAGGGCGGCAAGTACGGCAAGAAAGTCGACCGCTCCTTCCGCTGGTCGATGGGCTGGTTCATCTTCTCCGAGGTGATGTTCTTCGCCGCCTTCTTCGGCGCCCTGTTCTACGCCCGCGTCCTTAGCGTGCCGTGGCTCGCCACCGGCGACACGGCGGAACTGCTGTGGCAGGGCTTCGCCGGTGGCTGGCCCACCGCCGGGCCGGACAAGCCCGATCCCTTCACGCCGATGGAAGCCTGGGGCATTCCCGCGATCAATACGTTGATTCTGCTGACTTCCGGCGCGACGCTCACCTGGGCGCACCACAGCCTGGTCAAGGAAAAGCGCGGCCAGCTCAAGCTCGGTCTGCTGATCACCATCCTGCTCGGGCTCCTCTTCCTCAGCCTGCAGATCTACGAATACCGCCACGCCTATGCCGAACTCAACCTGCGCCTCGATACCGGCATCTACGGCTCCACCTTCTACCTGCTCACCGGCTTCCACGGCCTGCACGTCACCGTCGGCGCCATAATGCTCACGGTCATGCTGTTCCGCGCGCTCGCCGGCCACTTCCGCCCGGACAGCCACTTCGGCTTCGAAGCCGCCGCATGGTACTGGCACTTCGTCGACGTCGTCTGGCTGATGCTCTTCGTCGTGGTGTATCTGCTGTGAGTGCGCTCACCGCCACTGCGATGAACCCACCCCGGAGACGGCGTCTGCGCGCCGTTCCCCTCATCGCGGGCGTGACGCTCGCGTTGCTGGCGCTGCAGCTCGGCCACTGGCAGACGCGCCGTGCCGCGGAAAAGACCGCGTTGCAAGCCGAATACCTCGCCCCCGCGCGCAGCCAGCCGCAGGCCCTCGGCACCGGCTCTCCGGCCGAATCTCCAGCCGAATGGCAGACCGTCGAATTGCGCGGCCAATGGCACGTCGCTGGCAGCATCCTGCTCGACAACCGGGTCCATGGCGGGCGTGCCGGCTACCACGTCATCACGCCGCTGCAACTCACCGAGCCGGGCGTCCGCGTGCTGGTCAATCGCGGCTGGGTTCCCGCCAGCCCCGACCGCGCCCGCCTGCCGGAAATCACCACCCCGGACGGCCCGGTCACCGTCACCGGCCGCGTCCGTCATCCCGCCGACAAGCCCTTCACGCTCGGCGCCGAAGCGGCCGCCCCCGCCGGCATCGTCTGGCAGAACCTCGACTTGCAGCGCTACCGCGCCGCGTCGCAGGCTGCGGTCGCGGACTTCTACCTGCAACAGACCAGTGCCGCCGTCGACGGCCTGATCCGCGATTGGCCCCAGCCCGACGCCGGCATCGAGCGCCATCGCGGCTACGCCGTACAGTGGTACGCCCTGGCCCTGCTCGCCACGGCACTGACCCTCTGGTACGTATGGAACGCCTTCCGGAGCATTCAACGTGACAAGCGCACTCATCACTGAAGCAGTCACCCGCAAGGGCTCCGCCAGCGACCCCGACGCCGTTCGGCGCACCCCCAGCGGCCGCCGCACGCTCGTCATCCTCGCGCTGATATGCGCGCTGCCCGTGGTCGCCTCCTACCTCACGTACTACCTGTGGCAACCCGATGGCCGCGTGAACTACGGCGAACTCATCCCCCCCGCGGCCTTACCGGCGCAGCCCTTGACGGGTGTCGCGGGCCAGCCCGAGTTTCATCGCCGCGAGTTCTACGGCCACTGGACCCTGCTGTTCGCCGGCCCCGGCGCGTGCGACCTCGTCTGCGAGCAGGCGCTCTACCTCATGCGCCAGTCGCGACTCGCTCAGGGCCAGGACATGGAACGCGTCGCCCGACTGTGGCTCGTCGCCGATCCGGTAGATCCTGCGTCCGACCTGCTCGCGCACCACAACGGCCTGCGCCTTGCCCGCGCAAGCGCCGTGTGGCTCCAACAACTGCCCGATGCCGCCGCCGGCCGCCATGTCTATCTGGTCGACCCGCTTGGCAACGTCATGATGCGCTTCCCCGAAAAAGCCGACCCGCGCCGCGTCATCAAGGACCTGCAGCGCCTGTTGAAATACTCGGCGCTGGGGCGCGGATAAGGGAAATGACAGCTTTGGCGATCACCCACATGGCGCGTCCGGCACACGGCAGGCCGATACGGGGGAAGTCCCGCGCCGAGGCGTCCGCCACGCGTCCAACGAGGCGCGGGACTTCCCCCGTATCGGGCGGGCAGTCTCCCGCGAATTCCGTCGTTGCAGCATGCGAACGAGCCACCCGATGACCGCCTACCGCCGCCTCATCCTGCTCGCCCTCGCGCTCACCACCCTCGTCGTGGTCTTCGGCGCCTACGTGCGACTGTCCGATGCCGGCCTCGGCTGCCCCGACTGGCCCGGCTGCTACGGCCAGCTCAGCCCCCTTCACGCCGCCGACGAAATCCTCCAGACCCACGCCGCTGACCCGCAAGGCCCCGTGAGCCTGCCGAAAGCGTGGAAAGAGATGATCCACCGCTACCTCGCCGCGGGTCTTGGTTTCATCATCATCGCCGTCGCCGTCCTGGCCTGGCGCCGACGCGCCGACCCCGGCGCCGCCCCGCGGGTCGCAACGGCGCTCGTCGGACTCGTCATCTTCCAGGGTCTGCTCGGCAAATGGACCGTCACCCTGCTG
This sequence comes from Aromatoleum diolicum, assembly GCF_012910955.1. Lineage (GTDB taxonomy): Bacteria > Pseudomonadota > Gammaproteobacteria > Burkholderiales > Rhodocyclaceae > Aromatoleum > Aromatoleum diolicum. The sequence goes on from NZ_WTVQ01000024.1 coordinate 15,090, forward strand.
CTCAAACCGGCCATCGTCACGGCCCACCTCCTCGGCGGCCTCACCACGCTTGCACTCCTCGCATGGCTCGCGCTGCGTGCGCACGGCATCGCGCGACTCGACGCCTCGCGCGGACTCATCAGTGTCGCGCGTACCGCCCTCATCCTGCTCGCCGCCCAGATTGCACTCGGTGGCTGGACCAGTACCAACTACGCCGCACTTGCCTGCACCGATTTTCCCGCCTGCCACGGCAGCCTGTGGCCCGCCGCCGACTACGCCAACGCCTTCCACGTCGTCCGCGAGCTCGGCATGACTGCCGATGGCGAAAATCTGCCGCTCGCCGCGCTCACCGCAATCCACTGGTCGCACCGCCTTGGCGCGCTGCTGGCAGGCGCGGTGCTGCTCGCGCTCGCCGGTGCCCTCCTGCGCCGCCACCATACCCGGCGCAGCGGCCTCGCGCTCGCCGCCGCTCTGGCGCTGCAAATCGCACTAGGTGTGGCCAACGTCGCCTTCAGTCTCCCGCTGCCGCTCGCCGTCGCGCACAACGCCGGTGCCGCCGTACTGGTGGGAGTGATGGTCTGGATCAACTATCGCCTGCGCGGGAATCAGGTTTCCGTCAAGACGACGCAGAGGAGGGCAGGGCATGCCGGCCGCGAAAACTCTTACGCCTGACCGCCACGGCGCCAGCCGGCGCCTGCACGCCTTCTACGTGCTCACCAAACCGCGCGTCAACACCCTCATCGTGTTCTGCGCCATCATCGGCATGTTCCTCGCGGTCCCCGACGGCCTTCCTTCGCCCGCCACGGTGCTCGCCGCAACACTCGGCATCGCCTGCGTCGCCGGCGCCGCCGCGGCGATGAACTGCCTCATCGAAGCCCGCATCGACGCCCGCATGACGCGCACCAGCGGCCGTCCGCTGCCACGCGGCGAACTCGGCCCCGCTGAAACCCTCGCCTTCGCCGGTGCACTCGGCGGGCTCGGCCTCACGCTGCTGCACCAGCTCGTCAACCCGCTCACGATGTGGCTCACGCTCGCCACCTTTGTCGGCTATGCCGTCGTCTACACCATCTTCCTCAAGCCGCGCACGCCGCAAAACATCGTCATCGGCGGAGCCTCCGGTGCGATGCCGCCGGTCCTCGGCTGGGCCGCGGTCACCGGGGAAGTCAGCGCCGACGCGCTGCTGCTTTTCCTCATCATCTTCGCGTGGACCCCCCCGCACTTCTGGTCGCTCGCGCTTTACCGCAGCGCCGACTATGCCCGCGCCGGTCTGCCGATGCTGCCGGTCACCCACGGCCCCGAATTCACCCGCCTGTCGGTGCTGCTATATACATGCATCCTGTTCGGCGTCACGCTGTTGCCCTTCGCTACGCGCATGAGCGGAGCCCTCTATCTCGCCGCCGCCGTCGCCCTCGGCGCCGCCTTCCTGCGCCATGCCTGGCGCCTCTACACCGACTACAGCGACGCCTACGCGCGGCGCACCTTCCGCTTCTCCATCCTGTACCTCTTCTTGCTCTTCGCGGCGCTGCTGGTGGATCATTACCTCCGTTTCTGATTTCCCGGCCGACCGATCCACTCCATTTCGCTCCGACCTACGCCGTTTCACCTCCGCAGTCTCCCCGCAAAGATGCTCCGCACCCTGATCCTCGCCGCCACGCTCACACTCGCCGCCTGCACCGACCCCGCTGCCACCACCTTCCGCGGCACCGACATTACCGGCGCCGAGTACGGCAAGAGCCTGACGCTCACCGATCACCACGGCACGCCGCGCACCCTGGCCGACTTCCGTGGCAAGGTCGTCACCCTGTTTTTCGGCTACACCCAGTGCCCGGACGTGTGTCCGTCGAATCTCGCGACCATGGCCGATGTCCTGCGCCAGCTCGGTCCCGACGCCGAGCGCGTGCAAGTGCTGTTCGTCACCGTCGATCCCGAGCGCGATACGCAATCATTGCTTGCGCAGTACGTTCCGGCTTTCGATTCGCGCTTCCTCGGCCTTCACGGCGACGCGGCCCAGACCTCCGCCGTCGCCAAGGACTTCCGCGTCTTCTTCCAGAAAAGCGGCGACACGTCCGGTCCCAACTACACCGTCGACCACTCCACCGGCACCTACGTGTTCGATCCCGCGGGGCGCGTGCGCCTGTACGTCAAGCACGCCGAATCCGCGGAAAATATCGTCGCGGACATTCGCGCCCTGCTGGCCGGAAAATAAAAACGGCAGCTCAGCGCTGCCGTTCGGGTGAGCAGGTCGGAAGCGCTTTCAAGCCGCCAGCAGCCCCCGCATCTTCTGCATGGCCTTCGCCTCGATCTGGCGGATGCGCTCTGCCGACACCCCATACTCGGCGGCCAGCTCGTGCAGCGTCGCACTGTCACCCTCGGTCAGCCAGCGCCGCTGCACGATACAGCGGCTGCGCTCGTCAAGACTCGCGAGCGCGTTGTGCAGACCCACATCCTGCAGGTGTGCAAGCTGCGTGCGCTCCAGCACTTCCGACGGTTCCGCGTGCGGGTCGGGCAAGTAGGCGATTGGCGCAAAACGCTCGTCCTCGTCATCGTTGTCGCCTTCCAGCGGAATGTCGCGCCCGGTCAGACGCGTTTCCATCTCGACCACTTCTTCCGGTTTTACGCCCAGCTGCAGCGCCACCGACTGCACCTCGTCGTGGCTCAACGTGCCGGTGTCCTGCTTCAGACTGCGCAGATTGAAGAACAGCTTGCGTTGCGCCTTCGTTGTCGCAACCTTCACCAGCCGCCAGTTCTTCAGCACGTACTCGTGAATCTCGGCCTTGATCCAGTGGATCGCAAACGACACCAGCCGCACGCCTCGCGTCGGGTCAAAGCGCTTCACTGCCTTCATCAGGCCGATATTGCCTTCCTGGATCAGATCCGCATGCGGCAGGCCATACCCCAGGTATCCCCGGGCAATCGCCACCACCAGCCGCAGATGCGACATCACCAGCCTGCGTGCTGCTTCCACATCGCCATCGTCGCGCAGCCGCGTCGCCAATTCCACCTCCTCAACTTCCGTGAGCAGCGGAATGCGATTCACCGACTGAATATACTGATCGATACTGCCGACAGCCGACGGTACCGGAAACGACAAGGCTTGATTCATGTTCGGGGCCCCTCCATGCGCGTGATTTTAGCACTCGCGGCTTGAGAGTGCTAATGGTGTGCGAGAGTTCCCCGGTAGAAGCTGCGAGTATGTCGCCGCCCTAGGCTCCGCCTTGGCTGTGAGCCCGTAACGCCGGCCGAGTACACGGCGACCCGCGCGGGACAAGGGGTTTGGCGGAATTCTCGGGAATGCCCACGGCGTTCAGGCAGCGGCCGCTTTTCATGCTTGTTGCGCCCATGCAACATCTTTTATCCATTTGCGCTGTTCCTGTCGCGCCGTCCTTGCGCCGCAGCGGACAGGTTTTGCACAATCGTCACAACTTCTCGCTTGAGAGGTAAGTCGGGCCGGGGTTGTGACCACGGCTTCAGCTTCAAATTAGAGGAGAAACATATGCAAAAGAAACTGATCGCCCTGGCCGTTGCTGGTCTGGTTTCGGCTCCGGTTTTCGCCCAGACCAACGTCACCGTGTACGGTGTCGTTGATGCGACCGTGGAGTCGGTCAAGGCGAGCGGTGGTGACGCAGCCGAAATCAAGCGTCGCACCCGCGTGACCTCGAACAGCTCGCTGATCGGCTTCCGTGGCACCGAAGATCTGGGCAATGGCCTGAGCGCCATCTTCCAGATGGAAAGCGCCTTCCAGGCTGACGGTTCGAGCAACACCAGCGGGCTGGCTACGCGTGACACCTTCGTCGGTCTGAAAGGCGGTTTCGGTACGCTGCAACTCGGCAAGCTGACCACGATCATGCGCACCGCGGGCGCCAAGGTTGACTTCAACCCGGGCGCGACCGGCATCGGCTTCACCGCTGCCACCTACGGCACGATCGGTGGCATCAAGACCGGCCTCGACGAGCGCATCAACAACTCGGTCATGTACACGACCCCGGGCTTCAGCGGTTTCATCGCTCAGCTGGCCTACTCGGCTGGTGAGAATCGCCGGTCGGCTGATCAGAACGCTGGCGAAAGCGTCAACTCGAACGCCTACCAGCTGGCTGCTGCCTACGAGAACGGCCCGCTGTACGTCTCGGCTGGCTACGCGCTGATGAAGGATCCGCTGGCTTCCGGTCTGTCGGGTATTGCGACCGGCGTCAGCGATGAGCTGAAGAACGCGCGTATCGCCGCGAAGTACACCTTCCCGAGCAACACGTCGATTTCGGCCCTGTATGACCGCGCCAAGTATGAGTTCGAGTCGTCTGCTCTGGGTCTTGATACCGACGTCAAGCGCAATGCGTGGATGGTCGGTGTTGAGCAGAAATTCGGCGGCAACCAGGCTGTGTACCTGCAGTACGCTCGTTCGCAAGAGCTGAAGGGCGATGCGTGCGACAACGACGGTTGCGACAACACCGAGTTCGCTCAATGGACGCTGGGTTACACCTATGCTCTGAGCAAGCGCACGATGGTCAAGGCGTACTACACCCGCATCAACAACGAGAGTAATTCGGCTGCCGACTTCTATCTGAGCGGTCTGGGCTCGAACGGTCTGGTTGGCGACGGTCAGGATCCGAACGGCTTCGGCGTCGGCCTGCGTCACTCGTTCTAATTCCGGTTTTCCGGGATTGATCAAAACGGGCGCTTCGGCGCCCGTTTTTTCGTTCACCCGGTGGGGTCGAGGCTGATCCGCCCGGCGTTTTTTTTGACTGCCGTCGAGGTGGTCCGGAGCTACGGCCAAGGGCTTCCCCTGATAGATGTTGCGCGCGTGCGACAGTTCGGTGACAAGGACGTTTTAGTCCTTGCCTGGCGTACTGGCGGCGCACCTATAATCGTCGCGCGCTACTGCAGTGTGCGCGGGATCTTTGCAGATCCCTGCGTCGGACAAGGCTGCAGGGCGCCAGATAATCAATCCATTACAAGTGGGGAGTCACTCAATGTTGAACGTCAAGACGCTGGCAGTCGCGCTGGCCGCCATCGGTGTCGCCGGTTCCGTGCAGGCGCAGAGCAACGTAACCATCTACGGCCGCCTTAACACCTCGCTGGAAAGCACCAAGGTGCAGGGCAGTTCGCGCGTTACCCAGCTCGTCAATAACAATTCGCGTATCGGTTTTCGCGGCAACGAGGATCTGGGTAGCGGCCTCGCCGCGATCTTCCAGATGGAGAGTGGCTTCAACTCCGACGCCGGCGGCGGCACGCTGGCCGGCCGTGACACCTGGGTGGGTCTGAAGGGCAATCTGGGCACCGTCAAGCTGGGCAACATCACCAGCCCCCTGTACTACGCAACGCACGACTACATCAGCCTGCACAACCACGATACCGGCAATTCGTCGGACATGTTCCTGTGGGTCCCGGCTTATGATCCGGAAAACTTCCGCAATCGCAATTCGATCACCTACGCGAGCCCGAGCTTCGGCGGCTTCGTCGTGGAGGCACATTACTCGCTGGTTAACGAGCAGGGAACCGAGACTGCCACGCGCAACGACAAGCCCTATCATTACTCCCTCACCGGCACGTACGACAATGGTCCGCTGCATGTCGGCTTCGGCTTTGGCGAGACGAAGAAGTTCTACAACTTCGCCGGCGGCGACAGCAAGGACAACGCGCTCATCCTGTCCGCACTGTATGACTTCAAGTCGGTCGTTGTCGGTGGTCTGTGGGAGCGCAACAAGTCGGATAACGGCGGCCTGGAGGCTCAGACGGGCCTGACCGGTTCGCACACCCGCAACCACTACCGCGTGGCGGTGATGGTGCCTTTCGGCGCCAACGAAGTGCACCTGAACTATGGTGTCGCCCGCGACTGGAGCAGCACCAACGATACCGGTGCCAAGCAGCTGACTCTGGCATACAACTACAACCTGTCGAAGCGCACCAAGGTCTATGCGCTGTGGACCAAGGTGGACAACGACAAGCAGAAAGTGTCGACCGACTTCGGCGGCGCCTATGATGGCGGCGGTGCGTACAGCTTCCTCAGTGGTTCGGCGGCGGGGCTCGACAACACCTCCTTCGGTGTCGGCCTGCGTCACAACTTCTGATCGTTTACTGACGGTTTGAACCTGACGGGCGCTTCGGCGCCCGTTTCGTTTGAGCGCCCAAGTGCGTAACGGACGTGCCGATTCGATCAGGTTCAGGTCACGATTTTCCGGGGTGCTCCCGGTCGCGATGGAAAAGGAAGTGTTTGCGCTGCCGGTCTTGCAGCCTCATACGATGACCAAAAAGCAACTGCAGCCGGCCGTGGGGAGCGTTTCAATGGCCCCCCGCGTCAGTCAGGCTGCTTCCAGATTGAGTTGTCGCAGAATCTGGCCCTGTTCGACCGGCGAAAAAAATCGTTGGTACAGACTGCGGTCCCGGCTGTGCTTGTTGCCGCCGTGCCGCAGCGTCTCTTGTTCCGCGTGGGATAGCGGCAGGTGCATCAGCACGGCCGGGGCTCCGACGCGTGGGCAGATCAGGTTTGGCCCCGCCACGCGATAACCGAGCATGCGTCGGTAATAGGGGACGTGCCTCGGATGCACTTCCGCGAAAAGGTCTGTCATGCCATGGATGAATCGTGCAATGATGAACCCGAGGTGGAAGATTGCACCCAAAGCTTCCTGGGAGTTGAGTTCCGGATCCATGGCAAGGCGCGTCACTTCGCAGACGCGCGCCCCTTGCCCGCGGGCGACATCGATCTGCGGGCGGTAAAGGGTGTCGGCGAGAAGGCCGGCTCCGGTATCCACCCCTACCGTAAGCGTCCCGAACACCCGGTCACCCTGGGAGGCGATAAGGGTAGTCTGGAGTGTAGGCGGGGGTGAGGGGGGCGCAATCGGTTGGGAAGTGCTCAGACCGCGTGACGCGTACATGCGCTGGATCAGTTGGTCTACATTGCGGCGTACCGGGCCGTCGCTGGGCGAGACCCTGATATGAAATCCGTTTCGTGTAACGGCAAACCCCGGATCGATGGCGGGGTGATTGCGGCCGGCCTTTGTATGCTTGTGTGCGGCCTTGTGTGACATTTCTGTCGCTCGGAACTCTTCGTGGCAGGCTACGCTGTTCATTATGCGGAGGTACCTCCAGGTGAGATTCTGTCGGATGCCGGCGCACTTAGGCTTGGTCCGTGCATGGCGATTTTCCCGAATGACTTTAACGAGAACAGCGCTGCCCCACTGTAAGCGGTTGTGTAATTTTCCCTTCACCGCTTATGATGAAGTCGCTTAGCATGGGCAAAACGATAAGCGGGCATCATTCGTGCCGATCGACAAAGGGAGGCAGTCAGCCATGATGGACAGCAGATCTAGGGCTTGGGCGGGCATTCGCCGCCTGTTCGGAATGGTGATCGCACTGGGCGTGTTGTCCGGTTGCGCAACATCTTCTTATCCGCCGGCACCGCCTGCGGCTGCGGACGCCGAGTACAACTACGTGATCGGCCCGGGCGACAGCGTGAATATCGTGGTGTGGCGGAACCCCGAGTTGTCGATGTCGGTTCCGGTGCGTCCGGATGGCAAGATCACGACGCCTTTGGTCGAGGATCTGCCGGCGCTGGGCAAGGATGCGTCGACGCTGGCGCGCGACATCGAGAAGGCGCTCGGGAAGTTCATCCGGGAGCCGGTGGTTACGGTAATCGTCACCAGCTTCATCGGCCCGTACAGCGAGCAGGTGCGTGTGGTGGGCGAGGCAGCGAAGCCCCAGACGCTGCCCTACGTTCAGAAAATGACCTTGCTCGACGTGATGATTGCGGTTGGTGGCGTGACCGAGTTCGCCGACGGCAATGCCGCCTCGATCCTGCGTACGGGTGAGGGCAACAAGCAATACAGCGTTCGCCTCAAGGATCTCATCAAGCGCGGCGATGTGTCTGCGAACGTGGAAATGCGTCCGGGAGATGTGTTGATCATTCCGCAGAGCTGGTTCTGATTCCCGGATTCAAACCTGCGTTGCGGTTCGGTGCCGGTAGGCCGAGCCGTTGAGCGCGATGTCACACAGGTAGACTCATGGAAGAACTTCTGACCCAGATTTTCGGTTATCTGCGGGGAATGTGGCGCTTCCGATGGTGGGGTTTGGCCTTCACCTGGCTGGTCGGGGTCATTGGTGGGTTTATCGTTTATGCGATGCCGGACCGCTACGAATCGACGGCGCGCATCTTTGTCGATACCCAGTCGGTGCTGCGCCCGCTGATGTCCGGGCTGGCGGTTCAGCCGAACATCGACCAGCAGGTGGCGATCCTGAGCCGCACATTGATTACCCGCCCGAATGTCGAGAAGCTGATAACCATGGCCGATCTCGATCTCCGTGCGAGAACGCCCCAGCAGCGCGAGGCCTTGATCGCGGGACTGACAAATGGTCTGCAGATTCGCAGCACGGGTCGCGACAACCTGTTTACGCTGGCTTATCGCGATGATCATCCGGAACAGGCGCAGCGTACTGTCCAGGCCCTCGTGTCGCTGTTCGTGGAGTCCGGGCTGGTAGGCAAGCAGCAGGATTCGAGCTCGGCGCGGCGGTTCATTGACGAGCAGATTACCAATTACGAGCAAAAGCTGGCCGAGGCCGAGAATCGTCTCAAGGATTTCCGCCTACGCAACATGGCGCTGCTGGGCGATGGTGGACGCGATTACGTCTCGCAGATCGCGGAGGCGACAACCCGGCTGACTGATGCGGAACTGGAGCTGAAGGAGGCGGAGAACTCGCGTAATTCGATCGAGCATCAGCTGACCGCCGAAAATCCGATGCTCACTCCTGATTCGCCGAATCCCGCGAGCGTTCCATTGCCCGAAATTGATGGGCGGATCGACACCCTGAAAAAGACCCTCGACGGCCTGCTGCTGCGCTACACGAACGAGCATCCGGACGTTGTCGGGACGCGGCGGGTGATTGCCGAGCTCGAAGCCCAGAAAAAGAAGGATATCGAGTCGATGCGCGGGACGGCCGGCAGCCAGCCCGGTGTGCCGAACGCCAATCCGGTGTTCCAGCAATTGAAGATCGCGCTCTCCGAGGCAGAGGCGCGGGCTGCTTCCTTGCGCGCACGGGTGGCCGAGCTGAATTCGCGTCTGGCACATTTGCGTTCGCAGGCTGAGTTGCTGCCAAAGATTGAGGTTGAACAGACCCAGTTGAACCGTGATTACGAGATTCACAAGCGGAATTACGAATCATTGGTGCAGCGGCGTGAGTCGGCAAGCATGTCGGTCGAGATGAGTGCCCAGGGCGGGATTACGGAATTCCGTGTGATCGATCCGCCGAGCCTTCCGACCCTGCCCGCGGCGCCCAACAGGCTGTTGCTGATGCCACTTGCGGGGCTGGTGGCGTTATTAGCCGGCGGTGCGCTGACCTTCCTGCTGGCCAAGCTTCGTCCGGCTTTTGTTGATGCACGAGGCCTGCGCGAGGTGACCGGTCTGCCGGTGCTCGGTGCGGTGTCGATGTTGCCGGATCCTTCCGGGGCAAGGGCCGAGCGGCGTGGTTTGCTCGCATTTGGGGGCGGCGTCGCGAGTTTCGCGGCTGCCGTGGGCGCGATGACTTTGTTGCTCAAGTGGTTGCAGGGTTAGGCGCATCGGGAGAGTTCGATCCATGAGTCTCATTGAAAAGGCAGTCGAGCGGCTTGACCAGCTCAAACGGGCCGAAGCGGCGCCGACGCAGGGTGCCCCCGGTGCAAGCGGAGCGCTTGCCCCCCGCGATGGGGGTGCGCGCGTCGATCGGCTTGAGCCCGATGGCGATGTGTCGACTCCGGATACGGCTGCGCCGGCTGTCACGGCGCGCTCCGCCGCGACGCCCGAAACGCTCGACGGGCCGCGCGTGGCGGCGGCTGGCGGTCGCGAGGTAAGGGTGGATCTTGCCCGGCTGACGCAGTTCGGCATGGTTACGCCGAATCAGCCGCGTTCCGCCATCGCCGAGGAGTTTCGCGTGATCAAGCGGCCGTTGATTCGCAACACCCAGGGCAAAGGGGCAGCGGCGATCGAAAGCGCCAACCTGATCATGGTCACCAGTGCGCTGCCCGGTGAGGGGAAGTCGTTCACCGCAATCAACCTCGCGATGAGTATCGCGATGGAGCTCGATCACACGGTGCTGCTGGTCGATGCCGACTTTTCCCGTCCGTCGATACTGCAGCGCCTCGGACTGGCGCCAGAGAAAGGCCTGATGGATGTGTTGGTCGGCGATGTTTCCGATCTGTCGGAAGTCATGTTGCGCACCAATATTGAAAAGCTGTCGATTCTTCCGGCCGGGATGGCACACCAGCGGGCGACGGAGCTGATCGCGTCGGATGCGATGAACCGCATGCTGGAGGAAATGGCCACCCGCTACGCTGAACGCATCATTGTGTTCGATTCGCCGCCCTTGCTGGCGACGACCGAGGCACGCGTGCTGGCGACGCATATGGGCCAGGTGGTTGTGGTCGTCGAGTCGGGCCGAACCACGCATGGTGCGGTGAAACAGGCATTGGCGACAATCGAGTCTTGTCCGGTAAAGCTGCTGCTGCTGAACAAGGCGAGCGAAGGCGGTCGGGGCAGCCTCTATGGTTACGGATACGGTTACGGATATGGTTACGGTGCCGATGCACGCTCCGATTCCCCGCCCGAAGCGGCGATCTGATGTGGTGCGAGGAACTCGCTCAGTGACAACAGCCAGAGCGCTGGTGCTTGCGGGAGCCGTTGCCCTGCTGGGTACCGCGCAAGCGCAGACCGTGCTGGTGCGACCCCAGATCGATGCGCGATTGAGCTACAAGGACGGCTCAGGGAGAGATGGTAATGGTGGGGATTTTATAGCGGAGGTATCCCCTGGCATCTCGATCCTGCGTGAGAGCGGCCGCTTCAACGGTAGCCTGAATGCGCGTTTGCGTAACGTGGCGCATTTTAGCGAATCTGATCGCAACGATACGTTCCTGTCGCTGCATGGACGCGGTGAGATCGAGGCCGTGGAGCGCATGTTGTTCGTCGATATGGACGCCGCGGTCACCCGAAACAACCGTTCACAACTGAGCGGCAGACTCGTTGGCGATCCATTTGACACTGAAAATGCAAATGAAACGCGTACGTTCGGTGTTGGTCCGCGCCTGCACTTCACCCTGGGGGCTGAGACCCGCGGCATGCTTAGTTACATGAGCCGCTGGATGACTGGTAGCGGCGGGCTTGGCCGTCGCCGCGAAGGCGATGGGCACGCGCAACTGTCCAATCCGGTTCAGTTCGGACGCATCGGTTGGGGCCTCGATTACCGCCGGTCCGACAACGACTACGGTGATGTCAGCAGCAACAAGGCGGTGTCCGAAGAAAACGCGCGTGCAACGCTGTATGCGACAGTGACACCGCAGTTCCGCTTGCGGGGGATCGTCGGTTACGAGTCGAACGATTACGAAGAGAGTTCGGGCGACAAAAGCACGATCGTCGGTGGCGGGTTTGATTGGAATCCGACCGAGCGAACGACCATTTCGGCCACCACGGAGAAGCGCATTTTTGGGCGAGGCTACGATGTTCAGTTCAGCCATCGCCGTTCGTCGTCACTTTGGAATCTGTCCTTGTCGCGCGATATTTCTTCATCGATGCAGGCTCAAGGGTTTGACGTGTTCAGCGATCCGGAATTTCGCGGCCTTTACGATGCACTTGCACAAGTGCTTCCGGATCCGATCCAGCGTGAGGCCTTCGTACGCTTTCTGCTTGGCTATCCACCCATCGGCCAGCGTCTTGGTGTCTTGACGAACGTGCACCTGGTTTCGCGCAATTTCAACGGCAGCGTGTCGCTGCTGGGGGTACGCAACGTGCTGACGATCGTATTGCAGCAATCTGAGCGCAGTAGGCTGGGCTCAGCGTTGGCGACCGATGCGAGCGACGATTTTGCGCGCTTTGAAACCGTGAAGACGCGATCGATGACGATGACACTGAGTCACCGCCTTTCGCAGCATATGACGCTTAATGCCAGTGTGTTGCGTTCGCGGGCCGAAGGCTCGGGCGGTGCGAGCGCGGCGACCGAGCGGAGTCTCTTCAGTGTCGGGGTCACCAGGCAGTTCGGGCCAAATACGTCGGGTGGGTTGCGTTTTTCACATCAGCGATCGGACGGCGAGAGTGATTTCTCCGAGAATGTGCTGATGGCCAATCTGGGAATTAGTTTCTGACCGGGTATGGAATGTACGAATCCTTTTTCAAGCTTCGCGCGAAACCGTTTCAGCTGAATCCCGACCCGGCTTTCTTTTATGGCAGCCGGGGGCATCGCCGGGCGATGGCGTATCTCGAATACGGCTTGCATCAGAATGAGGGTTTCATCGTCGTTACCGGTGAAATCGGGGCGGGGAAGACGACATTGGTGCGCAGCCTGCTGGAGCGTCTTGATCCAGAGAAAGTGGTGGCGGCAAATCTGGTAAGCACCCAGGTTGATGAGAACGACATCCTGCGGATGGTCGCCGCGGCATTCGGTGTTCCCTGCCGATCGCTCGACAAGGCGGGACTCCTGCTCGCCTTGGAAACTTTCTTCGTGTCGCTGGCGGCGGCGGGCAAGCGCGCGCTGCTGATCGTCGATGAAGCGCAGAATCTGAGTCCGCTGGCGGTCGAGGAGCTGCGCATGCTGTCGAATTTTCAGCTGGAAGACCACGCCCTGCTGCAGAGCTTTCTGGTCGGGCAGCCGGAATTCCGCGAGATCATGCAGAGTCCGCAGATGCAGCAGCTGCGTCAGCGCGTGATCGCGTCTTATCACCTGGGGCCGATGGATGCGGCGGAAACGCGCGCGTACATTGAACACCGTCTGCACCATGTGGGCTGGCAGGCCGATCCGGCCTTCGATGCTGACGTTTTCGGTGTGATCTACACGCACTCGGGCGGAGTGCCGCGGCGCATCAACACACTCTGCGACCGCTTGATGCTGGCGGCGTTCCTCGCTGACCGGCATACGATCGGCGAAGCCGATGTGCAGGAGGTGGTGGCGGAGTTGAAGGAGGAGTTCGCGACGCCGGCGACGCGTGCCTCCGGCGTGAAAGCGGGTGCGAACGGTAGTGGGCATGCGCCGGCGGGGCTTGCCCTCGGTGCAATCGACCCGCATCGCCTGCATGTTTCGGACAAGCTCGCCGATCAGGTCGCCGGCATGGCTGCAAACTTCGACGTGCGGCGCATCGAGGCGCGAATCGCGGGGCTGGAGCAGTCGATGGCGGCAACGCTGGACGTGCTCAACCAGTTGTTGCAGGCGGTACGCCGTGACGATGCTGCCGGGGACAGCCCCCATGAGCACTGAAACGCGTGGTGATGCGCCGGTAATCTGCGTGGTCGGGGCGCGCCCCAACTACATGAAGATGGCGCCGATCATGCGTGCGCTCGCGGCCCATCAGCCGTCGCTGCGCACGCTGCTGGTGCACACCGGTCAGCACTACGATGCGGCGATGAACGACCGGCTGTTTGCGGATCTTGCTTTGCCGCGTCCGAACGTGAATCTGGAGGTCGGCTCGGGCAGTCACGCGGTGCAGACGGCCGAGGTGATGAAGCGCTTCGAGCCGGTGATCGACGCCCACGGTGCGCGCGCGGTGCTGGTGGTCGGGGATGTGAATTCGACGCTGGCCTGTGCCTTGGTGGCGGCCAAACGCGATGTGCCGGTGGTGCATGTGGAATCGGGCTTGCGCAGCAATGACCGCCGCATGCCCGAAGAGATCAACCGCATTCTGACTGACCAGATTTCGGACATCCTATACACGACCGAACGCAGCGCGCATGCGAATCTGGCACGCGAGGGCATTCCCGCCGAGCGTGCGGTTTTTGTCGGCAATGTGATGATCGACAGCCTGCTCGCAAACTTGCCGAAGGCGCCACCGCCGGTGGAGTTGCTGGCCGCCGCAGGTTACGGGCCGGAGCGTATTGCCGGTGGTTATGGCGTGGTGACGCTGCATCGGCCGTCGAACGTCGATCACCCGCAGACGCTGGGGCCGATCATCGACGCACTGCGCGATATCAGTGTGCGGCTGCCGCTGGTGTTTGCGCTGCACCCGCGCACGCGCAACAACCTCGACTGTTTCGGCATGCAGGATCGGCTGGACCTGCCGGGTTTTATCATCCTGCCGCCGCAGGGCTATCTGGAAATGCTCGGCCTGATGGCGAGCGCGAGCATGGTGCTGACCGATTCGGGCGGGATTCAGGAAGAAACAACCGCGCTTGGTGTGCCCTGCCTGACGATACGTGAGAACACCGAGCGGCCGATCACTGTTGAGCAGGGCACCAATACGCTGGTCGGTGTTGACCCGGATGCATTGCGTGCAGCGGCGGAAGCCGTTCTTGCCGGAGGCGGCAAGCGTGGGCGGATACCGGAATACTGGGACGGACGTGCCGCGGAGCGCATCGCTGCCCACCTCGGTAGCTGGTTGACGGCGCACGAGGGATAAGGGCCGTGCGATGAGCAAACTGATCGTCAACGCGCTGACCATCGATGTGGAAGATTACTTCCAGGTTTCCGCGTTGGCGCCGCATTTTCCGCGCAGTGATTGGGAACAGGTGCCGTGCCGGGTCGAGCGCAATGTGGACCTGATTCTCGGCTTGCTCGACGAACATGGAGCGACGGCAACCTTCTTCACGTTGGGCTGGATCGCAGAGCGTTACCCTCAACTGGTGCGACGCATTGCGGAGTCCGGGCACGAGATTGCCAGCCACGGTTATGGCCACGAGCGTGCCAGCACGCAATCGCGTGAACTCTTTCTCGCGGATATCGTGCTGGCGAAGGCGGTGCTGGAGGATATTGCCGGGCAGCGCATCATCGGTTACCGCGCGCCCAGCTTTTCGATCGGAAAGGGCAATCTCTGGGCACACGACTGCATCGCTCAGGCGGGCTATGTATACAGTTCCAGCGTGTATCCGGTGCGTCACGATCATTACGGGATGCCCGATGCGCCGCGCTTTCCGTATCGGTTGGAGAGCGGGTTGCTGGAGGTGCCGGTCACGACGATGCGCTGGCTGGGGCGTAACTGGCCGGCGGGCGGCGGCGGCTATTTCCGCCTGTTGCCGTATGCGGTCTCGCGCTGGCAGATCGGACGGGTGAATCGCGCCGATGGTCGGGCGGCAATCTTCTATTTTCATCCGTGGGAGGTCGATCCTGAACAGCCGCGCGTGCGCGATGCGACGGCCAGGACGCGCTTTCGCCATTACGTGAATCTCGCGCGGACCGAGGGGCGCCTGCGGTGCCTGCTGCGCGATTTTGTCTGGGGCCGAGCGGACCACGTTTTCGGCGCCGCCGACTGAGTCCGCATACGGGAGCAAAGTTGATGGATAGACCGCCTTTGCTCGTGAAACAACTCGGCGAGGCTGACCGGGTGCGATGGGATGCGTTCGTGCGCGCCTGTCCCGACGCGACGTTTTTCCATCTTTCTGCGTGGCGGGACATCATTCGTGACGTGTTCCGACACCGGACCTTTTTTCTGTTCGCCGAGCGCGCGGGGGAGATCGTCGCGGTGCTGCCGCTGGCGGAAGTCAATAGCCGCTTGTTCGGACATGCGCTGACCTCGCTGCCGTTCTGCGTGTACGGCGGGATTGCCGGCGCGGCGGATGCCGTTGCGCCGCTGGAGGCGGAGGCGGAGGCGCTGGCGCGACGACTGGGGGTGCAGCATCTCGAGTTTCGCAATCTGGGTGTGCGCCATGCGGACTGGCCGCGGCAGGATCTCTACGTGACTTTCCGCAAGGAAATTCTGCCCGACGATGAGGCGAACCTGCTGGCGATTCCGCGCAAGCAGCGTGCGATGGTGCGCAAGGCGATCAGGAACGGGCTGGCGAGCGAGATCGATGCCGACGTCGAGCGCTTTTTCGCGCTGTATGCCGGCAATGTGCTGCGCCATGGCACACCGGCATTGCCGAAGGCGTTCTTCGAGCGGCTGATGCAGGCCTTCGGCGGCGACTGTGAAGTGCTGACAGTCACCGACACGGATGGAACGGCCGTGTCGAGTGTTCTGAGTTTCTATTTCCGCGACGAAGTGTTGCCGTATTACGCGGGTGATGCGGTGGTGGCGCGCGATCTTGCCGCCAACGACTTCAAATACTGGGAATTGATGCGGCGCGCGTGCGCGCGTGGTTATCGCCTGTTCGACTTCGGCCGTAGCAAGGTCGGGACGGGGCCGTATGGTTTCAAGAAGAACTGGGGTTTCGAGCCGACACCGCTGTCGTACGAGTACCGCCTGTACAAGCGCGATGCGGTGCCGCAGAACAATCCCATGAATCCGAAATACCGTGCCTTCATCGCGCTGTGGCGCAGGCTGCCGCTTCGGGTGGCGAACGCCTTGGGGCCGCATATCGTGCGCAATCTCGGATGACGATGGATAACCGGCCGGCACTGCTCTATCTGGTGCATCGCATTCCGTATCCGCCGAACAAGGGCGACAAGGTACGATCGTTCAACATCCTGCGCCATCTGGCCCGCTCTTATCGGGTGTATCTGGGCACCTTTGTCGATCATCCGGAGGATCGGGCACATGTGGAGTGCCTGCGTGAATGGTGCGCCGAGGTGCATGCGGTGGATCTGGCGCCGCGTTGGGCCCGGATTGCGAGTCTGACGGGCTTGTTGAGCGGCGAGGCCCTGAGCCTGCCGTATTACCGCGATGCCGGCCTGCGGGCTTGGGTGCGCGGGATCGTGCGTTTGCATGGGGTCCGCCATGCGGTGGCCTTTTCGGGGCCGATGGCGCAGTACCTGGACGTGCAAGGGCTGGAAAGACGCATCGCGGATTTTTGCGATGTGGATTCGGCGAAGTGGTTGGAGTATGCCGTCAAGCGGCGCTGGCCGATGTCGTGGTTGTACCGGCGGGAAGGCGAGAGGCTGCTCGTGTTCGAGCGGAAGATGGCGGGGGTCGCCGATGCGAGCCTGTTCGTGACCGAGGCTGAAGCGGGATTGTTCCGGCAACTGGCGCCGGAAGCGGCGAGCCGTGTTTGGGCGATGCCGAACGGGGTCGATGCGGCATTCTTTTCTCCCGAGCAGGCATATCCCGATCCGTATCCGGACGGTGGGCCGGTGGTGGCGTTTACCGGCGCAATGGATTACTGGCCGAACGTCGATGCGGTGACCTGGTTCGTGCAGGCGATTCTTCCCGCGATCCGCAGTGTGCGTCCGGACGTGCGTTTCTATATCGTTGGCATGAATCCGTCGCCCGCGGTGCTCGCGCTGGCGGGTTCCGGGGTGGTGGTCACCGGCAGCGTGCCCGATGTGCGCCCCTGGCTGGCGCACGCCGACGTGCTTGCGGCGCCGCTGAGGGTGGCGCGCGGGATCCAGAACAAGGTGCTGGAAGCGATGGCGATGGGCCGGCCGGTGGTTGTTTCGGCGCCCGCGGCGGTCGGTCTTGCGGGAACGGCAGGGGTCGATTTCGACACTGCCGAGGGTGCCGAGGCGTTTGCCGGGCGCATTTCGGCCTTGCTCGGGCATGC
This sequence comes from Aromatoleum diolicum, assembly GCF_012910955.1. Classification (GTDB taxonomy): domain Bacteria; phylum Pseudomonadota; class Gammaproteobacteria; order Burkholderiales; family Rhodocyclaceae; genus Aromatoleum; species Aromatoleum diolicum. The sequence continues at coordinate 32,414 of NZ_WTVQ01000024.1, forward strand.
GCCGCGGCGCAAGCGGATGGGGCATGCGGCGCGCGCGTGCGTACTCGCAGCGTACAGCTGGGAAGCGCACTTGACGCGGCTGGACGTGTTGCTGGGAACATCGGCGGATCAGGCCCCGGTGCCGCTCAGAGTGCGTGAATGGGCTGATGACGATCCGCGTCCGTTGGTGGTGCATGTGGTGTACCGGTTCGAGGTCGGCGGGCTGGAAAACGGCGTGGTGAATCTGATCAATCATCTGCCGCCAAGCCGCTTTCGCCATGCCGTCGTCGCACTGACCGAATGCGTGCCGGAGTTCTGCGCGCGGGTGCTGCATGATGACGTGCATTTCTTCTCGCTGCACAAGCCGCCGGGGCATGGCTTCAAGCTTTATCCCGCGCTGTATCGGCTGTTTTGCCAATTGCGTCCCGCAATCGTGCATACGCGCAACCTTGCCGCACTGGAAGCCGTAGTGCCCGCGTGGGCGGCCGGCGTGCCGGTGCGGGTGCATGGCGAGCATGGCTGGGATGTGTCCGACCCTGATGGCACGCGTCGCCGGTTTCGTATCATGCGCCGCCTGTATCGTCCATTCGTGACCCAGTACATAGCGCTGTCCAATCATCTGCAGTCATATTTGACCTCGTACGTCGGAGTCGTGCCGGGACGGGTCGTGCGTATCTGCAACGGGGTCGATACGGTGCGCTTCCGGCCGGCGCACGGCGCGCGCGAAGTCCCGTCCGATTCGCCGTTTCGGGAAGCCGGGCTGCGCGTGATCGGGACGGCGGGGCGGCTGCAGGCGATCAAGGATCCGCTGAATCTGGTGCGGGCGTTTGCGCTGCTGGTAGAGCGCGAGCCGGAGCGGACACAGCAGCTGCGCCTGATGATTGTCGGCGATGGGCCCTTGCGGGATGCGGTGGAGCACGAAATTGCGCGTAACCGGATCGGTGAGCGGGTATGGTTGACGGGCGAACGACGTGATGTGCCGGAGGCGATGCGGGCGATGGACATCTTCGTGCTGCCTTCGCGGGCGGAAGGGATCTCCAACACCATCCTGGAGGCGATGGCCTGCGGCTTGCCGGTGATCGCCACACGCGTGGGGGGCAATCCGGAGCTGGTCGTGGACGGCGAAACGGGGATGCTGGTGCCGGCGGAGGACAGTGCCGCGCTGGCCGATGCGCTGGCGCACTATCTGGCCGATGGCGAACTTGCACGGGCGCATGGCCGGGCGGGGCGGCAGCGCGCGGAGGGGGAATTCAGTATCGACGGCATGGTCGCCCGCTATGGCGGCCTGTATGAGTCCTTGCTTGATGCGGCGGGGCGCCCTGCGCCCGCAACCTGACTGAAGGGGAAGCGCCGATGTGCGGAATTGCCGGACTGTTCCACACCCGCGACAAGCGCGAGTTTTCGCGCGATCTCGTGCAACGCATGAACGACATCCAGCACCACCGCGGGCCGGACGAGGGAGGCGTGCATTTCGAACCGGGCGTGGCGTTGGCGCACCGGCGCTTGTCGATCATCGACCTGTCGACCGGCCAACAGCCGCTGTTCAATGAAGACGGTTCGGTTGCCGTGGTGTTTAACGGCGAGATCTACAACTATCAGGAACTGGTTCCCGAGCTGGAGCAATGCGGCCACCGTTTCCACACCCGCAGCGACACCGAGGTCATCGTCCATGCCTGGGAAGAATGGGGCGAGGACTGCGTGCGACGTTTTCGCGGCATGTTCGCGTTTGTGCTGTGGGATCGTAACCGCGACACGCTGTTTCTCGCGCGTGACCGCCTGGGGGTGAAACCGCTGCACTATGCGCTGCTGCCCGACGGCACGTTTGCGTTCGGCTCCGAACTCAAGGTGCTGATGCAGCATCCGGCGCTGGACCGGAGCATCGACCCGTACGCGGTGGAGGAGTATTTTGCCTTGGGCTATGTCGCCGAGCCGCGCACGATCTTCAGTGGCGCGAAAAAGCTCGGGCCGGCCGAAACGCTGACGATCCGGCGCGGCGAGCCAGTGCCAGCGCCGAAAAGCTACTGGGACGTGCGATTCACGCTCGACAACCCGCTCAGCCTCGCAGACGCTACCGCCGAACTGAGCGAGCGGCTGCGCGAATCAGTGCGCTTGCGCATGATCGCGGACGTGCCGCTGGGCGCCTTCCTTTCCGGTGGCGTCGATTCGAGCGCCGTGGTCGCGACCATGGCGGGCCTGTCGAACGAGCCCGTGAATACCTGCTCGATCGCGTTCGATGATCCGGCCTTCAACGAATCCGCCTTTGCGCAGCAGGTTGCGGACCGCTATCGCACGAACCATTACGTCGAAATCGTCCAGTCCGATGACTTCGACCTGATCGACACGCTGGCGGACCTGTACGACGAACCGTATGCCGACAGCTCCGCGATTCCCACTTACCGGGTCTGTCAGCTGGCGCGCAAGAAGGTGACCGTGGCGCTGTCGGGCGACGGCGGCGACGAGAGTTTTGGCGGGTATCGACGCTATCGCCTGCACATGATGGAAGAGAAGCTGCGTGCGAGCCTGCCGCTGGGCGTGCGCCGGCCGATGTTCGGCATGCTCGGGCGCCTGTATCCGAAGGCAGACTGGGCGCCGCGGGTGCTGCGCGCGAAGACCACTTTCCAGGCGCTGGCGCGCGATTCGGTGCAGGCCTATTTCCACTCGGTGTCGATTCTGCGCGACGACCTGCGCCGGCAGCTGTATTCGAGTGCCTTCAAGGCGCAACTGGGTGGCTACAGCGCGCTGGAGGTGTTTCGTCGCCACGCCGGCACCGCCGGGACCGACGATCCGTTGGCGCTGGTCCAGTATCTCGACCTGAAGACCTATCTTGTCGGCGACATCAACACCAAGGTGGACCGCGCGAGCATGGCGCACTCGCTCGAAGTGCGCGAGCCGCTGATGGATCATCCGCTGGTCGAATGGCTGGCTACGCTGCCGTCCGGGCTGAAGGTAAAAGGGCGAGAAGGCAAGTATCTGTTCAAGAAGGCGATGGAACCGATGTTGCCGAGCGAGGTGTTGTACCGCCCCAAGATGGGGTTTTCCGTGCCGTTGGCGCGCTGGTTCCGTGGCCCGCTGAAGGCGCGTGTCCGCGAGGCCATGCTCGGCGAAACGCTTGCGGCTACCGGCCTGTTCAACACCGACACGCTGCGCCATCTGGTCGATGCGCATCAGTCGGGCGTGCGCGATTACAGCGCCCCCCTGTGGACGCTGATGATGTTCGAGTCCTTCGTGCGCAACAGCGGCGCACTGGCCGAGCGGGTCGAACCGGTACGGGTGGCGGTCTGAATCATGCGCATCCTGCACGTATTCGATCACTCCATCCCGCTGCACAGCGGCTACACCTTCCGCTCGGCGGCGATTCTGCGCGAGCAGCGCGCGCTCGGCTGGGAAACCTTTCATGTGACGTCCCCGAAGCAGGGCAAGGTGGCCGCGGCCGAAGAGGACGTCGATGGGCTGCACTTTTTCCGCACCCCTGCCATTGCGGCCGAAACGCCGGTGATTCGCGAAGTGGCACTGATGCAGGCCTTGGAGGCACGCATCGGCGAGGTTGCCGCCAAGCTGCGACCGGACCTGATTCACGCCCATTCGCCGGTACTCAACGTGCTGCCGGCCCTGCGTGCGGGGCGACGGCTGGGAATACCCGTGGTGTACGAGATCCGGGCGTTCTGGGAGGACGCCGCCGTGGATCATGGCACCACGCGCGAGCATAGCCTGCGCTACCGCCTGACCCATGCGCTGGAAACCTGGGCGCTGAGGCGTGTCGACCATGTGTTCACGATCTGCGAGGGCCTGCGTGCCGACATCGTGTCGCGCGGAATTCCGGCTGAACGAGTGACTGTGATCCCGAATGCGGTGGATATCGAGTCCTTCCAGCTCTCGGGCGAGCCGGATGCGGCGCTCAAGGCCCGCCTCGGTCTGGAAGGCAAGACGGTGATTGGTTTCGTCGGCTCCTTCTACGCCTACGAGGGGCTGGATCTGCTGCTCGATGCGGTGCCGGCCTTGCTTGCACGACAGCCGGACTTGCGCGTGCTGCTGGTGGGCGGTGGTCCGCAGGAGGCGAATCTGAAAGCGCAGGCGGCGCGGTTGGGGATCGCCGAACGCGTGATCTTTACCGGACGGGTGCCGCACGGCGAGGTCAGCCGCTATTACGACTTGATCGACCTGCTGGCTTATCCGCGCCACTCGATGCGCCTGACTGAACTCGTGACACCGCTCAAGCCGCTTGAAGCGATGGCGCAGGGGCGGGTGTTCGTCGCGTCCGACGTCGGGGGGCACAAGGAACTGGTGCGCGACGGCGAAACCGGGCGACTGTTCCGCGCCGGCAGCGCCGCGGCGCTGAGCGAGGCGGTCGGTGGAATGCTCGCGCAGCGCGGACAGTGGGGTGATTATCGCGCCGCCGGGCGGCGTTTTGTCGAAGCCGAGCGCAACTGGCGCACCAGCGTTGCGGCTTATCGAATCCCTTACAACAGACTGGCAGGTATCGCATGAGTGCTCCCGAGCACGAAGTCCCGTTCCGGGCCGATGGCGTTCGACAAGCCGGCGGCACCGTTTCCGGCCGTGGCGCAGCGCAGCACCTGGTCGTGCTGGCGGTGGCGCTGGTGGGCATGCTGTGGTGGTATCGCGATACCGTCGCATCGCTGGTGGAAATCTGGAACCGCTCGGATACCTATGCGCATGGTTTTCTCGTCGCACCGATCTCCATCTGGCTGATCTGGCGAAACCGCGAGCAGTTGCGCAACGTGCCGGTCGCCCCATCGCTGCTCGGCATGCTCATCATGGGCGTCGCCGGGTTCGCCTGGTTGCTGGGCGAACTGGCAGGCGTTGCGAGCGTTTCGCAGTTTGCGCTGGTCGGTATGGTGATTGCGCTGGTGTGGGCGGTGATGGGGACGCAGGTCGCCCGGGCGCTGGCGTTTCCGTTGGGATTCCTGTTCTTCCTGGTGCCGTTTGGCGAGTTCCTGTTCCCGACGATGATGGATCGCACGACCGATTTCGTCATATGGGGGTTGCGGCTGTCGGGGGTGCCGGTCTATGCCGAGGGCCGCAGCCTGGTGATCCCATCCGGGAACTGGGCGGTGGTCGAGGGCTGTAGTGGAGTGCGCTACCTGATCGCCTCGGTGGTCGTGGGGAGCCTGTACGCCCATCTGACCTATCGTTCGCTGCGCAAGCGGCTGATTTTCGTGGCCTTGTCGGTGGCGTTGCCAATTCTTGCGAACTGGCTGCGCGCGTACGGGATTGTGATGCTCGCTCATCTGAGCGATAACCGGCTTGCTGCCGGTGTGGATCATCTGATCTATGGCTGGGTGTTTTTCGGGCTGGTGATGCTCGCGCTGTTCTGGGTGGGTGGTCGCTGGCGCGAGGACCTCGTTCCGGAGTCCCCCGCGGTGTCCCGGGGGCTGGCAACGCGCGCCAGCATGCCGTCGTTGCGGGTCGTGCTTGCAATGCTCGCAGTGGCCCTTGCGATCCCGATGCTGTGGCCCCCGCTGCTCCGCACGCTCAACGCGCAGGGGCAGCACGGCCCGGTGAACCTGCCCGGATTGCAGGCGGGTGCGACGTGGCACAGGGTTGCAGCGGAACGCGTGCCGGAGTGGAAACCGCATTATTCGGGCATGCGCGGCGAACTGCGCGAGGTGTGGGATGGTGGCGGCGCACCGGTGGGTTTGTATGTCGGCTATTACCGCAACCAGCGCCCAGGTGAGGAGCTCATCAATTCGGCGAATCGTGTGCTCAAGTACAAGGACAAGCAGTGGCGCATGGCGGCTTACGGCGAACATACGGCACGCCTCGGTGAGCAGTCGGTGACCGTGCGCGACACGGAAGTCTTCGATGCATCCAGTCGCCTGCTAGTGTGGCACTGGTACTGGGTCGATGGGCGCTGGACCAGCAGCGATTATGTGGCCAAGTTGTATCAGGCGGCTTCGCGACTGCGCGGTGGCGGCGACGACTCGGCAGTGGTCATGATCTATGCACCCGTTCGCACCGATGAGCGCGCGAAAGTCATCGCGACACTCGAAAGATTTGCCCTTGAAATGGGCTCGGAACTCGACGCCGCGCTTGCTCGGGCGATGGAGCACTGAGATGGGTGGAGGGAGACCGAAAATCGTCGTGTTCTCCACGCTTTTCCCGAATGCTGCCCAGCCCGGCGCAGGGCTGTTCATCCGTGAGCGCATGTTTCGCGTCGGGCAGACTCTGCCGATGACGGTGGTTGCGCCAGTGCCGTGGTTTCCATGCCAGTCGCTGATCCGCCTGTGGCGTCCGCATTTCCGGCCCACGGTGCCCTTTCGGGAGAAGCAGAGTGGCATTGACGTCATTCACCCGAAATTCCTGAGTGTTCCCGGGGTGTGCAAGCGACTCGACGGCTTGTTCCTCGCGCTTGGCAGTTTTCGCGTGATGCGAAGCCTCAAGCGATCCGGGCGAATGGATGTCATTGACGCGCACTTCGGATATCCGGACGGATATGCTGCAACCCTGCTGGGGCGATGGTTCCGAACCCCCGTGGCCATCACCTTGCGGGGTACCGAACCGAGACATTCGCGTACCCCGGCTCTCAAGTCCCGGCTCGCGCGCGCGCTGGGCGATGCGACCAGGGTCTTCGCCGTGTCCGAGTCACTGCGCTCGCTGGCCGTACAAATGGGTCTTGCGCCCACAAAAGTGCGAGTGATCGGCAATGGCGTCGATACACTGAGGTTTTATCCGCTTCCACGCGCTCAAGCGCGTGCCGCGCTGGGTTTGCCCGATCAGGTCCCCGTGCTGGTTTCGGTAGGTGGGCTGACTGAACGCAAGGGCTTTCACCGCGTGATCGAGCTGTTGCCGGCATTGGCGCGAGAGTTTCCGGGGCTCGTGTTTCTGATCGTGGGAGGGGCGAGCGCCGAAGGGGACTGGCGCACAACCCTGGAACAGCAGGTGAAGGCCTTGGGTCTTGAACATGTGGTGCGCTTCCTCGGCGTGCTGGCACCGGACGAGCTGAAGGTGCCCTTGTCCGCGGCGGACGTTTTCGTCTTGGCAACCCGGAACGAGGGCTGGGCAAACGTGTTTCTCGAAGCAATGGCCTGCGGACTGCCCGTGGTCACCACCGATGTGGGCGGCAATCGTGAGGTGGTTTGCCGCCCCGAGTTGGGAGTCGTGGTCCCGTTTGGCGATCCGCCCGCCCTTCAGCAGGCGATCGAGGACGCATTGAAAAGAACGTGGGACCGCGGCTTGCTGCGCGCGTATGCATGCGACAACGAGTGGTCCAAGCGTGTCGCCGAACTTACCGGCGAGTTTGCGGCCCTGGTGCAAGTCGAGCCCCCCGGCACTCGGGATGTTGAACTGGAGGGATCGTCTGGTGGGTGAACAAGACCGTATCGGCTACGTTCGGGAGCGGCTGGCGTACAAGATGCTGCTGGTGTCCAAGTTCGCCTACCAGTGGATGCAGCAGAATTCGCCGTGGCAGGTTGTCTTTGTCGCGGGCATGCAGCGGTCCGGGACCAACATGCTGATGGACCGGCTCGAGCGGAGTTTCCTCACCGACGTTTATCACGAACGCGATCCGCGCGCCTTCGACAATTACCGCATGCGCGATCGCGCGACGATTCGTGAGCTCATCAGCCATTCGCGCGCTCCGGCTTTCGTCATCAAGGCTTTGTGCGAGCTGGAGCAGTTGCACGGCCTGATGGATGAGTTTGCGCCCGCAAAAACACTTTGGATCGTGCGGGATTACCGTGATGCCGTGCGTTCCGCACTTGCTTCGTTCGGGAATTTTACCCGACAGGTCCAGCGCATCGTTGCCGATCGCACCGTAAACGACTGGCGTGCCGCGGGCATGTCGGAGGCGACGCACCTGATGGTCGGCAAGCTCTGGCATCCGGGGATGAGTGAAGCATCGGCCGCGGCGCTCATCTGGTATTTTCGCAACACGCTGTTCTTTGAGCAGGGCCTTGACCATGACGCCCGCGTCAGGTTGATCGCATACGAGAGTCTGGTCCAGAACCCGGAAACGGAGTGTCGCTCGATATTCGAATTCCTTGAGATCCCGTTTACCCGTGACATTACGCGTGGCGTATTCTCGACTTCGATCCGGCATCGACCGCTGTCGGAGATTGAAGAGCCCGTTGCGGAGTTGTGCGAAGGGCTTGCACGGCGTTTTGAGGCATGCAGTGCGGGAATTGCCGTACAGGGGTGAGGCGATGATGGATGCGTACACGCGGCTGGTCTCGAAAGTCATCTTTCCCCTTCACGAATGGGCGAAGGGCCACGCTACCATGCGCGTGTGGAAGATGCTCGAGCAAAGCCAGTGGTGGGACCGCGCACGCATCGAGCGGCTGCAGCTGACGCGGTTGCAGGCGTTGCTGCGCCATGCCGGCGAAGCGGTCCCGTATTACCGCAAGTTGTTCGCAGACCACGGCTTCGATGCTCGCGCGATCGCTAGTCTCTCGGATCTGTCCGCCTTGCCGCTTCTCGCAAAGGCGGACATCCGTGACAACCTCGAAGCCATGAAATGCGACACCGCGCGTGGGCTGAAGCGTTTCAATACCGGCGGATCCAGTGGAGAGCCCCTCGTCTTCTTCATCGGCAACGAGCGGGTGAGTCACGACGTGGCGGCCAAATGGCGCGCAACGCGCTGGTGGGGCGTCGATCTCGGCGACCCGGAAATCGTCGTGTGGGGCTCGCCGATCGAGTTGGGGGCACAGGACCGCGTTCGCGCCTGGCGCGACGCCCTGCTGCGCACCGAACTGCTGCCGGCGTTCGAGATGTCGGAACCCCGGCTGGACGAGTTTCTCGCGCGCATCCGCAGGCGCCGCCCGCGCATGCTTTTCGGCTATCCCTCGGCGCTCTCGTGCATCGCCCGTCACGCCGAGGCGCGCGGGGTGCGCATGGATGATCTTGGTGTCCGCGTTGCCTTCTGTACCTCGGAACGGCTTTACGAGGAGCAGCGCAGTGACATCGAACGCGTCTTTGCCTGCCGCGTCGCCAACGGCTACGGCGCCCGCGATGCAGGTTTCATCGCCCATGAATGCCCTGCGGGTGGCATGCACCTGACGGCCGAAGATGTCATCGTCGAGATCGTGGATGCGCAAGGCGCAGCGGTACCGATCGGACATACGGGCGAAATCGTGGTGACCCATCTCGCGACCGGCGAATTCCCGTTCATCCGTTATCGAACCGGCGACATTGGCGCGCTTGACCCGTCTCCATGCGCCTGCGGTCGCGGCCTTCCGCTATTGAGGGACATCCAGGGGCGCAGTACGGATTTTGTGGTTGCGCACGACGGCACCGTGATGCACGGGCTGGCCTTGATCTATGTCGTGCGTGATCTGCCCGAGGTGGCGGCATTCCGGATCGTTCAGGAAAGCCTGGATCTGACCCGTGTCGAAGTGGTGCCCGGTCCCGGCTATGGGCCGGAGACGGTAGCGAGAATCCAGCGGGGTCTGGCGGCGCGACTTGGTCCGGGTGTCAGCATCGACGTGGAGCTGCGAACGGAGATCGCGCCGGAAAAATCCGGCAAGTATCGCTACGTGCAGAGTCGCGTCACTAGCGGCGGAGGGCTCGCATGCGTGACATAGCGGTCACCTTCGTCGTGTTTGCGACACTGCCGCTCATCCTGCGCCGGCCGTGGATCGGAATTATCGTCTGGACGTGGCTGGGCTTCATGAATCCGCATCGCATGGCATGGGGCTTCAGTACGACGATGCCGTTTGCCTATATCGTGGCGGTCACCACGCTCGTGGCGATGCTGTTCTCGAAGGAGGACAAACGCATTCCGTGGGAGCGCGAGTCGGTGGTGCTGGCGCTGTTCGTCGGATGGATGCTTATCACGACGATCTTCGCCGTGTATCCAGGACTGGCGTGGGTGCAGTTCGAAAAAGTCATCAAGATCCAGTTGATGATCTTTGTCGCAATGATGCTGATCAAGACCCCTGAGCGTCTGAAGGTGCTCGTATGGACGATTGCCCTGTCGCTGGCTTTCTATGGCGTCAAGGGTGGCATTTTCACGATCCTGCACGGTGGCGTTCATCGCGTGCAGGGGCCGCCCGGAACCTTCATCGGGGGCAACAACGAGATCGGTCTGGCGCTGGCGATGACCGTGCCGCTACTCTATTTTCTTGCGCGCAGCGTATCCCTGTGGTGGCTGCGCAGCCCGCTCTACGTCATGACGGTCCTGACCGCCCTGGCAGCAATCGGAACCCAGTCACGTGGCGCGTTGCTCGGTATGGGCGCAATGGGGCTGATGTTCTGGTTGAAGTCCCGGCAGAAAGTCCTTGTGGCGCTGCTTGCCGCGGCGTCCGTGTTCGCAGTCGTGCAGGTCATGCCCGAAGCCTGGTACGAGCGGATGCACACGATTCAGTCCTATGAACAGGATCAATCCGCGATTGGGCGCGTTAATGCATGGTGGATGGCATTCAACCTTGCGAAAGATCGCCCGCTCGGCGGCGGATTCGAAACTTTCCAGCGCGGGATGTTTGCGATTTACGCGCCGGACCCGACGAATGTGCGCGATGTTCACAGTGTCTTTTTCGAGGTTATGGGCGAGCACGGATTCTTGGGTCTCGGCCTGTTCCTGTTGATTGCCGTAATGACCTGGCGGAGTGCGGGGACAATCGCGCGCGCGGTGAGGAAGGTGCCTGAGCGTGCATGGATGGGTGACCTGGCGGTAATGGTTCAGGTCAGCCTGATCGCGTATTTCTCGGCCGGCGCATTTCTCGGGATGGCGTATTTCGATTATTACTACAACCTGGTGCTGATCATAGTAGTCGCGAAAGCGATTCTGCGCAGGGAAGGCCTGCTTGGGGATGTGACGAAGAGGGGGGTCGAGGGGGCGTCACCGCTGCATGGCGCGCCCCGGCATCCGGCGCCTATCGCCTCCCGGCACGATCATTCTGTTGCAGCCAAAGTTCGAGCTGGGTGAGCACCCAGATCATGACTCCGTAATACGTGGCGTGATTCGACGAATGCTCGCGCCAAAGGCGTCGCAGATAGTCGGGACGCACGATGCCCCGTTCCCCGAGGCTCGCAAGCGCCTGACTTGCCTGCGTTTGCAGCGCCGTGTTGGTGCCGAGCCAGAGGCCAAAGGGCAGGCCGAAACCGTGCTTCGACTTTGCGATTGTTTCTGCAGGAAGAAGATCCCTCAGTGCATGCTTGAAGAACACCCGCAAGGCATTGCCCCGCACCTTCTGTGCGACGCGCAGCGTTCCCGAGAAAGTCACGAGATCCTCGTCGAGGAATGGGTAGCGCACATCGACGCCAGCCAGTTCGCACATCCGGCCGACCTTGCGCAGATCGCTGTCGGCAAGTGTGATCTTGTGGTCAAGATGCATCATCCGGTCGACCGGCTCCTGCGACGCCGCTCGCAAATACGCTTCGCGCATCAGGGCGAGCGGTCGTTCGGTATCGACCGCGGAGAGGAACTCGCGTTCGAAAATCTCCGGCAGCGGATCCCGGTACAGGAAATTGTATGTTTCGAGGCGATCAGGCAAAGGGATCCTGGCCTGTCGCACATAGCTCTGTGCCTTGCGCAGCGGCATGACGGACGCGGCGTAGGGAAAATTGAGTACGACCGGTTCAATAATCTTGCGCAGCACCGGCGCGAGCCCGTAGTAGCGTTCGAACACGCCCTGCTTGGCGTAGCGTACATTGCCACCAAAGAATTCGTCGCCTCCATCGCCCGCGAGCATCACGGCAATGCCACGCTCCTGTGCGAGCCGGGCGCAAAAATAGGTCGGTACCGCCGATGCGTTACCGAATGGTTCGTCGTACGCGGTTGCGATCATTGGCGCAGCCTCGGCGACATGCTCCGGCGTCACGTAGAACTCGTTTGCTTCGGCGCCAAAATGGCGCGCAGTGATGCGTGCGAACTCAAGTTCGTCGAAGCCGTCGGCATCGAAGCCGATCGAAAACGTGCGGGGGGGGCGGCCGCTGACTTCCCCGAGCAGGCCGGTCACCGTGGAACTGTCCGTTCCTCCCGACAGAAAGGCGCCGCTTGGCTGCGCATCGACCTGTCGCCGCACGGCCTGCCGCAGCAATTCCCTGAAGCGTTCTTCCTGCGAGTGGTTATCTGCATCGATAGCCGGATCGAAGCGCAGCGCCCAGTAGTGGCTTCGAGCAGAATCGTGGGCGGTTGCGACCAGCTGTTGCGCCGGAAGCAGCTTTTCGACGCCGGCGAACACCGTATCCGGGCTCGGTACCATGTGACAGTAAAGGTATTCATAAAGCGCCTGGCGGCTTGTCGACGCATCAACATCGGGGTGGCGTGCGACCGCACGTGCGCTGGTCGAGAAAACCAGCAACGCCCCGACTTTTGCGAAACACATGCGCTCGATGCCGGTGCGGTCCACCGCCAACAACGCCCGTCCGTTCGCAAAGTCGATCAATACCAGCGCGAAGTTTCCCTGCAGGTCTTCCAGCATCCGATCCCCGGCTTCCCGATACCGCGCGATCGCCGCCGCAGCCTGACCTTCCTGGCGCGCAATCTCCGCCGTTGCCGGATGGCTCCAGCGCGGTCGACCGAGCACGGCTGCGGCGCAGCGGGCGTGCGTGTCGTGGGCCAGCGAGCTTGCAGTCGGACCCGCCGCGATACGGCTCGCACCAGGCAGATCCAGGAGATGGGCCGGTTCGGTGATGCCCTCGGCAGCGAGCATCATGTCCAGTGCGCCGGGGGACATGTCGTGGGCGCTGCCGAGGTTTACCCATCCGCACAGGATTCGGTGTGTATTCATTGCTTCGCATCCCTTGAGTCGATCGGCGTTCGGACAATCTTAGCTTATGAGACACGATTGCAGCGTGGCGCGGGACACGCTATGGCGTACGGGTGGTCTCTATGTTCCGACGTGTGCTTGCGGACCACTTCCTGCGGTCTGAAACCGAGGTGTCGCACGTGACGTTCGTCGTGCTCCTGCTGATGCTGTGGCTGGTTCTCGCTGTTGCGCTGCTTGTCGCGAGGCACGGTCGTTTGTTGCACGAATTGTGGCGCGAGCCGATGATCGAGCGTCCCGTCCTGATCGTCGAGAGCGACGACTGGGGGCCCGGCCCCGCAGAGGATGCGCGAATTCTGCGGGAGATCACCGGCATCCTCGCGCGCATACGCGACCGTGACGGACATCCTGCGGTAATGACGCTCGGGGTCGTGCTCGGCATTCCGGACGCGGCGGCGATCCTGGCGTCGGGCGGGGCGGAGTACACGCGGCGCACGCTTGCCGAAACCGAGTTCACTCCTGTCGTCGATGCCATCCGTGGCGGCTGCGTCGCCGGGGTGTTCGCGCTACAGCGGCACGGCCTGGAGCATTTCTGGCCACAAGTGTTGATCGCGCGTCTGCGCGAAGACGATGCGCTACGTGCCTGGCTCGGTGACCCGCTGATGCGCAGCGAAACGCTGCCTGCGGAGATACAGAGCCGGTGGGTCGATGCAGCGCGCTTGCCGAGTCGTGCACTGCCTTCTGACGATATTGAACGCGCCGTGCGCGAGGAGACCGAGCTATTCCGGCGGATCTTCGGCGAGGCGCCCGAGGTTGCCGTGCCGAACACCTTCGTTTGGGACGAGACCGTCGAACGGGCGTGGGCGGCGAGCGGCGTGCGCTGTGTCGTCACGCCCGGTTGTCGCTTCGAGCAGCGGCGCGAGGGCGGGGGGCTGGCCGCCGCGACACGACGCATCCGTAACGGGCAACGCGGCGCGGGGGGCATGACATACGTCGTGCGGAACGACTATTTCGAACCAATTCGTGGTCACCGTGCCGAGCGAGTGTGGCAGGCTGTCGCGAGGCGCTCGGCTCAGGCGCGGCCGACGCTACTGGAGACGCATCGTGAAAGTTTCATCGACGGGCCCGATCGTGTGCGCATGGCGCTCGAGGAGCTCGAAAGCGCACTGAGGGGAGCGCAGTCGCGCCATCCTGATCTGTGCTTCATGTCGACAGCGGAGCTTGCCCGCCATCTTGCGGATCCGGCCTCGCGTTTGCTTGCGCGGCGCCTGCCCGTCCGCATCCGGGTGTGGCTTTGCCGGCTGCGCGCAGAGCTTGCGAGCGCCCGTCTGCTGAAGGCGACCGGACTGATGTTGCCACTGCGTGCCACAGAGTGGGGCCTGGGCATCCTTACGCGGCAGAGAGTTGTTAGACTTGATCAAACCTGAGCGAATGGATCCGCCGATGAGCCAGCGCTACCTCGTGATCACCGAGCTGTTCCTTCCGACGAAGGGCGGCACCGCCGTGTGGTTCGATGAAGTCTACCGACGACTCGGAGGCAAGGAGATCCACATCGTCACCGCGGCGGTGCCGGGGGCGGCCGAGTACGATGCCACGCACCCGAATTCGGTTCATCGCCTGGACTTGCGACGCGTAGCCTGGTTGCGGCCGGAATCGCTCGGAATGTACGTCAAGTTGTTCATCAAGTCGCTGGTGCTGGCGCTGCGTTATCGCTTCGATGCGATTCACGCCGGACGCGCATTGCCGGAGGGGCTGGTGGGCTGGATGGTGGCGCGCATCACCGGTCGCACATTCGCCATCTATGCGCACGGCGAGGAGTTGACCGGTTGGGGGCACGGGAAAAAATACCGGGCGATGTGTTTCGCGTTGCGCCATGCCGACCGCGTCATCGCCAACAGTGATTTTACGCGTGACGCGCTGACCAGCATGGGAGTCGATGCGGCGCGGATTTCGGTCATTCACCCCGGCGTCGACGTTCGGCGCTTCCGCCCTGGTCTTCCGGCGCAGGACTTGCGCGATCAATTGGGGCTCGGGCCGGGCGCGAAGCTGCTGTTATCGGTCGGGCGGCTGCAGCGTCGCAAGGGTTTCGATACGGTGATCCGCTGTTTGCCGGAGCTCGTTGCGGCCGGTCTCGACGTGCATTACGCGATCATCGGCATTGGTGAGGACGGTGACTACCTGGCGGACCTCGCCAGGCAGTTCGGGGTTGAGGGTCGCGTGCATCGTCTCGGCCATGTGCCGATCGAGGATCTGCCGCGTTGGTACAACGCGTGCGATCTGTTCGTCCTCGCCAATCGCGATATCGCGGGCGATACCGAGGGCTTCGGCATCGTCTTCATCGAAGCGGCCGCTTGCGGCAAGATGGCTATCGCTGGCCAAGCCGGTGGTACCGGTTCCGCCGTGCTGGAGGGTATTACGGGTTTGCGCATCGATGGCGAGTCGCAGGCGGCGCTGACCGCGGCACTTTCCGAGATCCTGCACGATGAAGGCCGGCGCGAAGCCTTCGGAACAGCGGGACTTGCTCGAGCCCGCGACTTGTTGAGCTGGGACGCCGTCGCGGCGCGTACGCTGGCACTAGGGCAGAACGAAAGCTGAGGAGAGTTGCAATGAAACGCTTGTTGATCGCGGGCCTCGTCATCTGCCCCATTTTTGCGTGGGCTTTAGAGCAATTCGCACCCACGCCGGCTGAAGTCAGAATGCTGCCGCCTTTCTGTGCGGACCGACTTGAAAAGGGGTCGGGTGGGAAAAACGTCGCCTCGGCGGCGCAACTCGGTAAGGGCAACTATCTGCACATTCATCATTACTGCTTCGCGGTGAATTTCGTCAATCGGGCCCGACAGGCACGCGACCCGAAGGATCGGTCGTACAACCTGGGGCTCGCAAAAAACAATTACAAATACGTTATCAAGGGAACCGAACCCCGGTTCTGGATGCGTCCGCAGATATACGTCGAACTCGGCAAGGTCCATCTCCAGTTGAAGGAGGCGGGCGAGGCGAGCCGCCTTTTCAATGACGCGATTGCCTTCAATCCCGAGTACGAACCGGCGTATCTCGCCCTGATCGACATGCATAAGGAAAGCGGGCTCGGCAAGGAGGCGCTCGATGTCGCAACGGCCGGCTTGGGGTACGTTCCAGGTTCGCAGTCGCTGAAGAAGGCGTATCTCGCATTGGGCGGCAAGGAGCCGTTTCCCGAACCGGCAAGGAAAGCGGAGTCGCTCCCGTCCGACACCTTGCCTCCAGCCCCCGCGCCGCAGGATGCGGGAACCCCCGGTGGCACGGCGCTTGTCCCGACCGCCGAAGGCACATCGGCCACGTCCACCATCGCGGAACCGGGTGGATCACCGATCCCGGAGACCGGCTGTCGTTTTTGTCCGCCCGAAGACATTCAGCGCAAGTGGCGCGAGTCGTTCAACGGCGCGAAGGATCAGCCGGCGAAATAGTTGGGGTGTGGTGGCTGGCCGCCGGCCGCGAGGTTCGACGTTTTCGCCACCGGGCGCCGACAGAGTTCCGCATGGTACAGATCCGGAGAGCATGGATGCCCCGAACGGCGCTAACGTGGTTGAACCGAATATCGCTGGCCGCGCTCGTGCTGCACGTGCCGCCTGCGGTCGCCGATTGGCGGCAGGAGCGTTGGGTTGTCGAGGATTTCACAAAGGTGCTCGGTGAAGGGCCGGATGGCGGGCCGGTTGCGCAGGCGGGTGGTGATGTCCACTCAATGTGCGCAGACCAGATGGGCAGATTGTTTCTCTCCAGCGGTCAGTTCATCGACGTCGTCACTGCCGAGGGGATGCGCAGCCGCGTCGCCGGAACCGGGCAGCCCGGGTACCGCGACGGCCCGGCTCACGAGGCGCAGTTTCGTCTCGGCTTCAAGTCCTACTATGGCGCGCACAATCTTGCCTGCGGTCCGAATGGTGTGTTTGTTTCGGACGGTGGCAATCGGCGTATCCGGAGGCTCCACAAGCGCGATGGCAAATGGCAGGTCGATACCTGGGCCGGCGGAGGAAAACGCCGGATGAAGCCCGGGGATACTGCGGCGCCGCAGGAGGTGATGTTTCGCGGCACTATTTCCGTCGCGGTCACCACGTCCGGACAGGTAACCGTCGCCGACGATGGAGGCTACTTCAGGGTCAGCCCGGACGGCCGAACTATCCGCTATGTGGGGCCCTGGCCCGCCACCATGGCACCCAAAACGAATGTCGCGCCCAAGCTGAATGTCATGATGGGCGATGCCGATTCGCGCGGTTCCGTGTATTTCGTTTCCCGTACCCCCCACTTTGTCGTACGCATCGATCCTGACGACGCGGCTGTGCATCTGGCGGGACGTTTCGTCGAAACGCGGACTCGCCTGTCAATCGGCGACGGTCCGCCGCGTGAGGCATTCTTCGATACGCCGAGTAGTCTTGCCGTGCAGCCTGACGGTTCCGCTGTCTATGTGTGTGGCGGCGACGAATACGACATCCGGCGTGTGCCTGCCGACGGTACGGGGACAACCGCGACCCTGATGAACAACGGTCGCTGGGGTATTGCCTCGGTGCATCCGAATCGCAGTCGTGGTCCGGCAGTCGTGAAAGCCGGCGCGGGTGGTCGTCTGCGACCGGAAGGCGAACTCACGGGCCTGATGGTGAGTCATCTCATCGGGCGCGATGCCGAAGGCAACCTGTATGGATCGATCAATTTCTGGACTGGGATGACGCAGTTCGTCGAAGGCCATGGTTTGCTCGGCACGCGCATCTTTCGGCTGCGGCGCGAACCCGCGCGGGGATCGCCGTGACTGCCCGGAGCTGCTCCTGGGCGGTGGCCACCTTGCTCGCTTGTGCCCCCGCCGCGCAGGGCGCGGCGACCCCGGAATTCCGTGTGTTGCCGGTCCCCGACGCAAGACCTGCGGTGAGTCCGGAACTCGTGTCCGACGGCAGTGGAAACTTCCTGCTCGTCTGGCAGCAGGGGAAAAATTACTACGAGCAGCAGGAGTCGGACATCTTTGCGCTGCGACTCGATGGCCTCGGGCGCCCTTTGGGGCAGCCGATTCCGGTGTGCGTGGCAAAGGGTAGCCAGGAACGCCCGAAGGTGGTGTTCGCGAACGGCGTCTTTATCGTTGCGTGGCACGACTTGCGCAATGGTCGCGACTGGGACGTCTATGCCGCGCGTGTCGGTATCGACGGAACCGTGCGCGATGAGGGCGGATTTCTCGTCGCAGGTGGCGGGGCGAATCAGGCGAGTCCCGCAATCGCCACCGCCCCGGCCGGTGCGCTCGTAGTCTGGCAACATTATGCGGGTCGCTACTACGAGGTCCACGGTGCGTTCGTCGGCGCGTCAGGCAAGGCCGGGACGCCGCTTGCGCTGGCATTCCGCGGCGAAACCTTGCACGGCGGCGATCTGTCGATCGCCAGCTTCGGTAATCGCTGGGTGATGTCGTGGAAGGACGAACGCAAGTGGAGCCTCGGTGAATCGGGCGGCACCATCACCCTTTACTTTGCCAGTCTTCGGCTGAACGGGCCTGACCTTGAAGTACTGGACATCGAGCGTGCACCCTCCGCTGCGTTGGGTAGGGAAGGGGGGCGATTCGCAAGCGATCTGGCGGGGAGCGCCCTGTATACCGGGTGGGGCGATATCGGTCGGGGCCGACTAATATCGGTCGGGGCGGTTTTTGGCGCAAAGACGGCCTCCGCCCTCGCGAATCCGAATACTGAACCGGAAGTGCGCGCGTCCAGCTGGAATCCTCGCCAGGTCATGACCCTGTTCTCGACGCGTATCCAGATCGACGGGCCGGTTGTTGCGGCATTCGGCGACGGTGCGTTTCTCGTGGCTGCCCGCGAGACGGGGGCCGCCAAGCCGCCCTACCGCGGCCGCATCCTGGGCTCGCGTCTGTCGCCGGCGGGGGGGCGTCTCGATGATCCCGAGAAGCTGTTGCTGCTGCACGAGACTGACTTGCCGGTCGCGAATCCGGCGCTGGCTGCCGGGCAGGAGGGGTTTGTGCTCGTGTTCGAGCAGGATGGTGGACCCGCAAATCATAGGCTGGTTGCGAAAAGTGTGAGGTTGCGATGAGCCCCTTGTTGCGCTTTGTGGCGGGACTGCTGCTGTGCGTTCTGCTTTCCGGGCACGGCGCTACGGCGGCGCCGGAGGCGGCCGGGCGCGCGGACGAGTCGCGCGACGGGCAATTTTCGGTGCCGCTGACGATCAAGGACAACTCAGGTGTCGAGCGGCGTAATTGGCCGGTCACGACTGGCGTTCCGCTGCCTTATGGCGTGGTTCAGGACGTCGCCGGATTGCGCCTGGTCGACGCGAGCGGACGGGAGCTTCCGCTCCAGGCGGAGGTGCTTAGTCGGCATTGGGCGCGCGACAAGTCGATTCGCTGGGTCTTGCTCGATTTCCAGATCAGCCTGCCGGCAGGCGGAAAAGCCGTCGTCTATCTTCAGAACCGCCGATCCGAACAGGTGATTGCCGATCCTGTCAGGCTGCGCGAGGACGGCGACACTATCACCATTCAGACCGGGCCGTTGGCCGCGCAGGTTTCGACCAAAGACGGTTCGCTGTTCAAGTCGGTGAGCATTGATGATCGCGAGATCCTTCGCGCGCAGCCGGACGACGGTCCATGGCTGCGCTCGGGCGAGGTCGGTCGCATGGAGCACAACGCCGGTTCGGCATGGAATACGCACGGCTGGGACAAGACACAAAGCGTTGAGAAGGTCGACATCGCGGAGCACGTCTATCGGTCCGGTCCGCCGAACGAGGTCGTGGTCGAGACCCATGGTCCGTTGCGCACCGTGGTTCTCGTCCGCGGGCGCCATCTACCCGGAAAGACCGGCAAAGGCATCGTGCGCGAGGGCATTTATAACTACACGACGCGATTGCATTTCTTCCGCGGCCAAAGCTTCGTCAAGGTCGAGCATGCCGTCGAGAACTCGGATCGCAAGCAGCCGCTGTACAACCACATGTTCCGTGAGGCGGGCCTTGCACACTCGCTTCGCCTCGAAGGTACGCCGATTGTGACCGGGGGTGGTGTTCAGGCGGAGTCGGGGGCGCCGGCCATCGGATCGACTACGCTTTCCGGTACCCAGCAGGCGTGGTTGTATCAGGGGGGCGCGCAAGGCGTCGTCAAGCACGGGCGCACCGTGACCACCGAAGGGGGATACCAGGCCGGCATCGGTCGCGACGGTTCAGTCGAAAACCTGTTTGCATCGGGTAAACGCGGGCGTTTCCTCGATATCTCGGACGCCACGCGCGGGCTGGCCGTGGCCATGCGTTACCTGTGGGAGCATGCGCCGCGAGCGATTGCGCTGTCGCCTGGGCGTGTGCAGGTCGTGCTGCAGGCGGACAGCCCCGGTCACACGGAGCCGCACGACGGACTCCGGCCGGAGTACGACCTCGATTTCGGCCGCCGTAATATCCATGACGTTCTTTACTACTTCCATCGCGCGGACGCACGCACGGCGCGGGTTGCGGACGTTGCCGAGGCATTCGAATATCCCTTGTTCGCGTACGCGCCGCCCGCATGGTATTCGGATACCGAAACCTGGTATCTGGAGATTGCACGAGTTCGCGCGGAGATGCCCCGCAGCAAGTTGAACGACGGCCACTGGACGCCCAATGGGGTTGGAATCCGCAGGCACGGGGAAAACAGCAGCTACAACTCAGGCGGTCATCACGACAGCCTGAGTTCAGGCTGGCTCGCTTTCCTGGCCACTGGCCTGTTGTCGGAACTGGAAAAAAACCTTGCCTACGGTCGCTGGAGCATCTCCCAGAACCCTGGTTGGGCCTATCGCGACAACGTGATCCGTTTCGGTGACGGTGCGCAGCGCCTGGCAACGGTCGATCGCGCCCTCGAAGAGTGGAACCTCCTCTCCGGCTTCGGGCCGAAGGAGTTCTACACGTGGCAGAGCGAGCGGCAGAAGGAGGTGAAGACCCCGCGCGGTCCCGAGAAGAAGCAGGCGGGCGGGTGGAGCTACCTGAACGGCTACAAGGTCCTGCCGGACATGGAGCATTACGCGCTGTTTCGCCTGTTCGAGTACTACTACCTCACCGGCGACCGCCGCACGCTCGACGCCATCCACGGCTTTGTGAACTGGGACATCAATTTCCAGCACGTGCATCTTTTCAAGGGGCGGATGCAGCCACTGGGCAATACGACCTTCTTCGACACGAATCCCGATGCCTTGTGGCGCGGACACTATTCCCGCGTCTACACGTGGATGCTGTACACCAACCTCGCCGGTTTTCACGCCACCGGCAGCCCGGTTTTCGACGAATTTGCGCGCTGGCAGGTGCGCCGCATGCTCGCCGTGCTGCGCCACCGCCATGGGCAACTGACGAGCATCAAGCGCGAGGAGCAGGTCATGGGGAAGATGCTCGAATTCCTCAGGAGCAGCCAGATGTCGATCTCCAGCGCACAGACCTGGATGGAGGCGCAGGGCGTGCTGGCGTTGCACGAGGCCTACAAGACCTACGACGACGAGCGCATCCTCGATGGCCTGTGGGGGCAGGCTGATTATTTCTCCCGCCATGTGATCTTCTATCCTCGGCTCGGGATGATCAACAACTGGACGTCAATGCCGTCGCAATATCTCGGGGAGAGTGAGAACACCGTAACGCCGAGCCGTCACGATCACCTGCTGCAGGCATTCCCATACCTGTACCACTACACCGGATGGCCCGAGATGCGTCGCCGATACGACGCGATCGTCAATGGGCCGGGCGACAAGTGGTCAGATACCCGCTTCGAACAGGTGATTGCGTGGGAGCGCGACAATGTTGCCAAGCGTTCCACGAGTGCGCCGGAGCCGATTACGGATCTGCGGGTCGTTCAGGCTGGCCGTAGCGGTGTCACGCTCAAATGGACGGCGCCGCGGGATGACGGGCCGACCGGCAGGGCAGCGCGTTACTTCGTCAAGTACAGCGACAAGCCGATCGTCGAATTTGCACCGACTGATCATCCGCAGCGTGCCGCAGAAAAACAACGGGTGGTTACCCAGGTTGAATCGGTGATCCTCGCGCGCCAGAAAAAAGTGAAACTCGACGCGCGCATCGACCGCAGCAATTTCACTGCCGAGAGTGACGCGACGCAACGTCAGGATCCCGAATGGGACAAGGTGGATGCGTTCTGGATGGCCGAGCACGTCGCGGGCGAACCGGTCCCCGCTGCGGCCGGCAGCGTCGAGACCTTCACTTTCCGGGAACTCCTCCCGCACGAAGCGTTTGGCGCGCCGACCCAGCCAACGCTCGAGAGCCTGAAGCCGGGTACCTACTATGTGGCGATCTGCTCATGGGATAGCGACCGCAACCTCAGTCGTCCGTCGAACGTCGTCAAGCTCGAACTGAAGTAATGCTATTCCGTGCCGCGAACGCAGCGTTGGCGAAGCACGCTCAGTTCGCATGCCCGCGTCGTCGCAAAACGGGGTCCTTTTCCATCCACTCGCGCAGTTCCGCCCACAAGCGCGCGACCTCCATCGGGTGATCGACGACAAGATCGCGAGTGCATCCCGGATCCGCTTCGACATCGTAGAGCGCCAGCCGCTTGCCCGATTCCAGCGGTTGGTAGACGAGCTTCCAGCGCCCGTCACGCACCATCCGGTCCTTGGCGAGCAAGACAATGTCGCGGTATTCGGACTTGATCGCCAGCGTGCCGCTGGCATCGTCTGGCACGTCGAGCAGTTGTAGCAGGTCCGGATAGCTCAGGTGCTCAGGCGGCAGGCCCGGCATCGGTGTGATCCAGATGCCGGTCTCGTTGAACGCCTTCAGTTTCAGGTCGAATGCGGGATCGAGCATCGCGGGGACGACCGAACGACCGTCGCACTTCACCGATGGCGCCTGGAGCAAGTCGAGCAACGTCGGGACGAGGTCGATCGTGCGTACGACCTGATCCACGCGTTGCCCGCCCGGTTGCCGGGGGTCGGCGATGATCAACGGGATGCGTGCGCTGAAGTCGCCGAGTGCGGAGTTCCCTTGGCCCCAGGTGCCATGCTCGAAGAATTCCATGCCGTGGTCGCTGTACAGCACGATGATCGTATTTTCGATCAGGCCGCTCGCCTCGAGGTGGCGAATCGTCCTGCCGACTTCTTCGTCGAACTGCGCGACACATCCGTCGTAGAGATCGAGAATCTGGTCGAGATCGAATTCTTCGCGCGGCTCGCCCTGGCGGCGGATGATTTCGAACGGTTCGGTCAGCCGCGCCATTGCGAACTTGGATTCCCCCGTGTAGCCCGGATCTGCGTGGCGCAAGTAATAGGGGTATTCGGACGCGAACGGCGGATGGGTCGTCGAATAGAACAGGTTCAGCAGGAAAGGCTCTCCGGTTGCCGCGAGGCGGGAAACCATGCGGCGTGCACGCTGGCCGAGTTGAGTGGTTTGCGGCACGCCGCCGAGGTAATACAACTCGGGGAGGAGCAACCGGCCGATGCGGTTATGCAGAAAGAGAGAAAGAAACAGGCGAATATCCTTCGGCCCCTGGCGGATGAGGTATTTCAGGTTCCACTGGTCGTCGGGCAGATCGAGAATGTCGAAGCCGAGTGAGAACTTGCCGAGGTCGGCGCCGCACCAATCCGACACCGCCGCGGTGCGATAGCCGAGTGCGCCGAGGATGCTCGGCAAGGCGGGAAGATCGAGTTTGGTTTCCTCGTCCGAGACGAAGTTGTCGCGTATGCCGTGGGTGTGTGGCCAAGTGCCGGTCAGCATCGAGATCAGGCTCGGCGCGGTGCGCGCGCAAGGCACATAGCAGGCGCCGAAGCGGGTGCCGCGTTGTGCGAGCGCGTCGATATTCGGTGTCAGGGGCCGGCCGTTGCGCTGCGCACCGACCCGGTCGGCGCGCAGCGTATCCGAACCAATCAGCAGCAGGTTCGGGGCGCCGTTGCGTGGCCCCGGCCGCACCGGCGCCGTGGGTTCCCACAGCGCGAACACAATGACCCCCGCGTAGCCGATGATCACGCTCGCGAGCGCGGCGGCCATGGCCGGTGCTCCGCCGCGAGCGAGCGCCAGTGCGAGCGCGCAGCAGAACAGGCCGATGAGGATGGCGCCAAGGGTGGTGGCGCGCTGCAGTCCGCGCACCGACAAGTGCGCCCACAAGCGGTGCAGGCGAACGCTGCGATACTGCCATGAGGCGACAATCAGTCCCGGGTTATGGACGAGGGTCCGGCACACGACATATGTACTTGCAAGTGCAAGGCTGAATGCGCCGGCCGCAGCCCCGAGCCAGGGGACATGACGGACCGCAAACGCATCGGCTGCAGCCACCGCGAGGAGCGAACCGGGAAGGGCGAAAAACAGTCCGACCGCAAACGTCCAGAAGCCCAGTCGAAGCATTGCGAACGGCACGTGGGATCGATACCTGCGCATGATTTCGTCGCGCATCCGCGGACCGGCCTGCGAGAAGTCGATGATCGATTTCACCAGCAGCGCCAGCGTCAGCAAGATTGCGACGATGACCGCGGGCACGATTGCATCGTCGAAGCGCGAGTCCGCCAGCTTGCCCGCGAGGCCGAACGCGCCGGCACCGACCAGGCCTGCCAGCCCCACCCTGTTTTGAGCTGGCAAGCGCGACAGGCGTGCGCGGCGGCGGCGGCGGGACTCGGCCTCGCGCATGCCGCTCATCTCGCCGAGCGAGGATGCGAGCCGCACCAGGTAAAAGCGCGTTGCCTGCGCGCGCAGCGCCAGCCCGCTGCGCAGCGCATAGGCGCCGACCTTGCGCCACATGTAGAGCGGCACCCCGCCTTCGGTGCGGCGGAAGCGCATCACCGATTTCGAGCGCTGAAAGCCCTTGCGCATCAGATACGACAGGGTCAGGCGCTCGCCATCGACGTAGTGATACTGAACGATCTGAGGGGCGTAATGCAGGACGGCCCCGCCCCGCATCGCGCGGCGGACCCATTCGAGATCCTCGGCGCCACCCAGATCATGTCCAGTGGGGCCCAACTCGGTCAGGAACGGCCCGGTCGTCCGCAAGACGTCGCGGCGTGCGACGAGGTTTCCCCCGCCGGGGATGCCCCCATCGATATCCACCCGCATCGGTGTTTTACCCTGATCGTAGCGCGGTACCGGTAGCGGATAGATGCGGTAAGGGCCTTCATCATGCACCCAGGCCGGCTCGCTGCCGTCCCAGTCGGGCAGGATGCGGCCGCAGATCAGATCCGCGTCGGGCCAGCGGCGGGCAGCGTCGACCAATCCGGCAAGGTATCCGGCGTCGACGCGATGGTCGTCGTCGACAAAGGCAACCACCGGATCGTCGAGCATCGGCAACGCGCGGTTGAGCGCGTGCGATTTTCCGGGCGTCGGCTCGGCGATCCAGTCGAGCGGCAACAGTCCGGCCCCTTCGCGGCCTTCGCGGTAGCCGGCGAGATAGTCATGGGTGCCGTCGGTGCACGCATTCGCGACGACGAACAGGCGGACGTGCGCATTTGCAGGGCGTTCCGCGGCATTGAGCGACGCGATGACCCGGGACAACAGTTCGACCCGGTTGTAAGTGCAGATCAGCACCGTGACCTGCAGCGGCTCGGCGAGAATGCTCATATCGGCCGGTTGCGAAGCATCGCGACGAGCAGGCTCGCCATCAGTCGCCCGCGGCTCAGCGGTGCGATGCAGAGTCCGGCCAGTGCGTCGCCGATCGCCCGGCCGCGACGCTGCGCCCGCCAAGCCCATTTGGCGTAATCCGAAAGCATGCCCGCGTAGGCATGACGCCAGAACGCCCCGCGTTTGCCCGGCGGCAGCAGGTGCCGGTTCTTGCGCATCACGGTAATCGCTGCGTTGCGCATCACGTCGAGGTTGCCGCTCATGCTGTCAGGGCGCTTCAGGATTACCGTGAGCGGGTCGGCGACGCAGGCGTAGCCGCCGACCGCGGCGAGCCGCATCCACATGTCGATGTCCTCGAGACTGCGCAGCCTCTCGTCGAAGCCCCCCGCCTGATCCAGTGCGTCACGTCGCGCGAGCACGGCTGATCCGCTTCCGGCCACGAACGCATTGGCGGCGAAGATTGCTTCCAGGGCCGTGCCGGTGTCGCCGCCACAGCGCCATTCCCCAAGCGATTCCCCGCCCGGGCCCTCGATCCTCGCGGCGGTCGAGCAGAACGCCAGCTCGGGCCGCGACCGCATCAGGGCGACCTGCCGCTCCAGCTTGTCCGCCAGCCACCAGTCATCGGCGTCGAGGAACGCGACGTAACGCCCCCGCGAAGCCAGGATGCCGGCGTTGCGCGCGCTGCTCAAGCCGCCGTTCGCCTTCGACAACACGCGCAGCCTGTTGCCGAACCCGGACAGTACCGCGGCGGTGCTGTCGGTGCTGCCGTCATCGACGACGATCAGCTCGAAGTCGCGGAACCCCTGCGCGAACACGCTTTCGATCGCGCGGGCGACACACCATGCCGCGTTGTATGCGGGGATCACGACGCTGACCAAAGGCGTTTCAGTCATTCGGGTCGTAGCCCATCTCGCGCATCATCGGCGCAATCATCGGCAGGATCCGTTCGATCGCCTGGGGGTTGTGCTCCTTCCATTTATGCTTTTTCGGTGCGCCCTTGACGATGCTTGTGGGGCGGCTCGCGAGGCTAGCGCAGCGCTCTGCCATGCGCGCATCGAACGGTAGGTCGAGGCGGGTGAAGACCTCGCGAAACATTTCCACCGGACGTTCGAAGATATCCTCATAGCGCAAGCCGATCCATTGCTGCGGCGGGATCGCACGCGCGGCGTCGAGCGCGAGGCGGTTCGCGGTGAGCCACTGGTACGCGCACACTTCCTCAAGGCTCGCCTGGTTGTAATCGCGCCAGCCCGGCGGAAGGAAAAAATGCCATTCGCGGAATTCGCCGCCGTTGATCGCGACCGGCTCCGGCGACGGACCGAAGAACTGCTCGAGTCCGAATCCCCCGTCGCTGCGACCGAGGCGCCAGCCGTCGATCATCGAGCTGACGTTGTCGCGCCCGTCGCGCTGGATGAACACGAACTTTGCGCGCGGGAACAGGACATGCAGATACCCGACGCGAAGGGTGTTGATGCAGGTCTTGTCGAGCACCGGCCCGGCCCCAAGGCGCGCGTAGAAATGCGCGAGTGCGCGGTCGCGGTGCTCCGGTCGGGCGTCGGCCGGGGCGGCGGCTTCCGAGTCCCACCCATTGTTCAGGGGGCCGTGGAGGTCGTTCCAGAATTGCGGCAGTTCGTAGCCGAAATGGTGGAAATGTCCGGACGCGGCCAGAGTTTCGAAGGTGACGGTGGTGCCCGAGCGCGAGCAACCGATAACGAACACCGGGTCCGGCATGTCCGGCCGCAGCACGCTGAAGGCCGCTTCGCGCACCCGGTGGCGGGCCGCGGTGAGGTTCTTGGCGCGGATTTCCGGGTCGGCGAGCTTGCGGAGTTTGGCGAGTTGGTTGAACACGAGGCGACCTGTTTAGCGAATCACCCCAGGGTTTCGAGGTAGAGGTGCTCCAGCTTCTGCACCGGAGCCTGGATGAACGACTTTTCGACGGCCTGATAGGCGCGCTCGCCCAGTGCGGTCCGCTCGGCCGGGTGGTCGATCAGCTGCCGAATGTGGTGCACCAATGCTGCAAAATCGTCACGTTCGAAGAGCAGCCCGTTGACCCCGTCCTGGATGATCTCGGGGGTGCCGCCGGTGCGGCTGGCGATGATCGGCTTCCTTGCCGCCGCTGATTCGAACAGCACCATCGCGCAAGGTTCTTCCCACTGCGAGGGCATCACCAGGATGTCGGCGCTGGCGTAGATGTTCTCCGGATCGGAGCGAAAGCCCACGTAGTTTATCGCCGGGTTGGCGGCGACCGCCGCATTGAATCGGGCGACGAATTCCGGATCCTTGTCCTTGATTTCGCCGGCGATCATGAACTTGACTTTCGGGTTGTCGAGCGCTTCGGGCAGCCGCAGAAACATCTCGACGCCCTTGATGCTCTTGATCTGGCCCAGAAAGCCGATGACGATGTCGGACTCGGCAAAGCCGAGCTCCTGGCGGATCGACCGTCCATGCCCGAAACGTGCCACGTCGGCGATATTGTGCACCACTGAAATCGATTTTCCCCCGAACGGAGTGTGTTCGGCGACGAACCTTGAGACGGCGATGACGCCCCGCACGAAGCGGAGGAACGGCGTCACGCTCTTGCTCACAATGTGGTAGTGCATGAGCACCGGTATGCCGAGGAAGCGGGCGGCGATCAGCTCGGGGGGCTTCCAGCCCAGCGAGCCGCCGTTGAGGTGAATCAGATCGACCTTCTGCTCGCGCAGAAATGCTATCGCCCGGAAGACGTCGAGGACGAACTTGAAAGGGTTGCCGTTCCAGTCCTGCTTCGGGCGCACGGCCGTCGCGATGTCCAGTTCGGCGAGTTTGTCGAGCAGCTTGCCGGGTTTGGTCACCACCACCAGCGGATCGAATTTCTGCCGATCGACGCGAACTATGAAATTGAGCAACGCGCGGCTTGCCCCTCCCCAGTCCTCATAGGTTCCCAGGAAATAACAGATACGCCTGCGCATTCAATTTCTCCACGGTCGGGTGTCGGGTCAGGTCTTGCCGCGCTGGGCGTAGCCGATGAGGCAGCCCAGCGCGTTGGTGGCGTTCATGGCCTGGCGCAGCGCCCCCGGTCGGCGGGTGAGGTGCATCCGTAGCGCGGCGAGGCCGTGGCGCAGGACTTGGGAAAGCAGAAACGGAGGAATGCCGAGGATTGTGCGGGGGTAGGCTGGTAACTGGTAACGGCCGCGGCGCAGCCCGGCGCGGTAATGCAGCTTGAGAAAATACCCGCGCTGCAGCCGCCACGGCTCGACAGAGTGAAGGACGGCCATGCCCGGGCAGTAGCGAATCCGGATCTTCCGCTCGAGCAGCGTGCGGAACATGATCGCATCCGAGCCTCCTCCGACGACGTTGCCCTTGCGGTCATAGCGCTTGTCGAACCTGAGTTCGGGGTCGTCGCGAAACAGCTTCATTGCGTAGGCGACGTTGGCCGTCCAGATCGGCGTCGAGCCGTCCTCGATCCAGAACGGCTCCTTGCCGTGGTCGATGGCAGCCAGGAAGCCGAGCAACTCGTTGCCCAGCCAGGCCGGTCGCGGGTGCTCCGAAAAGTCCATGGCCACGCGTCCGCCGGCGCACTCGGCGCCTTCCTGCAGGATGGCGTGGGCGGCGGCTTCGAGCAGGCCGGGCAGTGGCGTTTCGTCGTCGTCGATGAACACCATGATGTCACTGGCCAGGGATTCCTCGACGGCGCGGTTGCGCGCGGCGACGATGCCCTGCACCGGCTCCGTCACCCAGCGAAGCGGCGGGCCTGGCAACTGCGCCAGCCGGGCGAGGACGTCGGCGGTGTCGTCCGTGCTGTTGTTATTGACGGCAAGGATTTCGAAGGGAATCGGGCAGCGTTGTGCCCGCATCGCGGCGATGAGTTTCTCCAACCGCTCAGCGCGGTTGAAGGTGCAGAAGGCGAATGTGAGTCGCTGCATGGTGGTTGCTCAGGCGGCGGGTTCGAATTCTCGGGTGGCCCGTTGATTCAATGCACCCGGACAAATGGTGCTTTGTGTCGGACGCAGCATGATGCCGAAGGGATTCACTTAGCAAGGGAAAGCGCTCGAAGCAGCGCAGACTGGCTGGGACGAACCCATTGCGGATGGTTGCCTGGGTGGAGGGCCGGATAATGCACTTGGCTGAATTTCAGAAGTCATAGCCGAAAGTCTCAATGTCTCGGCAATAGATCCTTCCAATCAAGTCGCGCGTTTCCTCATTGTATTGCGCTCGGTAAGACCTGTGACGGTCGCTCCCGCCCGGTTGCGGAGTCCCGCGTGTCACGTCAATGAATTTCTTCATTCGATTCAATACTGTCTCCTTCGCTTCGCTCCTGTTTATCTGAGGAATGACGATGTCGGATAGCCCGCATCTGTTGATGATCTCCCCAAAATCGCTCTGAAGGTGTTCCAGACGACCGACAAAATCGACCAGGAGCGAAGCTGCGCCAGGCTGCGAGCGATCAGCGATGAAATCGACTTGCGGCCAATAGTGGCGATATGCATGCGGTTGCCCAAGTTGATCGAACACAAATTTTGTAAAACTCATCTTGGCAA
This sequence comes from Aromatoleum diolicum, assembly GCF_012910955.1. Classification (GTDB taxonomy): domain Bacteria; phylum Pseudomonadota; class Gammaproteobacteria; order Burkholderiales; family Rhodocyclaceae; genus Aromatoleum; species Aromatoleum diolicum. The sequence goes on from NZ_WTVQ01000024.1 coordinate 62,061, forward strand.
TCTGGGAATCCCACTGGGCCCGCCAGCGGTATTCCGATAAGGCTCGTGCCCAAGGATTGCGCACGAACGCGAATTTGAAGTAAGTCTGCGAAATTTCCGATGGAATCCGCTCGTTGATTTCACTCATCGTAAGATGTTGCAGCCCTTTGCCGAACAGCATGCGCTCGTCGACCAGTCTGTTGTCACCCCGATTCTCTACCCCGTATATGCCCAGCGCTTTTTCGATGCTGGATCCGCCATTTTTGGGGATATGAACAAATATCACCCTGTGGTCATGAGATATCGGCATGGCTTCGTACTCCTGTGACTGTCCTGCGATGCTTCGACAACCCACCACATTCAATCAGGGGTTGGGTTTCGGGGTGGTCTGGTCCATATAATTGATTAGCCGGCGATGCCAGGATTCCGGCAGCAAGGCCGGGAGCATGTATTTCCACTCGCCTGGACTGCCATAGCCCTCCTTCATTGCTGCGCGAAATATTCGACGGGCCGCCGGAAGATCGCGTTTCCAGTAGCACTCAAAGCCCCGCCGCAGCAATTCGCCGGCGGTCAGTTCGCGTACCCTGCGCGCGCCCAGGCTGGCCGCGACTGCCGGGTTGGCCGCCAGGAACTTCTGCTGGGCACTCGGTGGTTGAGGGCGATGCGCGCCCGGTTCTTGGTGATCTGCTCGCCGCCGTGGTGATGGTAGTACGCGAGCACGCGCGGCACCCGGATCAGGCGGTGGATGGTCCCCAGGCGCAGCCACAGATCGTAGTCCATGCACGAACTCAAGCTTTCGTCGAAACCGCCGGCAGCGCGGATCGCCGGGGCGGGCACGAGGGCCGCGTGGATGGGCCAGCGGCAGCCGCCGAGCAGCGCCTCAGCCTTGTTGCCGTCTTCATAGTCGGGTGGCACGAAGGGCGCGTCGCGCCCGCCGCCGAGCCCGAGGCTCTGCCAGCCACAATAGGCGAGACCGCGGCCCGATGCATTGTGCAGTGCGGCCTGCATCGATTCGAGGAATTCGGGATGCCAGGTGTCATCCGCGTCGAGAAATGCAATGTAGTCGCCGCGCGCCTCGCGGAGGGCATGGTTGCGTGCCGCGGCGGCCCCTGCATTCGCTTGACGGAAGATGCGGATGCGCGGCTCGGCGCGCGCGAGGCGTTGCAGTTCGCCCCATGAGTCGTCGCGCGATCCATCGTCGACAATGACCAGTTCCCAGTTGCCGGCTGTTTGCGCCAGCACGCTGCCGACGCTGCGCGAGAGATGCTGCGCGGCGTTGTAGCAGGGCATGATGATCGAGACGTGGCCTGTCATCGCGGACTGTGGTGGAGGCGTGTCAGGGCACGTCGCAGCGTCTGGTGCGTAATGCTTGGCCATGAAACATCGTTACTCCCGAAACAAAGTTTGCGCATCAGACTCCCGACGGTATCGCTATTGAACACCGTCAGGCGCCGCAGCAGGTAGGGATTGCCGTCGCGCAGGGCCCAGCCGGTGCGTGTGGTGCAGGCAGCTTGGTAGCCGGCAGCGCGAACCGCGCTCACGCAGGTGTCGTCCCACGCGCCGTAAGGATAGGCGAAGCTGCGGACCTGGCTACCGAGGGCGTCCTCGATCTGGCGCCGGGAGTATTCGAGTTCGAAGCGTCGGCGATCGTCATCGACTTCGGTGAGGCGAACATGATTGACCGTGTGCGAGCCAATTTCCATTCCCGCCGCCGTCATCTCGCGCAATTCGACGCAGTCGAGAAGCCGCCCCTCGGGACGATCCGTCGCAGGCCAATCCGGCGCTTGCCCGATCGAGCCCGAGACGATAAACCAGGTCGCGCGCATGTCACGTTTCTGTAGCTCTTCGCATGCCGCAAGGTTGTCTGCGTAGCCGTCATCGAAAGTGATAGCCGCCGTGCGCCGCGGCCACCGTCCCGGCGCTGCAAGCAGTTCGCTCACGGTCGGTGTGGCCCAGCCCTCGTCGGCAAGATAATCGAGTTGCGCCCGAAGCCGCCCCAGCGACACCGCCCAAGGCCATTCCGGCGTACCTCCGCCATCGGTGATCGCGTGGTACATCAGCATGACGGGGCCGTGAATGCCGGCTGCGCGTGCAAGGTAACGGGAGAGCGGATCGGTCATGGGGGCATGCGTTCTTGCTACATCCGGATCGGCACCCGCGAGGGGGGCGCGGCCCGACAGCATGTGCGGTCGGCCAAGGACGATAAGGTCATTGCGACACCTCCAGCATCGCGTTGACCTTGTCGAACTCGGCCAGTGCGCTGCGGTACTGTTTCACATATTGGGTCTTGTCGAGGTGGTTCACGTTGAGCCCCCATTCCGGGTTCTCCGGCGCCAGAACGATTTGTGCGATTCGGCGATTGACCGCCGGCGCATAGTGCGAGCCGTCGTAAGTATTATCGGTGCGCCAAGTGACCGATGACGGAATCGAGAAGTCGATGAAGACGGGGAAGTGTCGGGCTGTGGCGTGAAGTGCTTCAAGATAACTCTCCAGCGTCCCATTTTGCGCCATCGCCCGAACATGCCAGGCGCTGATCGGCGGTACATAGGCGATGCTGCGCGCGTCTGGAAACACAGTAGCCAGTTTCCCGAACAAGTCCGCATTGTCGGGTTTGTAACCCCGCTTGCGTCGCGCTTCCGTGTCGACCCGGCGAAGCCCTTCCGCGTCAAGGCTGCGTAGTGGGCGAAATGCCGGGGCGTTGGTGCCGATTACTGCATCGAAGTTCCGGTCATAGTAACGCGGACGCCCCGCGTCGTCGCGTATCGTGCGCCATGACAAAGCGAGACTGTCGACGGACAGGTAGGTCTGCAGCATGCCGGGGGCCGGCAGTCTGTGCATGACGAAATCGGGAATGCTCTGCGGGTCTCTACCATCGGCCATGAAGTTGAATCCGTCGACGCCGACGACGATCAACTCGGGATGTACGCCTAATTCGCGGAGATACTCGGAGAATGCAATGAACTCCTCGACTTGCCCCCCGGAAAACGACAAATTGAAGCAGCGATACGGGGCGAATGCCGTCGCCGGGAGCAGGGTAGTCCTTGAGCTTCCAAAAATAAGGCAGTTGAAGTCCGAAGGGTTTCGCAATAGTCGGTTCAGTTTCGCCTGTCGTTCGTCAAAGCCGAAATTCTTGCCGGTGACGAGATTGCCCTGGTGGTACCACAGCGGGTCGACAACGATGTTTGCGGCAAGCACGAGCAGGCTAGACAGTACCCATGCCAGAAGCATGTATATGGCATAAGTCCTGTGGGGGGTGAAGTCTGTGTTGTCCTTCATCAGAACTGAAAATACAGAAATTCACTGACGTGGGACATGTGAAGCAGGGCCAGCGCACCGAGGATCCCGGTGGCAAGCGCCCAACCGGTGTGAGGCGACCAGCGCAGCAGGCCGCGCGTGTGTGCCGGCTGTTCGAGGGCTGGGGCAAAGCGGGCCATGAATTCTTGCGTATTGGGCATCGTCCACGCGATTGCAAGTAAAGCAATGATCCAGTACGGCGCCATGCCCGCCGGATCGAACTGACTGATCGGTACTCCAAGTGACGTGTCAAATCCGATCCGATCGAGTGCTGCATTCAGGTACCAGGCGCCCGGCCAACTGCTCGGGATCAGCAGGCCGTTCTCTCCCGCCATCGCTTTAACGATCGAGAGTGCCGATGTCGCATCCTTGGCGCGGAAAAATACCCAACCGAGCATCACTGCGAGAAATGTCAAAAGCAGGCCCGCCGTGCGCTCGATGCCTCCCACCGGGCGCTTGCCGGCGATGAAGATCCGAAACCGTCGCCACGCGTGATTGATCACAAGATAGATGCCGTGCAGCCCGCCCCAGATGACGAACGTCCAGCCGGCGCCGTGCCATAGTCCGCCGAGCAGCATCGTGATCATGAGATTGGCGTGGCGCATCACCGGGCCATTGCGATTGCCACCGAGCGCGAAGTACAGATAATCGCGCAGGAACCGTGACAAAGTCATGTGCCAGCGCCGCCAGAAGTCGATGATGCTGGCAGCCTTGTACGGTGAGTCGAAATTGAGTGGCAAGCGGATTCCGAACAATCGCGACAGGCCGATGGCCATGTCGGAATAGCCGGAGAAGTCGAAATACAGTTGCAGCGTATAGGCGAGTGTGCCGCACCAGGCTTCCAGCAGCGTGAGCGACGCGCCGTTTGCTGCGGCGCCGAATACCGGCGACACGAACGGTGCAACGCCGTCGGCAAGGACGACTTTCTTGAATAGTCCTATTGCGAATACGGTCAGCCCGACCGATAGATTGTCCCATTGCAGACGATAGGTCCGATCCAGTGCGAACTGCGGCATCATCTCCTTGTGATGCAGCACCGGTCCCGCAATCAGGTGGGGAAAATACGTTACGAAGAGTCCGTAGTGAATGAAATTGCTTTCCTTCACTTCGCCGCGATATGCGTCGACAAGGAAGGCGATCTGCGTGAAGGTGAAAAACGAGATACCGAGGGGCAGGATGATGGCTTCGGTATGCCAAGTCGTATCTAGAAACTCGTTTGCGTTGCTGACGAAGAAATTGGCGTACTTGTAATAGGCGAGCAGCACGAGATCTGCAGAGATTCCGATCCATACAAGCAGTCTGCTACGAAGTCGGGCGCCGCGTTTGTGTTCCCGCGAAATCGCCGTGCCGATCGCGAAATTGAAAAGTATCGAGCCGACAAGCAGGCCGACGTACGCCGGATTCCACCAGCCATAGAAGAAAAGCGAGGCTGCAAACAGCCAGAGTGCGGCCAACTGGCGGCTATAGCGTGCGATCCCGAAGAACGCAGCGAACGTGATCGGTAAAAAGAAGAAAATGAATTCGTAGGAGTTAAATAACATCGCCATGAATCCCGTCGTGGCCATGCCGAACCGCTTGAGCGTGCCCGCTTGTCCTCGAACGCACATTCACTGTCGCGTTGGCATGGCACGCTCGGTGGGGGCGCATCACCGTAACCGGCCGTCGTCGGAGATCACGTGGTCTTGGCCAGCATGCACACCCCGTCGATGGTATCGAACCAGCGGGTCTCCCAGCCAGCCTCCTCTCCGGTCCAAATCTCAACCATCTTCGATTCGCTCGCCCGGTTGGCGTCATCCACGAAGATCAATGCGTTGGCGGACAGCCGTTCGCGGAGCAGCGGGAACGCGGGATATCGGGCGAGCGCCGCGTCGTCATGCTTCTGTGGCGGACCATCGACCAGCAGCAGGTCGATGGCGCCCAGTTCGTCGAGCTCGTCGGCGGGAATGTCGTACCAATCGTAATCCCGATTCTGCAGCGTGAACGTCTTCAGCGGCGCATCGACAACGGTGACGACATCACTCAATCCGAGAAAACTGGCGTAACGGCGGGTCTGGTCGGCCCACATCGGGTCGTGGTCGACCGACAGCAGCCGTCCGCTGCCGTTTTTCTTGAGGATTTGCCCAAGGATCAGCGTTGAGGCGCCGGACCCCAGTTCCAGGATGGTTGCCGGTTTGCGTACGAGGGTTTCGCGTGCAAGCAGCGCTGCGGAGTCACCCGTCAGGGCCCAGCCGCCACCGACCGGCAACGGCAATTCAATCGTATAGGGTGCGAGGCGTACCAGGCCGTGTACATCGCCGACATCACGACGGATGCGCTCCATTCGGTTGCGCAGCGTATGTGTCCGGTTGTCGACGAGGCCGGTGATGGCCTGTTTCGTGTTGTGGACGAGAGCACCGACGACGGCGCAGGTTGTCATGACTGGCCAGACTGCTTCGAAGGAACTGAATCCTAGCGCGGCGCCTGCAGCAGTAGCCGAGCCCCCCGCGGCGGCGGCACCGACGCCGAGGAGCAGGCTGCGGGCAAGGTGGTTTTCCATCCGACATTCCCCTTCATCGCTCATATACGGCTTCCCGGATACTTGGATTCCTGCATTGGAAATGCAGTTATCGTTGCGCACCATGCCACGGGGGCAGCCCTTGAGGCTACAAAAATTTTCGGCGCGTTGCGAGCGAAACGTTCCCCCGATCATGCAATTGCTCACGGAGCGGTGCGGGATTCCAGCCGCAGCCGCTGTTTCCAGCGGCGCTGCTCGGCACCCAGTGCGGCAATCGGGGAATACAGAAAGCAGAGCGTGTAGGTGAGCCCGCCTGTGGCTGCCATCATGCCGAGATACCGGAAATCGCTGTCGCGCAGAGCCGCCGGAATGTAACGGTCGAGCAGGTAAAGGACGCTTGCAAGGATGGCGTTCAATGCGATGGCCGGGAGCATCGAGGTCGCCAGCTGTTTCCAGCGCGCATGCAGGCTGCGTGCGGCAAGCGCATACATGTGGAGGGCGTTGTAGATCGACACCAGCACGAGTGCGACGGCGATGCCGCTTAGCCCGTACGGCAGGCTGGAGAGGGTGGCGACGATGGTCAGCGCGAGAACGATGAACTGGACCTTGAGTTCGTGGCCCAGTTCGTTGCGTGCTGCGAGGACCGCACCGGACAGGTTGGCTATCGTCATGAATGGCCCGGCGAGTGCGAGGATCGCCAGCGGCGCGGCGGCATCGGCCCATTTCGCCCCGTAGAGCAGCGCGATCAGCGGGACGGCCGTCCAATAAATGCCAACATATAGCGGAGTCACGTACACCGCCACGAGACTCAGGCTGCGAAAGAACAGGTAGCGGGACATGTCCGGATTGTCCTGTTCTTTCGCCAGTGCCCTGAAAAGAACCTGATATACAGCACGGGTGACCACGCCGTGCGGCATTCGTGCAAGATTGTCGGCCTTGTTGAACAGCCCGACCTGTGTGACGCCTAGTGTTCTGCCAAGAATGAAATTCGTCGCCTGGTTGCGCAGGTAAGTCACGACGTCGTTGATGGAAACCAGGGCGCCGTAGCGCGCAATGTTCCGCCCGCGCGCGATGTCGAGGGAAAATCCGGGACGCCACTCCGAAAGCCGCACCAGCAGCGCCATGCTGCAAATTGAGCCGGCCATGCCGCCGACAATCAGGCTCCAGACCCCTTGCCCGCGATACGCCATGCCAATGCTGATTGTGCTCGAGATGATTAGGGTTGCGACCCTGACGACCGTCAGTGCCTTGAAGCGCATATCCCGGTGCAGGATGCTGCCGGGCAGGTTTACGAAGGGCCGGATGACAAATGACAGCGCGGCGACACGCAGCAGGTTCGCGTAGAGCGGCGTGTCGTACCATGCCGCGATCCATGGTGCGGCAGCGTAGAAACCCGCGTAAATTGCGCATCCGATCGCAAGCTGCAGCGTGAACACGATGTCGTAATCCTGCTTGCTTGTCGTGCTGGCGCGGATGAGTGCTTGGCCCATGCCGCCGCCGGCGACAAATCCGGCCAGTCCGGTGAATACCTGGATCGTGACCAGCATGCCGAAGTCCTCGGGCGTCAGCAGCCGGGCGAGGACGATGCCGAAGGCGAAGGTCAGCACTTGGCTGCCCGTATTGCCGACGAACAGCCACATTGCTCCCCGTCGAATCTTGTCACCGAGGGGCATCGGGACTCCGTACGGGGCCGCTGGCCGAATCAGTGGGTGTGCGGCGCGGCAGGGAATCGCGAAACGCGCTCATCGCTTGAGTGGGGCCAGATCGAGTTTCAGCGCCCACACGGTCGGTGCTTGGGCGGGTTTTCCGGTGACGAGCAGAAACACCTTGTGGCGCGGGTCGTAGGCCATCATGAAGTTCATGCCGAGCGCGGGCATGTCCGCGTCGCGCAGACGGATGTAACGGTTGTCGTCGGGGGCATACACGAAAGTGCTGTTCGACTTCGGCTTGAGCGCGCGTTCGCGGCCGCTCGGCTGCAACTCGAACTCGGTGTTGCCCGGCACCAGCAGGAATACGCCCTGATCGCGGTCGAACGCAACCGGAAATTGTTGGCTGCGTGGTGCCGGGTCGCCCCCGGGCTGGCGTTCTTCCCAGCGCCCTTCGTCGCCTGGCCGCGGCCCCGGTGTGTAAATCCACACCTCATTGCTGTTGCGGTAGTCGCCGAATACCGCGAAATTGCCGCGGTGGCTGTCATACACCATGGTGTAGTGCAGTTGGTGATGATTCTCCTTGCTCGCTTTCACCCATTCATGCCCAGCGCCGTGCGGAAGCAGTTCCCATATTCCCCAGCGATAGGCAACGGCAACCCCGCGACGCTCGTCATACGCAGCCGCAGCCCCGAAGAACTTCGGCGGTGCCTGTCCGCTGTCCGGCAGCATCTGCCACTCGCGGCGCGTCTGACTGTAGAACCACGAGGGATGGATTGTCGCCGCTGGAATCTTCTTGCCGATCGGATTGTGCTCGGGCCGCGCGGTGATGATCAGGCCATCCCGTTGCGGATCGTAGGCCACGCCGGCGTATGTATGCATCGCCCATGGCAGGGGCCGCTGCTCGCCGGCGATGGCGCGTCCCTTGTCGTCGGCGCGATAGCTCGTCGGCGGGGCCGCGGGGTAGTGCGTCGTCCAGCGCGCGGCGACCGGATCGAACTCGTGCACGCTGTTGTCCCAGTCGGTTCCGTGCGTATTCGATCCGAAGATCAACAGGGTGCCACGCTTGCTGTCGTAGGCGAGGCCGGCATGAGGCTGGCGCGACAAGCCCTTGACCTGCGGTGTGTCTTGCCTGACCCAGCGATTCGGAGCGAGATTGATGAGATCCGGGTTGAGGCTGTTTGCCGCGGCGACGTGAGTAGTGGCCGCAAGCGTGAGTGTCGTGAGTCCGATGACAAGGCAGTTCCGGAACATGTCGTCGACAAGTCTGTGCATCGGAGGACTCCGCAAGCCGTTTCGGACGAATTGGCGACTCAAGCATAACAAAGCTTGCGCGTTGCCGTATTACCCCCGTGTGTCGCGATCGCCGAAAGCCCCGTTCACGCTTTGCTCGCTCGACGATTGCGCGGGTATCCGGCGGGGACTCAAACCAGGACCTCGACCGCCGCGGGATGGCCGAGGAATGCCTGTGGGCTGGCGCTTGCTCCGTAGGCGCCGGACTGGAAGATCACGACGAGGTCGCCAGGCTGCGCCTCCGGCAGTGGCATGCGCTCTGCCATCAGGTCGAGCGGTGTGCATAGCGGCCCTACCACCGTCGTGACGGTATCCGCAGGTGCGTCGGCCCGATTGCCGATCATCACCGGATAGTTCTTGCGCAGCACTTGGCCGAAATTGCCGGATGCCGACAGGTGGTGGTGCAGGCCTCCGTCACACACCAGGAATACCTGACCGCGCGACACCTTGCGGTCGATCACGCGGCAGACATAGATGCCCGCCTCGCCAACTAGATAGCGCCCGAGTTCGATGACCAGCGCCGCGCCCGGCAGCCGGCCTGCCGCGGCCTGTGCAATCTCGGCGAGATTCGCACCGATCGGCGCCAGGTCGAGGTGCGTTTCCCCCGGGAAGTAGGGAATGCCGAAGCCGCCGCCGAGGTTGAGCACGCGTACCGGTACAGGCGCCGCATCCGCGAGCCGCAAGGCCAGCTCGAAGCTCTTCCGCTGTGCCTCGACAATCGCTTCGGCGCGCAGATTTTGCGATCCGGCAAAGAGGTGGAAGCCTTCGAACGCAAGTCCGAGTCGGCCGACCTCGGCGAGCAGATTCGGCACCGCCTCGGCATCGATACCGAAAGGCTTCGGCCCGCCGCCCATCTTCATGCCCGAGCTTTTCAGCTCGAAATCCGGATTCACCCGCAGCGCAACCCGCGCCGGCCAGCCGAGGCGTGCGGAAATCTCCGCCAGTCGCCGCAATTCGTTGGCCGACTCGACATTCAGCAGCACTCCCGCCGCCACCGCCTGCACCAGTTCCTCGTCGCGCTTGCCAGGCCCGGCAAAGCTGATCTCACCGGGCGGGCAGCCCGCATCGAGCGCCACGCGCAGTTCACCCGCCGATGCCACATCCAGCCCATCGACGAGTTTGGCCATATGCCCGACCAGCGCGGGCATCGGATTGGCCTTGATCGCATAATGCAACTGGATCGCCTCCGGCAGCGCAGCGCGCAATTCGGCGATACGGGCGCTCAGTAGCCCACGATCATAGGCATAGAAAGGAGTTTGTCCGACGCGTGCGGCGAGGCGGCTCAGGTGCAGACCGCCGACGACCAGTTCGCAGTCCTCGACCGGAAACTGCGTCATCGGCGCATGGATGGGGAGGGGCTTTGGG
>NZ_WTVQ01000025.1 GCF_012910955.1 Aromatoleum diolicum
CGAGCACGTTGAGGCGGCCACGGTGGGCCATGCCGATGACGATTTCCTGCGCACCGAGGCCACCGGCGACCCGGATCAGCTCGTCCATCGCGACGATCGTCGATTCGCCGCCTTCGAGCGAGAAGCGCTTCTGGCCGACGTAGCGGGTGTGCAGATAGCGTTCCAGCGTCTCGGCGGCGGTGGTGCGCTCGAGGATGCGCTTCTTCTTCGCCGCATCGAACTTGGGCGTCGCGCGCACGCTCTCGAGCCGGCTCTGGATCCAGCGCTTCTGCGCGATGTCGGCGATGTACATGTACTCGGAGCCGACCGCGCCGCAGTAGGTCTGGCGCACCGCTTCGAGGATCTCGCGCAGGCTCGCGTGTTCGGTCGAGAAGCCGTGGAAGGAACCGGTGTTGAAGCTGCGCGACAGGTCCGCTTCGGTGAAGCCGTAGTAGGACGGCTCGAGTTCCGCGATGTGCGGGCGCTCGGTGCGCTTCAAGGGGTCGAGGTTCGCCCAGCGGTTGCCGAGGAAGCGGTAGGCGTTGATCAGTTGCAGCGTGCTGACCTGGAGCTTGTCGTCGCCTTCGGGGGCCACCGTGCGCACCGGGCCGCGCTTGGCCATCTCGGCGAAGGCCGCAATCACCGGGCCATGCGCCACGTCACGCACCACGGCGCCGCTTTGCGCCTGCAGCGCGTCGAAATACGCGCGCCACGTGTCCGACACCGACGCCGGGTCGGCAAGGTAATTCTCGTACTGCTCCTCGATGAACGGCGCATTCGTGCCGAAAAGATGAGAAGTCGATTTGTGCTGAGTCGTCATTGTGTTGCCACCTGTTGTCTTGTTGCTCTGCCTTTTGGGCTATTCGGCGCTACAAAGCCCGGCATCTCCGATGGAAAAACGGGATGGCCGCGTCAAACGACCATCCCGCGGAGACTACTGCCGGGATTCCCTCCCGCCTCTATCCATCGTCTCTTACGGACGCTGGGTCAGATCCGGCACGCTACGACGCGCCGCGCCGACGTACAGCTGACGCGGACGACCGATCTTGTATTCAGGATCGGTAATCATTTCTTCCCACTGGGTGATCCAACCCACAGTACGCGCAAGCGCAAAGATGCAGGTGAACATCGAAGTCGGGATACCCAGCGCCTTCTGCACGATGCCCGAATAGAAGTCAACGTTCGGATACAGCTTCTTCTCGACGAAGTACGGATCCTCCAGCGCTATCTTCTCGAGTTCCTTGGCCAGCTTGAACAGGCGATCGTTCTCAAGGCCCAGTTCGCCCAGCACTTCGGAACACACCTGGCCCATGAGTTTGGCACGCGGGTCGAAGTTCTTGTACACACGGTGACCGAAGCCCATCAGCTTGAAGCTGTCGTTCTTGTCCTTCGCACGCTTGATGTACTCGCCAACGCGCGAGACATCGCCGATCTCTTCCAGCATATTGAGGCAAGCCTCGTTCGCGCCACCGTGCGCCGGCCCCCACAGACACGCGATACCAGCCGAGATGCAGGCAAACGGATTCGCACCCGACGAACCGGCCAAACGCACCGTTGAGGTCGAGGCGTTCTGTTCGTGGTCAGCGTGCAGTGTAAAGATCGTATCGAGCGCACGAACCAGCACCGGGTTCGGTTCGTACTTCTCGCACGGAGTACCGAACATCATGTGCATGAAGTTCGCCGTGTAGTCGAGGTCGTTACGCGGATACATGAACGGCTGACCGGTGTTGTACTTGTAGGCCATCGCAACGATGGTCGGCAGCTTGGCAATCAGACGGTTGATCGAAATGTTCCGATGTGCCGCATCGGAAAAGTCCATAGCTTCGTGGTAGAACGCCGACAGCGCGCCAACGACGCCGACCATAACAGCCATTGGATGCGCGTCACGACGGAAGCCCGTGTAGAACTTCGTCATCTGGTCGTGCAGCATCGTGTGGTTCTTGATCGTGGTCTCGAACTCGGTCTTCTGCGTTGCGTTCGGCAATTCGCCGTTCTTCAGAAGATAGGCCACTTCAAGGAAGTTGCACTTGTCGGCCAGCTGTTCGATCGGATATCCACGATACAGCAGTTCGCCCTTGTCACCGTCGATGAAGGTAATCGTGGACTTGCAGCTGGCGGTCGAGAGGAAACCCGAGTCATAGGTGAACAGACCGGTCTTGGCACCCAGCGTACGGATGTCAATGACATCATTACCGTGGGTGCCGGTCATCACCGGGAATTCGACGGCCTTGCCATCGACGGTTAGCGTTGCAGTGCGTTCAGTGCTCATAGGTCATCCCTTTTGCGTGCCCGTATTAACTACTAGCTCCCTGTAACGACCGTCCTGACCGGGTCAAGGCTGACCCAGCAGGCCGATCATCTCCTTCCAGCGGTCGTCGCTGCAGGGCTTGCTGCCATTGACCATGGCCCAAAGGTCATGGTCTTCACAGCGCAGCAAGTCCTCCAGATCCGCCAGTTGACCCTCTGTCAGACGGTCAAAGTCCCTCTCCAGAAAGCGTGCGAAGACAAGGTCGAGCTCAAGAAGAGCCCGACGACACTGCCAGCGCACGCGTCCCCGGTCGATGCTCATACTGCGCGGCTGACCATCATGTCCTTGATCTTGCCGATCGCGCGCGTCGGATTCAGACTCTTCGGACACACATCAACACAGTTCATGATGCTGTGGCAACGGAACAGGCGATACGGATCCTCGAGGTTGTCGAGACGCTCGTTCGTCGCCTGGTCGCGTGTATCGGCAATAAAGCGGTACGCGGCCAGCAGTCCAGCCGGCCCCACAAATTTGTCCGGATTCCACCAGAACGACGGACAAGACGTGGAGCAGCACGCGCACAGGATGCACTCATACAAACCATTGAGCTCTTCGCGCTCTTCCGGCGACTGCAGGCGCTCACGCTCCGGCGGCGGGTTGTCGTTGATGAGGTAGGGCTTGATCGAGTGATACTGCTTGAAAAACTGCGTCATATCGACGATCAGATCGCGGATCACGGGCAGGCCCGGCAGCGGACGCAGCACGACCGGTTGCGGCAGGCTGTCGATATCGGTCAAACATGCCAGACCATTCTTGCCATTGATGTTCATTGCGTCCGAACCGCACACGCCTTCGCGGCACGAACGACGGAAAGAAAGCGAGTCATCCTTGGCCTTCAGGCGCACCAGCGCATCGAGCAGCTTCTTGTCCGAAGCTTCGAGCTCGACGGTGATGTCCTGCATGTAGGGCTTTTCGTCGCGATCGGGATCGTAACGGTACATCTTGAATTGAACGGTACGCTTGCTCATTTCGATATTTCTCCGGCGCTCAGTAGGTGCGCTTGGCGAGTGCGATGGGCTCGACTTCCTGCGACAACGGCTTCATGGTGACCGGCTTGTATTCAAGCCGGTTGCCGTCGCGGTACCACAGGGTGTGTTTGAGCCATTCGTTGTCATTGCGGCCGTTGGGGAATTCCGCCGTATCCGGGGCATCGTCGCGCACATGCGCACCACGCGACTCCTTGCGGGCCTCGGCCGAGACAATCGTGGCCTTGGCGACTTCGATGAGATTGTCCAGCTCCAGGGCTTCCATCCGCGCGGTATTCCAGACCTTGGACTTGTCCTTGATCTCGGTTCGCTTCGCACGCTCGGCAACTTCGAGGATTCGCGTGACGCCTTCCTTGAGGAGGTTGTCGAAACGGAACACGCCGGCATGCTTCTGCATCGTGCGGCGCATCTCCAGACCGACTTCATGGACGCTCTCGCCACCAGTCTGCCCTTCGAGCCGCGCGAGGCGCGCGAGCGACGCGTCGGCCGCGTCGGCAGGCAGCGGCTTGAGCTCGAGGGCGCCGCGCTTGTAGTCCTCAACGACCGTTTCACCCGCCGACTTGCCGAACACCAGCAGATCGAGCAGCGAATTCGTACCGAGACGGTTGGCGCCGTGCACCGACGCGCATGCGCATTCGCCGGCCGCGTAGAAGCCGGACACCGGGGCATTCGGATTGCCGTCCTTCGGCGCCACGACCTGACCCTTGTAGTTCGTCGGGATGCCGCCCATCTGGTAATGCGCAGTCGGCACCACCGGAATCGGCGCCTTGATCGGGTCCACGCCTGCGAACTGGATCGCGATCTCGCGGATGCCGGGCAGCCGCTTCATGATCGTCTCGGGCGACAGATGGGTGATGTCGAGCAGGACGTGATCCTTGTCCGGTCCGCAGCCGCGGCCTTCATTGATCTCGGTCGTCATCGCGCGCGACACGACGTCGCGCGAGGCCAGATCCTTCAGGTTCGGCGCGTAGCGCTCCATGAACCGTTCGCCCGAGCCATTACGCAGGATGCCGCCCTCGCCTCGCACGCCTTCGGTGATCAGCACGCCCGCACCGAACACGCCGGTCGGGTGGAACTGCCAGAACTCCATGTCCTCAAGTGGTACGCCGGCACGTGCGGCCATGCCCAGACCATCGCCAGTGTTGATGAAGGCGTTGGTGGAGCTGTGGAAAATCCGGCCGGCACCGCCGGTGGCGAAGATCGTCGCCTTCGCGTGGAAGATGCTGACTTCGCCGGTCTCCAACTCCATCGCCGTCACACCGAGCACATTTCCATCAGCATCACGAATCAGGTCCAGCGCCATCCATTCAACGAAAAACTGGGTGTTCGCGCGTACATTGCGCTGGTACAGCGCGTGCAGCATCGCGTGACCAGTCCGGTCGGCCGCGGCACAGGAGCGCGACACGGGCGACTGGCCGTAATTCTGCGAGTGACCACCGAACGGACGCTGATAAATTTTGCCGTTGTCGGTACGATCGAACGGCATCCCGTAGTGTTCGAGCTCGACGACGACTTCGTTCGCCTTGCGGCACATGAATTCGATCGCATCCTGGTCACCCAGCCAGTCCGACCCCTTAACGGTGTCGTACATATGCCAATGCCAGTTGTCCTCGGTCGAATTGCCGAGTGACGCGGCAACACCACCCTGAGCGGCGACCGTATGCGAACGTGTCGGAAACACCTTGGTCAGCACGGCGGTCTTGAGGCCGGACTCGGAAAGTTGCAGGGCCGCGCGCAGGCCGGCACCGCCGGCACCCACGATAACCGCGTCAAAAGTACGCTTAGCGACGTTCACGCTCACAGCCTCCAAAGAATCTGGGCAGCCCAGCCGGCATAGCCGACGAGCAGGAAGATCGTTACAACATGCAGGGCCAGACGAACGCCGACCGGCTTGATGTAATCCATGAAAATGTCACGAATCCCGATCCAGGCGTGATAGAACAGCGCCAGGAAAAAGAGGAAGGTGAAGAAGCGCACAATGCCGTTGCGGAACAGACCAGACCATGCCTGGTAGTTCATTTCGGGCAGACCAAGCGCCGCGGCTGCAAACAGGATCGTGAAGACCACCATGAAGACGGCGGTGGCGCGCTGTGCAATCCAGTCGCGCAAGCCGTAGTGAGCGCCAACCACGATACGCTTTACCATAGCTTCACCCCGATCAGGACGGTGAGCGCGATGCTCACGATCAGCACGATACGCGAGCTGTTACGAGCGGCCGGGAGATCCAGCCCCTTGTGCAGGTCGAGCAGCAGAAAACGGATACCTGCGCAGAAATGATGCATGTATGCCCACAGCAGTCCCAACAGCAGAAGCTTGACGAGCGGATTGCCAACCACACTCTGGTATGTCGCGAACGACTCGGGCGAACCAAGACTGCGATCGAATAGGAACAACAAGAACGGCAGCATCAGGAACAAGCCCGCGCCGCTGACCCGATGAAGAATGGAAACGAAACCCGGCAGCGGGAGCCGGATTTCGTGCAGCGCCAGGAATTTGGGCCGCTGCTTGCGCACTATGGCTTCTGACATATTGTTTTACCCCTCGATGAGCGACGGTTTCCCGACGCGGTTCTCCCAGATTGCAAAGAGCCGGAATTATATACGCTGAACGCGCCCCGGCCGAGGCTTCGAGCCCTTCAGTTCAGCTCATTCAGATAAAAATGCTCAGCAGTCGAATACAGGCCGCGCCGCCACTCCACTGGCCTGTCACCATAGGTGTAGGTAACCCGCTCAACCGACAGCAGCGGCGTCCCCTCGGCAACTTTGAGCGTTTCGCTGGTGGAACGGTCAGCCGCCACCGCGCGAATACGTTCCTGGGCGCGAATCATGCGCAAACCGAAGCGCGTCTCGAACAAGCTGTAAAGCGACCCGTTCCAGCTTTGAAGCACTTCGAGTGTCAGGCCCTGAAAAATCTCGCCGGGCAGATAGATCTCATCGATGACCACCGGCTTTTGCGCAAATCTGAGTAATCGACGCACGATGATGATTGGGGCCCCCTGCTCGACCCCGAGCATGCGCGACGCCTCCTGCCCCGCCTTCGCACGCCAGCAGTCCATTGGAACACTTTGAGGATGGGCGAGATCACCGTCCATCGGCACCAGCCGCAAGAATCGGAACAAGGCTCGCGGGTCATTGTGCGAGGCCACAAAAGTACCCTTGCCCTGCTTGCGCACGAGAAGATTTTCCGCTGCCATCTCGTCAATGGCCTTGCGCACTGTTCCTTGAGAAACACTGAATCGCGAGGCCAATTCCTGCTCGCTCGGAATCACCTGACCGGGACGCCACTCCCCCGACTCAAGCGCCTGGAGAATCAGACTCTTGATCTGCCGGTAGAGCGGACTGAATGTGGGGGATTCCTGAGCCATGCGCACATTTCATCACAAAAAAATTGAAGCGTCCATCGCCTGTCTCATGTCTTATATAAGACACTGGACGTTCATTGACATCATCGGGACTTGCTTCTACCATCTTTTAGCCCCGGCGACTGGCTTCGGCCAGTCTCCCCGAGTCGAACGCCGAGCAGCAATCGCGGGCGCAAGATCGATTATTCATACCGTCTTCAATTCGCTTTAGAGGGAGTACTCAAATGAGCAAAGCCCCCGTGCGCGTCGCCGTCACTGGTGCCGCCGGTCAGATCGGCTACAGCCTGCTGTTCCGCATTGCCAGCGGCGAAATGCTGGGCAAAGACCAGCCCGTGATCCTGCAACTGCTCGATCTTCCCCAAGCCCAGAAGGCGGTCAAGGGCGTAATGATGGAGCTGGAAGACTGCGCCTTCCCGCTGCTCGCCGGCATGGTTGCGACGGACGATCCGAACGTCGCATTCAAGGACGCCGACTACTGCCTGCTCGTCGGCGCCCGCCCGCGCGGCCCCGGCATGGAGCGCGCTGACCTGCTGACTGCCAACGGCGCGATCTTTACCGTGCAGGGCAAGGCCATCGCCGAAAACGCCAAGGAGACCGTGAAGGCGCTGGTTGTGGGCAACCCGTGCAATACCAACGCCTACATCGCTGCCGCCGCCGCGAAGAAGGTTGGCCGCACCAATCCGAACAACTATCACGGCATGCTGCGACTGGACCACAACCGTGCCCTGTCGCAACTCGCAGCCAAGACCGGCCGTGCGGTTGCCAGCCTGAAGAAGATGGTTGTGTGGGGCAACCATTCGCCCACCATGTATGCCGACTATCGCTTCTGCACCTCCAATGGCGACTCGGTCAAGGCACTGGTCAATGACCACGCCTGGAACAACGACGTGTTCCTGCCGACCGTCGGCAAGCGCGGCGCGGCGATCATCGACGCACGCGGCCTGTCTTCCGCGGCCTCGGCGGCCAATGCCGCGATCGACCACATGCATGACTGGGCGCTCGGCTCCGATGACTGGGTGACCATGGGTGTCCCCTCCGACGGCTCCTACGGCATCCCGGCCGGCGTCGTGTTCGGCTTCCCGTGCGAGTGCAAGAATGGCGAATTCAAGATCATCCAGGGTCTTGAGATCGACGAGTACTCCCGCGAGAAGATCAACAAGACCCTGGGCGAACTAGAAGACGAACGTGCCGCCGTTGCGGACATGCTGAAGTAAGCGCACCAAGACTTTCCGGCAAGCAAGGGCCGCGGCATGATGCCGCGGCCTTTTTTTCGCACGCGGAATTCAGCAGAATTACGCGATACAAACCAACACGGATACCCCATATGCAGCACCCTGCCGACGTTCTGTTTGCTGGCGAGAAACCGTTCCCGATATTGCCCGCGGTGGATCATTACGCCGGCTCGGAAAAATTGATGAGAAAGGCGCTGGCCCTTCAGCACGAACTCGGACCGATTTTCGATATTACCTGTGATTGCGAGGACGGCGCACGCGCCGGCGCTGAGGCTGAGCACGCGGCGATGGCCGCCGAAGTGGTGCTCTCCGCCGATAACCATTTCGATCGTGTCGGTGTGCGCATTCACGACATCACTCACTCGCACTGGCGAAAGGATCTGGAAATTCTGGTCGGCAAGGCGGGGCAGCGGCTGGCCTTCGTCACCCTACCCAAGGTACGCTCGACGAGTGATGCGCTCGAACAGATTACCGCACTGAGGGCCAGTGAAGCCGACAACGGGATCACGCGGCCAATACCTGTCCACATTCTCATCGAAACCCATGGTGCCTTGCGCGAAGTATGGGGAATCGCCGCCCTCTCCGGCGTCGAGTCACTCGATTTCGGGCTGATGGATTTCGTGTCGGCTCATCATGGCGCGATTCCAGGAGCCGCGATGACAAGCCCCGGGCAATTCACACACCCTCTTGTTGCCCGCGCGAAAGCGGAGATCGCGGCTGCAGCCTTGGCTAACGGCGTCGTGCCGTCCCATAACGTCACGACGGAACTTAAGGACATCGAGTTTATCCGCCGCGACGCCGAACGTGCCCGGCGTGAGTTCGCCTATCTGCGGATGTGGAGCATCCATCCGAATCAGATCAAACCGATTGTCGAGGCAATGCGCCCCGATTTTTCCGAGGTCGAAGCCGCAAGTGGAATTCTGATCAGCGCGCAGGACGCAGACTGGGGCCCAATCCAGTATCGGGGGAAATTGCATGATCGGGCGTCATACCGGTACTACTGGGAGTTGCTGCGGCGGGCGCGGACTACAGGAATGTCCGTCGACCTCGAATCGGAGCAACGGTTTTTCTCTTGAGCAGTGAAGGGTTTCGGGTTTGTCCTCGATACCCGCTCCGGCGACACCGCATCATCACGAGCCAAGCCTACGTGCGGCCGCGCTGCACGCAGCATCACCCGCCAGCATCCTTCTCACCCGCCGGCATCCTTCTCGCCAGCCACGCCAAGCGAGCCAGGCAGGCCTCTACCCCTTCACCCCACGGGAGCAACAATCGATACCGACAGGCTGATCGTGCTGATCGCGGGCAGGGGCCGGGCGCCATGGATTCGGCGCTGCGCCGATTTCAGACAGCCACGCTTTCCACTGATCGTCCCGCTTGCACTCCATGCTCCCAGAGCCGACCACCCCTGAAAGCACACAGAAAGCTGTTGGCCCGCAACCTCGGCAGGTTTATTCGTACTCATGTTTCATCCCCGTATGGATAACACCACCAAGCAAAACCTACACCAGATGAGTATCACGCCATACGGCAAACATGCGGGCGGATGCACGCCAACGCACGACGAAAACCAGGCGACTGCCTCACAAAATCGACAACATCAACGGCGACGGAACTGCTGGGGTCGAGCCGCCTCTCCCGCGGGTCGCTCATCCTTGTGGCGAAAACTGATTCGAGCCTTGGTGAGGTCATATGGCGATAACTCGACACTCACCTTGTCACCCGCAAGAATGCGAATGCGATGCTTGCGCATCTTGCCCGAAGCATAGGCCTGCACTTCGATGCCATTTTCCAGCGTTACGCGAAAGCGCGTATCGGGCAGCACCTCATTAACGACACCCTCCATTTCCAGCAGTTCTTCCTTTGCCATTTCAACTCCTTTGAAACATCCAGTACGCCATTCCGGAACACTCCAGACTGACTTGCAGCGAACACATGCAGCGCTCGCCAGTTAATTTCGCGCAGTCGGGAATCCGATCACGTTCCAGTTACGCCAGATCACACTGGGAACAAGGCGTACCAGAAAATCTGCAACCACCTGCTTGCACTCCGAGCAGAGTCGGTTGACTGAGCCGGCGGTTATCTACAGGGCCGTAGCCGGCGACGGCGCCATCCATTCGGAGGCGCCAAGGGATAACCGGGACACCCGGGAGAGAGCCGGCCACAACGGGAATACCCGGCACCGTGCTTCGGCAATTCACTATACAGGATTATTGCCACCTTCCCAATATCGGTGGAGATTTCGATACCCCACGCGCCAATTATTCAACACATTACATCCGATTCCTTATAATCCTTCCCATGACCACCGCAGCTTCCCAATCGCACGATTGCACGGTGCTTTTTGCGGACCTCGCAGGAAGCACGCAGCTATACGAGCGCATCGGCGACGCCGTGGCGTTCAAACTCATCGAGCAATGCCTTCAAGGCATACGATGCGAGATCCTTAAGTGCGGGGGTCGTGTCGTAAAGCATACCGGGGATGGCTTGATGGCGGTCTTCCACGATGCCAACGACGCGCCGGATGCAGCAATCCGCATCCATAACGTGGTGCAGGATCTGCCGCGCGCATCGGGACAGAAGTTGGCTGTACGGGTGGCATTTCACACGGGCACGGTAATCCAGAGCAAAGATGATGTTTTTGGCGACACGGTCAATGTTGCCGCGCGCTTGCTCGAACTCGCGTCGCCCGGGAGGGCGATTACCTCGGCCGAAACGGTGCGGCAACTGAAGGCCGAATGGCGTACGTTGCTTCACCCGTTGCAGAGTCGCAGCCTGCGCGGAGTGTCACGGCTGACGGCACTTTTTGAACTGGTGTGCGAATCGGCTGGAGATTTGACGGTTGTCCAGAGCGTGAAGTTCGATGCCGAGGATTCGACCGAACTACGACTAAAGTTCAGAAGCCGGTCCCTGATTCTGAACACCCAGATTCCGAGCGCCCGCCTCGGCCGCGCACCATCATCCGATGTACGTGTCAGCGATACGCGGGCGTCGCGTGAACATGCCTACATTGAACTGCGCGGCGACAAGTTTGTACTGGTCGATCGCAGCAGCAACGGCACCTTTGTCACGATTGACGACGAACGGGAATTCGTGCTCTCGCACGAAGAGGTAGTTCTGCGCAAATGGGGGCATCTCGCGCTCGGCCGATCTTGCGTCGACAGCACCGATGTCATCGACTTCATCTGTCTCTGAAGCGATCGCAGAAGAAGTCCATGCGTGAAAGCCAATCCTCGGCTGCGACACCCGTGTGCTTTTTCATTTCTTGCCACAACCACCTGCGCACCTGACGCAGTCCTCGCGTTCGATCCGTTTTCCCAACGCTTGCTGCAACGCGCAGACGGAGCGCCGACAACACACCAACATCACACCGTTGCGGCTTGCGGCCTCGCGAAAGCGTTGCATGACGTTATGCCCGAGGAAGTCTGTAAAGAGGATGACCACTTCGACACCCGCAGGCAGGGGGGCAGTACGACGCTGATGTGCAGTATCGCGGCCGCTGACATGCGCTGCGATTCTTATGCCGAATCCGGCAAGCACTTCGGGGATATTGCCAAGCCGGTCGGCACCGACGATGAGCGCATTCATGAAAATCTCCTCAGGGATTATTGCGAATCGTTCTCAATAATCATGCACTCAATAGGAACCGTTTGCAACTAGGAATTGTTCTCGTTAGTATTGCGCCATCGACCATCACACACGTAAGGCAAACACATCATGATGAAGAAGCCCCTCCTCGCCTCCATCCTGCTTGGCTTTGGCCTGACCGCCATCCACGCTATTGCGGCCGACACGGAACTGAATCTGTATTCGGCTCGGCATTACCAGACGGATGAAGCGCTCTATGCGAATTTCACGAAGCAAACCGGGATCAAGATCAATCGCATCGAGGCAAAGGAAGACGAACTGCTGGAGCGCATTCGCAACGAGGGCGCAAACAGCCCGGCTGATGTCTTCATTACGGTCGATGCGTCACGCCTGGCCAAAGCTGACGAACTGGGCGTTTTTGCCCCGGTAAAGTCGAAGATCCTTGAGGAACGGATTCCTGCGCACCTGCGTGCTGACAATTGGTTCTCTTACTCGACCCGCGCCCGCGTGATCATCTACAACAAGGACGCGATCAAGCCGGAACAGGTCCAGACTTATGAAAGCTTGGGCACCCCCGCGCTAAAGGGCAAGGTGTGCACCCGCTCCGGCAGCCACCCGTACAACATTTCGCTTGGCGCAGCACTCGTCAAGCATAACGGGGCAGAAGCTACCGAAAACTGGGCGCGTAATGTGGTGGCCAACTTCGCTCGCGCCCCAAAAGGTGGCGACACCGATCAGATCAAGGCGGTTGCGGCAGGCGAGTGCGGCGTGGCGATTGCCAATACTTATTATCTGGCGCGTCTGATGAATTCGGACAAGGCTGAAGACAAGGAAATAGTGGCAAAGATCGGTACCGTGTGGCCCAACCAGCAAAGCTGGGGGACGCACATCAACATCTCCGGCGCCGGCATGCTGAAGCACGCGCCGAACAAGGGCGCAGCAGTTAAATTCCTTGAGTATCTGGCCTCTGACGACGCCCAAGCGTACTTCGCCAACGGCAATAACGAATGGCCGGTCGTTGCTGGCGTGAAGGTCAGCAATCCGGCGCTCGACACGCTGGGCAAATTCAAGGCCGACACCTTGCCGATCGGCGAGTTGGCAAAGACGGCGGCAGAAGCACAGCGCATTTTTGACCGAGCCGGTTTCCGCTGAGCTGCGAGGCGAGCGCTGACGCACTTGCCGCAATTCAAAGCTTAGCTGCACCCATGGAAAACCCCTCCCGCGTACTCCGCCGGAGGGGTTTTTGCTGTCGGTTGTGCGCCGGACTTACGCCTGCGGCAGCGACCAGTTGCAGCCTACTGCTGGGACTGCGGACCGGGATTCGGTTTAGGCGCGCGCTTGCGGAATTTGCGTGCAGGTTTCTTCGGCTGGCTTTCATCTCCAGCCACGACCGGGGCAGCCGGCCTCGGCGGCCCCGCCGGCTTGGGTTGAGGATTCGGCCTGGGTTGCCCTCCGGACTTTTGCTGCCCCCCGGGTCTGGGGCCGCGGACGAGGGGCTTGCGCCCCACGCCGGACGAAGGCGACGGTCGCCGGAGATTGGGGTCCGGCGCGCCTTCGCGATTGCCGGGAGCCAGACTGATTTCGAGTTCGTTCAGTTCATCCCACTCGGCATCAGTGCGCTGATTGTCGGGAATTGCCAGCAGTTCCTGCAGGCGACGACGGGGAGAAGTCGGTTGCGGTGCGTTCATGGCGGGATTATCCCATCGTTCGGCCGTGACAGTCTCTATTCAGTGTGTTTTTGCGCCAAATGTTCCGATCACGCGGTGACCGCGGTGCCAGCAGGGCTCGCTAGCGACTCACTTTGGCATGCGGCGGGTGACCCGTTCGACGATCGAACTGCGCGCGGCGAGTTCCGTCGCGCCGGCATCCTTCGCCGCTTTGAACGCGTCCCCGTCGAAATGCGGACCGAAGGCGATGATATCGATCTGGGGATGGGTTGCACGCAGTTGTGCGATGTGATCGCACGCATTGCGTACCGCCAGGTCGATGACAATGCAGTCAGGCACTTCGGTCGTTTTCTTCTTTAGCACCGTGGCGCCAGCCGCCTTCCAGGCCGATTCGAGCCGCATGCGACTCATCAGGTCATCGCACCAAAGCAGGATTTTCATCGTCACCTACACCTCCACTGTTGTTATCGTTATCGATCCGTTGCAGCTAGATTTCGGTCTCTTCCACCGTGCGCCGCGTCCCCCGCACAATCTGGCGGGAAATGATAAACATCGGCAGCAGTCCGACCGCAACGATGGTGAGCGCCGCGGTCGAGGCTTCTGCAAGCCTCTCATCGGACGCGAGCGTGTGCGCCTGAGTCGCCAGCGTGTCGAAGTTGAACGGCCGCATGACGAGTGTTGCAGGCAATTCCTTCATCACATCGACGAAAACCAGCAGCCCTGCGGTTAGCAGGCTACCTCGCAGAATCGGCACGTGCACGCGCCGCAGCGTACCCCATTTTCCCAAACCCAGGGAGCGGGAAGCATCATCCATGCTAGGGGTGATCTTGCCGAGACTGGTTTCGACCGTGTGCAGCGCGACGGACAGGAAGCGGCTGAGATAGGCATACACAAGTGCAGCAATCCCGCCTGTAAGCATCAGCCCCGGGTTCACACCGAACGCATCGTGCCACCACGCGGCAATGGCATTATCCAGCCGCGTCACCGGAATCAGCACGCCCACGGCAATGACCGAACCCGGTACCGCATAGCCGAGGCCGACAACCCGATTGAGTGCATGCGGGAGGCTGGAACGGCTTAGTCGCGCTGCATAGCCCAGAAAAACCGCAAGCAGAACGGCGAGTGCTGCCGTCACCAGTGCAAGCACGAAGCTGTTACGCGCAAGTCCGACGAAACGCGCGCCGAACTGGGCATCGCCTTCAACAAGCGCCATTTTCAACAACAGCCCCGCAGGCAGCAGGAAGCCAAGCAGCAGCGGCATGAAGCAGGCAAATGCGGCAAACAAACCACGCAGAGGGGAAAGTCGAATCGGGGTGGGGATGGTCTGCTGGCGTGAAGTGTTGTTGAATCGTGCGCGCCCGCGGCTGGCATGCTCGAGCACCAGCACTAGTACTACAAAGGCGAGCAAGGCGGCGGAAAGCTGTGCCGCGGCAACGCGGTCGCCCAGCGAGAACCATGCGCGATAGATACCGGTAGTGAAAGTCTGTACGCCAAAATACGAGACAGTACCGAAGTCAGCGAGCGTTTCCATCAAAGCGAGCGCTGACCCGGCCACGACTGCAGGACGGGCCAACGGCAGCGATACCCTGAAGAAGCAGCCCCACGGCCCGAGACCCAGCGAACGCCCCGCTTCGAGCATGCCCGACGCGCGCTCAAGAAATGCGGTGCGCGCAAGCAGATAGACATAAGGGTAGAGCACGAACATGAACATGGCCACGGCCCCACCCGGGCTGCGCACATCCGGAAACCAGTATTCGCCGGCGCGCCAGCCGAATACTTCACGCAGCCAAGTCTGCAGGGGACCGACGAACTGGAGGAAATCCGTGTACACATAGGCCATCACATAAGCGGGAACGGCCAATGGGAGAACCAGCGCCCACTGAAAAAAGCGCCGCCCGGGAAAATCCAGCATGGTGGTACACCAGGCTGCCGTAATGCCGATGGTCGATACGCCCAACCCAACACCGACGCATAGAATCAGCGTATTGCGGATGAACTCGGGCAATACTGTATCGGCAAGGTGGCTCCATGTGCCGGACGTTCCACCGACGAAGACGTTGGAAAATACCGAGATTACCGGCAGCGCGATCAGGACCGCGATCAGGAGCGCACCAATCGTCAATGACGACCACCCCGTCCGCAGCCTACCCAGCCCGCCTTTGAATTCCATCACGCTCCCAATACACGACGCCGCAGGACCCGTTCCAGGCGGCAACTTGCGGAGAATTATAATTGATCGCATTTGGATTACCGCGATGCAATAATGGTCGTCGCAAAATCCTTTCGTGTATCGGATCACTAATGTCCCATCTCGAACTCGCCGACATCGACCTTGCCTACGGTGGCCACAGCGTCGTGCGCAAGCTGTCCCTGCAGCTTGAAAAAGGCAGTATCGGCTGCCTGCTCGGGCCTTCCGGCTGCGGAAAAACCACGGTGTTGCGCTGCATCGCGGGATTCGAACCCGTTGCAGCGGGTGAAATCCGACTCGATGGCGTGGTCGTCAGTGGACGCGGACATCACGTGCCACCGGAGAAGCGTCGGATCGGCATGGTGTTCCAGGACTACGCACTGTTTCCGCATCTCTCCGTGGCGGAAAACATCGGCTTTGGCCTGCGCCATTCGGACGGCGCTCAGCGACACGAACGCGTTTCCGAGTTGCTGCGGGTAGTTGGCCTGTCCGATCAGGGGCACAAGTATCCACACGAAATGTCCGGCGGACAGCAACAGCGTGTGGCCCTGGCTCGCGCGCTGGCGCCACGACCGAGCCTGTTGCTACTGGACGAACCGTTCTCCAACCTCGATGTCGAGCTTCGCGAACGCCTTTCCTACGAGGTACGCGACATCATCAAGGCGACGCATACGACGGCCATCCTCGTCACGCACGATCAGCACGAAGCCTTCGCCGTCGCCGACGAGATCGGCATCATGAACGAGGGCCGCATCCAGCAGTGGGACACGCCTTACAACCTTTATCACCGGCCCGGCAATCGCTTCGTCGCCGATTTCATCGGCCAGGGAGTTTTTCTGCCCGGACTGGTGGTCAATGATCATCAGGTTCAGGTCGAACTCGGTACGCTGAATAGCGCGATACCGGTCGAGTGCGGCATCGGCTGCGGTAACTGCGACCGCGACTGTACGGTCGACGTGCTGCTGCGGCCCGATGACATCATCCACGACGATACCAGCAGCCTGAAGGCGGAAGTGGTGCACAAGGCCTTCCGTGGCGCGGACATCCTGTACACGTTGCGTCTGACGAGCGGCGTAAAGGTCTTGTCCTTGGTACCCAGCCACCACAACCACGCGATTGGCGAGCAAATCGGTATTCGCCTGGATGTCGATCACGTGGTGACTTTTCACGAAGGCTCGGAAGACGCCGTGCATACACGCCCCGAGCATCGGCTCATCCACATGCCGCGATGATTCCCTGGCTGGCTGGAAGGCCCGCGTTTCCGCCTGTCGAACGGGCGCTCATCGAGCCGGGCGGCCTGCTTGCCGCAGGCGGCGAACTGACACCGGAGTGGCTGTTGGCGGCGTATCGGCAGGGAATTTTTCCCTGGTACAGCGCTGGCGAGCCGATTTTGTGGTGGAGTCCCGATCCACGACTGGTGCTGATTCCGTCCGGCCTCAATATTTCGAGATCGCTGCACAAGACGCTGCGCCAGAGCCGTTTCGAGGTGCGTTTTGACACCGCATTCGCGCAAGTGACCACCGCTTGCGCCGAGCCTCGCGAACCCGGGGGAGGCACCTGGATTACCGCCGAGATGCAGCGCGCGTACTTGCAAATGTACGAACTTGGCTATGCTCACAGTGTCGAAACATGGGAAAACGACAGACTCGTGGGGGGGCTGTACGGTATGGCGCTCGGACGCGCGTTCTTCGGCGAATCGATGTTCTGCCGGCGCACAGACGCTTCGAAGGTTGCCCTCGCCTACCTTGCCCGCTATCTCGAACTGCAGGATTTCGCGGTAATCGACTGCCAGATGACCACTTCTCACCTGCTCTCGCTGGGAGCTCAGGAAATGCCGCGCAGTGAGTTCTGTGCGGATCTCGCCACATGGACGCTGCAGGGCGCGGGACCAGGACGTTGGCCACGTGATGCGGGCGACGGGTTCTTCTGACCGCGACGCACCCGGCCATGCAGAAAGATTACCCATACGCGCTCATCCAGTTCTACGCCACGGCCCCCTATGCGTGTTCGTATCTACCCGAGCGCGTAGCGCGCTCGCAGGTTGCGACCCCGGGCCACCTGATTGACTCGGCAATTTATAGCGAGCTCGTGCGCAACGGGTTTCGCCGGAGCGGGATGTTCACCTACCGTCCCTATTGTGACCATTGCCGGGCCTGCGTGCCGGTACGAGTACCGGTGGACGCCTACGCGCCCGACCGCAGCCAGCGACGTACCTGGACACGTCATCACAGCCTGTATGCGCGGGAACACGAACTGGCCTTTTCGGAGGAGCATTACGCGCTCTATCAGCGCTACCAGACCACGCGCCACGCAGGCGGAGGAATGGATCAGGACAATCGGGAACAGTACACGCACTTCCTGCTGCAAAGCCAGGTGGATACGCGCCTCGTCGAATTTCGCGACAACGGCGTATTGCGCATGGTTAGCGTCATCGATCGGCTCAGCGACGGACTGTCGAGTGTCTATACGTTCTACGACCCGGACGACGAACACGCCAGCTACGGCACCTATGGCGTGATGTGGCAGATCGAGGTGTGCCGCCGTCTCGGTTTGCCCTATCTGTATCTCGGCTACTGGATCAAGGAAAGCCGCAAGATGGCATACAAGATCCGCTTTTTCCCCCTCGAGGGACGCGTGCGGGGTGAGTGGCGCCCGCTCGACCCGCTTGCCGACAACGCATCGGAATAGCAATCCAACCCGAGTCCGATTGGCGCCAATGCTTCATCTCGGGCACCGGACACCGTAAAAACCGTAGGGCAGTCTGGCGCCCAACCCGGTAAAATCGTTCAATGCTCTACGACATCGCCCGCCCCCTGCTGTTTTCGCTCGACGCGGAAACAGCGCACGAACTCTCCCTCGCTTCCCTGAATCTTGCCGGACGCCTGCTGCCCGCAGGCAAACCGGTGACCGCCGAACCAGTGCAGGCGATGGGAATCACCTTCCCCAATCGCATCGGCCTGGCTGCCGGTCTCGACAAGAACGGGGAAGCCATCGACGGACTCGCCCGATTCGGCTTCGGCTTCATCGAGATCGGCACCATCACGCCGCGCCCGCAGCCGGGCAACCCGCGCCCGCGCATGTTCCGACTGCCCGAAGTGCGCGGCATCATCAATCGAATGGGGTTTAACAACCACGGTGTCGATGCGCTTGTCGCGAACGTGAAGGCGACCAAATTCCGAGGCATTCTCGGCATCAACATCGGCAAGAACTTCGACACCCCGATCGAGCAGGCGGCCGATGACTATCTGGCATGCCTGGACAAGGTCTACACGCTGGCGAGTTATGTGACGGTCAATATCTCGTCACCCAACACGAAGAACTTGCGGCAATTGCAGGGCGAGTCCGAACTCGACGACCTCCTGGGACGCCTGAAGGCGCGTCAGGAGCAACTCGCTGACCGCCACGGACGCTATGTGCCGCTAACTCTCAAGATCGCTCCCGATCTGGAGCCGGCGCAAGTGATCAATATTGCCGACGCCCTGCGTCGCCATCGCATCGACGGCGTAATCGCGACCAACACCACGATTTCGCGTGACAAGGTGCAGGGTGTCCGCTACGCCGAACAGCAGGGCGGACTCTCCGGAGCGCCGGTCTTCGAAGCGTCGACAGCGGTTGTTGCACAGCTCGCGCAGACGCTTGCAGGCGAGCTCCCGATCATCGCGGCCGGCGGCGTGCTCGACGGGCGCGGCGCACAGGCCAAGCTTGATGCCGGGGCCACCCTGGTGCAACTGTATAGTGGGCTGATCTATCGCGGCCCCGGACTTGTTGCGGAATGCGTACACGCGACCGCCGACCATTCCGACTCACATCGCGCCTGACACGCCGTGCAAACCGCGCGAAAGGCATATGCCTATAACCCCGTCGGGCTTGAGCCGTGCCTGACGGCGGGCGATAATCCACCGATTACATGCGGTGCTGGATCATGAGCAGCTACATCTTCGTCGTCATCGGCGCGGTCCTCGTCAATAATGTCGTGTTCGTCCGCATCCTCGGGTTATGCCCGTTCATGGGGGTATCGAAGAAGCTGGAAACCGCTATCGGCATGGGCGCGGCAACCACCTTCGTGCTGACCCTGGCGTCGGGCACCAGCTACCTGATCGACCATTACCTGCTGCAGCCTTACGATCTCGCGTACCTGCGCACACTGGCCTTTATTGTCGTCATTGCGGCCATCGTGCAACTGACGGAGCTGGTGATTGAAAAGACCAGTCCGGTACTGCATCAGGTACTAGGCATCTATCTCCCGCTGATCACGACGAACTGTGCCGTGCTCGGAATTCCGCTGCTCAATGTCGGCCTCAAGCATAATTTGCTTGAATCCCTTCTATTTGGCTTCGGATCATCCATCGGCTTTACAATGGCGCTGGTGCTGTTCGCAGGTATCCGTGAACGGCTGGACGGGGCGGACGTACCCACTCCTTTTCGCGGCACGGCCATCGCAATGATCACTGCCGGGTTCATGAGCCTGGCCTTCATGGGGTTCGCCGGACTGGACCGCTTTCAGTAAATCACGCTGGCGAAGAACTAAAAGATTCCTGATATGGCGCAAATGCCGCAGCCCCTTGCCGGGATAATCTCCCGCGCCCAGCTTCTTGCCTTGATTCCATGCTGACCGCCCTCCTCATCATGACCGGAATCGCTATAGTGCTGGGTGCAGCGCTAGGCTATGCCTCGATCCGTTTCAAGGTCGAAGGCGATCCGCTGGTCGAAAAGATCGACGCAATCCTTCCCCAGACCCAGTGTGGCCAGTGTGGCTACCCCGGCTGCAAGCCTTACGCACAGGCTATCTCCAACGGCGAGGCAGACATCAACCAGTGTCCGCCTGGCGGCGAAGAAGGCATCCGCAAACTGGCCGACTTGCTCGGGCGGGAATTCAAGCCTTTGTCGGAAGAGCACGGCCACGAAAAACCCAAGTCCGTTGCATTCATCAACGAACAATTGTGCATCGGCTGCACCTTGTGCATTCAGGCCTGCCCGGTCGACGCCATCGTCGGCGCCGCCAAGCAGATGCATACGGTGGTTTCGCCGCTGTGCACCGGCTGCGAGTTGTGTGTTGCGCCCTGCCCCGTCGATTGCATAGCAATGGTACCGGTAGGAGAAACAGTCGAAACCTGGAAATGGAAATATCCGGTGATTGAGTTGAGGCCGGCTGCATGATCGCCCGATTGTTCAATTTCAGGGGTGGCGTCAAGCCCGTATCCCACAAGAACGAGTCATCCGCGACACCGATCGTCAAAGCCCCCCTGCCACCGCGGCTCGTGATTCCGTTGCGCCAGAGTATCCGCTCGACGGCGCGCTGCCTGGTTCAACCTGGCCAAAGGGTACTTAAGGGCGAACACATCGGCGAGGGCGAAGGGCCACTGGGAACCAGTGTTCATGCGTCGACCTCCGGCACGGTAGTCGAGATCGCGTCATTTCCGATGGCGCATGCTTCGGGGCTCGAGACACCGTCCGTGGTCATCGAACCGGACGGCGAGGACCGCTGGATTGATCATGCACCACTCGATTACCGCAACGTATCGCGCAATGCAGCACTGGCCTACCTGAGGAATAGCGGCATCGTCGGCATGGGCGGTGCGGGTTTCCCGACGCACGTCAAGCTTGGCAACGGTAGCGGCATCGACACGCTGGTGATCAACGGCGCCGAATGCGAGCCGTGGATCACCTGTGACGACCGGCTGATGCGCGAACGCGCTGCCGAGGTCCTGTCGGGCGCGACGATCCTGCGCGAACTGATCGGTGCAAGGCGGGTGCTCATCGGCATCGAGGACAACAAGCCCGAGGCCATCACGGCAATGCGCGCGGCTGCGAGCGGTGTGGGCGACACATTGGAAATCGTACCGGTGCCAACCCTCTACCCTGCGGGCGGAGAAAAGCAGCTGATCCGCGTGCTCACCGGCATCGAAATTGCACAGGGCAAGCTGGGCGCCGATTTCGGCGTGCAATGTTTCAACGTCGGCACGGCACAGGCGGTGCACCGCGCAATCCATCATGGCGAGCCGCTCCTTTCGCGCATCGTGACGCTCACCGGCAACGTCGCACACCCTGGCAACTACGAAGTGCTGCTTGGCACACCCGTCGATGCGCTGCTAAAGCTGGCGGGCCCGAAAGCCGACACTGACCGCTACATCATGGGCGGTCCGATGATGGGCATTGACCTGCAGAGCCTCAAGGTGCCAGTGGTCAAGGGCACGAATTGCGTGATATCGGCCTCCCCTGCGCTGTTCCCGCCGCCCCCCCCCGAACTGCCCTGCATCCGTTGCGGCGCCTGCGCACGAGCGTGCCCGGCAGACCTGCAACCTTTCGAACTTTACTGGTTTTCGCGCGCGAAGAACTTCGGCAAGACACAGGAATACCACTTGTTCGATTGCATCGAATGCGGCTGCTGCGCCTTCGTCTGCCCCTCGCGCATTCCCCTGGTCGACTACTACCGCTTCGCGAAGAGCGAGATCTGGGCGCGCGAGCGCGACCTCAAGGCCTCCGATCAGGCACGCGACCGGTTTGAATTCCGCAACTTCCGGCAGGAACGCGAGAAGGAGGAGAAAGCGGCGAAGCTCGCGGCAAAGGCTGCCGAAACACGTGCCAAGCTGGCGGACGGCACATCTGCCGGCGCAGCTGAAGCCCCCCCGCCAGTGAGCGACGAGGATCCCAAGAAGGCGCTAATTGCCGCCGCACTGGCACGCGCCAAGCAACAGAAAGCGGCCGTCACACCGCAAAACACCGAAGACCTGAGCCCCGAAACGCAAGCCGAGATTGACGAGATCGAAGCGCGGCGTGAAAAGCTGAACGACTAGAACGCCGACACAACGCCCTGACATGATCCATTCTCCCTACATTCGCAAGCCCGCCAGCGTCCAGAGCGTGATGCTGACCGTGCTGATTGCGCTGATCCCGGGCATTGCCGCCTACGTATGGCAGATCGCAGCTGTCGTGCTTGTGAATCTCGTCATTGCAACAGTGACGGCACTCCTTGCCGAAGCAGCCATGCTCAAGGTGCGCGGTCGTCCACTGGCTCCCGCGCTGTCTGATCTATCGGCCGTCGTGACCGCCTGGCTGGTGGTGCTGTGCTTTCCGCCAATTCTGCCGTGGTGGGCGACGGTGCTGGGGGTACTGATCGCGATCGTCGCCGTCAAGCATCTGTACGGTGGCCTTGGTCAGAACCCGTTCAATCCGGCAATGGTTGCCTATTGCGCGATGATCATCGCCTTCCCGTCGCTGATGTCGCAGTGGCCGCCCGCCGGCCAGTTGGACCTGCAAACGCAACTCGATCTGGTGCTCGGTGGCGTGCGCGAGCTTGATGCGATCACCGGTGCCACAGCGCTGGACGCCATACGTACCGGTCTGCGCGCTGGTAACACAAGCGTCGACGCGCTGCTGACCCAATCCGCCTTCGGCCAATTCGGCGGACGCGGCTGGGAGTGGCTGGCTCTTGGATACCTCGCAGGCGGAATCTATCTGCTGGTACGCGGCATCATCACCTGGCACATGCCGACCGCGTTCATCGTTGGGCTCGCCGTGATATCGGGTGCGTTCTGGCTCACCAATCCGGCGCAGTTCGCATCACCGCTATTCCATCTCGCGAGTGGCGGCGCGATGCTGGCGGCATTCTTCATCGTCACCGACCCGGTTTCGGGCGCCGCCACACCGCACGGCAAGCTGATTTTCGCTGCAGGTATCGCGCTCATCGCGTACCTGATCCGCGCATTCGGCGCCTTCCCCGAGGGCATCGCCTTCGCCGTGCTGCTAATGAACATCTGCGTCCCATTGATCGACATGAACACGCAACCACCGGTCTTCGGCCACCGCGGGGGCAAAGCACGATGAGCCATCGCTACACCGCCGCCAATACGTCGCTGCGCACGGCGGGGATCATGGTGCTGTTCACCGTTACCTTCACCGCAGTAATGTCGGCGACCTACGATGCCACCCGTCCGGCCATCGAAGCGTCCGCGCAGGAAGGAAAGATGCGCCTGATCAACGAGGTCCTCCCGCCTTCCAGCTACGACAATGGGCTGCTTGACGACTTCGTCACCCTGGGCCCCACCCCGCAACTCGGACTCGACGACGGCGGGCGCATCTATCGTGCCCGCCGCGCCGGCGCGCCAGCGGCGCTGGTACTGGAGGCAGCGGCACCTGATGGCTACGCAGGACGCATCCAATTGGTCGTGGCGGTCGGTGCTGACGGCCGCGTGAGCGGCGTGCGCGCGGTCGGCCACAAGGAGACCCCGGGGCTGGGTGACTACATCGACCCACGCAAGGACCGCAACAAGACACAGCCCTGGATCGGCCAGTTCGCTGGCGTTTCGCTCGCCGATGTTGCCGCAGCGAAATGGACCGTCAAACGCGACGGCGGCGCATTTGCCTACCGGATCGGCGCCACCATCAGCGCTCGTGCGGTAAGCCGCGCGACGGGGCGCGTCCTCGAATACGCCACCGAGAACCGCGATGCCCTATTTGCGGCGCAATCGGGCAGCCGGATCTGACAGGAGAACCGCAACATGAACCTGCAGAGCTTTCGTGAAAGTGCCTGGAATGGCCTGTGGCGGCAAAATACCGGCCTTGTGCAGCTGCTCGGACTGTGCCCGATCCTCGCGGTCAGCACGAGTGTTGTCAATGCGGTCAGCCTGGGTCTGGCGACGGTACTCGTCATGGCGGTATCGAATTTCGCGGTGGCCTCGCTGCGCAATTTCATCCCATACGAGATCCGCATTCCAGTCTTCGTCCTGATCATCGCGGCACTGACGACTGTCGTGGACCTGGCCTTCAATGCCTATTTTCACGATCTCTACCTCGTGCTCGGCATCTTCATCCCGCTGATCGTCACCAACTGCATCGTGCTTGCACGCGTGGAAGCCTTCGCGGCGAAGAATGACCCGGTTTCATCGACTGTCGATGGCGTGATGATGGGACTCGGACTGGTATGCGTGCTCGCCGTGCTGGGCGGGCTGCGCGAGCTTGTTGGCAACGGCACCTTGTTTTCGGGCATCGAGATGTTGGTCCCCAGCCTTTCGCCGATTGCTGTCTTCGGGAACGACTACCCCGGCTTCCTGATCGGGGTCCTGCCACCGGGTGCGTTTTTTACCCTCGGCTGCCTGATCGCGCTGTCGAACTGGATGAGAACCCGCGCAGCACAGCGCAAACATGCGATGCTGCGGCCGGCAGCTCCCGTCGCGGACGAAGCGCCTTCGGCGCCCTGAGGCGCACGATCGGCAATGCACCGCGCCGCCGTTAACGAGTTTTTTCGGCGCCTCGCCGATGCGGATCCGAGTCCGACCACGGAGCTCGAATACGCCTCTCCGTTCCAGTTGCTGGTGGCCGTGGTGCTGTCCGCACAGGCCACCGACAAGAGCGTAAACCTGGCGACCCGTGGGCTGTTCGCCGCGGCGCCAACACCCGAGGCGATGCTTACGCTGGGCGAGGAAGGCGTCGCCGACTACATCAAGACGATCGGCCTGTTTCGCAACAAGGCAAGAAATACGGTGGCGCTGTCCCGCCTGCTGCTTGAACGCCATGCAGGTGAAGTACCGCACAACCGCATTGCGCTCGAAGCGCTGCCCGGCGTCGGGCGCAAAACCGCCAACGTCGTATTGAACACGGTGTTCGGCGAGCCGGTGATGGCGGTCGACACGCACATCTTCCGCCTCGCCAACCGCACCGGGCTCGCCCCCGGCAAGGACGTCCTGGCCGTGGAGCAGGCACTGATGCGCCGTGTGCCCAAGGAATATCTGCAGAACGCCCACCACTGGCTGATCCTTCACGGCCGCTACGTATGCACCGCGCGCAAGCCAAAGTGCGGCGAATGTCGGGTGCGGGATCTGTGCGAATTCCGGGACAAGACGGCTTAACCCAAACTTTCATCGAGACGACATGTTCAATCCATCCCGCGATCAGGTCCGCACCTTCTTCATCGAAAGCTGGCGCAAGTACCGCGCGAAGGAAGTACTCACGCCGCTGGAACACATCGCTTCCGATCTCATCCTGCTGCACCCGGAGTACCAGACTTTGCTGGAGGACCCGGATTCGGTCACGCGCGACTTTTCCCCCGACGAAGGCCAGATCAATCCTTTCCTGCATCTGTCGCTTCACCTTGCGATCGAGGAGCAGCTCTCGATCGACCAACCGCCGGGCCTGCGCGCGGCGTTCGAGGCCTGTCAGAACCGCCATGGCAATCGTCACGATGCCCTGCATGACGTGCTCGAGTGCCTTGGCGAGACCATGTTCGACGCGCAGCGCAACCGGGCACAGCCGGACGGCGCGGCCTACGTGAGCCGCGTCCTCCGACGCGCACGCTGAACGGACGGACCTGACAGCCTGCGCCGATGCGCGGGCGAGATGCAGCTCAACTCGCATTGCATTTCCAGACAAGGCTACAATGACAAAGTCACGATTGCCATCTCAGGCACATGAGCTGATCGGGGAAATCGATGCAAGCGCCACCCGTTCCACCCGACGAAGCGCAACGCCTCGCGGCACTGCGCTCGCTTGAACTGCTCGATACGCCGGCCGAGGAGCGCTTCGACCGGATTACCCGCATCGCACAACGGCTGTTCAACGTCCCGATTACGCTGATCAGCCTGATCGACAGCGAACGCCAGTGGTTCAAGTCCCGACAGGGCGTAGATGTCAGCGAAACTTCGCGTGAAATCTCGTTTTGCGGGCACGCAATCCTTGGCGACGACATTTTCGAGATTCCGGACGCCCTCAACGACCCCCGCTTTGCCGACAACCCGCTGGTCACCGGCCCGCCGGACCTGCGTTTTTATGCCGCAGCCCCACTGACCGGACCGGAGGGCTACCGCGTCGGCACGCTATGCCTGATCGACCGCAGCCCGCGACACCTAGACGCCGACCAGCGTCAGCTGCTGCGCGATCTCGGCGAACAGGTGAAGGCAGAATTCGGGCGCACGCGGCTCCAGGAGGCTATCGACGCGCTGCGCACGCATGAAGCACGCATGCGCGCGATCTTCAATACCGCGACCGACGGCATCATCACAATTGCCGAAAACGGCATGATCGAATCTTTCAACCCGGCGGCTACCGGCATATTCGGTTACGCCCCCGCGGAGGTGATCGGACGCAATGTATCCCTCCTCATGCCTGAACCGCATTGCAGTGAACACGACGGCTATATCACGCGTTTTCTGACGACGCGCGAGCCGCACGTGATCGGTACGCGACTGGAAATGACCGGCCGCCACAAGGCGGGCACGAGTTTCCCGATGGAGCTGTCGGTCAGCGAAACCGTTGTGGGTGGTCGGCGCTTCTTCACCGGCATTATTCGTGACATCACCGCACGCAAGCAGGCGGAGCGCATCAAGAAGGAATTCATCTCGACGATCAGCCACGAGCTGCGCACGCCACTGACGTCGATTCGCGGGTCACTCGGATTGATCGCAGGCGGGATTGCCGGTCCGCTGCCAGACCAGGCGACCAAACTCATCGATGTGGCACATCGCAACAGCGAACGACTGGTGCGTTTGATCAATGACATCCTGGACATCGACAAGATCGAATCCGGCAAGATGCAGTTGGATCTGCAAACCCAGCCGCTGCTCCCCCTGGTTCATCACGCCATCGAAGCCAATCGCGCATACGCGCGTGAATTCCAGGTCGGAATCACGCTAGTCAGCAGCGAAACTGAGGCCCTGGTGCGTGTCGACGCGGATCGCCTTAACCAGGCAATCACCAATCTGCTGTCCAACGCGGCCAAATTCTCCCCCGCCGACACGGATATCCAGGTTTCCGTCGAGCACCACAGCGGGGTGCTCCGGATATCGGTCGCAGA
Source organism: Aromatoleum diolicum (assembly GCF_012910955.1). Classification (GTDB taxonomy): domain Bacteria; phylum Pseudomonadota; class Gammaproteobacteria; order Burkholderiales; family Rhodocyclaceae; genus Aromatoleum; species Aromatoleum diolicum. The sequence continues at coordinate 27,092 of NZ_WTVQ01000025.1, forward strand.
CCGTGGCCCGGGGGTTCCGGAGCAGTTTCGCGATCGCATCTTCGAGAAATTCTCTCAGGCCGACGCCTCCGATACCCGGCAGAAAGGCGGCACCGGCCTGGGCCTGGCCATTACGAAATCGTTGATCGAAGCCATGGGGGGGCGAATCGGCTACGACAGCGCAGCCCCGGGCACGACCTTCTGGTTCGAATTGCCGGCGATTCCGCGTCCCGACGCGTCACCTGCGGACAACGCTTCAGACGCGCCACGCATCCTCATCTGCGAGGACGATCCGGACGTTGCCTTATTGATCCGCTACATGCTTGAGCATGACGGCTATCGCACGGACATCGCATGCGACGCGGAGCAGGCGCGCGAGATGCTGAGCTCTACCCACTATGACGCGATGACGCTCGATATCGCACTGCCCGGCCAGGACGGCATCACACTCATTCGCCAATTGCGCAGCGACGTCGAATCACGCAGTTTGCCGATCATCGTCGTCTCGGCCCTGGCGCAGGAAGGCAGATCGCTCTTGGGGGGCGGCATGGCGGTGGCCGACTGGCTGGAGAAACCGATCGATCGGCAACACTTGCTTGCCGCAGTGCGCGACCGTGTGGCTGACAACGCCCCATCCCCAAAGGCCGAGAAGCGGCAACGCATCCTGCACATCGAGGACGATCCCGACGTGCATCGCTTCATTTCCGCCCTCGCGACCGAACTCGCCGACTTCGATCACGCACCGGACCTGGACAGCGCCCGCCGTTACCTCGCGGCCCATGCCTACGATCTGATCATTCTGGATCTCAACCTGCCAGACGGCTCCGGCTGGGAGCTTCTTCCGCTGATTTCGCTGCAGGCTTCGCGTCCACGCGTGGTGGTGTTCTCCGCCAGTGACGTGTCACGACAGCATGCTCAGCATTTTGCAGCCTGCCTGGTCAAGTCGAGCACCGACAATCCAACCCTGCTCGCAACACTGAGAGCACAGATCGCACCCCACCCGACACCAGAGGATCACCAATGAAACGCGACGGTCTGAAAAATATCCTCTATGTCGAAGACGAACCTGACATTCGTTTGATCGCCACGATGGCGCTGGAGTCCCTGGGGGGGTTCACACTCGAAGTGTGCGAGTCCGGGGTGGAAGCACTTGCCAAGGCCACAGCATTCGGCCCTGACCTTTTGCTGCTCGACGTCATGATGCCCGGCATGGACGGGCCGACGACGCTACAGGCCTTGCGCAAGTTGCCGGGGCTCGACACGGTGCCTGCAGTATTCATGACCGCCAAGGTGCAACCGCAGGAGATTGCGGAATACCATAGGCTCGGCGCACTCGACGTCATTGCCAAACCCTTCGACCCGATGACGCTGGCGGCAGCGGTCGAAGCGATCTGGCAGCGTTCGGTACGGGAGTAGCCTGCGTGTCGAAGGAGCGTCTGGCCGCCCAGATGGCCATGCTGCAGCTGAGCTTTCTCGATCAGCTGCCCGATCGCATACGGCAGTTGGAGGAAGCGCTCGCACACATCGATTGTGATGACGGCGCGGCGAAAGCGGCTCGCGTGCTGGTTCATAGCCTGGCCGGAGCCGGCGCGACCTTCGGTTGCCCGGACGTCAGCGAAGCCGCCCGCAGGCTGGAAACTTCACTGTTTCCGCCCGGCAGCGCCAGCGCGCATTTCGATCCCGGCAGTCGGGAACGCATACCGGAGTTACTCTGCACCCTGAAGCTCGCTGCACGCGCGGCGCGCTCCCCGCGTGACTGACATCTCCAGCAAACGTGCTGGCGCCCCTATTCCGCACACTTCCGAGGAACCCTGAGCATGGATGCCCTGCCCGAACTGCGGATACTGCTGGTCGAGGATGATCCGCTGCAAAGCGCGAAAACCGTCGCATTCCTCGAAAGTCTCGGCCAGAAGGTTCTGGTCGCGGAGGATGGCGACAAAGCGGTCGAGCATTTTGACAGCGACAGGCCCGACCTTGTGTTGATGGATGTGGTACTTCCCGGCATCGATGGTTTCGAAGCCACCCGCAGGATCAAGCAGATGAGCACGGATCGCTGGGTACCGGTGATTTATCTGACGATACTGGGCAGCTCCAGCAATTTGGTCGAAGGCCTCCACGCGGGGGGGGACGATTACCTGGTAAAGCCGATCGAACTGGAGATTCTTGAAGCGAAGCTGCGCTCGGTGATGCGCACGCTGAGCCTTTATCGCGCCTTGAAGGACTCGCGCGACGAACTGGCGAGCATGAATGCCGCGCTGCTGCGTGCCAATCGCGAACTCGAGACCTTTACCTATGCCGTGGCGCATGACCTGAAATCGCCGCTGCGTGCAATCAATGGCTACAGCAGCCTGTTCGCAAGCACACAGGCCGCCACGCTTACTGATGAAGGTCACGACTATCTGACGAAAATCGTCCACGGCACGGAGCAGATGGGCGAGCTTATCGACGACCTGCTCGAATACTCGCGGCTCGAACGCGGCGCAGTGCATTTTGAACGTATCGACGTGCAGCACCAGGCCGAGGCTCTCGTGGATGAGTTTCGCGACGAGATCGAACGCCACGGCGCGCACATCGACGTCGCAGCACACTGTCGCGAAATCACGGCAGATCGCAACGGATTGACGCTGATCCTGCGAAATCTTCTGGGGAACGCCCTGAAATTCTCCGCCAATTCGACCCCACCCCATATTGAAATCGGGTGTATCAGCGAGAATGGCACACACCGAATCTGGGTCCGCGACAACGGCATCGGCTTCGACATGCGGCACCACGACCGGATCTTCGACATCTTTCAGCGACTGCACCGCAGCGAAGATTACCCGGGCACCGGCATCGGCCTGGCCATCGTGCGCAAGGCTGCGCAGCGCATGGGTGGCCGCTGCTGGGGTATCAGCGAACCGGACAAGGGCGCGACTTTCTATGTCGAATGGCCGATTGCAGACGACCCTCATCCCGCGGAGCAGCAAGCCCTATAATCGGTGCTCGCCAACCAGAGGATTTCCCCGATGCGCTTCGAAGGTTCACAGGACTACGTCGCGACCCCCGATCTGATGCTGGCGGTCAACGCCGCAATCAAGCTGCAACGCCCACTTCTGATCAAGGGCGAACCCGGCACCGGCAAGACCATGCTTGCCGAAGAGGTCGCTACAGCATTGGGACTGCCGCTGCTGCAATGGCACATCAAGTCCACCACCAAGGCCCAACAGGGCTTGTACGAATACGATGCAGTATCACGGCTGCGTGATTCGCAGCTCGGCGATGACCGCGTCAAGGACATCGCCAATTACATCGTCAAGGGTGTGCTGTGGCAGGCATTCGAGTCCGAAGGCCCGTGCGTGGTGCTGATCGACGAGGTCGACAAGGCGGACATCGAATTCCCCAACGATCTGCTGCGCGAACTTGACCGCATGGAGTTCCACGTCTACGAGACGCGCAAGACCATCCAGGCGCGACATCGCCCGATCGTGTTCATCACGTCCAACAACGAGAAGGAGCTGCCCGACGCCTTCCTGCGTCGTTGCTTCTTCCATTACATCCGCTTTCCCGATCGCGACACGATGCAGCAGATCGTGGACGTGCATTTCCCCAACCTGAAAAAGGATCTGCTGCGCGAGGCGCTGGAAGTGTTCTTTGGTTTGCGTGACGTCCCCGGCCTGAAGAAAAAGCCTTCCACTTCGGAACTCATCGACTGGCTCAAACTGCTGGTTGCCGAGGACATCCCGCCGGAAGCGCTGCGCACGCAGGATCAGCGCGCCGTCATGCCACCGCTGGCCGGCGCCCTGCTGAAAAACGAGCAGGATCTGCATCTGTTCGAGCGCCTGGTGTTCATGGCACGTAACAACCGCTGAGTGCCGGGGCAGTAGCGATGTTCGGACGGATCGTTTCCGCCCTCAGGGATGCATTCTCGGGCTCGAGTGAAGTGAAGCAAGCCGAAGAGCGCCGGCACTTCGAGACGCTGGAGCGTCACGCGCCGGTCCGACGGGCTGACTCGGCGGCGGAGCAGATTGGCAGCGACAGCGACAGCGACAGCGACAGCGATGCAAGCAGCTTCCTGTGCCGCGAAGCGGTGCTGGGCTGCGATCAGCGTGTTGCCGGTTACCAGTTCATGCTGCATGAAGGCACACGCAACCGCATTCGTACGCGTAGCCGGCGCATTCATCATGTCTACGCCGAAGTCCTGGTCCGAAATATCGCCCAGGCGGATATCGGGCGCCTGCTGGGGCATCGCACGGCATTTCTGGATATTCCGGATTCCTTCCTCGAGCACACCGTCGTCCTCGATCTGCCGCCAGGCAACACCGCCCTCGTCATCAGCACTCTGGACGAGGATGGCGCCCCGGCATCGAGCGATCTGCTGGTGACGGTTCAGCGGATGCGCGCCGCCGGCTACCGAATCGGCCTGCGCGCGACGGACCTGATCGGCGAGCGTGCCCTGTTGTTGCCCCACGCGGATTTTGTCACGCTGCAAGCCGCTGCGGCGGACCCGGCGCAGCTCAAGACGCTCGTCGAACGCATCCAGACATCCGGCTTGCCCGCAACGCTGATCGCGCGCGATCTACCCAGCCAGGACGACTTCCAGCTTTGCCGCACGCTTGGCGCGACCCTGTTCCAGGGTCCGTTCATCACCAGCCGCGAGGACTGGCGCGGCAACCGCCTGGGGCCCAATAGCGCGCGTCTGGCAGAACTCATCGCCCGTATGCGCCGTGACGCCGATACCGGCGAACTGGTCGAATTGCTCAAACAGGATGCGGCCCTGTCGCTGCGGCTGATGCGCTACATCAACTCGGCGGCGATGGGACGGCATCAGGACGTCGTGTCGATCGAACGCGCCTTGCTGCAGCTGGGGCGCGACAAGCTGTACCGCTGGCTGATGCTGCTCCTCTACGGCGCCGACAAGGGCGCGGCGCGCTCCGCCGCGATGCTCGAAAATGCGCTGATACGCGCGCGCCTGATGGAGCTGCTCGGCGAGGAACGACCTGCAGCCGAACGTGAAGCACTCTATCTCGTCGGCCTGCTATCACTCGCCGATGTGGTTCTGCAGGTACCGATGACGGAGGCGATGGCCTCACTTGCGACTGCGCCGGAGATCGAAACCGCCGTGCTCCACGGCGAAGGTCCGCTGGCTGAGTTTTTGCAGCTTGCCATCGCGTGCGAGAGTGGCGATTCGGACGCGCTACAAGTCGCCGCCGAACACTGCGGCATCAGCCCTGCGCTGGCAAGCCGTCGCCACCTCGAAGCGTTCGCCTGGGCACTCGAAATCAACGGCTAACGAGCCATCGGAACGGGCACGAACATGCTTATCGACTTCTTTCTGCACCTCAAGGCAAACAAGTTGCCGGTGTCGACACGCGAATTCCTGACCCTGCTGGAAGGCCTGCGGACTGGCGTGTGCGGACACGCCATCGACGAGTTCTACTTCTATGCGCGCACCTGCCTCGTCAAGGACGAATCGCGTTACGACCGCTTCGACCAAGCCTTCGGCACCTATTTCAAGGGGGTCACCGAGATTCCGGGGTTGGAAGCGGAACTGCCGGAGGAGTGGCTGCGGGCGATGATGAAGAAGCATCTGTCTCCCGACGAAAAGGCAAAGCTCGAAAAGCTCGGCTGGGACAAGCTGATGGAGGAATTCCGCAAGCGTCTCGAAGAGCAGAAAGGCCGCCACCAGGGCGGCTCGAAGTGGATCGGTACGGGCGGCAAGTCACCGTTCGGCAACAGCGGCTATCACCCGGAAGGCATCCGCGTGGGCGGCGAGTCCGCGGGCAACCGCACGGCGATCAAGGTGTGGGACAAACGCGAGTACCGCAATCTGGACGATTCGGTGGAACTCGGCACACGCAACATCAAGATCGCGCTGCGGCGCCTGCGTCGTTTTGCGCGTGACGGCGCGGCGGACGAGCTGGATCTCGACGGTACCATTGCAGCAACGGCGCGCAACGCCGGTTGGCTGGATCTACTGATGCGTCCGGAACGGCACAACGCGGTGAAAGTGCTACTGTTCCTGGACGTCGGCGGCTCGATGGACGACCACGTCAAAGCCTGCGAAGAGCTGTTCTCGGCCTGCCGGGCAGAGTTCAAGCACCTTGAACATTTTTACTTCCACAACTGCGTGTACGAAGGGGTCTGGCGCGACAGCCGCCGTCGCCATGCAGAGACCATCCCGATCCTGGATCTGATCCACAAGTACGGTTCCGACTACAAGTTGATCTTTGTCGGCGATGCGACGATGAGCCCGTACGAGATCCTGCATCAACATGGATCGATCGAGCACATGAACAGCGAACCTGGCGCCACCTGGCTGCGCCGCCTGCTCGACGCCTGGCCCGCGGCAGCCTGGCTGAACCCGGAACCCGAAAGGCTGTGGGCCTACCGCCAGTCGATCGAGATCGTCAATCGCATCATGGGTGAACGCATGTACCCGATGACACTCGACGGACTCGAACGGGCAATGCGTCAGCTTTCGAAGAAGACCTGAGCCACGCGAACAGCCCGTGTGCCGCCGCTCTTGATGTGCCGGACATGCGTTCCGGGCGGAACGCACGCCCGGAACGCTCGGCGCTTGTCGCTACTCGGTGAAGGGCAAAGGCTGCATGCCGAAGCCTTCGTCCAGATCCTTGATCTGCTGCAGTAGCTCGTCCAGCTCGCCCTGCAGGCGCCACAGCTTTTCCTCATCCAGCAGACGCAGGGCCTCCGGCAACACGCCGCGCGCGGGCGATGGCGCGCGCGCCAGCAAATCGCGCCCGGCCTCCGTCAACGACAGACGCACTACGCGCTGGTCGACGCTGGTGCGCTCCTTGGACACGAGTCCGCTCGATTCGAGCTTGTCGATCATGTTCGATGCGGTCGACTGATGCAGCGCCATACGCTTTGCGAGCTCGCCGACACGCAGCCCCGGCTCCTCGAACAATTCCTGCAGCGCCCACAACTGCGCGCCAGTCACACCACTTTGCCGCTCGATCCACTGCGAATGACGCTGTGCCGTGCGAATCAGCACCCGGAACCGCTGCAACACCGATAGCGGCGACACGAGTGACGGGGACCTTCGTTCGGACGATTTGCTCACGGAAGAAGCGCTCGCTTGCGGCATAAATAAAAATTCCACTATTTTTAAACAAATATTTGTCGAAACCATTAATCGGTTTTTCACTATCGCGTATCGTATCGGAAAGTAACTACTTTCCCTCAAAGAATACAGCCCGCACAGGCTGACTCGCCGGGGTTCCGCTCACACTTTCAAGCTCATCGTGCAGTCCTCCCCACCCCCTTCACCGCGGACGGGGTCCGCTCGGCCCTTCCGCCAATTCGCACGCGGTAGTCGCCGCTATACCATCCCCTGGCTGTCGGTCGGCCGCTGGCGCAAGCGCGTGCTGCTGGTAGGTGCGGCGCTGCTGGCCGGCCTGATCGCCATCGTCTTCGCGATCGGAGCGGAACTCGCCATAGAAGCTCACGCTCACCTGATCGGTGTCTCGCCGTGGCTCACTTTGCTGATCGCGCCCGCGGGCTTCGCGGCGATGGCGTGGGTGGCGCAACGCTATTTCCCCGGGACCCAGGGCAGCGGCATTCCGCAGGCGATCGCCGCGTCGCACAGCGATGATCCGCGCGTCCGCGGCAAACTGCTGTCGCTGCGCATCGCCTTCGCAAAGGTCGGCCTGACGCTCGGCGGCCTGCTTTCGGGCGGTTCGATTGGCCGCGAAGGACCATCGGTGCAGATCGGCGCGTCGGTGATGCACACGCTCGCGGGACGCCGTTTCGGTCGCATCGCGTCAAGTCGCAACCTGATCGTCGCCGGCAGTGGCGCCGGCGTCGCGGCGGCCTTCAACACTCCGCTCGGCGGCATCATGTTCTCCATTGAGGAGATGTGCCGCCGCCATGCTTTCCGCGCCAACAGCACGACGCTGACGGTGGTGATTTTCGCGGGTCTGATGTCGCTCGCCGTGCTGGGCAACTACACCTATTTCGGTCGCACGCCGGCGGCACTGGCGTGGCCCGCGGGTATCTGGCCGGTGCTGATGTGCGGTGCGCTTGGCGGTTTGCTCGGCGGCGCGTTCAGCCGGGTGCTGATCGCCTCATCACGCGGCCTGCCGGGCCGCATCGGCATCCTCGCGAGCGAACGCCCGGTGCTGTTTGCCGCAGTCTGCGGACTCGGCACCGCCATCATCGGTCTGGCTAGCGGCGGCCTGACCTACGGCACCGGTTACACCGAATCGAAGGCGGCGCTGGAGGGGACGACGCAATTGCCGTTCTACTTTTTTCTCGCCAAATTGCTGGTGATCTGGCTTGCCTTCGTCAGTCGCATCCCCGGCGGCGTATTTGCACCGGCGCTCGCAGTCGGCACGGGCGTCGGCGACATCGTTGCGCAAATGCTGCCGGGGGAAAACGATGCGGCGATTCTGGTATTGGGGATGGTCGCCTTCCTCTCCGCAATGACGCAGAGCCCCATCACCTCCTTCGTCATCGTCATGGAAATGACCGCCAACCACGAGATGCTGCTGCCCTTGATGACCGCATCCGTGATCGCTCACGGCTTCTCGAAATCGGTTTCACCGCTGGCCTTGTACGACGCCTTGGCAGCCCCGACGCTGCGACGCGCAGAGGCGCAGGTGCGGGCCGAAGGGGTACCGCGGATTAGCCACGGTCCCGCCGCCGGGTTGTAAACGCAAAACCGCCCGCGATTCGGGGCGGGCGGTTTGGCTTCAGAACCAGCGTATGCGCAAGACGCCTCAGGCGCCGCTCATCGCCATCATCAGCTGGTTGATACGCTTGACGAAAGTCGCCGGGTCGTCGAGCGTACCGCCTTCGGCGAGCAGGGCCTGGTCGAACAGCACCGCGGCCCAGTCGTCGAACTGGCGCTCCTCGTACTTCAGGCGCATCACCGCGGGGTGCTGCGGATTGATCTCGAGAATCGGCTTCGACACGGGCGCCTGCTGGCCGGCAGACTTCAGGATGCGCGCCAGGTTCATGCCCATGTCGTGCTCATCGGCAACCAGGCAGGCCGGCGAATCGGTCAGGCGGTGGGTGACGCGCACTTCCTTGACGCGCTCGCCCAGGCTCGCCTTCATTTTCTCGAGCAGTTCCTTGTATTCGTCGGCGGCTTTCTCGGCTTCCTGCTTCTCCGCTTCGTCTTCGAGCTTGCCGAGATCGAGGCCGCCCTTGGCGACCGAGGCGAGCTGCTTGCCATCGAACTCCGGCAGATTGCCGATGACCCACTCATCGACGCGGTCGGTGAGCAGCAACACTTCGATGCCTTTCTTGCGGAAGATCTCGAGGTGCGGACTGTTCTTCGCCGCGTTGAAGGTTTCGGCGGTGACGTAGTAGATCTTGTCCTGGCCTTCCTTCATGCGACCGATGTAGTCGGCGAGCGACACCGTTTCGTCCGGCGTGTCGGCGTGGGTCGAGGCGAAGCGCAACAAGCCGGCGATCTTGTCCTTGTTGGCGAAGTCTTCGCCGACACCTTCCTTCAGCACCTTGCCGAATTCCTTCCAGAAGGTCGCGTATTTCTCCTTCTCGGCGGCGTCTTCGCTCGTCGCGAGGTCTTCGAGCAGGCCCAGAACCTTTTTCGTGCAGCCGGCGCGGATCGTGTCGATGTCCTTGCTTTCCTGCAGGATCTCGCGCGACACGTTGAGCGGCAGATCGCTGGAATCGACGACGCCGCGCACGAAGCGCAGGTAGGTCGGCATCAGCTTCTCGGCGTCGTCCATGATGAAGACGCGCTTCACGTACAGCTTGATGCCGTGACGAGCGTTGCGGTCCCACATGTCGAACGGCGCATGCGAGGGGACGTAGAGCAGCTGGGTGTATTCGTGGCGGCCTTCGACGCGCGCGTGCGACCACGCCAGCGGCTCGTCGAAGTCATGGCCGACGTGCTTGTAGAAGCCCTTGTACTCGTCTTCGGTGATGTCGTTCTTCGAGCGCGTCCACAGCGCGTTGGCCTGGTTGACGGTCTCATCCTCGGCGGTGACGACCTGCTCGTTCTTATCCTTGTCCCACTCTTCCTTCTTCATCAGGATGGGCTGGACGATGTGGTCGGAGTACTTGCGGATCAGGCCACGCAGCTTCCAGCCGGACAGCAGGTCTTCCTGGCCGTCGCGCAGGTGCAGCGTGATCTCGGTGCCGCGCCCGGCCTTGTCGATTGCTTCGACCGTGTATTCGCCGGCAGCGTCGCCGGTCATCGCGCATTCCCACTTCACGCCGTCGCTTGCCGGCAGCCCGGCGCGGCGCGTCACGACAGTCACCTTGTCGGCAACGATGAACGCCGAGTAGAAGCCGACACCGAACTGGCCAATCAGGTGTGCGTCCTTTTTCTGGTCGCCGGTGAGCTGCGAGAAGAATTCCTTGGTGCCGGACTTGGCGATCGTGCCGAGGTGTGCGATGACTTCGTCGCGGCTCATGCCGATTCCGTTGTCGGAGACGGTAACCGTCTTTGCAGTGGCATCGAAACCGATGCGGATCGCGAGATCACCCTCGCCTTCGAACAGTTCGGACTTGTCCAGCGCCTCGAAGCGCAGCTTGTCGCAGGCGTCCGACGCATTGGAAATCAGCTCGCGCAGGAAAATCTCGCGATTCGAATACAGCGAGTGGATCATCAGGTGAAGCAGCTGCTTCACCTCGGCCTGGAAATTGAGGGTCTGAGCGCCTGCGGCGTGCTCGGTGGTCATGGGTAGAACTCCGTGTGCTGAGGAACGCGCCGCAGATGGGTACGCCCTCATGGAATTTCAAGCCCCCCGCATGTCATTGCACGTAACGTACTTCCACGACCTCGATCTCGCGCGCTCCGGCCGGGCTCATGAAACGCACCACATCGCCTTCACGCGCCTTCAGCAATGCGCGCGCCAGCGGCGAGATCCAGCTGATGCGACCCGCGCTGGCATCGGCTTCATCGACGCCGACAATCTGCCAGGTCTGCTCGCCGCCCCCCGCCTCGTCGTCGATATCGACGATGGTCACCGTTGCGCCGAAGAACACCTGGTCGATACCCTGTTGCCTTTCGGGATCGACGACGTCGGCAGATTCGATGCGCTTGATCAGGAAACGGATGCGTCGGTCGATCTCGCGCAGGCGCTTCTTGCCATAGATGTAGTCGCCGTTTTCCGAGCGGTCGCCGTTGGACGCAGCCCAAGCGACAGTCTCGACCATTTTCGGCCGCTCCACACGCACCAGCTGATCGAGCTCAACGCGGAGTATGTCGTAACCGCGGCGCGTCATGTAGTTCTTGCTACCGGGCGGCAGGCGCGCCGCTGCCGGGACGTCGTCGTCTTCGTCCGGGTTATCGCCTTCCTTCACAAATGCCTTGTTCACGGTTCTTGCCCAATAGTCAGGAAATGGGGTCTGTTACGGGTTGCAACGCTGCGTGCCCGCGCGCGCCCGTTCCTTCATGATAATCGAGCGTAGTCGTCCGCGCGCCCCACGCTGCGTGGCGCCGGGGATCGAGGGTCGCCAGGGCAATGAACTCTGCGGCGCGGGCCATGGGCCGCACGTGCGAGGCGACGGCTTTTTGGATAAAATGACGGGTTTCCGCGGCCTTGCCTTACCGAAGTGATCCTCGCGGATCGTACGGAAGGAATTGCACAGGGCGACAAGGTCTCGACCACCCCCATTTGCCTCGAGCAGGCGAGTTGCCTGCCGTAAGCTACGGCCCCCCAATCGTGTCTGCGCGGGTGTTTCATCGCGCAGGCACTGAATCGATTACAGTGATCCATGACAGACCGCGCTCCTACCCCATCCCCCGCTGCCGACACGCTCGACGCGCTCCGCCTGGAAGTTGCAGCAATCATCGTCGAAGCCCTGAATCTGGACCTTGCCCCGGAATCGATCCCGGCTGACGACTCGCTGTTCGGCGAAGGACTCGGGCTGGATTCGATCGACATCCTCGAAGTCGCGCTGGTGGTGTCGAAACGCTACGGCTTCCAGCTGCGCGCCGACAACGAGGACAACGTCAAGATCTTCCGCTCGCTGCGCAGCCTGACCGAGTACATCGCCGCCCACCGCACGGCATGAAACTGGATCTGGCGCAGGCCGGACGCGGACTGGCCATCGCCATTGCAGTCGTAGCCTGGGCGGTGGCGGCACATTACACCAGCGCGCTGGTCGACTCCTCGCACTGGGGCGCGGTGCTGGCAATGGCGCCGTTCGTCGCCGTGGCCGGGGCCTTCGCGTGGCGTTCGCCGCGGCGCCCGCTGATGCTCGGGCTGCTGGCGCTGGCGACGCTGGCACTCATTGCGATGTGGCCGACGCTCGCACGTAACGTTGGGTGGCTGTATTTCGTCCAGCACGTCGCGACGAACACTTTATTGTGCATTGGCTTTGGCCGCACGCTGCTCGGCACACGACAGCCGATGTGCACGCAGATTGCTGCCGTCATCCATCGTGAGCTCAGCCCTGCGCTTGTTCGCTATACCCGCCATGTGACGCTGGCGTGGGCCGTGTTCTTTGCGCTGATGGTGACGATTTCCGTGCTGCTGTTCGCGTTCGGCTCCCTTACCGCATGGTCGACGTTTGCCAATCTGCTCACGCTGCCGCTGGTCGCACTGATGTTTGCCGCCGAATACGCAGTGCGGCTGTGGCTGCTGCCGGAGGACCGCAGCAGCATCCTTGACGCGATCCGTGCGTACCGGCATTCGGCGCCGGCCGCGTCGGTCACGCCCCCCCATTCGCCGACGCCGTACGATCAATGACCCCCCACACTTCCGCAGCGCTGCCGCTGCTGACCCATCGCACGCTGACCGCCACCGTCGCCTGGCGCGAGGGATGTCCCATTACTGTCGGACAATTTCTCGCCGACGTATATCGGCTTGTCCGTCTGTTGCCGGCCGGTGCTCATGTGTTGAATGTGTGCGCCGATCGCTATCGCTTTACCGTAGGGCTGGCGGCGAGCCTGGTCAGTGGCAAAGTTAGTCTGCTGCCGTCTACACACACGCCGGAAACGGTTCGACAGCTTGTCGCGTTCGCGCCCGACGCGTTCTGTCTGACGGACTCGCAACCGTGCGACATCGACCTCCCGCAGTGCCACTTCCCCGAGCTTCCGCCCGCCGAACATGCGGGTGAAGTTCCGTTGATCGACGCCGACCAACTGGTCGCCTACGTGTTCACGTCCGGCTCCACCGGCAGCCCGGTGCCGCACCGCAAGACGTGGGGAGCACTGGTGCGCAACGTCGCCGCGGAGGCCGACCGACTGGGGCTGCACGCAAGCGACCCGTTCACGCTGGTCGGCACCGTTCCACCGCAGCACATGTACGGTTTCGAATCGACGGTGTTGCTGGCCTTGCAGGGTGGCGGTGCGATGTGGGCCGGACGACCATTTTACCCGGCGGATATCGCGGCGGCACTCGCTGCCCTGCCACGGCGGCGCGTGCTCGTATCGACGCCCTTCCACATCCGCGCACTGCTCGCGGCGGACCTCGCGCTGCCAGCCGCCGACCTCGTCGTATCGGCCACTGCGCCGCTGTCGGGCAATCTTGCGGTCGAGACCGAAGCGCGCATGCAGTGTCCGCTAATGGAAATCTACGGGTGTACCGAGACCGGCCAGACGGCGACCCGCCGCACCGCGCAGACCGCGGAATGGCAGCTGTTCCGCGACGTATGCCTGAGCGTCGAGGATGGAGAGGTGTGGGCGCATGGTGGACATGTCGAACAGCGCACGATGCTCAGCGACATCATCGAACCGACGCAGGATGACCGCTTCCTGCTGCATGGGCGCTCGGCCGATCTGGTAAACATCGCGGGCAAGCGCAGTTCGCTCGGCTATCTCAATCATCAGCTCAATGCGATTCCCGGCGTGCTCGACGGCAGCTTCTTCATGCCCGACGACGAACAGGCCGACAGCGTGACCCGGCTCGTGGCGGTGGTCGTGGCGCCCGGGCTGGATCATGCCGCGCTGATGCGGGCGCTGCGCGCGCGCGTCGATCCCCTGTTCCTGCCGCGCCCGCTATTGTTCGCCGACGCTCTGCCGCGCAATGCGACCGGCAAGCTGCCGCGCGCGGCGCTCGAGGAGCTGCGTCGGCAGCTGGGTGGCGGATCGGCATGATTCACGAAACCACATTTACCGTAGCGCCAGATCACCCGGCCTTGGCCGGTCATTTTCCCGGCCAGCCGATCCTGCCGGGCGTGGTGTTGCTGGGCTGGGCCATGCAGACGCTGGGCGCGGCGCTCGAACGGGCGGTCCCGCCGTGCAATATCGGGTCGGCGAAATTCCTGCGCCCGGTAAAGCCCGGAACGGTGCTGCGCATCCGGCACACGCTGCAGTCCGGCGAGAGCTGGCGTTTCGACATTTTCGCCGGTGACGACACCGTTGCCTCGGGCACCTTGCGGGTTGGCGCGCCATGAGCGAAACGCCCGCAGCCAAGGCTCCGCGAACCGCCGGCGCCGAGTGGGCAACGCGGCCGGAACGCAGCAATCAGGCGACGCTGCGCCTGATGACATGGATTTCGCTGCGCCTCGGACGGCCCGCCGGGCGCGTCGTGCTGTGGCTGATCGCGGCCTATTTCCTGCTGTTCGCGCCGCCCGCGCGCCGTGCCTCGCGCGACTGGCTGACGCGCGTGCTCGGCCGTCCGCCAGCATGGCGCGAGCTGTTTCGCCATTTCTTCACCTTCGCTGCGACGATCCACGACCGCGTGTATCTGATCAACGAGCGTTTCGATCTTTTCGATCTCCGAGTGCATGGCGGCGAGCTTATCCAGGACTGCGTCGCACGCGGTGAAGGGGTGTTCCTGATGGGCGCGCACATGGGCAGTTTCGAGGTCATGCGCGCAGTCGGCCGCCAGCAGCCCGGGATGCGCGTGGCGATGGTGATGTACGAGGACAACGCACGCAAGATCAACGAGACCCTCGCCGCGATCAACCCCGCGGCACTCCAGGACATCATCCCGCTCGGCCGGATCGACTCGATGCTGAAGGTCAAGGAACGGCTCGAGGACGGTTCGCTGGTCGGCATGCTCGGTGACCGCAGCCTTGGTCAGGATGCCGCCCAGCCGGTGGAGTTTCTCGGTCAGCCGGCGAATTTTCCGCTCGGTCCCTGGCGCATGGCGGCGATGTTGAAGCGGCCGGTGATCCTGATGGTCGGACTGTACCGGGGTGGCAATCGCTACGACATCCACTTCGAACCACTGGCGGATTTTTCCGGCGTGTCACGTGAAAACCGAGGCCAGGTCCAGCGCGAGGCCGTCGAGCGCTACGCTGCGCGGCTGGCGCATTACGCGCGCCAAGCGCCTTTCAACTGGTTCAATTTTTTCGATTTCTGGCAAGGCGCGCGGCAACGCGACGTGCGCTGAGCCTTCGGGAGCCGTCTGTGCCGAACGCCGGAGTTTTCCGCCTGTTGTCGATCGCCCTGCTCGCGGCCGCGGGACTGCTGCACGGCGGATTCACTGCCGCTGCCGAGGATTGGAGCCTCGAGCGCCTGATGCAGACACTGGGCAAGCAGAGCAGTGGACAGGCGACGTTTTCCGAGCGCAAGTATCTCGCGGTCCTCGACCAGCCGGTGGAATCCTCGGGCGAATTGCGCTTTCGCGCCCCGGACCGGCTGGAGAAGATCACCCTGAAACCGCGCCCCGAGTCGCTGGTACTCGAAGGCAACACGCTGACGGTGACGCGCGGCAAGAAGCAACTGGTGCTGCGCCTGTCGGACTACGGCGAGGTCGCGGCCTTCATCGACAGCATCCGCGCCACGCTTGCCGGCGACCGCGCGACACTCGAACGCACCTACGGACTGCATCTGTCCGGCAGCGCAGAACGTTGGACGCTGACGCTGCTGCCGCGCGACCCCCGCATGGCTGAAGTGGTGCTCAAGATCAGCATTGCGGGGACACGTGGTCAATTGCGCCAGATCGAGATCCTGCAAGCCGACGGCGACCGTTCGGTCATGGAGATCCTTGCGATGGGCGCGACGCGGTGACACGACGTTTCGTGCCGGCACTGCTGGTCTGGCTCGCCTTCGTCGCGGCTTGCATCGGCATCATCAGCCAGACGCGCTTCACCACCGACCTTTCCGCCTTCCTGCCCGCATCGCCCACTGCGGAGCAACAGGTGCTGGTCGATCAGTTGCGCGACGGCATGGTGTCGCGCCTGCTGCTGGTCGGCATCGAAGGTGGCGACGCGAAAACGCGTGCGGAAGTTTCCCGCAGCGTGGCGCACACCTTACGCGCGGATCCCGCCTTCGGTGTAGTCGCCAATGGTGAGCCGATCCACCGCGAACGTGATCAGGTGCTGCTGTTCCAGCACCGCTACCTGCTGAGTCCCGCGGTCACCCCCGAGCGCTTCACCGCGGACGGTCTGCAGACAGCGATCGGCGAATCCATCGACCTGCTCGCGTCACCGATCGGCATGCTGACCAAATCGCTGTTGCCGCGCGACCCGACGGGCGAGATGATGCAGTTGCTCGAACGCCTCGATGGCGGCAACCGGCCGGCAATGTCCGAGGGCGTGTGGGCGTCGCGCGACGGACAACGCGCATTGTTGCTGGCACAAACGCGCGCCGCGGGCTCCGACCTCGACAACCAGCAAGCCGCCATCGCCAACCTGCGCGGAGCCTTCGCCGCCGCCGTCGCCAATAGTCAGGCGTCCGCCGCGGAAGTGAAACTGTTGATTTCCGGCCCGGGTGTGTTCGCGGTCGCGTCGCGCGCCACGATCAAGGACGAGGTGCTGCGCCTGGTGTTGATTTCGACGGCGCTGATCGTTGCGCTGCTGCTGTTCATCTACCGCTCGCCCGTCGCGCTGATGCTCGGTTTGCTGCCGGTGGTGTCCGGCGAACTCGCCGGTGTTGTCGCGGTCAGTCTCGGTTTCGGCATGGTGCACGGCATCACGCTGGGTTTCGGCACCACACTGATCGGCGAAGCGGTCGATTACGCCATCTATCTCTTCGTGCAATCGGGCGATACGAACGATCAAGCGGCGGGCGATCCAGGAAAGCAGCGCGCCTTCTGGGCCACCATCTGGCTCGGCGTGCTGACTTCGATCTGCGGCTTCGCGGCCCTGATTTTTGCGGGCTTTCCCGGCCTTGCGCAACTCGGTCTGTATTCCATCGCCGGCCTGACGGCCGCGGCGCTGACGACGCGCTTTATCCTGCCGCACCTGCTGCCTGCCGGTTTCGCTGTCCGCGATGTCAGCCCGTTCGGTGTGCGGCTGCAAGGCTTCGTTGCCGTGGCGCATCGACTACGCTGGGGTCTGCTCGCACTCGCCGTGCTCGCCGCCGGTGTCATCCATGTGAATCGCGACCGCGTGTGGAACCACGAACTCTCGGCGCTGAGCCCGGTATCCGCCGCCGATCAGGCGCTCGATCTCGCGTTGCGCAGTGATCTCGGGGCGCCCGACGTGCGCTACATGATCGTGGTGCGCGGCGCCGATCCCGAAGCCGCGCTGCGGGCAGCCGAAACCGTCGGCGAACATCTGCAGCCCCTGGTCGACACGGGGGCCATCGGCGGCTTCGAGAGTGCCGCCCACTATCTGCCCTCGCAGTCCCGTCAACTCGCACGTCGGGCAAGTCTGCCGGAAGGGGTTGAGCTCGCGAACCGCCTGCGCACTGCCACGGCCGACCTCCCCCTGCCAGCCGAGCGCCTGGCCCCCTTCCTCGCCGACGTCGCCACCGCCCGCGAACGCGCGCCCCTGACGCGAGCCGACCTAGACGGCACCAGTTTCGCGATGGCAGTGGATTCGCTGTTGATCCGGCAGGGCGATCACTGGACCGCCCTGCTCCCGCTACGTGCTCCGGTAACGGGCCCGCACGCGCATGAAGTCGATGCCGCACAGGTGCGAGCAGCACTGGCCCAGGTCACCGGCACCGAGGCGCTGTTCATCGACATGAAGGGCGAATCCGACGCGCTCTACGGCGGCTATCTGCGCGAGGCAGTGCTGCTGTCGCTGGCCGGCGTCGCCGCCATCGTCGTCTTGCTGGCCTTCACGCTGCGCTCGCCGCGGCGCGTCCTGCGAGTCCTGATGCCGCTCGCTGCAGCAGTACTGGTAGTCGTCGCCGGCCTCGTCCTTGCCGGCGTGGCGCTGACGATCCTGCATCTGGTCGGTCTGCTGCTGATTGTCGCGGTAGGATCCAACTATGCGCTGTTCTTCGATCAGGACAACGGCGCCGACGGCCCCGCACCGCGTACGCTGGCCTCGATGCTGTTCGCCAACCTGACGACGGTCACCGGCTTCGGCGTGCTGGCGTTCTCGTCGGTTCCCGTGCTGCAGGCGATCGGCGGCACGGTCGGACCCGGCGCGATCCTCGCCCTGCTTTTCGCCGCTACCCTCGCACGGCCCTCATGCCCCGCCGCTGGCAACCCACTCCGCTGATCCGGCTCTCCGCCGCACTGCATGCCACTGCAGCAGCCGGCCTGCTGTTGCGCCCGGAGGCCTGGCCGTGGGCAGCGGGCGCCCTTGTCGCCAACCACGGCCTCCTTACCGCGGCCGGCTTGTGGCCGCGCAGCCGCCTGCTGGGTCCGAACTGGACACACCTGCCGGCCGACGCCGCTGCGCGCGGCGAGATCGCACTGACCATTGACGACGGCCCCGATCCGGAGGTCACGCCACGGGTACTCGACCTGCTCGACCGGCACGGTGTGCAAGCGACTTTCTTCGTCATCGGTCGCCTTGTGCGCCAACACCCGGCGCTGAGCCGCGAAATCATCGCGCGCGGCCACACGGTCGAGAACCACAGCGAACATCACCTGAAAACCTTCTCGTTGCACGGCCCGCGCTGGCTTGCCCACGAAGTCCGCGCCGCGCAGGACACGATCGCCGAGGTCTGCGGCGCGACACCGCGCTTCTTCCGCGCGCCCGCCGGACTGCGCACTCCCTTCCTCGAACCTGTGCTGGCACGACTGGACCTACAGCTCGCCGCCTGGTCCCGCCGCGCTTACGACACACGCAACGGCAACGCGCAGGCAGTGGGCGACCGGCTGTTGCGCGGGCTGGCCGGCGGCGACATCCTGCTGCTGCATGACGGCAACGCGGCACGCACCCCGCGAGGCACCGCAGTCATCCTCGAAACCTTGCCGCGCCTGCTCGCGCACTGCGCCGATGCGGGCCTGAAACCTGTCACCCTGCAGTCTGCGATCCGATGAGCGATCCATTCTTGCGCACCCTGGCCTCCAGTGCGGCGGCGCGCGGGCCAAGGTTCCGCCTCTCGGCGTCGGTCGACCTCGCGGTCTGCATCGTCCGCGGCCAGCGCATGCCGCGAATCCATGGCCGGCCGCTGGTGGAGTGGATTACCCTGCTCGAAGGTCTTGGATTTTCGGTCGACAGCCACCCGATGAACGGCGACAAGCCCTTTGCGAACGTGATGCTGCTCGCGCAGGTGCGCGATTGACGCCAACGACAAAGCGGTCAAATTGAGGCCGCACCACTGTGCCTTTTCGGGACGTCCGGCACACGCCGATCCCCCTGACACAGACCAGACACGGCCGATTGATGCAATTTGCTAAAATGCCGTTCTTTCATGAGTTTCCGAGGCTCTGTGACCCCGCTCCTGATCTCCCGCTACACCGCCACAACCTGCCTCGGCAGGGGGCTGGGGCCGCTACGAGAGGCCATGCTCGCTGGTCGGTCTGGCCTGAAGCCCTGTGATTTCGAGACCGTCGAGCTGAACACCTGGATCGGCGAGGTCGAGGGATGCGATGACGAGGCGCTGCCCGCGCGCCTGGGTGACTTTAACTGCCGCAACAATCGCCTCGCACAGATCGGACTTACGCAGGACGGCTTCGCCGACGCGGTGCGCGATACCGCGGAACGCCTTGGCAAGGACCGCATCGGCGTATTCCTCGGCACCAGCACGTCGGGCATTCTCGAAACCGAACTGGCCTATCGGCGGCGCGACCCGGTGACGGGTGCCCTGCCTGGCGAATTCCACTACGCAGGCACCCACAATACCTACTCGGTGGCCGCCTTCGTGCAAGCCTGGTTCGGGCTCACCGGTCCTGCCGCCGTCGTTTCCTCCGCCTGCTCGTCAAGCGCCAAGGTATTTGCCTCAGCTGCCCGGATGATCGAAGCCGGGCTCATCGACGCCGCGCTGGTTGGCGGCGTGGACTCCCTGTGCCTGACGACACTGTACGGTTTCAACTCGCTCGAACTCACCTCGTCGCAGGCCTGCCGCCCCTTCGACCGCGCGCGTGACGGGATCTCGATTGGCGAGGGGGCGGCATTTGCGCTGCTCGAGCGCACGCCGGACACGCCCCAAGCCTTGGACAATGGCGCCATCCTGCTGCTCGGTGTCGGCGAATCGAGCGATGCCTATCACATGTCGTCCCCGCATCCCGAGGGCCGCGGCGCACGCGCGGCGATGGAGGCGGCACTCGCCAGTGCCGGTCTGGGCACCGGCGATATCGACTACATCAATCTGCACGGCACGGCCACGCCGAACAATGACGACGCCGAGGGCAAGGCGGTCAGCGGACTCTTCGGCGCGAGGACACCGTGCTGTTCGACCAAGGGTGCCACCGGCCACACGCTCGGCGCCGCCGGTGGCGTCGAGGCCGTCATCGCGGCACTGGCCCTGCGCGACGGCTTCCTGCCCGCAGGCGCAGGCACGCGCGACCCGGAACCTGGGCTCGACTATCTGCTCGCCACTCGCAGGCAGCCGGTACGCCGGGTACTTAGCAATTCATTCGGATTCGGCGGCACCAATTGCAGCCTGATCCTCGGCCGCCCAGGGTAATCCCGACATGTCCTCACCTCCTTCCGCCTGGCTGCACAGCATCGGCCTGCTCGGCCCCGGCCTGCCCGACTGGCCGCACTGCGCGGCGATCCTCGCCGGTGACGCCACCTGGACGCCGGAAAAGACCGTCCTTACCGCCCCCGATCTGCTGCCCCCGGCCGAACGCCGCCGGGCCGTGCGCGTCGTCAAGCTCGCACTGACTGTCGGACTGGAGGCGGTCGCGGCTGCCGGCGTGGACGCCACGCAGCTCGCCACCGTCTTCAGTTCCTCGGGGGGCGACGGAGTGAACTGCCACCAGATCTGCGAGACCCTCGCCTCCGACGACCGGCAGATCTCGCCGACGCGCTTTCACAATTCGGTGCATAACGCTGCCGCAGGCTACTGGAGCATCGCCACCGGCGCGACCGCCCCCGCCGGCGTGTTATGTGCGTTCGACGGCAGTTTTGCCGCGGGCCTGCTCGAAGCCCTGGTGCACGTCGCCGTCGAACGAACGCCCTGCCTGCTGATCGCGTACGACGCCGATTACCCCGAACCGCTGCGCGCAGCACGCCCGATCCCCGACGCTTTCGGCGTCGCGCTGCTGCTGAGCCCCGAATCGGGAGACAAGCCCATCGGCCGGATTTCGGCACAGCTCACGCGGGATAGTGCCGACACGCTAGCCGACGCGGCACTCGAACGCCTACGCCACTCCATTCCCGCAGCACGCAGCCTGCCGCTGCTCGCCGCCATCGCGCAGCGAAAATCGGACCGCGTCGTGCTCGACTATCTCGATCACACCCGAATTGCCGTGGACTTCACCGCATGAGCGACCAGCCCGCAAGGCTCGACCACGCTGAAATTGCCGCACGCATTCCGCACCAGGGCAACATGTGTCTGCTCGCCGGCGTCGACGAGTGGAACAGCGAATCGATCCGCTGCCATGCAAGCAGCCATCGCGACGCCGGCAACCCGCTGCGCGAAGCCTGGGGGCTGCCGGCCGCCAGCGCGATCGAATACGCGGCACAGGCAATGGCGGTGCATGGTGCCCTGCTCGCCCGCCCGGGCGACACCCCGCGTGCCGGCTACCTCGCCAGCGTACGCAGCGTCGAGATCGCCGTCGAGCGTCTCGACACGATCGCCGAACCGCTCGATGTGCAGGCCGAACGACTCACCGGCAACGACAACCAGATCCTCTACACCTTCACCGTCGCCGCCGCGGGCAGAACACTCGTCTCGGGCCGCGCAGCGGTGATCCTCGATGCCGCCGCACTCGCAGGTGGCCCTACCAGGAGTCCCGTTTGAAACGCGCACTCGTCACCGGCGGCAGCGGCGGCATCGGCGCCGCGATCTGCCGCCGCCTGGCCAGCGACGGCCATCACGTCTTCATCCACGCCAACCGGCATCTCGCAAAGGCTGAAGCCGTTGCGGACGAAATCCGGGCAGCCGGCGGCAGTGCCACAGCGGTCGCCTTCGACGTCACCGATGCCATCGCAACCGCTACCGCGCTCGAATCGATCACTGCGGATACGCCGATCCAGATCCTCGTCAACAACGCCGGCATCCACGACGACGCGGTATTCCCCGGCATGCGCGCGGAACAATGGCAGCGGGTGATCGACGTGTCGCTGAACGGCTTTTTCAACGTCACGCAGCCGCTGACGATGCCGATGATCCGCACCCGCTGGGGACGCATCATCACGATCTCCTCGGTCGCCGCGATCACCGGCAACCGCGGCCAGACGAACTACGCGGCCGCCAAGGGTGCGCTGCATTCGGCCAGCAAGTCGCTCGCGCAGGAACTCGCCAGCCGCGGCATCACCGTGAATGTGGTTGCCCCCGGCATCATCGACACGGCGATGAGCGAAGGCACTTTCGACGCTGATGCGATCGCGCGCATGGTGCCGATGAAGCGCGCCGGGCAGCCCGGCGAAGTCGCCGACCTGGTGGCTTTCCTCGCGTCACCGCAGGCAGCTTACATCACCGGCCAGGTGATCTCGATCAACGGCGGGATGATCTGAAGCGCTGCATCACCAGCACCGGCAGGCGGACGAGAAAACCGAAGAACAGGCGCGTGTGCATCCACGTCAGCAGCAGGTTGTCGCGCGCGTAATTGAAATGCGACACGCCGCCCTCGTCGGCGCGGAAATACTTCACCGGCGCCGGCAGATTAACCGGCCGCACGCCGAGCCAGCCCATGCGCACCACCGCCTCCGGGTCGAAGTCGAAGCGCCGCATCCAGCGCTGTCCGCGCATCACCTTGATCAGCGACGCAATCGGGTAGACGCGGAAGCCGAACAACGAATCGCCGATACCCATCCACAGCGTTTCGAGATTCGCCCACCAGTTCGACACCTTGCGCCCGCGCACCCGCAGCGCTGGCGCGCTGGCGTCGAACACCGGCATGCCGAGGATCATCGCATCCGGTCGTGCGGCCGATGCCGCCATGAAATCGGGAATCAGCTCGGCCGGATGCTGGCCATCGGAGTCCATCGTCAGGACATGCGTGAAGCCCTGTTTCGCCGCCAGTTCGATGCCGTACAGCACCGCCGCACCCTTGCCACGGTTCTGCGGAAGAACGATGACGCGCAGACCGGGATCGCACGCGGCCAATGCCCGCAGGCCGTCCGCAGTGCCGTCAGTGCTGCCATCGACCACCACCCACACCGGCATCCACTGATGCCGCGCCGCACGGACCGTGTCGAACACCTTGGCGCCCGGGTTGTAACTCGGAATCAGCACCAGATGCGTCGCCGTTGGCGTCTCGATCGTACGCGGCGTCGGGATCGGCGTCGGGCGGGTTGCCGGTTGATAGGTCATGACTGCAATCAAACTCGATTCAGGCGTTGGGCGACGACGCGCCGCCATCGGTCCCGACCGGCAGATCGGGCAGGACTGCGTGTGCCAATTCGGCAGCAAAATAGCGTTCAAGTTCTGCCATAAAAGGCTGCACGCTGGCCGGCGGGTCGAAGCGCTTGCCAAGCCGTACGCGGTAGGTCACGGGCATCTCCGGCTTGCGGAACAGCGGCCAGCCCTTGCACAGGTAAGGCGATGCCGTCTCGATGAAAATTGTCTGGATCGGCACTTTGGCGCGCCGAGAGATCAGCCCGACACTGCTCATCAAAGGGTTGACCGGCAGACGTATCGTACGCGTGCCTTCCGGAAACACCAGCAGAAAACTGCCCGCGGCCAGGTCTTCAGTCGCGCGCCCTACCATGCGTAGCGGCGCATCGTTGCGGATGTAGCGTGCCAGCCGCGCCCCGGCCCCGAGAAAGATGTTGTCCATCAGCCCGGCCTTCATGATGCAGACGACGTCGGGCAGGCGCGAGATCACCATCACCGCGTCGAGCAGACAGGGATGATTCGGCGCGAGGATCAGCGGCCCCTGCCCGCGCAGGCTGTCGAGCGCCGCCAGATCGAAACGGCACGCACCGATCAGCGTGAGGAAGCGGATATACGCATTGAAGCCATGGTTGATGAAGAGGCGCCCGAGCCTGCGTCCCGCGCCCGACGGCAGCACCGGATGCAGCAGCATCGCAATCGGTGTCCACAGCAGGCATATCGTGCCCAGATACCCGAGCCCGAGGTACAGCAGCACGTACTCGTGCAACGTACGCACGGGGCTCGGTCGGGCATGGTGCCCCGACTCAGTCATCAGCCTCGACCCGCTGCGAGGACTCGCCCAGCACCCAGGTGACGGCTACGCCGGCGGCGAAATAATCGCGCGACTTCACCAGCGGGCTGTCGTCGAACACCGCCCCGGCGAGGCTGTCGTAGCGCACGAAGCCGCCGAGCCACCACCCGGGGAAACGTTTCCACAGCGCGGCCAGCACCTGCGTCCCGGCATAACCGCCGCGCACGTCATAGGCCGGACGCGTGGCGGTTGCCTGCGCCCCTTCGACACCATAGAAATAGCGATGCTGCCGACGATCGCCGAACACCGGGCCGGCCACGACACCGAGCGTCCATCCGTTCATGCCCGCCGGGTCGCGCCAGTCGAGATTGAGCTGCGGCGTGAACTGCCAGCCGGTCGACTCCGGGCTGTTCTCCACCGTGAAACCGGCACGCAGCGGCAAGCGCGTCCGCAGGCGCAGGCGCTCGTCGGACGAGCGCCACAGGCGCACATCCAGAGATGGCCCGACCTCGACCGTCGGTTCGAGATCCGGCATGCCCTCGCGAACGTCTACCTTGTCGCTGCTGACCGGCGGCGACGCCGAGAGGCTAAGGCTGAGTTCGACGCGGTCGCTGTCGAAGAAGGTGCCGCGAATCCCCTCGCGATCGGCCTTCAGGAACTCGCCGCGATACACGACATAGGGCACCGGCAACACGAACAGACGGCTCTCGTCCGAGCCGCGATAAGCCGGGAACTGCAGCACGCTGACACCCGCGCCGAGTTCCCACAATGGTTTCTCGCCCGCCGTCGCACCCACCGTCACGATCTGGGCAAGCGCTCCGACCAGGGGTGTCAGCCACCCTGGTCGCGAGAGGATTGCCGAACCGCACTGACTCATCATTCCATCTCCAAAGCGTGCCCGCCGGAAGCCTCGATTTCGACCAGCAGGTCCGCGCGACACACGTCGGCCTGCAGGAACAGCGCCGGCACATCACTCGCGACATGCTGCCGGAAGGTCGCGCGGACGGCATCGAAATCCGCCGGATTGCGCACATAAATCTTGTAGGCGAGGTCTTCAAGCTGCAGTCCCGCTTGCGGCGCCACCCGGCGCGCTTCGGACAGTACCGCCTCGATGTTGCGGAGCGATTCCGCCGTCTGCGCAACGACGTCGCCCGGATGGAGCGTCTGGTGCCCCACGATGCTCGCGGTTCCCGACACGAACAGCACCGGCGGCTCGTGCGAGAGTGCGAGGTTCGCGCGCGCGAAGGTCGGACTGCGCGGGCCGTAGCGCTGCGGATAGTGATAGGCACAAATCTGCCGCGGATTCTCGATCGCCAGCGGGGCCTCGCGCAGCGCAAGGAAGTACAGCACAAAGGGGCCGGCAACCGATCCCAGCGCACACGCCGCCGGCACATTGCCCTTGGTGCTGCGGCCGCTGCCGGTGAAAGCATCCTGCCGTCCGGCATTGAACTGCCAGTACCGCTCGCTGCCATCAGCTTCCGCGTTGATCTCGGGAAAGTAGTTCCAGGCGCGGAAAAGTCCCGGATAGCCCATCTCGTCAATCAGTGCAAACAAGTGCCGGTACGCAGCATCGGTCACCTTGTGCAACCCCGAAGTCGCATCGCCATCACCCGCGCCGGAGCGGCCATCCTCACCGATTTCGACGCAGCCGAAGATCATCGAGTCGTTGCGGCGATAACGGATCGGGCCATGCGTGCCGTCAACCAAACGCCCCTTCGCACGCCACACCTCGCAGATCTCGCCACGTCCCGCCAGTTCGGGGGTCACGACATTCACCACCGGAACAGATCGCGGCCAGGAGGCAGGACGCCGTTCACCGAACACGGCGACGCCGAGCACCTCGTCCCACCAATGCTCAGGCTGCCGCTCCAGCATCGCCAGCGGCAGATAACCCAAGGATAACCCGCGAACCAAACTCATCAGCACACCACGATTTTCCGTATTCCGGCGAACGGTCGCCAATCCACCGACGCTCACGAAAAACGCCGTGCCAACACAAGTACTGTCGCCAAAGACCTGTCGAAACGATTCAGCCGCTGTACAAGCGGCTGATCGGCATATCCAAACCTTCCCCGATGAAGGGCTTCCCGGCAAGCCGAAAGCCTCCGAACCAGACAGACTTTTCCTGAAAAAACATAATCTTAGTCAGATTACCCAACTTCGGGAAGGGGCGAATGGTTACATACCGCTGTGCAAGTTGCAATGGCGCGACCCGAGCCCCGCGAGCGCAGCCAGTCGGGACTCAGAACTTCTCCACCCACGGCCGCAAATCCATCTCCTGCGTCCAAGCGCTGCGCGGTTGGCGATACAGCTGGAAATAGGCCTCCGCTATCGCGTCGGGATCAAGTCGTTCGTCGCCCCGCGCCTCGTCGGTATGTTCCACCACCGCGGATGGGCGGATCTGGCCATCGATGATTACATGCGCGACGTGGATGCCCTTCGGTTGCAACTCGCGCGCCATGCTCTGCGCCAGTGCCCGCAGGCCGAACTTGCCCACCGCAAGGTTGTGAAAACCGGCGCTGCCGCGCAGGCTCGCGGTCGCGCCGGTAAACAGAATGGTGCCGCCCGGACCACCCTGCGCAATGCGTTCGGTCATGATTCGCGCAGCGGCCCGCCCGACGAGAAAACCGCCGAGACAGCCGACACGCCAGCAGCGCTCGAATTCTTCCACAGTGGTTTCGAGAATGCCGCGCGGAACGAACGCGCCAGCGTTGTAGACCACCACATCCGGATCGCCGAAATCCGCGCGGACCTGACGAAAAAACCCTTCGACGTCCGGCTCACGACTCGCGTCGCAAGCGTAAGCCCGTGCGCCACGGCCAATGCCTGCGCATTCGACGCTCAGGTTCTCGAGACGCCCCAGATCGCGCGCCGCCAGTGCCACATTCATCTCCGCGGCGCCAAACCGCCGGGCCAGCGCACGCCCCAGGCCCGGCCCGGCTCCGACGATGACAGCCAGCTTTCGGTGTTCCATGCCTGCATCCTCCGCATCTGGCAGAACGGTCAGGGTTGGCCGCTCCTGCCTGTAGCTTAGATCACGACCGCCGCCTGCGCCGGTGCACGACTTGCACGTGGCGCATGGCTGACAAATCGGGAAAATCCCTACTCGCCCGACCAATAGCGCGCAACCGAGTACGGGGGTATGCTCGCGCCACAGGAGGCTATCGCAGCCCCTTTCCTCCTTTCCTGATGGCGAATGCGTAGCGAGGGTACCCCCCGATGACGAGTGACGTAATGGACGAGGCTTGGCGGCAAAACCTTAGCGGACGATTGGAAGAACAGCTTGGACCACATCGCACGGCCGACTGGTGGACCGGCCTTCCTCCGCCGCGTTGTCCGGGCTGGACATCAGCGGGATCCCTGACTTCGCTGCCGCTACCGAATCTTGCGCATTGCACCCGCGACCAAGTGCGCGCGTATTTCGACAACGGCTGGACCCTGACCGAACTGCTCTTTTCCGGCCTGCAGGGTGAAGAGGCGTTCTACCGTCCGCCGTATCACCAGCTTCGGCATCCGATGCTGTTCTACTATTGTCATCCGCCCGCGCTTTACGTCAATAAGCTGCGTGTCGCCGGATTGATCGACGCACCTTTGAATGCGTATTTCGAGCGTATCTTCGAAACGGGCGTCGATGAAATGCGCTGGGACGACATGTCGAAAAACGCCATGCGCTGGCCCGCCTTCGACGAGGCCTACGCCTACCGCAAGACGGTTTACGCGCTGGTCAGCGACGTCATCGCCAATCACCCCGACCTGCGCGACGGCCACGCCCCCATCGACCCGTCGCATCCGCTGTGGGCCCTGTTCATGGGTTTCGAGCATGAGCGCATCCACCTCGAGACCTCGTCGGTGCTGATCCGCGAACTGCCCGTGCGGCACGTCCGGCGCCCTGAAGGCTGGCCCCGCCTGCACCCTGACGCTCACACACCGAGGGAAGCGAACTTTCCGCCCCGCGGGGGGATCGACTACCCGGAAATGGAGCTGCTACCCGTCGCCGCGGCCCGGCTGCAACTTGGCAAGCCATCAGACTGGCCCTCCTATGGCTGGGACAACGAATACGGCAAACGCCAGATTGAAACCCAGCCCTTCCGTGCCGGCCGCAATCTTGTCAGCAATGGCGAGTTCTACCAGTTCGTGGCGGCCGGCGGCTATCGCGAGTCGCGTTGGTGGTCGCCTACCGGCTGGGCCTGGCGAAATTTCCGCAACGTAAAATGGCCGAGCTTCTGGGTGCCCGACGGCCCGGCCGGATCACACCGCTATCATCTGCGCACGCTTTTCGAGGTCATTGACATGCGCTGGGACTGGCCGGCGGAGGTCAACTGGCATGAAGCGCGCGCTTACTGCAACTGGCTCGGCGAACGCGATGGGCTGCCCTACCGCCTGCCCAGCGAGGCCGAGCACAACTCCTTGCGCGACCCCGTTGCCAATGTCGCCGACGATCCGGTGATGTGCGCCGACGGTGCGACCCTGCTGCGCGAACGCGGCCTCAATATCAACCTCGGCTGCGGCTCATCGGGCCCGGTCCGTGCGGGCCGCCACACGTCGAAGGGTTTCCATGACGTGTTCGGCAACGTCTGGCAATGGCTAGAGGATCACTTCAATCCCCTGCCCGGCGCTCAAGTCCATCCCTACTATGATGATTTCAGCAGCCCGTGCTACGACGGCCAGCACCAGATGATGGTCGGCGGCTCCTGGATCTCGACGGGGGACGAGGCGAGTGTCTGGTCACGCTTCCACTTCCGGCCGCATTTCTTCCAGCACGCGGGCTTTCGCGTTGTCCAGGCCGCGCACGACGGCGGCGCAATTCGCCTCGACAACGCCGGGGATGCGGGGCAGGTGTACGAGAGCGCACAAGTGGTCGACGACTACCTGTTGCTGCATTACGGCAGCGCGCAGGAGCAGATGCCCCATGCAGCGGGTCCGCGTGACGCGTGCGAATTTCCCTTGCGCTGTGCGCGCTGGCTCATCGACGGGGCACGCGAGTTCGGCGCATCGACCGGGCGTGCCATCGACATCGGCTGTGCCGTCGGCCGTGCCAGTTTCGAACTCGCGCGGCAATACCAGGAAGTGCTCGGGGTCGATCTCAGTCGCGCATTCATCGACACCGCGGAGAGCCTGCGTCGCGACGGCGTGCTGAAACATTTCTGCCGCGACGAAGGCGAACTGGGGCATGTGGTGCAGGCGTGCGTCGACCCGGCCATCGCGCGCGAGCGCGTGTCCTTCCGCCAGGCAGACGCCGGCTCGCTGCCGGCCGAACTCGCGGACTTCGATGCGGTGCTGATGGCGAACCTGTTGTGCCGTCTGCCGAGCCCCAAGTCGCTGCTCGGAAGGCTTGGCGGACCGCGCGGGCTGGTCCGCACGGGCGGTGTCGTGGCAATCTTTTCGCCCTACACTTGGCTTGAGCAGTTCACGCCGCGCGGCGCCTGGCTTGGCGGCTACGAGGGTCGCGACGGACCGGTGCACAGTGCACAGACGCTGCGCACTGTGCTCACGGCCGAGGGCTTCGAACTGCGCCGCGAGGCCGAGTTTCCGCTGCTGATCCGCGAGCATGCACGCAAGTACCAGTACATCGTGACGCATGCGATGCTCTGGCAACGGGTGCGCTGACCAGATGAACCGGACCGGCCCCTTTTCCTCCGATGGGCGAACGAACGACTTCTCCAGCCCCCTTGCAACCCCACCCAGTCACTCCCCCGGCACGCATCGATCATCATGAGCTTTCGCTACCTGCAGAGTCTTTTCAATCCGCAATCCATCGCAGTGATTGGTGCCAGCTCCCGGCCGCGCCGCATCGGCAACGTAGTGATGCACAATCTGCTGGCGGGCGGATTCGGCGGTGCGATCATGCCGGTGAATCCCAAGCATGACGCCGTGGCCGGGGTACTGACTTACCCGAACGTCGCGGCACTGCCGCGGACGCCCGATCTGGCGATCATCTGCACGCCGCCGGCAGCGGTCCCCGGCGTCATCGACCAGCTGGGCCAGCGCGGCACGCGCGCCGCAATCGTCATGGCCAGCCAGCTATCCACGACGCTCGGCAGCGACGGCCGGCCACTGGACGTGACGATTCTCGAGGCAGCCCGACGGTACGGCCTGCGGATCCTCGGAGGCCGAACGCTAGGTGTGATGGTGCCGCAAGCGGGTCTCAATGCCACCTTTTCGCAGGTGAGCGTGAAGCGTGGCAATATCGGCTTCGTCTCCCAGTCCGACGCGGTGGGAACGATGGTGCTCGACTGGGCCTTGCCGAAAAAGGTCGGGTTCTCCCATTTTGTCTCACTGGGCGATGCGCTCGACATCGGCTTTGGCGAAGCCATCGACTTCCTTGGCAGCGATCCCGGCACGCGCGCCATCCTGCTGTACATCGAATCGATCCGCGACCGCCGCGGCTTCATGGCTGCCGCCCGTTCCGCCGCCCGCAACAAGCCGGTGGTCGCGATCAAGGCCGGACGGGCGCCGCGCAACAGCCTCCAGGGCATCGGCGATCCCTTGTTTCTCGATACCCCCGGCCTGATCGGCAGTGACGACGTGCACGACGCGGTGCTGCGCCGCGCCGGCATCCTGCGCGTCGATCACCTCGACGAGCTCTTCGGCGCGGTGGAGACGGTGGTGCGCTCGCGCCCGATGAACGGCAACCGGCTCGTGGTCGTCAGCAACGGTGGCGGCGCCGGCATCATGGCCGAAGACGGTCTGCATCTCGGCGGGTACGAGATGCCGGACCTGCACGAAAACACCGTTACCCGCCTGCGCCGGATGCTGCCCGCCGGCTGGGATGGCCGCAACCCCATCGACATCTCGGTCGACGCGCCACCCAAGCGCTATGAAGACGTATTGAAAGTGCTCGGCGAGCAGCAGGATGGCGACGCGATTCTGTTGATGCATACCCCCAATGCCCTCTCCAGCAGCATCGATATCGCACAATCGGTGATCCAGACGATCCGCAACGTTGGCGGCAACCTGCTCACCTGCTGGATCGGTGACGAAAGCGTGGCCACCGAACGCAAACTCTTCGTCGATTCCGGCATCGCCACGTTCGACACACCCGGACACGCCACGCGCGCCTTCCTGCACATGCTCAATCACCGCCTCGCGCGCGAGGTATTGATGCAGGTCCCGCCTTCGATGCAGCTCGACTTTGAACCGGACGCCGACCGCGCGCGCGCGATCGTGCATACCGCGCTGTCGGAGGGGCGCACCCGGCTCACCGAACCCGAAGCGAAGGCCATTCTCGCCGCCTACGGCATTCCTGTCGTCGAAACGCATCTTGCGGCCAACCCGCAGGAAGTCGCAGCCGTCGCGGCGCGCATTGGTCTGCCGGTGTCCGTCACGGTGATGTCGCGCGATGTCAGACGCAAATGGGAGGTTGGTGGCGTCGCCCTGAACCTCGAAACGCCCGACGCCGCCGAAGCCGCGGCACAGGGCATGCTCGGGCGCATCAGCGCACTGCGCCCCGAGGCCAGGATCAGCGGCTTCGCCGTGCAACGTGTTGACCCGCGCCAACATGTCCGGCAACTCATCATCGGGGTCGCCACCGATCCGCTATTCGGGCCGATGATCGTGTTCGGCGAAGGCGGTCGGGCGCTCGAGGTCTACCGGCACATGGCCATCGGCCTGCCACCGCTCAACCTGCCACTCGCCCACGATCTGATCGACCGCAGCCACACCGCGGCACTGCTGGGCGCCTACCACAACCATCCGGCGGCAGACCGCGACGCCATTGCACTGACGCTGACCAAGGTATCGCAACTGGTGGTCGATCTGCCCGAGATCACCGAACTCGACATCAATCCTCTATTTGCCAACGATATGGGCGTGATCGCCGCCGACGCGCACATCGAACTGTCGGCGAGCGCGCCAAATCCGCACCGCCTGTCGATCCGCCCCTATCCGCAAGGCCTCGAGGAGACGACGACGCTGCGCGACGGACGGAGCGCAGTGTTGCGCCCGATCCGGCCGGAAGACGAACCCACCCACTACGTGTTCATGTCGCGACTGACCCCGCAGGACATCCTGTACCGCTTTTTCCACTATATCGGTACCTTGCCGCACAGCGAAATGGCGCGGCTGACGCAGATCGACTACGACCGCGAGATGGCCTTCATCGCCAGCGCAAGGGACCAGAACGGGCAGGCGGAAACGCTCGGCGTCGTGCGTGCGGTCGCCGACCCGGACAACCATACTGCGGAGTTCTCGATCATCATCCGCTCCGACATGAAGGGACAGGGTCTGGGCTCCAAACTGCTGACCAAGATCATCGACTACGCGCGCCAGCGCGACATTCAGGTGCTTGCTGGCGAGGTGCTGGCGGAAAATCAGCCCATGCTGAAGCTGCTAAGGGTTTTCGGCTTCAGCGCCAAACCCGCGGAAGAGCCGGGCGTCGTCCACGTGTCGATGAAACTGCAGCAACCGGTCAGTCCCTGATCGCGTCCGATCCGACAGAGAGTGGCGCGGCGCCCTCGCCTGGAGGCCGCGCGCGGAGCCAATTCTCGAAGACATCGGCCGGCATCGGACGCGCAAACAGGTAGCCCTGCCCTTCGTCACAGCCTTCCGCATGCAGGAATCGGCGCTGGGCCTCGGTTTCGATGCCTTCCGCGATGACCTTGAAGCCGAGATTGTGCCCCAGGGCGATCACGGCGCGGCTGATCGCGATATCCGACGGATGCTCGGGCAGATCCTTGACGAAGGCACGATCCAGCTTGATCGTGCCGATCGGCAACTCCTTCAGGTAAGCAAGCGACGAGTAGCCGGTACCGAAATCGTCGATCGCCGTCGTGATGCCCAGTGCCTGGATCTCATTGAGAACTCGCCGACCGTGGTCGGGATTTTCCATGATCACGGTCTCGGTAATTTCGATCTCGAATACCGACGGCGGCACGTTCCAGGTCGAGATCACGCGGCGCAGGGTCGCAACAAAATCACTCCGGTCGATTTGCGGCCCGGCAACGTTGACGCCCAGCCGTCCGATCGATAGGTCGGCATCAAGCCAGCGCCGTGCCGCCGCAGCGACCATGTCGAGGACCTGCTCGCCGAGGGGAATGATCAGGCCACTGCGCTCCGCAAGCGGAATGAAATCGCCCGGCGGAATCAGTCCATGCTCCGGATCACGCCAGCGAACCAGGGCCTCGGCTCCGAGGTAGGCGCCGGTGCCAAGACTGAACTGCGGCTGGAACCAGACTTCGAACTCCCCCCTCTCAACCGCCCGGCGCAGCGCATTCTCGATATGCAGGCGTTTTTGCGCCTCCTCGGTCATGTTGCGCTGATAGAAGCGATAGGTGTTTCGGCCCGCAGCTTTCGCTTCATACATCGCGGCGTCCGCATTGCGGATCAATTCGGTAACGGTCTGGCCGTCATCCGGAAACACCGCAACACCGATGCTCGTCGTCACCATGCCGTTGCCACCTGCCATCTCGAACGGCACCTGGATGACCGACAGGATCCTGCGTATCACTTCGACCGCATCCGCCCCCTCCCCCAGTTCCGAGAGAATCACGGCAAACTCGTCACCGCCAAGACGTGCCACGGTATCTTCGACCCGCACGCAGGTCGCGAGTCGCCCGGCAACCAGTTGCAGCAGCTGATCGCCCACAGGGTGACCGAGGCTGTCGTTGATCGTCTTGAAACCGTCGAGATCGAGGAGCAGTACACCAATACTGCGCCGATAGCGCACCGCGCGGTCCAGCGCGTGCTGCATGCGGTCATGAAACAGCACGCGGTTCGGAAGCGAAGTCAGCGGATCGAAGTGCGCGAGCCGCTCCAGATCCTCCTGAGTGCGCTTGATCGTGGAAATATCGGAAAACACACCGACAAAGTGACGAATGTTGCCGTTGCCATCGCGAACCGCACTGATCGTCAGCCATTCGGGATATATCTCGCCGTTTTTACGCCGATTCCAGATTTCCCCCTGCCATTCGCCGGCGACATTGATCGACTGCCACAAGTGCTGATAGAACTCGTCTTCCTGGCGATCCGACTTGAGAATGCCCGGCGTCTTGCCCTTCACCTCATCGGCGGAATAACCGGTGATCTCGGTAAAGGCCGGGTTCGTCGCGACGATCACCCCCTTGTGGTCGGTGACGACCACGCCATCGGCGGTGCATTCGACCACCGTAGATGCCAGCCGCAAGGCCTCCTCCGACTGCTTGCGCTGCGTGATGTCGGCGGACATGCCGACGACACCGATCGGATTGCGGGCGTCGTCCAGCAGCAAGCACTTGGTCGTGAGGTAGGTATGCACGCCATCCGGCTCGATATTGTTCTCCTCGAACTGCCGGGCAATACCCCCTTCCATGACCTTGCGGTCGTTCTCGAGGTGTTGCCGTGCCACATCGCCCGGCATGAACTCGTCACGGGCGCGCCCCACCATCTCCGAGCGTGAGTGGCCGACCGCGGCTTCGAACTGACGGTTGCACAGCAGCAGCAGCCCCTTCAGGTCGAACGCATAGATGAGGGCCGGCGCGTTATCCACGATCGCATCCAGCAGGCTCCTGCTGTCGCGCCACGCGCGTTCGGCAAGTTGGCGCTGCCGGCTCTCGTCAAGCAACAGTTCATGCCGCTCGCGCAACTGGCGATGCCTTGAGACGAGCAGGCCGGCGAGCAGGGCAAAAACCGCGGCATTGATCAGTGCTGCCAGAAAATAGGGCGACCCGGTAAGCGACTGACTGGGCCATCCACTCAGCGGCGTCGCGGCCAGCACCCAATGCCCCCCCGGGACACCGAGGCGCGTCTTGACGGGGTCGGCGGAAAAGACCGCCGGATCGCCACCGATCACGTCCCCTTCCTCACCTCGCCCGTCCTTCCCGCGCAACCCGATGCGCAGGAGCGTCGATCCGCTCACGCCACCGTCTTCGAGGATGCGCTCGATGTCACCAACGATCGACACCGTCCCCCAATAGCCACTGCGCCCACTGACCCCGTCAGGCCGCAGCACGACCGGCGCACGGACGATGACTGCCTGCCCGCCCTGTACCAGCGCGACCGGACCGGACAGCACCGGCACACCCAGTTGCCGTGCCTGCTCGATGGTTTTCCACTGTTCGGGAACGGTCCGGAAATCAAGGCCGAGCGCTTTCTCGTTACCCGCAAGCGGGTAAAGCCTCGCGATCACATTGTTCGGCGCGTAGCCAAGGTTACGAATCTGCGGGTGATTGGCGATGATCTGTTCCGCCATCGCATCAAACAGCTCGGGTGAAAGGTCGCCCTGATGCTGGATCAGATGGACAATACCCTCGCTACCGCTCAGCGTCTGCTTCAATACCCCGTCGAGCTGCGCCTGCACCGTGGCCAGCTCGGCAATCGTGCGGCTACGCGCGTCGCTCAGTTGGCGCTCGCCGTCCATCCACCCCAGCACCAGACCCACCAGTAAGCCGACGAGCAGGACACCGGCGCCGATCATCCACGGCAACCAGCGGAAAAAGAATGACAGGCGGTGCAGAACAGGAATTTTGGCCAAAACGGTGAGGCCTTCCAGGATCCATAATCGAGGACGGGCATGTTACACCGGGCACAATGGCCATGCATTCAAGGTGCAATGCAGAATGGCAGGGACCCGCCACTCCGCCGATGGCGAGGGGACGTGGAACGCACTTGCATCGCCCTGAAAGCTGTATATAGTTACAGCTATGGAGGATTGCGTCATGACTGCCCGTTTCATTTGCCCCCACTGCCATGCACCGGTCAACCCGCACGCCATGGAGCGGGCCTACAGCGATCTGGCCGAATACCGTATCTGCCCGTTGTGCGACGAGGCGGTGTTCTTTGCATTACGAGATACGCCCAGGATTCCATCCTGGCTGCGACGTGACGGCCGCGACACCGGCGCCGATTCGCTGAACGATTCAAGTACCTCGCCATCAGGCAAGGCGCGCACGGTCGCACAACCGGAGTGGCGATGAGCGCAGCCGGGGGAGCAATCCCCACCGCAGCGCCCGCCTATCTCGAACATCTCAATGACGCCCAACGTGCGGCAGTCATGTTCGGCACTACGGGCGACGCCGAGGAGCGCGACCGTCCGCTGCTGGTGATTGCCGGAGCGGGGTCGGGCAAGACCGCCACGCTCGCGCACCGGGTTGCCCACCTTGTCGCACAGGGCGCCGACCCGGGCCGCATCCTGCTGCTGACCTTTTCGCGACGAGCGGCCGACGAGATGAACCGGCGCGTGACGCGCATCGTCGGCCAGCTCGCGAGAGGGCAGCCACGACTCGCTGCCACCTCGCTCACATGGTCCGGCACCTTTCATAGCGTTGGTGCCAGGCTGCTGCGCGAGTTTGCCGGACGCATCGGGTTGGATCCGGGCTTCACCATTCACGACCGCGAAGACTCCGGCGACCTGATGAATCTGGTGCGCCACGAACTCGGGCTATCGGCAAAGACCAAACGCTTCCCGATGAAAGGAACCTGCCTGGCGATCTATTCCGCGGCGGTCAATACCCGCGCGCCCCTTGGCGAACTGCTGCAATCGGCTTTTCCGTGGTGCGTCGAGTGGGAGGCGGATCTGAAACGTCTGTTTCTCGCCTACGTCGAAGCCAAGCAGGCACAACAGGTGCTCGATTACGACGACCTGCTTCTCTATTGGGCGCAGATGCTGACCGAACCTGCGCTTGCCGGTGAGGTCGGCGCACGCTTCTCGCACGTGCTGGTCGACGAATACCAGGACACCAACCGGCTGCAGGCTGCGATCCTGCTGGCGATGAAGCCGGACGGGCGCGGGCTCACGGTGGTCGGCGACGACGCGCAGTCGATCTACGCATTCCGCGGTGCGACGGTACGCAACATCCTCGATTTCCCGGCGCACTTCGATCCCCCGGCAGAACAAGTCACGCTCGACCGCAATTACCGTTCGACGCAACCCATCCTCGCTGCAGCGAATGCCGTGATCGCGCTCGCGTCCGAGCGCTTCACCAAGGACCTGTGGACCGAACGCACGGCCGCGCAGAAGCCGCGCCTGGTCGCCGTCAAGGACGACGCCGACCAGGCCGGCTACATCGTCGAGAGCGTGCTCGCGCGGCGCGAGGACGGTGTCAAGCTGAAGGCCCAGGCGGTGCTCTTCCGCGCCTCGCACCACAGCGCACGCCTCGAGGTCGAGCTGACGCGGCGCAACATTCCGTTCGTGAAGTTCGGTGGTCTCAAATTTCTCGAAGCCGCCCACGTCAAGGACGTCCTCGCGGTGCTGCGCTGGGCGCAGAACCTGCGCGATCGCGTGTCGGGCTTCCGCGCGATCCAGCTGCACGCCGGTATCGGCCCGAAGACGGCAGGCCGCATCCTCGACAACATTGCCGGCGCTCCCGCCGGCTGCGCGCTACTCGCGGAACAACCGGTACCCGAGGGTACGCGCGCCGCATGGGTGGCGTTCGCCGGCATCGTCGAAGCCTCGAAGACCACTGCCGTCTGGCCGGCCACTTTCGAGCAGGTGTGCCAGTGGTACGTCGCGGAGATGCCACGCCTGTACGACGACGCCACAATCCGCGCCGCCGACATTGAACAACTCGCGCGCATTGCGGCGACCTACCCCAGCCTGGAACGCTTTCTCACCGAACTCACGCTCGATCCACCGAACGCGACCAGCGACGAGGCGGGGGTGCCGCTACTCGATGAAGACTACCTGATCCTGTCGACGATCCATTCCGCGAAAGGCCAGGAATGGTCGACGGTGACCCTGCTCAACGCCGTCGACGGCTGCCTGCCCTCCGATCTCGCCACTGGCAGCACAAGCGAGATCGAGGAAGAACGGCGCCTGCTGTACGTGGCGATGACGCGCGCGAAGGATCAACTCGACCTGATCGTGCCACAGCGCTTCTACGTCTCACAGCAATCCGGCCTTGGCGACCGTCACGTCTACGCAAGCCGTACCCGCTTCATTCCAAACCGCGTCCTTGAGAACTTCCAGCAGACTTCATGGCCAGCCCCCGCCGAGGCGCCCCGCCCCACCGCAGAATCCCGCCAGATCGCACTCGACCTCGCGGCAAAGATGCGCGCAATGTGGCGTTAGGAAGCGGCGCCCGCGCCGGACCAACACGAGCCGGGACGCGTAGCACACGCGACTCGAACCGCTGAGTATCCGGGGCAGGACTTGTCCCCAGCAGATGTGGATAAGTCTGTGTGCAGGGCAAGGATGAATCAGCTAAGCCCTTCACACGGCGGGACAATGATTGCTTGCCGCATCAATGGGCAAGCGACGCACGGTGCTCAAGCTTCTGACACATCACAACGCAGGACGCCACACACGGGGGGCACTGCCCCAAGCTGTCGGGAATTCGCGATCAGGTGACGATTGCAGCACGCCGGCACATGCAAACAGGACGCGAGCCTCAGCCCGAGGTGAGGTGCGGAAACCGGATGATCCGGAATGCTCGCTGCGGGCACCTGCAGGCACTCCAGCGTTCGCCTGAAGTCTTCACCGGCGCGCCGGCGACACAGCCGCGCACCATTGCGAGCCGGCTACCTTGCCACTGCCCCGTGGCGGACGGGTCTCAATTTCAATTCCAAGGTGCGATATCCTTCACGGTCGCAAACTCGCCGATGCCTCCTGACGTGCCGCCAGCCCCGGACCGCAAATTGAAATCTCTCCTCATGCGTGCCACCCGCGCCGCAACCGGGCAATCACTCGCGCGCATCAACACCGCAACATGATGACCGCTGGCCTCAAAGTCCTGAACGACGCCGCCCACCGGGTGCATGCCGTGCTCGTTTGTCTTGCCCTCGGATTGAGCATCTGCGCAAACGCATACGCATACGAAAGCGACGGTCTGCTCTGGTTCGACCGCGGGCGTCCCCATGCCGAGGCCCGACAGGCCGTCGACATCCTTGCGGCTGCGGCGGAAGACGGTCTGAACGCGCAAGATTACGACGCCACCGTGCTTTACCAGGTCGTCACGGCGGCAGCAGATGGGCCCGCGCTACCGGCCGAGGTGGTCGCACAACTGGATCGGAGACTCACCGCGGCGATGCTGCGCTATCTGCGCGACCTCCATCACGGCCGGGTGGATCCTCGTCAGATCCACGCGAATTTTGCCGTCCCGCCC
>NZ_WTVQ01000026.1 GCF_012910955.1 Aromatoleum diolicum
AGATCACGGCGGGTTCGGATTTTGATCGCTCGAGTCTGACGGGGCTGGGTCTGAGCGGCACGGGCGACACCCTCTTCCTCAAACTGGGCGATCCGTCCAATCAATTGACGCTCAAGGGCGTGTGGCAACTCCGCGGAGGACTATCGACAGAGGCGGGAAGCTACTTCGCCTTTGAAAGCGAAGGGAGCGTTTTGCTGTTTCAGGGGGCCGCCAACAGGGTGAAGCTGGCCAATGGGAGTGCGTCATTCACCGGCGTCGGGACGGATGACACC
The DNA here is from genome assembly GCF_012910955.1 of Aromatoleum diolicum. Lineage (GTDB taxonomy): Bacteria > Pseudomonadota > Gammaproteobacteria > Burkholderiales > Rhodocyclaceae > Aromatoleum > Aromatoleum diolicum. The sequence goes on from NZ_WTVQ01000026.1 coordinate 273, forward strand.
GTGACCCTGACTGCACCGACGCTCAATGATCTGGCGGGGGTGGTGGCAGACGGTGGTGCGGGGTCGGATGTACTGACGTTTGATGGTTCGAATGCGTACACGACGGAGCAGCTTCGATTGTCCGGGGGCGAGGGGGCGGACACGATTCTGGCGGCGACGCGGGATGGTCAGTACGCCGGGGCATTGCGGGTCGAGGGTGGGGGCGGCGACGACCTGATCGAGGTGGGGCATGTCGAGGGTTCGCGCAGCGCGGATTCGGGGCTGTTCGGCGGGGATGGCTCGGACCGGATCGTGGTTCGGGCGACGCTGGCGGATGTGGGGGTCTTCGGCAACGGCGCGTTCGGGATTGATGGTGGGGTGGGAGACGACATCATCGAGTTGGCGGGGCGGCAGTTCAATCTGCGTGGTGATGCGATCAATACGGTCGATGGGGGATCGGGTTTCGACACGCTCGTGTGGAATGCGCGCTATGACTTGAATCGTTCGACGAACCAGACGGGGGTTGATGCGACGAATCCGGCGTATGCGCAGGAAATCGGCGTGCGCAGCATCGAGATGCTCGACGTGGCGGCCAGCGGGGTGGTTGGGCGCACGATTGCCTTATCCGCGAGTGATGTTCGGGAGATCACGGCGGGTTCGGATTTTGATCGCTCGAGTCTGACGGGGCTGGGTCTGAGCGGCACGGGCGACACCCTCTTCCTCAAACTGGGCGATCCGTCCAATCAATTGACGCTCAAGGGCGTGTGGCAGTATCTAGGTTCGATCGAGACTTTCGATGAAAGCTACTTGGCGTACATTCAGGATGGAGAAGTGTTGCTGGTGGAAGGAGGGAGCTTGGCCTGGAATGCAAGCGGGAGCGATAGTTCGACTCCGCTAGCCATGACTGATATTACTGAAACTGCAGATCAATCTGGGTCAGACGCACTTCTGTTCGAAAATGATTCAGAAACGACACTCCTGAGTCTCTCATCGCAGCCGCCCGATCTATACGTATCGGACTCGTTGCGTCTTGCAGATATGTGAGATCGGATAGACGATTCATAATCCGCCGATCCAAGATAGTTGTCGCACCCAGCGGGGGCATCCTAGGCGACAAAAATTATCTATTTCCGATTTTCTTTCGCATCGACGTGCATATTGGCGGCGATGCGCTACGTAGTGACTAATGGCGATATACGCGATAGGTGACATCCAGGGCTGTTACTCCGTGCTGCTGCGGCTGCTGGAGCGGATTGCGTTCGACCCGGCGGTCGACCGGCTGTGGGCGGTCGGCGACTTGGTGAATCGCGGGCCGGAGTCGGTGCAGACGCTGCGGTTTCTGCGTGATCTGGGTGATGCTGCGACGGTGGTGCTCGGCAATCACGATCTTTACCTATTGATGGTTGCGGCGGGGCATAAGCGTCTGGATGATGACGACACGCTGTTCCAGGTGCTCGAGGCGCCGGACCGTGATGTCTTGCTCGCCTGGGTGGCCAGTCGTCCGCTGATGCATGTCGAAGGGGATTACGCGATGCTGCATGCGGGTCTGCTGCCTCGCTGGACGATTGGCAAGGCGCAGGAACTGGCGAACGAAGTGAGCGCGGCGCTGAACGGCCCGGACTCGAAAAAGCTGCTGCTGCATCTCGGTGGCAATCAACCCGAGAGCTGGTCGGAAAACCTGACTGGCTGGGATCGGTATCGAGTTGTCGTCAATGCATTGACCCGCATGCGGTTCTGCACCGCCGATGGCCGCATGGCGCTGCGAGCCAAGGGACCGCCGGCGCAGGCCCCGGCGGATACGATGCCGTGGTTCATGGTGCCGGACCGTTTCAACCGTACCCACACGATTGTTTGCGGCCACTGGTCCGCGCTGGGCTTCTATCGCATGCCGGGCTTGATCGCGCTTGACTCGGGTTGCGTGTGGGGCGGAAAGCTCACCGCGGTGCGGCTGGAGGATGGCGAGGTGTTCCAGGTTCAGGCCTAGGCCGGGTTGGAAAGTCGCCAGAAAAAGCGCCCGACTGATCTGTAGGCGCGGCGTCAGCCGCAAACGGGGACTTCGTTGGTTCTCTCGTTGTCCGGGCGTTCCCGGTCGTCGATGCTCTGGATGATCCACACGCGTGCGGCCTCCGCCAGTTCGCGCCGACGCGTGTCGCGCGTATCCAGCGGAGTGTTCGCATGGAGGCGCGCGACGAGTCGCGGTTCCGCGACAATGTGCGCGAGGCACTGCCCCAGGCTGATGTCCCCGTCGTAGGCGGGGGCGCGGCTGCGTGCTCCGTCCGGGGTGTGGTAGGAGATCGCGACCGGCTGGACCGGGTGGCCGGATTCAATCGCGGGCTGCAGCAGCGCGGCGTGAAAATGCAGGACGTGGCTGCCGTCGGAGGTCGTGCCTTCCGGGAAGATCGCGACGGTTCCGCCGGCGTCGAGCAGCGTGCCGATTTCCGCATTGATGATCTTCGCATGTCCGCGGCTGCCACGACGCAGGAACACGGTTTCGTTCTTCTCTGCGAGCCAGCCGGCGAGCGGCCAGTTGCGGACTTCGGCTTTCGACACGAAGGCGGATGGGGCAAGCGCATTGACGACGAAAATGTCGAGCCAGGAGATGTGATTGGCGACAATCATGCAGCCTGGCTGGAGGGGCTCTCCGGTAGCGTGAAGTTCGATTCCGAGCAGTGCGAGCAGCTGACGCGACCAGCGTTGGCGCAGTTTGCGGCGCGTGCCCTGCTGAATGAGCGGATGGGCCAGGGCGATGAGCATGGCCTGCGCGATGTGCAGGGCGAGGCGCAGGTAACGCCAGCAGCGGACGATCCGTCCGGTCTGCGGGCTGGTTTGGGAGATGGGGGCTGCCGGTTTCAGTCTTTGCGTCCCATGAAATGTCTGGCGTAGCGGCCGTCGACCTGGTTCATCTGGAGCAGGATCGGCAGATCCGCGGTATTGAAGTCCGGATCCCAGGCCGGTTCTCCGCAGATCCACGCGCCGGCGCGCAGGTAGCCCTTGATCAGCGGTGGCGCCTCGCCCGGCAGGTCGTTGCGCAGGCGCTCAAGCGGCAGCGGGCAGCGCGGAAACACGCGGTATTCGAGCGGCGAGGCGTGGACATCCTTGAGACGATTGTACAGGCTCGCGGCGCCATGTCCGCCATCGGCCATGCTGACCGAGGCGCAGCCGATCAGGTAGTCGTAGGCGTTCTCCTGCATGTAACGGGCGAGGCCCGACCACAGCAGCGCGATGACGGCACCACTGCGGTAGTCGGCGTCGATGCACGATCGGCCAATTTCGACGATGCGGCTGCGCAGGTGGTGCAGACGCGTCAGATCGAACTCGTTCTCGGAATAGTAACCACCGACCTTGCGCGCCGCGGAGGGCGAAAGGATGCGATAGGTGCCGACGATGCGCCCCTCGGCCTCGTCGCGCACGATCAGGTGTTCGCAAAACGGGTCGTAGATGTCGCGGTCCACACCGGGGCTGCGGCTCGGCAGGCGCGCGCCCAATTCTTCGGCAAACACGCGGTAGCGCAGTTTCTGTGCTTCGAGGATTTCGCTTTCACAGGTGGCTAGCCCGACGTGCAGGCTGTGTCCTTTGCGCGGGGCGGTTTGCGGCTGTTTCTGGAGCATGGTGCGCGTCCTCTTCTGGTGTTGTTCGCGCCATTCTCGAAACAGTGCGTTGCGACGGCATGACGCCGCCGTTACGATGCCGTGACGGGGGTGAGAACAAGCCCCGCATGCTCAAGGAGAGGATATGGATAACTGTGTTTTTTGCCGCATCGTGAATGGTGAGCTGCCCGCCTCGAAGGTGTACGAGGATGCGTCGACAGTGGTTTTCATGGATCTGCAGTCGGTGAACCCCGGCCACATGCTGGTGGTCGTCAAGCCGCATTGCGCCAACATTTATGAACTCGACGACGATCTTGCCGGTGCGGTATTCCGTACTGCGGCCCGCATGGCGCGCGCAGTCAAGGCGGTTTACGGCTGTGAAGGCGTGACGCTCTTCCAGGCGAACGAGAAGGCGGGCGCCCAGACGGTGTTCCACTTCCACATCCATGTTTTGCCGCGCTGGGAAGGCGACGGCCTTGAACTGGCATGGCCGGCAAAAAATCCATCGCGCGAGGCACTGGAAGCGATGGCGGAGAAACTGCGCGCGGCCTTGTAGCGCCGGCACACCTCTTGTAGGAGCGGCTTCAGCCGCGAACACCTTTGCCACGGCCCGTTCGCGGCTGAAGCCGCTCCTGCGGTATGGGGCGGCGTTGCGGCCCCGCAGCCTATAATGACGGGCTATTTCTTCGACAAGGGCTCCTCATGTCCATCCTCGTCTGCGGCTCTGTCGCCTACGACACGATCATGGTATTTCATGATCATTTCAAGCGTCACATCCTCCCCGAGCAGATCCACATCCTGAACGTGTCCTTCCTCGTTCCCGACATGCGGCGCGAGTATGGCGGCTGCGCCGGGAACATTGCATACAACCTCAAGCTGCTCGGCGCCGATCCCCTGATCATGGCGACGGTGGGCGATGACGCGGAGCCGTATCGCCAGCGCCTGCACAAACTCGGTCTGCGGCAGGATCACGTGCGCCATGTCCCCGATACCTTCACCGCGCAGGCCTTCATAACCACCGATCTGGACGACAACCAGATCACCGCCTTCCATCCCGGAGCGATGAGTCATTCCCACCTCAACCGGGTGCAGGATGCATCGGGCGTCAGGCTGGGCATCGTCTCGCCCGATGGCCGCGAGGGCATGCTCGATCACGTCGCGCAGTTTGCCGAAGCGGGCGTCCCGTTCGTGTTCGATCCGGGGCAGGGGATGCCGCTGTTCTCGGGTGAGGAGCTGCTGCACTGCCTGAAACTGGCCAGTTATTGCACGGTCAATGACTACGAGGCGAAGTTGTTGTGCGAAAGGACCGGCCGCTCGCTGGCGCAACTGGCGGACGAGGTCGATGCGTTGGTCGTCACGCTCGGACCGGAGGGTTCGTTGATATACGCGGATGGTGGGTGCATCGAGATCCCGTGCGTTAAGGCGGATGAGCTTGTCGATCCGACGGGGTGCGGGGATGCGCACCGGGCGGGGCTGCTTTTCGGCATTGCCAATGGTTACGACTGGACGCGTACCGGACGCCTGGCTTCGCTGATGGGATCGATCAAGATTGCGAGCCGCGGTGGACAGAATCACGCGCCCGGACGCGAGGAAATCGGGGCCCGCTTTGTGGCGGCATTTGGAGAAGCGTTATGGTGAATCGTGCAGGAACCCGCAGGCCGGCCGGTGCGGTGGCCGCGGCGTGTATAGCACGGAGCTAGGGCGGCGGCTCGGCGGATGGGATGCGGGGCTGTCGTTTGACGGCAGCCCCGGCGTGAGAGACGACGCCTGTCCGGCGATCAGCCGAAGAGCACCAGCCCCCACACCATCGCAAGGTTGATCAGTGCGAGCAGAACTGCCGCACTGCCAATGTCCTTGGCCCGTTTCGCCAGCAGATGATGTTCGAGCGACACGCGATCGACGGTCGCTTCGATGGCGGAGTTGATCAATTCCACGATCAGGACCAATAACACGCTACCGATCAGCATTGCCTTCCCGATTGCGCTCGTGGGCATGAACAGCGCCACGGGGATCAGGATGGCGGCAAGGATGCATTCCTGACGAAAGGCGTCCTCGTGCTTGAGCGCTGCGCGCAGGCCTTCAAGCGAGTAGCGCAGCGCATTCAGAACGCGCATCAGCCCTGTTTTGCCCTTGAACGGGCTTTCGTGAGTTTCGTGGGTGGGGCGTTCCATGGCCTTTGGTGCGACGTGATTGTTCAGGGATAGAAGACGTAGATGCGGTAACCGGCTGCGTCGAGACCGGGGGCCTCGAAAGGCAGTGTGACCGCGATGTCGCGTCCCGCATCGAAGCCGCCCTCGATGTCGGCGCCGGGCGTCCAGTCCTGCGGCGTCAGCACGCGCCGCGCCAAGGGGCGATCGCGTGCGTCGGTGAGGGTAAGCTCCAGGTGCGGGTAGGCTTGCGGATGCGGGGCACGATTGCGGATCGTGGCGTTGAGCAGGAAGCGCCCGGGCTTGCCGGGTTCGGCCTGCAGATCGGAGGCCTCGACACTGATTGCACCGGCAACGCGCGGCAGGGCGACGCTACAGTTCAAGGCCTGGCATGCGGCGACCAGCGCTGGACGCAATGCCGGCCAGTCGCGGGCGATCTCCGCGCGGAACAGGTAAATAGACTGGGCGGCCAGCGTACCCGCGAGAACACCGATTCCCAGGCCCGACAGCCAGCGCCGCCCGGGAGGAGCGGCGGCGGGGCCGTACGTCTCGTCCAGATGCGAAAAATCCGGTTCTGCGGCTTGCCGCGTACCGGATTCCGCCTCCTTCTCGTTTTCGATTTCGCTGGCGGGCGGGATGAACGCTGCGTCACCCGACGAGACCGGCGCGCTCGCAACGCCTGGTGCCTGCGGGAAGGGCAACTCCGTTTCCGGCTCGGCCGAAAGCCCGGCTTCCGGTTCCGCCGAAGATGTCGCGTTGATCTGATCTCGGGTCGGGGATGCAACGAAGGGTTCAGTGCCATCGCTGCCGATGTGGCTCCACGGTTCGATCTCTACGAATGGTGTCGCCGCTGCGTCCGGCGTCTGGTCGTGTGGTGCCGAGGATTCGAACGTGAACGAGGGCGCTTCGTAAGTGTCCGGTTCGACACGTGTGCTGGCCGCCTGTCCTGCGGGATTGCGCGGCGCGACGAGCGCGTCCGGAATCTCGAAGTCGAGCTGATCCGAAAAGCTGTCCTCGGTCTTGTCCTCGAGCACGAAGAAGCTGTCGAGCCGATCGGGGGCCTCTGCGCTCGCGGTGGGTGGGACAGGTTGTGCCGTCGGCGACACTTGTACTTGTGCGGGCGTCGCGGGAATGGCTGACGGCGCGGCTCGCGTGGGAGGGGGCTCCTCCTGCAGATGTTCCAGCGCGTTGAAGGCGTTAAGGCAGTTGCCGCAACGGACCTGCCCCAGGTGCGCACGCAACTGCTCGGGGCGTACCCGGAATACCGTGTGGCAAGCCGGGCAGCGGGCGAACATCAGGCGACGCCGACTTGATCCGCCAAGCGGATGCCTTCGAGTCGCGCCCAGCCTTCGTGGATGGCGCCGACGCGCAGCGACACATACGGGGCATAGGCGGCGATTACCTGTTCCGTCTGGGTTTCGAGCACCCCGGAAAGCGCGATGCGCCCTCCCGGCGCTACCCGCGCCGTAAGCAAGGGGGCCAGTACGCACAGCGGATTGGTCAGAATATTGGCGACCACGACGTCGAAACGCGCTTCGAGGGGCTTGCCCGAATGCTGCAGGCGGACCGTCACGGCATTGCGCTCGGCGTTGTCGCGGGCGGCCTCGAGCGCCTTGTCGTCGATGTCCACGCCGAGCACGTCGCCCGCGCCCAGGCGCGCGGCGGCGATGCCGAGAATGCCGGAGCCGCAGCCGTAGTCGAGCACCGTCGCGCCGGGCGTTACCGCATCACACAGCCACTGCAGACACAGCCGTGTAGTGGGGTGCGAGCCGGTGCCGAAGGCCATGCCGGGGTCGAGTTCGATGTTGATTGCCGACGGATCGGGTGCGGTGTGCCATGAGGGCACGATCCACAGCCGGTCGGTGATGTGGATCGGGTCGAACTGGCTTTGCGTGAGCTGTACCCAGTTCTGTTCCGCAACTTCTTCCAACGTGAAGGGTGGAACGCCGTCGAAGCCTGCGTCGGCCGCTGCGCGGGCGAGCGCGACGGCGAGATCCGCATTGGCGTCGAAGAGCGCGATGACGCGGCTGTGATCCCACAGCCCGACCGGATGATGGCCGGGTTCGCCGAACTGCGGTTTCTCGGCGTCGGTGCCGGCATCGGCATCCTCGATGCTGATCGACAGCGCACCGGCGTCCATCAGCGCGTCCGATAGTGCTTCAGCCTTCTTTGCTTCCGCCTGCAGCGTTACCGAGATCCACATGATCAGCGTGTTCCGGGCGGGCGTCAGGTTTTCTTGACTTCGTTGCGGTCGGCCAGCTTGTGCTCCAGGTAATGGATGCTGGTGCCGCCCTCGACGAAACGCGCGTCGAGCATCAGTTCCTGATGCAGCGCCACGTTGGTCTTGATGCCCTCGACCGCCATCTCCGACAGCGCGATGCGCATGCGGCGGATCGCCTGTTCGCGGGTGTCGCCATAGGCGATCAGCTTGCCGATCATCGAATCGTAATGCGACGGGATCGTGTAGCCGTTGTAGACGTGCGAATCGACACGGATGCCGGGGCCGCCGGGCATGTGCCAGTTGGTGATCTTGCCCGGGCAGGGCGTGAACTTGAACGGATCCTCGGCATTGATGCGGCATTCGATCGCATGACCGCGGAATTCGATGTCGCGCTGGCGGAACCACAGCTTTTCACCCGCCGCGATGCGGATCTGCGCCTGCACGATGTCGATGCCGGTGATGAGTTCGGTGACCGGGTGTTCGACCTGCACGCGGGTGTTCATCTCGATGAAGTAGAACTCGCCGTTTTCGTACAGGAACTCGAAAGTGCCGGCGCCGCGGTAGCCGATCGTGCGGCAGGCTTCCGCGCAGCGTTCGCCGACTTTGGCGATGGCCTTGCGGTCGATGCCGGGGGCGGGCGCCTCCTCGATCACCTTCTGGTGGCGGCGCTGCATCGAGCAGTCGCGCTCGCCGAGGTAGACGGCGTTGCCATGTTCGTCGGCCAGCACCTGAATCTCGACATGGCGCGGGTTCTCGAGGAACTTTTCCATGTATACGACGGGGTTGCCGAACGCGGCTTGGGCTTCCGCGCGGGTTGTCGCGACGGCGTTGAGCAGCGCCGCCTCGGTATGCACCACGCGCATTCCGCGCCCGCCGCCACCGCCCGCCGCCTTGATGATGATCGGGTAGCCGACGGCACGCGCGATCTTGACGATCTCCTTCGGGTCTTCCGGCAGGGCACCTTCAGAACCGGGTACGCAGGGGACGGACGCAGCCTTCATCGCATCCTTGGCGCAGACCTTGTCTCCCATCAGACGGATGGTGTCGGCGCGCGGTCCGATGAAGACAAACCCGGACTGTTCGACCCGCTCGGCGAAGTCGGCGTTTTCCGACAGGAAGCCGTAGCCGGGGTGGATGGCCTCGGCGTCGGTCACTTCAGCGGCCGAAATGATTGCCGGGACGTTCAGGTAGCTCAGTGCCGACGGAGCCGGGCCGATGCACACCGATTCATCGGCGAGCTTGACGTACTTCGCCTCGGTATCGGCAACGGAGTGGACGGCCACCGTGCGGATGCCCAGCTCGCGGCATGCGCGCAGCACGCGGAGGGCGATTTCCCCGCGGTTTGCGATCAGGATCTTTTCAAACATGGGGCGGCTTAGGCGATGATGAACAGCGGCTGGCCGTACTCGACCGGCTGACCGTTCTCGACCAGGATCGCCTTGATCGTGCCGGTGAACTCCGACTCGATCTCGTTCATCAGTTTCATCGCTTCGATAATGCACAGGCGGTCGCCCGCGGTGATGCTCTGGCCGACGTCGACCAGCGGCTTCGCGCCCGGGGCGGATGCGCGGTAGAACGTGCCGACCATCGGGGACTTCACCACTTGGCCGTCCGGCAGTGCGTCGGCGGCAGGTGCCACGACGACGGCTGCCGGGGCGGGCGCGGCGGCCGGCGCATGAGTGACGTAGGCGGGGGCAGTCGGTGCAGCGACGTGCTTGGCGATACGTACCTTTTCTTCGCCTTCGGTCACTTCCAGTTCGGAAATACCCGATTCCTGGACGAGGTCGATCAGTTTCTTCAGCTTGCGCAGATCCATGTTGTTCTCCGGGCATGACGGCGCCTCATGAGGGCCGTCAGGGGGTGTTGTTGTCAGGTATTTCGCAGTTGCGTCAGGGCGAATTCGAGTGCGGCCATGTAGCCGTAGGCGCCCAGCCCGCAGATCACGCCGGTGGCGCGATCGGAAAAATAGGAGTGATGCCGGAATGCTTCCCTGGCGTGAACGTTCGACAGGTGCACTTCCACGTAGGGAATCTCGACCGCGGCCAGCGCATCGCGCAGCGCGACGCTGGTATGCGTGTAGCCTGCCGGGTTGATGATGATGTAGTCCGCACCTTCGACGGCGGCGGCTTGAACCCGGTCGATCAATTGGCCTTCGTGATTGCTCTGGAAGGACTCGACGACAACTCCATCGGCGCGCGCGCGCGCTTCCATTGCGGAATGGATGTCTGCGAGCGTGGTGCGACCGTAAACGTCCGGTTCGCGAGTGCCGAGAAGATTCAGGTTCGGGCCGTGCAGGACCAGGATACGGGTCTGCGGAGGAGGCGTCGACTCGGATGTTTTGCTGCGTTTTGAGCGCGTCATGTCGGCAAGTTTGCCGTAATTCGCTGCATTTTGTCCAGTGGCGCGACTGGGGGCGGCTCAGGGCTCGGCAAGGAGTGCGCGGATTTTGCCCTCTAGTTCGACTTCGTTCAAGGTACCGAGCTTGATTAATTGAAGTCCGCCACGCCGATCGAAAATGGCGGTAAAGGGCAGCGCCTGCGCAGTGTTTCCCAGCGGGGTGGTGAGTTCCAGCGTTTGTAGCGGCGCGATCAGCAGCGGGTAGGGCACCTTCAGCTCATCGGCGAATTTGCGCACATTATCCGGTTTGTCGATGCTTATGCCGACAAATTGCACCGCGGCCCCCGAAAAGCGCTCGCTGACCCGGGCGAAATCCGGAATTTCCCGCAGACAGGGGGGGCACCAGGTCGCCCAGAAGTTCACGACCAGAACCTTGCCGCGCCACTGTTCGAGTGCCTGGAGCCCGCCGTTGCTGTCCGGCAGGGTTAGTGCAAGGATCGGGGCTCCCGCGTTACGTGCCGCATAAGGCTGTCCACTAGTGCTCGAACTGGCGTTGCGCTGCGCAAGATAGCCCGCGGAGGCGGCAAGCGCGGCGACGGCGACGATCAGGGTATTGCGGATCCACGGGCGCATGCGGTGGCTGGCGGCGGCGCTCAACGGATCACCTGCTTCGCATCCGCTTCACTGTCGGCAAGCAGCGCCTCGACGGCGGCCAGGCGCGCGCGCTCGCCATGGCGGCGCCCGGCACGTTCTGCGCGGGTGTGATAGAGCGATAGGCGTATCGGCACCTGCCCCCAGTCAAAGCTCAGGATCGCTTCCGGTGCATTCGGGGCGGGGCGGCGCGGTTCGCGATGTTCGTAGGCGATGCCGTGATTGAGGAAGAAGATCTCGACTTCCTTGGCACTTTCCGGGAATAGTTCGATATCGACCTCGGTATACCGTCCCGCAGTGCCGTCTAACGCTCCGCCCGTCAGGTAAGGTCGGAACTCTTCCAGCAGGCGCATCACCTCGACTGCGGCACGGCGCATTTCGAGCAGGCGCTCGGGCTGTTCTTCGTCCTGGTAGAGCGCCTGCCAGGCGCGCAGTTCGGCCTCGATCTCGGCGTTGTTGGGGAGCGCGTCGGAGTCCGATGCGCCCAGTTGACGCGCCGCCTTGCGCTTGGCAAAGCCGAAATCGCTGATGCCGTCCTCGGCCATCATGCGGGCCGCCGCTACGGCAATTTCACGCCGCAGGTTTCCGGATCTGGAGGGAGGCACGCGGAAAGTCATGGTCGCGAGTCCGGCTGACGGTCGATGTAGAATGCCGCCCATTCTACACGGACCGATTGCAGGCACATTGCAACGGTCCGGCATCCCGGAGTTTTCATGCACATCCACATACTTGGAATTTGCGGCACCTTCATGGGGGGCGTTGCGCTGCTCGCGCGCTCGGCCGGCCATAAGGTGACCGGCTGCGACGCCAATGTCTATCCGCCGATGAGTACGCAATTGGAGGCTCAGGGCATCGTCCTGACCGAGGGCTACGACGCGGCCCAGATCGATCTCGCGCCGGATGTGTTCGTGGTCGGCAATGCGATTTCGCGCGGCAACCCCTTGCTGGAAGTGATTCTGGAGCGGGGGCTGCCCTATATGTCCGGGCCGCAATGGCTCGCTGAGCATGTGCTGCAGGGGCGCTGGGTGCTCGCCGTGGCGGGAACGCACGGCAAGACCACGACGACGTCGATGCTGGCGTGGATTCTGGAAGATGCGGGCTTGACCCCGGGCTTTCTGGTCGGCGGCGTGCCCGGCAACTTCGGCGTGTCGGCGCGGCTGACCGACTCGCCGTTCTTCGTCATCGAGGCGGATGAGTACGACACCGCATTCTGTGACAAGCGCTCGAAGTTCGTTCATTACCGGCCGCGCACTGCGATCCTGAACAACCTCGAATTCGATCATGCGGACATCTTTGCCGATCTGGCGGCGATCGAGACGCAATTCCACCATCTGGTACGTACGATTCCCGCATCCGGGCGCATCGTCGCCAATGCCTCCGAGGACAGCCTGAAGCGCGTGCTGGCGCGCGGCTGCTGGTCGGAACTTGAATGGTTCGGCGATGTTGCGGATTGGTCCGTTGGATCGGGCGCGGATGAGGCGGAGGCGGTATTCCGGTTGCGCGGCGAGGAGCTCGGGCGCGTGAGGATGCCGATGTCCGGCAGTCACAACCGCAACAACGCCCTGGCCGCGATCGCTGCGGCGCGCCACGTGGGGGTAACGCCGGCGCAGTCGATTGCGAGCCTCGCGCGCTTCGAGGGCATCAAGCGTCGCATGGAAGTGCGCGGCATGGTCGATGGCGTCACGGTCTATGACGACTTCGCGCATCACCCCACGGCGATTGCGCTGACGGTCGAGGGGCTGCGGCGGCGCGAATCGACCGGACGCATTCTGGCGGTGCTTGAACCGCGTTCGAATACGATGAAGCTAGGCGTGATGAAGGATCGCCTGCCGCAAAGCCTGGCCTTGGCCGATCAGGTTTTCTGCTACGCAAGCGGTCTGGGGTGGGATGCTGCCGGCGCCCTCGCGCCGCTCGGCGAGCGCGCTGCGACCTACGAAGAGCTCGATGGCCTGGTCGCGGCCGTGGTGGCCGCAGCGCGGCCCGGCGATCACGTGCTGGTGATGAGCAACGGCGGTTTTGGCGGAGTGCACGAGAAACTGCTGGCGGCGCTGCGTCGGCGTGCTGCATGACGTGATGCCGCAGGGCTGACGCCCCGCGCACGCGGCGCCGCTGCGCCGCGTTGCGCTCAGGTCTACTTGCCTTCGAGTTGCCGTGCCTGCTGGTCGGTGATGTATTCGAAAACCCGGACCACCTTGCGTACGCCGTCGGTACGGCGGGCCACTTCGGTGGCGGCGTCGGCTTCGCGGCGCGTCACGAGGCCCAGCAGATACACCGTTCCGGCCTCGGTCACGACCTTGATGTGATTGGCACTGAACTGGGCCCCATCGACAAAGCGTGCCTTGACCTTGGACGTGATGATTGAATCATTGCCGCGCGAGGTCAGTGACGCGGTGCCGGCGACCTGGATTTCGTTCGTGATGCCCTTGACGTTGGCGATGCCGCTCGCCACACGTTCGGCTTCGGCGCGATGCGCTTCGCTGGGGGCTTCGCCGGTCAGCAGTACGTTGCGGTTGTATGCCGTCACATTGACATGCACGGCATCGCCGAGGCGGTCGCGCAGTGCGCTTGCGGTGCGCCATTCGATGCCTTCGTCTTCGACGTAAGCGCCGGAGGTGCGACGGTCCGCGACCATCGCCGCGCCGGCCCCGACGCCGCCCGCTACCAGCGGGAAGCAGCCCTGGAGCAGTGGCAGGGTCGCCGCGGCGCCCAAGGCGAGGATGAAGGTTCGGCGGCTGCCTTGAGGGGTCTTGTTGGTCATTGGTCCTCAACTCCGAGTAACAGACAATCAATGCCGTCGCACAGACAGTGCAGGACGAGCAGATGAACTTCCTGGATACGCGCGGTGCGATCGGCGGGTACACACAAGTGGACGTCGCCGTCGCGCAGCTGTTCCCCGATGCTGCCGCCGCCCTTGCCGGTGAGGGCAATGACGCGCATTTCGCGCTCGTGGGCAGCCTCAATGGCCGCGATCACGTTGGGCGAATTGCCGCTCGTCGAGATCGCCAGCAGGACGTCACCGGGCTGACCCAGTGCCCGCACCTGTTTCGAGAAAACCTGGGTGTAGTCGTAATCGTTGGCGATCGAAGTCAGCGTCGAGGTGTCGGTGGTCAGCGCGACGGCCGCCAGCGGCGGGCGCTCCATTTCGAAGCGGTTCACCAGCTCGGCAGTAAAGTGCTGAGCGTCGGCTGCCGAGCCGCCGTTGCCGCAGGAAAGAATCTTGCCGTTATTGAGCAGGCTGCCGGTCATGATCTCCACTGCGCCCGCGATCGGGGCGGCCAGCGCTTCCAGTGAATCGAGCTTGGTGCGCGCGCTGTCTTCGAATTGTCGGGAGATGCGGTGAATCAGGTCCATGGTGTGCGCTCTGGTCGCTTCGTTCGGGGGGAAAAGTCTAGCACGCGGGCGGCAGACTCACCGGTCGCTTGCGAAGCGCCGGACGGCGGGCAGTCTTGCAGGCGCGCAGTTTGCCCGCCTGCCGATGCACGGCGTACCGCGTTTTACAGTCATTTACGATCAGCCAAGGTCGAATGCGCCCTTTAGCCACTCGATGCTTGCCTCGTCCAGGGCGCTCATCAATACCGCGTCGAAGCGGCACGGGCGGTCGGCATGGCGGCGACCGGCGCCCGCCAGCCACCAGCGTGCGGCCAGCACGATGCGCTGTCGCTTCGTCGCGGTGATGCTTGCGGCGGCGCCACCGAAGCGCGGGTTGCTGCGTAGCCGGACCTCGACGAACACGACGGTGCCGCGATCGAGACAGATCAAATCCACCTCGCCACCCCGGCAGCGCATGTTGCGTCCGAGTACGATCAGCCCCCCTCGTGTGAGAAAACGCTCGGCCAGCGCTTCGGCGGCATTGCCGCGCCCTTGCGTCGCGCCTGCCGCGCGGCCGACAATGCCTTCCCCTCTTTCGCGTTTGCCCAATTCCATGGCCATCAGCCCTTCGCCCCTGTCCAGTATGCCGTCATTGTATGTGGTGGCGACGCCCCTCGGGAACTTGCAGGACATCAGCCTGCGGGCCCAGGCGCTGCTGGCTGCGGTCGATGCGATTGCCGCTGAGGATACGCGCCACAGTCAGCGTTTGCTCGATGCGGTCGGGATCAAGGCGAAGTTGCTGGCGCTTCACGAACACAACGAACAGGTCGCGGTCGGGCAGGTGATCCGCATGCTCGAGGCCGGGCAGCACGTCGCGCTGATCAGTGATGCCGGCACGCCCGCGATCTCCGATCCGGGCGCAAGGGCGGTCGCTCGCGTGCGTGAAGCCGGCTTCCCGGTGGTGCCGATACCGGGTGCGTGCGCGGCGATCGCCGCACTGTCGGCGTCCGGGTTCGTCGAAAACGGTTTCCACTTCGTCGGTTTTCTCGCGACGCGTCAGACGGCCCGCCGGGCGGAGATCGAGGCGCTGCGTGCGCTCGCCGTACCGCTGGTGTTCTACGAGTCGCCGCACCGCATCGCCGAGTGCGTCGCAGATCTGGCGGCTGTGCTGGAGCCGGCGCGCGACATCGTTATCGCGCGCGAACTGACCAAGCTGTACGAGCAGATCGTGCGCATGCCGCTCGGCGAGGCGGTCGCCTGGCTCGCCGAAGACCCGAACCGGTCACGCGGGGAGTTCGTCGTGATCGTGTCGGGGGCCCCCGCAACGGAGGGTCTGGGTGTCGAAGCCGAGAGGGTGTTGGCGCTGCTTCTGGCTGACCTGCCGGTGAAGTCGGCTGCGCGACTCGCTGCGGAAATCACCGGCGCGTCACGGAATGCGCTGTATGCGCGCGCGCTGGAACTGAAGGCAGGTTGAAAGCGTGCATATAATTGCGCCATTCCCTGATCTAGAACCGTCATGCAAACCATATCCCTGATTCGCCCCGACGACTGGCATCTGCATGTGCGCGACGGCGCCGCGCTGGCGACCGTCGTGCCGCATACCGCACAACGTTTTGGCCGCGCGCTGATCATGCCGAATCTGCGCCCGCCGGTGACAACGACCGCCCAGGCACTGGAATATCGCGACCGCATCCGTGCCGCCGTGCCCACCGGGTTGAGCTTCGAGCCCTTGATGAGCCTGTATCTCACCGACAACACCGAACCCGACGAAATCGATCGCGCCCGGGCAAGCGGCGCGGTGATTGCTGTGAAGCTCTATCCGGCCGGCGCGACGACCAATTCGGATGCCGGTGTCACCGCTGTCGAGAAGGTGTATCCGGTGCTCGAACGTATGCAGCAGCTCGGCATGGTGCTGTGCGTGCATGGCGAGGTGACGAACGCCGACGTCGATGTGTTCGATCGCGAGCAGGTCTTCATCGACCGCGTGCTGGCGCCGCTGGCCCGGCGTTTTCCGGCACTGCGCATCGTGTTCGAGCACATTACGACGGCCGAAGCGGCGCAGTTTGTGCGCGCTTCCGGTGCCAATGTCGCGGCGACCGTTACCGCTCACCATCTATTGCTCAATCGCAATGCGATTTTCGCGGGCGGAATCCGTCCGCACCATTACTGCCTGCCGGTGCTCAAGCGCGAAACCCATCGTCGTGCGCTGGTGGAGGCTGCCACCTCCGGCAGTCCGAAATTCTTTCTCGGCACGGATTCGGCGCCGCATTCGCGCGCCGCGAAGGAGGCCGCCTGCGGCTGTGCCGGCTGCTATACCGCGCATGCGGGGATCGAACTCTATGCCGAAGTCTTCGAACAGGCAGGCGTGCTCGATCGTCTCGAGGCCTTCGCAAGTCTCAATGGTCCCGCCTTCTATGGTCTTCCTCCCAACGCGGAGCGCATTACGCTGGCGAAGGATGCCTGGGAGGTGCCTGCGGCGTACGACTATCTCGTTGGCGATCCCCTGGTGCCCCTGCGCGCGGGCGAATTGCTCGCCTGGCGTCTGCTCTGAACGGAGATTCGACATGCTGCCGATTGCTCGGGAAAAGCTTTTTGCAGCGCTGGCGCTGCTGCCGCTGCTGGCCGCGTGTGAGAACAGCGCGACTGCTTACATGATCGAGGGTAGTCAGCACGCCCTGATCCTGGTGCGTGAAAAACCGTATTTCTGGGATAGTACCGTCAATCAGGCGGTCATCGCCTCACGTCTGCCACATTGCCAGGCGCGTGTCGCCATCCATCCGGATCGTACCGAACTGACGCCGATGGAGATCTTTGAGGCCGGCGACCGCTTATGGGCACTGCATCAGGGGGGGCGCTGGTACCTGGCCGGCACGGCCAAGTGTCAGGTGCAGGATTGGGACAATGTTGGCGGGATGCCGCCGGGCCCTTCTCTGGGTGCATTCCGGCTCAAGGACGGCGTCGCGACCTTTATTCCGGCGGCGCAGTGATTGCCCGCGTATAATCGGTGGCGGGAAGTTCGCCAGGCAGTCGCTGCGTACCTCGTGTGCGTGGAGGAAAGTCCGGGCCCCGCAGAGCAGGATGCCGGCTAACGGCCGGGCGCCGCGAGGCGACGGAAAGTGCAACAGAGAGCAAACCGCCGATGGCTCGGACGTCGCTGCCGCAAGGTGGCAAAGTCCATATCGAAGAATGAGAGTTCTTCGATGGAGATCAGGTAAGGGTGAAATGGTGGGGTAAGAGCCCACCGCAGGACTGGCAACAGGACTGGCACGGTAAACCCCATCCGGGGCAAGGCCAAATAGGGGAGCAATGGCGTGGCTCGCGCTGCTCCCGGGTAGGCTGCTAGAGCGCCGTGGTAACACGGCCCCCAGAGGAATGACTGCCCGGCGCTTGCGGCGTAAGCCGCAGTCGCTCGACAAAACCCGGCTTATCGGCGAACTTCCCATTCGCTAACTACCTCGCTTCGCCACTTCTCCACACGTTTTTCCCACTGCTCCCCACAGTGGGCGCCCGCGATCGTCACATCTCCTGAAGTTTCTCATGAAGTTGCGCTATCTGCCTTGATTTTTCAGGCTTTATCGCAGTGTCTTTGTGTTCCATAAGTCATTGTGCTGCAACGGAAAAGTCCGTGGTTTCAGCTTGACCGTGATTTCCCTTTGCTCTAAAGTGGGGATCAGTGGCGAAAAGTGGGTTGAAGTGTCATTTCTTTGGTAACTTCGACCGAGAAAATCCAGGGGGGTTAATGTTCCAAGGAGCGGTTGCGCTCAGTCTTGATGCCAAGGGTCGCCTTGCGATTCCTGCGCGGCATCGTGACGCCCTCGTTCCCGACGGGGCGCCCTTGGTCGTTACCGCACATCCCCATCAGTGCCTGCTCGTCTATCCGAAGTCGGCATGGGATCCCATTCGCGAAAAAGTCTCGTCCTTGCCAGGACTCGATCAGCAGACGGCGGCACTGAAGCGGCTGTTCGTCGGCTATGCACAAGAGGAAGAGCTGGATGCGGCCGGGCGAGTGCTCATCGCGCCCTCGTCGCGTCAGTGGGCGGGCCTCGACAAGCAGGTCTGGCTGGTAGGGCAGGGAACGCATTTCGAGCTGTGGTCGGATGCTGGCTGGCAAAAGCAGCAGGAAGCCATGCTGGCGTTGGCGAGCGCCGCGCTGCCTGCTGCGTTTGAGAGTCTGGCTCTGTGAGCGGCGCGCCGACGCATGTAACCGTGCTGCTCTCCGAGGCGGTCGAGGCGCTGGCAATCCGGCCCGACGGAGTTTATGTCGACGGCACCTTCGGTCGCGGTGGCCACAGCCGCGCGATTCTCTCGGCATTGGGCGCGGAAGGGCGTCTGATTGCGTTCGATCGCGATCCCCAGGCGATCGAGGCCGGGCGTTTGCTCGCAGATCCGCGCCTCACGCTTGTGCACGCGCCGTTCAGCGCGCTGGCCGTGGAGTTGGAGCGCCTGGGCGTTGCGTGCGTCGATGGTGTGCTGCTCGATCTGGGCGTGTCTTCGCCACAGCTCGACGAGCCGCTGCGGGGCATGAGTTTTCGTTTTGATGCGCCGCTCGACATGCGGATGGATACGAGCCGCGGGCAAACCGTGGCGGAATGGCTGGCAGAGGCATCTGTCGCGCAAATCACGGAGGTGCTCAGGGATTATGGGGAAGAACGGTTTGCTTATGCGATTGCAAAGGCGATTGCAGCTGCTCGGGCAGGGGGGGCTGTTGCAACCACTCGACAGCTTGCCGAGATCGTGGAAAAAGCGGTCCGGACACGCGAGCCGGGGCAGCACCCGGCGACGCGTAGTTTCCAGGCTCTACGGATTTTCATCAATCAAGAGCTCGAAGAGCTGTCGTTAGTCCTGCCGGCCGCGATGGCGCACCTGAAGCCGGGTGGGCGTCTGGTGGTCATCAGCTTTCATTCGCTCGAGGACCGTATCGTCAAGCGTTTCATGCGTGACGAGTCGAGACCGCCGCAGTTGCCGGCGCGTCTGCCCGTGCGCGCAGCCGATTTGCCGAAGCCGCGCCTGTCGCTGGTGGGCAAGGCCGCGCGCCCCGGTTCGGACGAGGTTGCGGCCAATCCCCGAGCACGCAGTGCAGTGATGCGCGTGGCCGAGCGTACGGAGGTCGCCGCGTGATTCGTGCGGATGCCTTCCTCGTGGCCGTTGCCGTGGCGAGTGCGCTGGGTGTGGTCGCCTCGCAGCATCAGGCACGCAAGCTCTTTTCCGAGCTCGAGCGCGAGCAGACCCGTGCGCACGGGCTGGAGGTCGAGTGGGATCAGTTGCAGCTTGAGCAGAGTACTTGGGCTGCGCACGCAAGGGTCGAGAAGATCGCCCGCGAGAAGGTCGGCATGCGCCCGCCTGTGCCCGGGCAGGTGATCTCGCTGGAGGGGCTGAAGTGAAAAAGCAGCGCCCCGTGACCTTCAACCACAACCCCCTGCTCAAGAATGGTTTGCCGGCCTGGCGTCCGCGCGTGGTGATGTTGGGGCTGATGGCGTGCTCGCTCGCGCTGGTCGGACGGGCAACCTATCTGCAGGGCGTTAACAACGAATTCCTGCAGGCCAAGGGTGAGTCCCGCTATGCGCGCGTGCTGGAGGTGCCGGCAACCCGCGGCCGTGTCACCGATCGTCATGGCGACATGCTGGCGGTGAGCACGCCGGTGCGTTCGATCTGGGCGATTCCAACGGACGTCAGCTTGTCGCCGGCCGATACCCGCAAGCTCGCGGGTCTGCTGGAAATGGATGTGCAGGAGCTGAACCGCCGCATCGCGGCCGGGCGCGATTTTGTCTATCTGAAACGCCAGGTGTCGCCCGAGATTGCGCAGCAGATCGCCGATCTGAAGCTTGCCGGCGTTCATCAACAGCAGGAATACCGCCGCTATTACCCCGGCGGCGAAGTGATGGCGCATGTCCTCGGCTTCACTGGCGTCGACGATAAGGGGCAGGAAGGGGTCGAACTCGCGTTCGAAGGTTCGCTGGCGGGCAAGCCGGGATCGCGACGGGTGATTCGCGATCGACGCGGTCAGATCGTCGAGGATGTGGAGTCGATCCGTCCGCCACGCGACGGGCAGGATCTGGCGCTGTCGGTCGACGCGAAGATCCAGTATCTTGCCTATTCGGCATTGCGTCAGGCGATGCAGACCCACAAGGCCAAGGCCGGTGCGGCCGTGGTGCTCGACGCGCGTACCGGCGAGGTGCTGGCGCTGGTCAACGCCCCGACCTACAACCCGAACAATCGATCCAACCTCAGCGGTGCGCAACTCCGCAACCGCGTGCTCACCGACGTGTACGAGCCGGGTTCGATCATGAAACCCTTCGTGGTCGGCCTGGCGCTCGATCGCGGCAAGGTGCTGCCGACCACCGTCATCGATACGTCGCCCGGGCGGATGACGATTGGCAGGGCAACGATTTCCGATTCGCACCGCAATGGCGCTCTGACCGTTGCCCAGGTCATTCAGAAATCCTCCAACATCGGTACCGTGAAGGTGGCGATGCAGTTTTCCCCGGAGGAAATGTGGCGCCTCTACGACGACTTGGGCTTCGGCAAGCCACTCAATCTCGGTTTTCCCGGCGAGGCCGGTGGCCGGCTGCGCCCCGCGCGAACCTGGAAACCCATCGAGCAGGCAACGATGTCCTACGGTCACGGCGTTTCGGTGAGCCTGATCCAGATGGCGCACGCCTACCTGGCCTTCGCACGCAATGGCGAACTGCTGCCGCTGTCGCTGACCCGTCTTGATACCCCGCCCGTCAGTGGCAAGCGCATCTTCTCGCCCGAAACGGCGCGCGAAATGCGCGGCATGCTGGAACTGGCCACCGGCCCGGGTGGTACCGCGCCGCGCGCGCAGATCGCGGGCTATCGCGTGGCAGGCAAGACCGGGACCGCGATCAAGCTCGAAGGCGCGCACTACACCAACAAATATGTTTCATCCTTTGTCGGCTTGGCCCCGGCTTCCGATCCGCGCCTTATCGTTGCCGTGATGATCGACGAACCTTCTGCAGGACAGTATTACGGCGGCGCAGTCGCCGCCCCTGTGTTTGCCCAGATTACCGAAGGCGCGCTGCGGGCGCTGGGCGTGGCGCCGGATGCGCCGCTCGTGCCGCTGCAACTTGCGCAGAAGCCGGGGCAGCCCGTTCCTCCCGTGCGGGAGAGCATGTGAGCGCCCAAATGGCTAGTTCCGTCATCGAGCGACTGCATGTCGCGGGGGTGCACCCGACAGGCATCACCGCCGACTCGCGTCACGTCCAGCCCGGACATGCGTTTGCTGCGTGGCCGGGGTTTGCGACCGATGGCCGTCGATACATCGGCGCGGCGGTCGAGCGCGGCGCTGCCGCGGTGCTATGGGATGATCGTGACGGCTTCCGTGTGGAGGCCCTGCCGGTGCCCGCGATAGCGGTCGCGGATCTGCGCAGTCTTGGTGGTCATCTCGCACACCAGATCCACGGTTGCCCGTCGGAGAAATTATGGGTTGCGGGGGTGACCGGGACGAACGGCAAGACTACCGTGACGCAGTGGCTATCGCGCGCCCTCGAGTCGTTCGATGCGCGCTGCGGTGTGATCGGCACGCTCGGCAACGGCTTTCCGGGGCAGCTGGCGGACACCGTCAATACGACGCCGGATGCGCTCGAATTGCACCGCATTCTCGCCGGCTTCGTCGCGGAAGGCGGTCGTGCCGCAGCGATGGAGGTGTCTTCGATCGGCCTCGATCAGGAGCGGGTCAATGGCGTCGCGTTCGATGTGGCGGTGTTTACCAATCTGACGCGCGACCACCTCGATTACCACGGCAGCATGGACGCCTATGCGGTCGCGAAAGCGCGCCTGTTCGATCTGCCGGGCATCCGTGCAGCGGTGATCAATTTCGACGACAGCTTCGGACTGAGCCAGGCCCGTCGTCTGGTGGCACAGGGCATGCCGGTAATCGGGTACACCCGTGTCGCAACAAACATGGGGGCGGTTCCCGGTGCGCGCGTGCTGCTGGCGGAGGATCTGCAGAGCTCGCCGTCAGGCTTGCGCTTTTCGCTCGCGTGGGATGGTGGTCACAGTGATTTGCAGGTGCGCATGGTCGCGCCGTTCAACGTTTCCAATCTGATGGCCGTAGCCGGTGCGCTGCTGACGCGCGGCTTGCCGCTGGACGACATCTTGCGCGTCATTGAACGGCTGACTCCGCCCGAGGGGCGGATGCAGCTGGTTGGTGGTGTGGGCGAGCCGCTCGTGGTCGTTGATTACGCGCATTCGCCGGATGCGCTGGCCAAAGCGTTGGAATCGGTGCGGGGCACGGTCGCGACGCGCGGTGGCCGCCTGATCTGTGTTTTCGGATGCGGTGGCGACCGCGATGCGGGCAAACGCCCGATGATGGGCGATGTCGCGCGCCAGCTGGCCGACCGCGTAATCGTCACCAGTGATAATCCTCGCAGTGAAGATCCGATGAAGATCATCGAAGCGATCGTGCAGGGCGCCGGGCCGCAGGCCGAGTGCGTCGTCGATCGCGCTCAGGCCATCCGTGTTGCGATCGGCGAGGCGGGCGCGGACGACGTGATCGTGCTTGCCGGCAAGGGGCATGAACCGTATCAGGAGGTGCTGGGCGTGCGCCTGCCGTTCTCCGATGTCGAGCAGGCCCGTACGGCCCTGATGGAATGGAATCGAGCCAGGGGGGCGGGCGTATGCTGACACTGCAGGAAATCGCTCAGGCCTTGGGATGGCACATGACGTGCGTGGGGGAATTCACCGCCGTTGGCACCGATAGCCGCCACATCCGTGCCGGCCAGCTGTTTGTCGCCCTGCGTGGCGACAATTTCGACGGCCATGAATTCGTAGCGCAGGCAGCGGCCGCGGGCGCTGCCGCGGCACTGGTGGATGTTGCCTGGGCCGGTGCCCATGGGGACGCGGCGCTGCCTTTGCTGGTAGTTCAGGACACCCGCCTGGCTTTGGGCAAGCTCGCGGCATACTGGCGTAGCCGTTTCTCCATCCCGCTGATCGGCGTTACGGGCAGCAACGGCAAGACCACCGTGAAGGAAATGTGCGCATCCATCATGCGTGCCCAGGCTCGGCGTGACGGCCACGGTGCGGACGTGGTGCTGGCGACCGTCGGCAACCTCAACAACGACATTGGCCTGCCGCTGACCCTGCTCGAACTGCGAGACACGCACCGTGCCGCGATCATCGAGATGGGCATGAATCATCCTGGCGAGATTGCCAATCTCACGGATATCGCACGCCCGACCGTGGCCATTGTGACCAACGCGCAGCGCGCGCACCTGCAGGGCATGGGGTCGCTGGTCGAGATCGCCCAGGAAAAGGGCGCGATATATGCTGGTCTCGGTGACAGTGGCGTTGCCATCATCAATGCCGACGATCCGCATGCGGGGTACTGGCGCGAACTCAATGCCGGGCGTCCGGCGCTGAGCTTCGGTGTCGATCAGCCCGCCGATGTGTCGGTGCGCTGCTCGCTGCACGGACTCGGTTCGCATCTTCAGCTTGCCGCTGCGGCTGGCGCGCTGGACTTCGACCTCCCCGTGCCCGGCGAGCACAACGCGCGCAACGCAGCCGGCGCCGCGGCAGCATGTCTGGCCGCGGGCGCGAGTCTGGCCGCAGTCGCCGAAGGGCTGTCCGGTTTCAGTGGCGCGGCAGGGCGTCTGCAGCGGCGGGCGGGCATCGGTGGCGCAGTGATCGTCGACGACACCTATAACGCCAACCCGGACTCGGTGCGCGCCGCGATCGACGTGCTGGCGGCAACTGCCGAACACACGATGCTGGTGTTGGGCGACATGGGAGAGGTCGGCGCGACCAGCGCCCAGCTGCACGACGAGATTGGTGGTTATGCTAAGAGCAAGGGGGTTGATGAGCTGTTTGCACTGGGCGAGATGAGCGCGGTGGCGGCACACAACTTCGGCGACGGTGGTCGGCATTTCGATTCAGTCGAGGCATTGGTTGCGGCAATTTCGCCGCGACTCGATGCCGGCACCGTGGTGCTCGTGAAAGGCTCGCGATTCATGCGGATGGAACGGGTGGCGAATGCCCTTGCGGCGGTGCACAATAGCGCCCCCTCTCAGGAGTCACACTAGTCCATGCTGCTCGAACTCGCCCTTTGGCTGGGTCAGGATATCCGTACTTTCAATGTGTTCGGCTATATCACGCTGCGCACAGTTCTGGCGGCGCTGACCGCATTGCTGATCTCTTTCGTGTTCGGCCCTTCGCTGATTCGCTGGCTTGCCGCGAAGAAAATCGGCCAGGCGGTGCGCGATGATGGTCCAAAGTCGCACCTCACCAAGGCAGGCACCCCGACCATGGGTGGTGCGCTGATCCTGATCGCGATCGCGGTGACGACCCTGTTCTGGGGCGACCTGCGCAATCACTACGTCTGGGTGACGCTGCTCGTAACCCTCGGTTTCGGCGCAGTTGGCTGGGTGGATGACTGGCGCAAGGTGGTGCATCGCGATCCCAAGGGCTTGCCCAGCCGCTGGAAATACTTGTGGACTTCGCTGATTGCTCTGGTTGCGGCGATATTCCTTGGTGTGACCGCCAGCGATCCGGCGCAGACCGAACTGATCGTGCCCTTCTTCAAGGCGGTGTCGTATCCGCTGGGTGTCTTCGGCTTCATTGCTCTGTCGTACTTCGTGATCAATGGCACCAGCCACGCGGTTAACCTGACCGATGGCCTGGATGGCCTGGCGATCATGCCTACCGTCATGGTTGCCGGTGCGCTCGCAATCTTCGCCTATGTCGCGGGGCATGCCGGTTTCTCGAAGTACCTTGGCGTGCCCTATATCGCGGGCGCCGGCGAACTCGCCGTGTTCTGTGGCGCACTGGCCGGCGCCGGACTCGGATTCCTGTGGTTCAACGCCTATCCGGCGGAAGTCTTCATGGGGGACGTGGGGGCGCTGGCGCTGGGTGCGGCGCTCGGAACCGTCGCCGTCGTGGTGCGTCAGGAAATCGTGCTGTTCATCATGGGCGGACTGTTCGTCGCCGAAACCCTGTCGGTGATGGTGCAGGTGCTGTACTTCAAGTACAGCGGCGGCAAGCGCATCTTCCGCATGGCGCCGCTGCATCACCACTACGAACTGGGTGGATGGAAGGAAACCCAGGTCGTCGTCCGCTTCTGGATCATCACCATCATGCTGGTGCTGTTCGGCCTGTCGACGCTCAAACTCCGATGAATGCTCGACCCGACAACTTCGTGCTGGTGCTCGGGCTCGGTGAATCGGGCCTCGCGATGACGCAGTGGTGTGCGCGCCAGGGCGCGCGCGTGCGCGTCGCCGACAGCCGCGGTGAGCCGCCGGGGCTGACCCAGTTGAAGACCACGGTGCCTGCAGCCGAGATTGTGCTGGGCGATTTTTCCGACGACCTGCTGGATGGCATCGACCGCATCGCCCTCAGTCCGGGTATCGACTCGCGTGTGCCCCTGCTGGCCGAAGCGAGGCAGCGTGGCATTCAGGTCGCGGGCGAGATGACGCTGTTCGCCGAAGCACTCGAACGGCTGGGTGTTCGCGCACGCACGCGTCTGCTTGCCATCACCGGAACGAACGGCAAGACCACGACCACTGCGCTGACGGCGGCACTGTGCCGGGCTGCCGGTCTCGATGCCGTGTCTGCCGGCAATATCAGCCCGGCCGCGCTGACGGTGCTGATGGAACGGCTCGACCGCGGCGAAGCGCTGCCTGAATGCTGGGTGCTGGAACTGTCGAGCTTCCAGCTCGAAACGACCGAAGGGCTGAACGTCGATGCCGCGACGGTGCTCAATATCACCGACGATCACCTCGACCGTCACGGCGACCTCTCCGCCTACGCCGCCGTGAAGGCGCGCATCTTTGCTGGTGATGGTGTGCAGGTGCTCAACCGCCAGGACGCGCGAGTGCAGGCGATGGCCGCGCCGGGGCGCCGCGTGGTGTCGTTCGGCACCGATGCGCCGGGGCTGCCGGACGATTACGGGATCGCTGTCGATGCGGCGGGGGAAGCCTGGCTGGCATGCGGTAACGAGCATCTGCTGCGCGTCGGCGAACTGAACATCGCGGGCGCCCACAACGCGGCCAATGCGCTCGCTGCGCTGGCGCTGGGGCGGGCCATCGGCTTGCCCATGGCCGCGATGCTGGCCGGCTTGAAGGACTTCCGCGGCCTGCCGCACCGTGTCGAGCCGGTCGCCAGGCGCGGCGATGACGTGGTGTTCTACGATGATTCGAAAGGTACCAATGTTGGCGCAACGCTCGCTGCCCTCGAAGGTTTGGGCCGGCGGGTCATATTGATTGCCGGTGGCGACGGCAAGGGGCAGGATTTTTCGCCCCTGCGGGACGCCGTCGCACGCCATGCCCGTGCGGTCCTGCTGATTGGTCGCGATGCCGCCCTGATCGATGCGGCGCTCAGCGGCGCAGGCGTTCCGACGGAACGCGCCGCCGACCTCGATGTTGCCGTCGCTCGTGCCGCCGATTTCGCGCAGCCGGGCGATGCCGTGCTGCTGTCGCCGGCCTGTGCCAGCCTCGACATGTTTCGCAATTACGCCCACCGCGCCGAAGTGTTCATCGCTGCGGTGCGTCGTCTGCCGGGGGTGAGCGCGGCATGAAATTCGTCAGCGCCCTGTCCGGAATGTTTGGTGCTCGCGGCGGTGTCGGCGCAGATACGAGTCGTGCCGTCAATCGGCTGATGCGTCCCGCGGAGTCCGCGCGCGATCTTGATCCCTTGTTGATCTGGTCGGCGGCGGGGCTCTTGCTGAT
Organism: Aromatoleum diolicum; assembly: GCF_012910955.1. GTDB lineage: Bacteria > Pseudomonadota > Gammaproteobacteria > Burkholderiales > Rhodocyclaceae > Aromatoleum > Aromatoleum diolicum. Next base: position 27,181 of record NZ_WTVQ01000026.1, read on the forward strand.
CGGGTTGGTGATGGTCTATTCGTCGTCGATCGCGATTGCCGAGGGGAGCCGCTTTACAGGCTATCAGCAGCACTTCTTCGTCCTCCGCCATGCGCTGTTCCTGTCCATCGGCGTGGCGGGCGGTCTGATGGCCTTCCAGATCTCGATGCGACAGTGGCAGCAGTTCGCACCCTTGCTCTTCATGGCGGGGTTGGTGCTGCTGGTCGTGGTGCTGATCCCCGGGGTCGGACGCGAGGTCAACGGTGCGCAACGCTGGTTGCCGCTGGGACCGATCAATCTGCAGCCGTCTGAGCTGATGAAGCTGTTTGCCGCGCTGTATGCGGCCGACTACACCGTGCGCAAGCTTCCCGACATGGGCAGCTTCCGGCGTGGCTTCCTGCCGATGGCGGCAACCATTGTGCTGGTCGGCTTCCTGCTGCTGCGCGAGCCTGATTTCGGCGCCTTCGTCGTCATCACTGCGATCGCGTTCGGCGTCCTGTTCCTCGGCGGCATCAACGTGCGCGCTTTCGTGCTGCTTGCGCTCGTGGCACTTGTCGGCCTGGCTTTGCTGGTGTGGCTGTCGCCGTACCGGCGCGACCGTCTGTTCGGCTTCATGGACCCGTGGCAGGACGCCTTCGGCAAGGGCTACCAGCTCTCGCACGCGCTGATTGCCTTCGGCCGCGGCGAATGGTTCGGTGTCGGGCTTGGCGCGAGCGTCGAGAAGCTGTTCTATCTGCCGGAGGCCCATACCGATTTCCTGCTCGCCGTGATCGCCGAGGAGCTTGGCCTGGTCGGCGTGCTGACGATCGTCGTGCTGTTCGCGATCCTCGTGCATCGCGCCATGCTGATCGGGCGCGAGGCAATCAAGCTGGAGCGATATTTTTCCGGCCTCGTGGCGATGGGCATCGGCCTGTGGATCGGCGTGCAGTCGTTCATCAATATGGGCGTCAATATGGGCCTGCTGCCCACCAAGGGCCTGACGCTGCCGCTGATGAGCTTCGGCGGATCGGGGATCGTCGCCAACTGCCTCGCGATCGCCATAGTTCTCCGGATTGACTGGGAGAACAGGCAAGTCATGCGGGGGCGCTCATGAAGACCTTGCTCGTCATGGCAGGCGGTACTGGTGGCCACATCTTCCCGGGCATTGCAGTCGCGGAACAATTGCGCAGCCAGGGCTGGCGCATCGTCTGGATGGGGAGTCCGGACGGGATGGAGGCGCGCATCGTGCCCGAAAAGGGTTACGAAACCGCGTGGGTGCGCTTTTCGGCCCTGCGCGGCAAGGGCTTGCTGCGCAAGCTGCTGCTGCCGCTCAACCTGCTGCGCGGTTTCTGGCAGGCGCTGGGCGAACTGCGTCGTATCCGCCCGGATGTCGTACTCGGCATGGGCGGCTACGTGACCTTTCCCGGCGGAATGATGGCCGCGCTGCTTGGGCGTCCCCTGGTGCTGCACGAGCAGAACTCGGTCGCCGGGCTCGCGAATCGTGTGCTTGCCGGCGTTGCCGATCGCGTCCTGTCCGGATTTCCGAAAACCCTGAAGAAAGCGGGCTGGGTCGGCAACCCGGTGCGCGCCGACATCGCTGCAGTGGCGCCGCCTGCCGAACGTTTCGCCGGGCGTGGTGGCCCGCTGAAAGTGCTGGTGGTCGGCGGCAGTCTCGGCGCGGCAGTGCTGAATGAAACTGTACCGGTGGCACTCGCGCGCATGCGTCCGGATGTGCGTCCTGTCGTCACGCATCAAGCCGGCGCGACGCAGATCGACGCATTGCGTGCCGCATACGCCGGCGCAGGGGTCGAGGGCCAGTTGCTGCCCTTCATCGACGACATGGCGGCGAAATATGCCGAGGCCGACCTGGTGATCTGCCGGGCCGGGGCGCTCACCGTGGCCGAACTTGCCGCGGTCGGCGCCGCAAGCCTGCTGGTGCCTTACCCCCACGCGGTGGACGATCACCAGACCGGCAACGCCCGTTTTCTCGCCGATCAGGGCGCGGCTTACCTGCTGCCACAGGGCGAACTCGATGCCGAACGGCTGGCGGGCATCCTCGCCAGTCTGGATCGCGCACGTCTGCTTGAAATGGCCTGCAAGGCACGTGCGTTGGCGAAGCCGCGTGCGGCCGAGGCGGTCGCGCAGGTCTGTGAGGCGCTCGCGGCCGGGAGGAAGGAATGAAACACAAAGTCAAACGCATTCACTTTGTCGGTATCGGCGGCGCCGGCATGAGCGGCATCGCCGAGGTGCTGGTGAACCTCGGGTTCACCGTAAGCGGCTCCGACCTGGGCGAAAACGCAGCGACCCGGCGTCTGCATGCGCTGGGTGCGCGCGTGGTATCCGGCCATGCCGCCGAAAACGTTGCCGACGCTGACGCGGTGGTGATTTCGACCGCGGTGCGCAACGACAACCCGGAAGTGGTTGCCGCGCGTGCGCGCCATGTGCCGGTGGTGCCGCGCGCGCAAATGCTGGCCGAATTGATGCGCCTCAAGCAGGGCATCGCGATCGCCGGCACGCACGGCAAGACCACGACGACCTCGCTGGTGGCCAGCATTCTCGCCGAAGGTGGCATGGACCCGACTTTCGTCATCGGCGGCAAGCTCAACGCCGCCGGTGCCAATGCGCGGCTTGGGAAGGGCGATTTCCTGGTCGCCGAAGCGGACGAGTCCGATGCGTCTTTTCTGCTGCTGACGCCGGTGATTTCGGTGGTGACGAACATCGACGCCGATCACATGGACACCTACGGGCACGATTTCGCGCGACTCAAGCAGGCCTTCATCGATTTCCTGCAGCATCTGCCGTTCTACGGCGTGGCGGTGTTGTGCGAGGACGATCCCCACGTGCGCTCGATCATGCCGCTGGTGTCGAAACAGATCGTGCGCTATGGCTTCTCCGAGACAGCCAACATCCGCGCCGAAAACATCCGTGCCGAAGGCGGCCGGATGCTGTTCGATGCGGTGCGCGTCAACGGTACGATCAGCCGCCTGCCGATCGAACTGAATCTGCCCGGTCTGCACAACGTGCTCAACGCGCTGGCGGCGATCGCCGTGGCGACCGAGGTGCAGGTGCCGGATGCCTCGATCATCAAGGCGCTGGCGGATTTCAAGGGCGTAGGCCGGCGCTTCCAGCGCTACGGCGAAGTGGCGCTGCGCAATGACGATGGCAGTGAGCGCGGCAGCTTCACGCTGATCGACGACTACGGTCACCACCCGGTCGAGATGGCGGCGACACTCGCCGCGGCACGCGGGGCCTTTCCCGGTCGGCGCCTGGTACTGGCCTTCCAGCCGCATCGCTATACGCGCACTCGCGACTGCTTCGAGGACTTCGTCAAGGTGCTATCGACCGTCGATGCGCTGCTGCTCGCGGAAGTCTACGCGGCAGGCGAGCAACCGGTCGTCGCAGCCGACGGTCGCTCACTGGCGCGGGCGATTCGTGTCGCAGGCAAGGTCGAACCGATCTTCGTCGAGGACATCGGCGAGATGCCGGCGACGATCCTGTCGGCTGTGCGTGATGGCGACGTGGTAATCACGATGGGTGCCGGCTCGATTGGCGGCGTGCCCGGGAAACTGGCAAACAACGAGGAACTGGTGTGACAAGCACGGGCGACGCGAGCGGCAAGATCGCGAACGGAAAATTCGGCAAGGTTGCGGTGCTGCTCGGCGGTACGTCCGCGGAGCGTGATGTGTCGCTGATGTCCGGCAACGCGGTGCTGGCAGCCCTGTGCGCGGCCGGCGTGGATGCACACGGCTTCGATCCGGCCGAACTCGATCTGCACATTCTCAAGGAACAGGGCTACGACCGTGCGTTCATCGCGCTGCATGGCCGAGGTGGCGAGGACGGCACCGTGCAGGGCATGCTGGAACTACTCAAGATTCCATACACCGGCAGTGGCGTGATGGCGTCCGCTCTGTCGATGGACAAGTGGCGGACCAAGATGGTGTGGGCCGCTTGCGGCCTGCCGACGCCGCGCTACGCGATCCTGAATGCCGACACCGACTGGGATGCCGTGGTCGCGGATCTCGGCCTGCCGATCTTCGTCAAGCCGGTGCACGAAGGCTCCAGCATGGGCGCCACCAAGGTCACCCAGGCCACTCAGCTGAAGGCCGCATGGGAACTCGCCGTGCGTTTCGACGACCTGGTGATCGCCGAGGAATTCATCACCGGGGCGGAACTGACCGCGCCGTTTCTGCGTGACCGTGCACTGCCGCTGATCCGCATCGAAGCGCCCGGCGGTAACTACGACTACCAGAACAAGTATTTCACCGACGATACCCGTTATCTGTGCCCGAGCGGCCTGCCCGCGGAGCAGGAGGCAGCGCTGCAGGCGCTGGTTATGAAGAGCGCACAGGTGCTCGGTTGCCGTGGCTGGGGGCGTGCCGACCTGATCCTCTCCGCCGATGGTCGCCCGTATTTGCTCGAGATGAACACTTCGCCGGGCATGACCGGTCACTCGCTGGTGCCGATGTCGGCAAAGGTTGCGGGCATGGGATTCACCGAGCTGTGCCTGGCGATTCTTGAGGACGCGCGCCTTGGCTGATTTTCGCTCCCTTTCCCCGATCGCCCAGGGCGTGTCCGGCGCAGGCCGGAACCCCGCTCGCGCGCGCGAAAGGGAAGGGGTGTGGCATCGCCCGGGGGTGTTGAATCTGATTTCCGATGTGCTGATGCTGTTTGCCGCTGTCGCGCTCGGATATGCGTTGGTGGTGTGGTTCCTGTCGCGGCCGCTGTTCCCGCTGCGCGAGGTCGTCGTGTTGACGCCGCCGGCGCAGGTCACTACGGCGCAGCTCGAATACGTTGCGCGCAGGGCCATTCGCGGTAATTTCTTCTCGGTGGATCTCGAAGCCGTGCGCGAGATGTTCGAGAAGCTCCCGTGGGTGCGGCGCGCCGAGGTGCGGCGGCGCTGGCCCGACGTGCTCGAACTGCGCCTCGAGGAACATCAGGCCGTTGCCTACTGGACCGTCTCCGACAGCGGTGAAACCCATCTCGTCAATCACCAGGGCGAAGTGTTTGTGGCCGCGAGCAACGCCGAAATGCCTTCGTTCTCAGGTCCGCAGGGATCGGCGGCGTATCTGCAGGCGAAGCATCGAGAATTCGACGCCGTGCTTGAGCCCTTGGGGCGCAAGCTAGTGAGCCTTGTGCTGTCGGCACGCGAAGCGTGGCAGCTCAAACTCGACGACGGCATGGTGATCGTACTGGGCCGCGATCAGGAGAAGGCGCCGATCAGCGAGCGGCTGGTGCGCTTCGTCCGTGCCTGGCCGCAGGCGAGCGAAAGGATTGGAGTACAGGTGGCGGTAGCGGACCTCCGCTATCCGAGCGGATTCGCCCTCACCCCCGTGGGGGACGTCAAAGCAGCGAAAGGCAAGCAATGAGCAAGGAATACAAGGACCTGATCGTCGGGCTCGACATCGGCACAGCAAAGGTCACCTGCATGGTGGCCGAGGCGCGCCCCGACGGGCGACTGAACGTCGTTGGTGTCGGCACGCAACCCACCAGCGGTCTCAAGCGCGGTGTGGTGGTGAATATCGAGGCCACGGTGGATGCGATTTCGCGCGTGATCCAGGAAGTCGAGTTGATGGCCGACTGCAAGATCCGCGACGTCTACACCGGGATCGCCGGCAGCCACATCAAAAGCTTCAACTCCAACGGCATGGTCGCGATCAAGGACAAGGAAGTCACGCCGATGGACGTCGAGCGTGTCATCGAGGTGGCGCGCGCAATGCCTATCCCGGCCGAACAGCAGATCCTGCACATCCTGACCCAGGAATTCATCATCGACGGGCAGGGCGGCGTGCGAGAGCCGATCGGCATGAGCGGCGTGAAGCTCGAGGTCAAGGTGCATATCGTCACCGGCGCGGTGTCGGCGGCGCAGAACGTCATCAAGTGCGTGCGCCGCTGCGGCCTCGAAGTGATGGACCTGATCCTGCAACCGCTGGCCTCGAGCTATGCGGTGCTGACCGAGGACGAGAAGGATCTGGGCGTGTGTCTCGTCGATATCGGCGGCGGCACCACCGACATTGCGGTGTTCACCCACGGTGCGATCCGTCATACCGCGGTGCTGCCGGTAGCCGGCGACCAGATCACCAACGACATCGCGATGGCGCTGCGCACCCCGACCTCCGAAGCGGAGGAAATCAAGATTCGTCACGGGGTCGCGATGCACACCCTGGCCGATCCCGACGAAATGATCGAGGTTCCCGGCGTCGGCGATCGCCCGCCGCGCCCGCTGTCGCGCCAGCGTCTCGCCGACGTGATCGAGCCGCGCGTGTCGGAGCTGTTCGAACTGGTGCAGGCCGAACTGCGCCGCAGCGGTTACGAGGAATTGCTGTCGTCCGGCATCGTCCTCACCGGCGGATCCTCGGTGATGCTCGGAATGGTCGAACTCGGCGAAGAAGTGTTCCACATGCCGGTGCGGGTTGGTGCGCCGCAGTACGCCGGTGGGCTGGCGGATGTGGTGTGCCATCCGCGTTATGCGACAGCGATGGGATTGGTGATGGAAGGTTTTGCACAGCGTCGCCGGGGCATCCTGGCGCGCGAAACACGCAGCGTGCGTCAGGTCTTCGGGCGCATGAAAGCGTGGTTTGAAAAGAATTTTTGACCGGATGGCGCGGTTGTTCAGCCAAATTGAATGAGTGGTTGTGCTGAATCCCTTATTTAGTTGTAGACTTCAAAGTTATTACTAAATATAGGCTTGGCGGCTGCTTGGTGCATGGTATGGGTTGTTTCCCAGGAGGCGAGGCAAATGTTTGAAATCGTTGAGAAGGAGCAGACTGGCACGATCATCAAGGTGGTCGGTGTCGGTGGGGCTGGCGGCAATGCCGTCGATCACATGATCCGTGAAGGGGTGCAGGGCGTACAGTTCATCGTCGCCAACACCGACGCGCAGGCGCTCAGTCGCTGCCTCGCGCCGAACAAGATCCAGCTCGGCAGCTCGGGGCTGGGCGCGGGCTCCAAGCCCGAAGCGGGCCGTGCCGCGGCGCAGGATTCGCGCGAAGCGATCGCAGCAATGCTCGACGGCGCCCACATGTGCTTCATCACCGGCGGCATGGGGGGCGGCACCGGCACTGGCGCGGCTCCGGTGGTGGCCGAGATCGCCAAGGAAATGGGCATTCTGACGGTTGCCGTGGTGACCAAGCCGTTCGACTTCGAAAACCGCCTGCGCGTGGCCGAGAGCGGCGTCGAGGAACTGACCCGTTACGTCGATTCGCTGATCATCGTCCTCAACGACAAGCTGCTTGAAGTGTACGGCGACGACGCCGGCTTCGAGGAATGTTTCCGCTCCGCCGACAACGTGCTGCGCAGTGCCGTTGGCGGTATCGCCGAGATCATCAACGTGCCGGGCCTGGTCAACGTCGACTTCCAGGACGTGCGCACCGCGATGGGCGAGATGGGACGCGCGATGATGGGGTCGGCCGAGGCCTCGGGCATGGACCGCGCCCGCATCGCTGCCGAGCAGGCCGCGGTGAGCCCGCTGCTGGAAGGCACCGAACTGTCCGGCGCACGCTGCGTGCTGATCAACATCACCGCCAGTCGTTCGCTGAAGATGTCCGAAGTGCGCGACGCCGTGAAGACCGTGCAGGCTTTCGCCGCGCCCGAAGCCTTCGTCAAGTACGGCACCGTGTTCGACGAATCGATGGAGGACCGCGTGCGCGTCACCGTCGTCGCCACCGGACTGGGTGTGCCGCGTTCCGCGCGCCAGCCGGTGATGCAGGTCGTTCAGGGGACCGGCACCTATGGCCCGTCCATGGGTATCGACATGAACAACCTGGATGTGCCCGCAGTGATGCGCAGCGGTCGCCGCACCGCCGTCGAAGCGATGAGTGCCAACGGCATGGGTACCTACGACATCCCGGCCTTCCTGCGAAAACAGGCCGACTGAGCGTAAATCTCCTCGCCCCAAAACGGGCGCCCGATGCAGACCGTCGCCTCCGGTCGGCATCGGGCGCCCGTCATTTTTTTGCCCAGCCGAACGGCCTTCCTCAATGCCGTCACGATTCGTTCAGCGCCCGGCGCACGGGTGACAATTGTCTGTTGCATGTTGCGCTGCAACCCCAGGTGCTCCGGTGCGTCCCGGGTGCGTGTTAAACTGTTGCCCTGAAACGGGAAGTTAACAATGATCAGGCAGCGTACCCTCAAATCGATCGTCAAGGCCACGGGCGTGGGTCTGCACGGCGGACGCAAGGTCCAGCTCGTGCTGCGTCCGGCTGCGCCGGATACGGGCATCGTGTTTCACCGCGTCGATCTCGACCCGCCGGTCGATCTGCCGTCCGATCCCTATTCCGTGTGCGACACGCGCATGTGTTCGGGCTTGGAACGGGGTGGTGCCAAGGTGGGTACGGTCGAGCACCTGATGTCTGCGCTCGCCGGGCTGGGGATCGACAATCTGCACGTCGACGTCGATGCACCGGAGATTCCGATCCTTGACGGCAGCTCGGGGCCCTTCGTGTTCCTGCTGCAGTCGGCCGGCATCGAGGAGCAGAAGGCGCCGAAGCGCTTTCTGCGGGTCAAGAAGGCGGTCGAATACCGTGAGGACGACAAGTGGGTGCGGCTGGAGCCCTATGACGGTTTTCGCCTGAGTTTTTCGATCGTGTTCAATCACCCGGCGATCGACAAGACCTCGACCAGTGTCACCGTGGATTTTGCCGAGCAGTCCTACGTGCGGGACGTGGCTCGTGCGCGCACCTTCGGCTTCATGCAGGATGTCGAGTTCATGCGCGCCAACGGCCTCGCGCTGGGCGGCAGCCTCGATAACGCCATCGTGATGGACGAGTATCGCGTCCTCAACACCGAAGGGCTGCGTTATGTGGATGAGTTCGTCAAGCACAAGGTGCTCGACGCGATCGGCGATCTCTATCTATGCGGTCATCCACTGCTTGCCAGCTATAGCGCGCACAAGGCCGGCCATGCCCTCAACAACCAGGTACTGCGCGTGCTGCTCGAAGACCAGTCGGCATGGGAAATCGTGACGTTCGAGCAATCAGCCGAGACCCCGGCGGCGGTGAGCCACCAGTTCGATCTGGTCGCTGCGACCTGAGCGATACCGGTCATGGTGGTGATCCGCCTGTTCGCAATTCTGGCGCTGATCGGCGTCGGTGGATCGCTCGTCGCGTGGATGCTGACCGGCAATCCGCGGTATCGCCGCTGGGCATGGAATTTCTTCCGCTCCGGGCTCGTGATCGTCTTTGTCTTTCTCGCGCTGTTCGCCCTCGAGCGCGTGTTTGTCCCGTTCGCATAGGGCGTTCAACTGCGACGGCTGCGTTGGACGAGTCGCTCGAGTGACTCACGCAGTGGCGATCCCTCCGGTAGCGTCGAACTGAATTCCGTCAGGCTCTGGCTGCCCGCCTCGGACAAGGTACGCTGAGTCGGCGCAGGCGCGGCTTCGTGTTCCTCAATGACTTTCACCTTGACCTGAATCGTCTTGATCAGCAGCCCTGCTGCGGCGAACTGCTGGACCAGACTGGGCGCAATCTGCTTCAGGCGGGCGGCCACCGCGCCGCCGTGCGCCAGTAGCACCAGCGTGTCGCCCTTGAAATTGGCAACCGAACAGGCCGCTGTCAGCGCAGGGGGCAGGTGCTGTTCGAGCAGGTTCTGCAGCCGCATCAGGCGTCCGGCGTGGTCCTTCAGCCGCGCGAGCGCATCGCCGGTGCCGAGGTAACGCTGAATAAGCTGGGTCATCGTCTTGCCTGATTCGGGTTGCAGTGTCTGATGGTAGGTGTCGTCGGGTGGCGCGGCAAGCCCTTGCCGATTGCGTGCGGTCTTTTTGTCGTCCACATCTCGCCCATCTCCATGCAGCATCCGGTTCGGGTGCTTGCGGCCAGCATGCTAAACTCCTGCCTTTGCCGAATCGACCGACCAAACACCCTCATGATTTCCGGCCTGCTCAAGAAAATTTTCGGTAGTCGCAACGACCGCCTGATCCGCCAATACTCCCAGACCATTCGCGCGATCAATGCGCTGGAGCCGGAAATTTCCGTGCTTTCAGACGAGGGACTGCGCGGCAAGACCGTCGAATTCAAGGAGCGCGCCGCGGGCGGCGAGTCTCTCGATAGCCTCCTCCCGGAAGCGTTCGCCGTGGTGCGCGAAGCGGCCAAGCGCGTGCACAACATGCGCCATTTCGATGTGCAGCTGATCGGCGGCATGGTGCTGCACAATGGCAAGATCTCGGAGATGCGCACTGGCGAAGGCAAGACGCTGGTGGCGACGCTGCCGGCCTATCTGAATGCGCTGACGGGCAAGGGCGTGCACGTCATCACGGTGAACGATTACCTCGCCAGCCGCGACGCGGACTGGATGGGGCGCATCTATGGCTTCCTCGGGCTGACCACCGGCTGCAACCTGTCGCGCATGGCGCACGACGAGAAGCAGGCAGCCTACGGGGCGGACATCACCTACGGCACCAATAATGAATTCGGCTTCGACTATCTGCGCGACAACATGGTGTATTCGCTCGGCGAGCGGGTTCAGCGTGGCTTGAACTTCGCCATCGTCGATGAGGTCGATTCGATCCTGATCGACGAGGCGCGTACCCCGCTGATCATCTCCGGCCAGGCCGAAGACCATACCGAGCTGTATCTGAAGCTCAACCAGGTCGCGCCGATGCTGACGCAACAGGAAGGCGAAGGGGACGACGTCACCAAGCCGGGTGATTTCACGCTGGATCTCAAGGCGCGCCAGGTGCTGCTCACCGAGCAGGGGCACGAGAACGCCGAGCAGATCCTCACCCGCATGGGGCTGCTGGCCGAAGGGACCAGCCTGTACGATCCGGGCAACATCCTGCTCGTACATCACCTGTATGCGGCGCTGCGCGCACATGCACTGTATTTCAAGGATCAGCAATACGTCGTACAGAACAACGAGGTGGTGATCGTCGACGAATTCACCGGCCGCCTGATGGCCGGGCGGCGCTGGTCGGATGGCCTGCACCAGGCGGTCGAAGCCAAGGAGGGCGTGCGCATCCAAGCGGAGAACCAGACGCTGGCGTCGATCACCTTCCAGAATTACTTCCGCATGTACGGCAAGCTCGCCGGCATGACCGGCACCGCGGACACCGAGGCCTTCGAGTTCCACTCGATCTACGGCCTGGAAACGGTGGTGGTGCCGACCAACCGGCCGATGTTGCGCAAGGACGAGAACGACAAGGTCTACCGCACGGCGAAGGAAAAGTGGGATGCGGTGACCGCCGACATCCGTGCGTGCGTCGAGCGCGGCCAACCGGTTCTGGTCGGCACGACCTCGATCGAGATCAACGAATTCCTGTCGGCCGAACTGAACCGCGTCAAGCTGCCGCACCAGGTGCTGAACGCCAAGCAACACGAGCACGAAGCGGAGATCGTAGCCCAGGCCGGCCGTCCGGGCGTGATCACGATCGCCACCAACATGGCGGGTCGTGGTACCGACATCGTGCTCGGTGGCAGCATCGAAAGGCAGGTCGCGGCGATTCGCGACGACGAGACGCTCACTGCCGGACAGCGGGATGAGCGCATCACCGCGATGCGCGACGAGTGGAAGACGGTGCATGAGCGGGTCCTGGCCTCGGGCGGCCTGCACATCATCGGCACCGAGCGTCACGAATCGCGCCGCATCGACAACCAGCTGCGCGGACGCGCCGGGCGGCAGGGCGATCCGGGCAGTTCGCGCTTTTATCTGTCGCTCGAAGATCCGCTGATGAAAATCTTCGCCGGCGAGCGCCTGAACGCGATCATGGTGCGCCTGAAAATGCCCGAGGGCGAGGCGATCGAGCACTCGATGGTGACGCGTTCGCTCGAATCGGCGCAGCGCAAGGTCGAGCAACGCAACTTCGACATCCGCAAGCAGTTGCTCGAATACGACGACGTTGCAAACGACCAGCGCAAGGTGATCTACCAGCAGCGCAACGAGCTGCTGGAGAGCGAGGATATTTCCGAGACCATCCATGCCATGCGCCAGGGGGTGCTGCACGATGCGTTCCGCTTGTACGTGCCCGTCGACAGTGTCGAGGAGCAGTGGGATATCCCCAGCCTCGAAACTGCGCTTGCGGCGGAGTTCCAGTTGCGCCTGCCGGTCGGTGAATGGATCAGGGCCGAGGCGAACCTCGACGACGAAGCGATCCTCAAGCGCATCCTGACGGCCGCCGACGAGGCATACGCGGCCAAGACCGCACAGGTGGATGGCGACGCGTGGCACAAATTCGAGCGCGACGTGATGTTGCAGAGCCTCGATACGCATTGGCGCGAACATCTGGCGGCGCTGGACCATCTGCGCCAGGGAATCCACCTGCGTGGTTACGCACAGAAGAATCCCAAGCAGGAGTACAAGCGCGAAGCGTTCGAGTTGTTCGAAGCCCTGCTCGACACGGTGCGCAGCGACGTATCCAAGCTGCTGATGACGGTCCAGGTTCGCACCGAAGCGCAGCTTGAGGCAGCTGAAGTGCCGCCGGAGCTGGACAACATTCAGTACCACCATGCCGATTACGACGAGGCGCTGGGTGCGGCAGCCGCGGCGGAGCAGGATGGCGGTGTGGCCGTTGCGAATGTCGGACCGAAGGTGGGGCGCAACGATCCATGCCCCTGCGGTTCCGGCAAGAAGTACAAGCACTGCCATGGCAGACTGAGTTAAGGCGCAATGCGCAGCGAAAAACTCCGCCAGCAAGATGCGAACGGCCCCTTGTGGGCCGTTTGCGGGTCTGCATCAAGGGATTCGGGATATGGCGAAACCCATTGATCCGGCCGCGCGGCGCGCGCCAGCGGGGTCGGCACTGTTCCCGGAGCTGGAGCTCGGCGTGCCGGGCGAAGCGCCTGCTCCCGGTACGCGTGAGCCGCGGGCGCTGGGCGAGTGGGTCGCGCATATTCGCGATCAGGAAATGCCCGCATTGGGCGCCACGGTTGCGCTGATTCACTCCGTCACCGAAGATGACAAGGCGTCTACCGGTCGTCTGGCGCAGGCGATCCTGCAAGACGCGGCGATGACCGCGAAGGTGCTCAAGCTTGCCAACAGCGCGCTGTATAACCCGGCACGACACGGTATCAGCACCATCAGCCGCGCGATCGTGGTGCTGGGCTTCAATGCGGTGGCGGAAATTGCCGTCGCAATCCGGGTGATCGATGCATTGCTCGCGGGTGGCGTGCGTCAGCGCGTGGTGACTGAAATGGCGCGAGGTTTCCACGCTGCGGTGCAGGCACGCTCGCTGTCGGTGATGCGACACGATGGACGCAGCGAAGAAGTGTTCATCGCTGCGCTGCTGTCACGCGTCGGCGAAATGGCGTTCTGGTGCTTTGGCGGCACGCAGGCTCAGCGTCTCGATGCGGAACTGAATGCCGGCGGGCAGACTGCCGAAGAAGCACAGATGAGTGTGCTGGGCTTCCGCTTGCGGCAATTGTCGCTGGGCCTCGCACGCGAGTGGAAGCTTGGCCCATTGCTTCAGTCGGTGCTCGAGGGCAGCAGTCGCGTGGCGCCGACCGAGCAGGCGATCCTGTATGGCCAGCGACTTGCTGCAGAAGCCGAAAATGGCTGGGATGCCCCCGGTACCTGCAAGTTGATCGGCGAACTGGCTACCTTTGTCGGGGTGTCACCGGAAGCGCTGCGTGAGGATCTGGCCGCCAACAGTGTCGAAGCTGCACGTATTGCCGGCTATTTCGGTGGCGCGGAAGCCGGGCGTCAAATTCCGCTGGCCGGGCCGGCAGCCGAGTTGGACGTCGAGGAGGTGGAGCCCGTCCTCGTGGAGGACTTGCTCGAGCCGGACCCGCAACTGCAGCTCAAGATCCTGCGTGAAATTTCCGGGCGCATCGCAGCCGGGGCCAATCTCAATGAAATCCTGCAACTGGTGCTCGAAGGCATCTACCGTGGCGTCGGTTTCGACCGGGTGCTGTTCGGGTTGCTGTCGCAGAACCGCCTGCAACTGATCGGCAAGACTGCGCTGGGGACGGGCGCCGAGGCGCTACGCCAGCGCTTCATCTTTTCGCTCGATCAGACTCCCGGTGATCTGTTCAACGAGTTTTTCCGCCATCCGCGCGCGCTGCGTTTCGAGCCGGGGCGCAATCCACCCGGGTTGCGCATCGATCGTCTGCAATTGGTTACCAACGCGAGCCTTGCGTGCGTTGCCCCCATCCTGGTGCAGGGGCGGCCGATCGGCCTTTTCTATGCGGATCGGCTCAACCCCGCGCGTGGCATCGATGACGAGACTTTCGAGGCTTTCCAGTTGTTTGCCCAGCAGGTATCGCTGGCGGTGACCGCCGCTTCGTCATCCCGCCGCAGTCAGTGAGCCGGGGCGCTTGCGCGCACTCGAATCGAATACCCCGCTCAACGAACCCTAGATGGCCCGCGTGGCCCTTACCCTGTCTAATGGAGAACTGCCATGTCCGTTAATCTCTCCACCCCGCAGCCCTCGGCGCTGAATCCGGTTCCCGGCGTGCGCCTGGGCGTTGCCGAAGCGGCAATCCGCAAACTCAACCGGCGCGACCTCACGCTGATCGAAGTGGCGCCGGGCAGCCGCGTGTCAGGAGTATTCACGCTCAATCGCTTCTGCGCGGCACCGGTGCAAGTGTGCAAACAGCATTTGCCGGGCGGCGATATCCGCGCGCTGGTGATCAACACCGGCGTTGCGAATGCCGGCACGGGGCAGGACGGGCTCGAAAACGCCAATACGACGTGCGCTGCAGTGGCGCGTCTGCTGGGTATTGACCCCGCGCAAGTCCTGCCGTTCTCGACCGGGGTGATCCTCGAGCCGCTGCCGGTCGAGCGCCTCGTTGCCGGTTTGCCGGCCGCCCACGCGAATCTGCGTGCCGATGGCTGGTTCGACGCGGCTCACGCGATCATGACGACCGATACGCTGGCGAAGGCGGTGTCGCGCCAGGTCGAGATTGGCGGACGCATGATTACGCTGACCGGCATCAGCAAGGGGGCCGGCATGATCAAGCCGAACATGGCGACGATGCTCGGTTTCCTCGCGTGCGATGCCGCGATTGTCCAGCCGCTGCTCGATTCGCTGGCGAAGGAGGCCGCAGACCTGTCATTCAACAGCATCACCATCGACGGCGACACTTCGACCAACGACTCCTTTATTGTCATCGCGACGGGCCAGGCCGGCAACGCCGAGATCAATGATCCGCAAAGTGCCGATTACCGGACGCTGCGCGATGCAGTGGTCGACGTTTCGATCCGCCTGGCGCAGGCCATTGTGCGTGATGGCGAGGGGGCGACGAAGTTCATGACCATCGCCGTCGAGGGGGGGGCGGATCGCAGCGAGTGCCGCAAGGTTGGCTACGCAATCGGTCAGTCGCCGCTGGTGAAGACGGCATTTTTCGCGTCGGACCCCAACCTCGGCCGCATCCTGGCCGCGATCGGTTACGCCGGCATCGACGACCTCGATGTCGGCCGCCTGCGCGTGTGGCTGGGCAGCGCGAGCGAGGAGGTGATGGTCGCCGAGCATGGCGGTCGTGCCGCGAGCTACAGCGAGGAGGATGGGGCACGGGTGATGCAGGAAGCGGAAATCACCGTGCGCGTCGACCTCGGCCGCGGCGAGGCGCAGGCCACGGTGTGGACCTGCGATTTTTCCTACGACTATGTGAAAATCAACGCCGACTACCGCAGCTAAGCGACCGGAGTCATCCGATGTCGTTCTGAATGACCCGGTAAATCAATGATTTACTGGGTTTTTTTGTGCCTGTAGGGGGCTGTTCGGCGTCCGCGCCGCTTACAACACGTTCTCCAGAAACGCGCGAGTCCTCGGGTGCTCAGGGGTGGCAAAGAATTCCGCAGCCGGGCGTGCCTCGATGATTTCACCGTGGTCCATGAAGACCACGCGGCTCGCCACCTCGCGTGCGAAGGCCATCTCGTGCGTCACGACCAGCATCGTCATGTGCTCGTCCGCGAGTTGACGCATGGTGCGCAGCACTTCTCCGGTGAGTTCGGGGTCAAGTGCCGAGGTGGGTTCGTCGAACAACATGATGTCCGGCTCCATCGCCAGTGCCCGGGCGATCGCGACACGCTGCTTCTGCCCGCCGGACAGCCGTGACGGGTAACTGTCACGTTTCTCCAGCAGTCCGACCTTGCGAAGCAGTTCTTCCGCTTTCGGAATGATCGCCTCGCGCCGCATGCCTTTGACGGTGATGGGCGCTTCGATGATGTTCTGCAACACCGTCAGGTGCGGAAACAGGTTGAATTGCTGGAATACCATGCCCATTTTGCGGCAGATGCGGCGCACCTCGGCGTCGGGTACGTAGTGGCAGGCACCTTCGGCGCTGGTGGTTACCATCGTCTCGCCTTCGATGTCGATGCGGCCCTGATCGATGGTTTCCAGGTGATTGAGGCAACGCAGGAAGGTGCTCTTACCCGAGCCCGAGGGGCCGATGACGGCGATCACCTCGCCCTTGCGCATCTGCAGGGATACGCCCTTGAGCACCGCCACCGCACCGAAGCGCTTGTGGATGTTTTCGGCGTGGATCATCGGATCATTCATCGTAGACGGCATACCGTTTCTCCAGACGCTGGAAGCCCCAGGTCAGTATCAAGGTCATGGCCAGGTAGAAGGCGGCGGCGACTACGAAAGGCGTGATGGTGAAGTCGCGCTGGACGATGCTGCGTGCGGCGCGCAACAGGTCGTTGAGAGCGAGCACATAGATCAGGGAGGTGTCCTTGACCAGCGTGATGGTTTCGTTGCTCGTTGGCGGCAGGATGCGTTTGATGACCTGCGGTAGCACGATGCGGCGCATGGTTTGCGCGTAGGAGAGGCCGAGTACTCTGGCGCCTTCGTACTGTCCGCGGTCGATGGACTGAATGCCGGCGCGGAAGATTTCAGCAAAATAGGCCGCGTAGTTGAGTGCGAAGGCCACCACTGCCGCAGGGAAATCCGGCAGCTTGATACCGATGATCGGCACGAAGGGCAGGGCGAAATAGATGAACAGCAGCTGCAGCATCAGCGGTGTGCCGCGCATCAGCCAGATGTAGCCATTGACCAGGCCGGCGATCACGCGGAAACGCGAAATGCGCAGCAAGGCAAGGCACAGCCCGAGCGGAACGGATAGCGCGATGGTCACGAAGAACATCTTCAGCGTGACCGTCGTTCCCTCCAGTAGTGGGCCGAGAATGTCGATTACATAATTCATGCGACCTGCCTCACAACCGGCGGCGGCTAGCTGCCGGCCGATCCGGCTGGAACAAGATGTTCAGTGAAAGCGCCGGCGACGCGTCGCCCGGCGGGTGACGGGGGGCAGGTCTTACTTGACGATATCCTTGCCGAACCACTGTGTGGAGATGCGGGCGGCGGTGCCGTCCTGCTTCATCTCGTCCATGGCTTTTTGCAGCCTGGCGAGAAGTTCGGTGTCGTCCTTGCGCGTGCCGACACCGTATTCTTCGGTGCCGAAATTTTCGTCCAGCACAAGGTACTCGCCGGGCTTCTTGGCCGTGTAGTAGCGACCGACCACCTCATCGACCACCAGGGCGTCGAGCCGGCCCGTTGTCAGGTCCATCAGCGCGGTGACGTTGTCAGCGAACTTCTTCAGTTCCTTGATCGACTTTGCCGCCGCATCCTTTTGCACGGCATCAACGGCACTGCTGCCGTCCTGCACGCCAACGACCTTGCCGGCGAGATCGGCCTTGGTCTTGATCGGCGAGCTGGCGACGACCACGACGATCTGGCGATTTTCCATGTAGGGCGCGGTGAAGCCGATGTTCTGCTTGCGCTCTTCGGTAATCGTCAGGCCGTTCCACAGCGCATCCACGCGCTTGCCGTTCAGTTCGGCTTCCTTGGCGCTCCAGTCGATCGGCTTGAATTCCACTTCGGCGCCCAGACGCTTGGCGGCTTCCCTGGCGAGGTCGATATCGAACCCGACGAGCTGGTTCTGCGCGTCGCGGAAACCCATCTGCGGGAAGTTGTCGTCCAGGCCAACGACGATCTTGCTCGCCACCCCGACGGGTGCGGGTGTGGCTTCGGGTTTGGCAGGCTGGGCGCTGTCGTTCTTTCCGCAACCCGACAGCAGTGCGCCCGCCGTCAAGGACATCATCAGTATCGTCGTCAGTTTTTTCATGTCAGTAGTCGCCGGTATATGGCTAAATGGATCGAAAACCGCATTCCAGAACCTGTTTGGTCGTGGATGCAGCAACGCGGGCGTGATTGTCACCTCGAACATCCTGGCGGGCAACCCGAAGTGCGTTGCGTGTTCCGACTCCAGCGCGGTGCGGGTTGCGAAGCTTGGCAGAGGAAATATCGTGAGTCAGATCCCGGGCAGTCTCGATTCATCCGAACAGTTCGCGCGCTGCGCCAGGCTCATTGGCGCCGCGGACGGGTTGCTGATCACCGCTGGCGCGGGGCTGGGCGTGGATTCCGGACTGCCCGACTTTCGCGGCAGTGAAGGCATGTGGCGAGCGTATCCGGCGCTCGGGCAGGCGCGCATGCACTTCCAGGACATTGCGAACCCGTCCGCATTTGTGCGCAATCCCCGCCTGGCCTGGGGCTTTTACGGCCACAGGCTGAAGATGTACCGCGAAACCGAACCCGGGCCGGCATTTCGGGTATTGCAGGAAATCGCACGCCACCTGCCCGAAGCTGCGTTCGTCTTCACCAGCAATGTCGACGGTCACTTCCAGAAGGCAGGTTTCGACCCGCTGCGGGTGTGCGAGTGCCACGGGTCGATTCATTACCTGCAATGCGCCGACGGCTGCATGAATGACGTCTGGTCTGCGGATAAATTTTCGCCTGAGATCGACGAGGACTCTTGCCTGCTCATCGGTGATTTGCCGGGCTGTCCGTGGTGCAAGCGGCTGGCGCGACCGAACATTCTGATGTTTGGTGACTGGGGGTGGATCGACGCACGTACGCGTGAGCAACGTTCACGGCTGGACGTTTGGCGTGCCAAGGTGGATCGCCTGCTCGTGCTCGAGATCGGGGCCGGAACCGGCGTTCCGACAGTGCGGTTGTTCGGCGAGTCCCAGGGGTGTCCGATCATCCGTATCAATACTAGCGAGGCGAAAACCGCTGCCGATTTCGGGATATCCCTGCGGATGTCCGCGACCGAAGCGATGCACGGCATTGCTGCGGCGCTGCGGGATACGGGTTTTCTGGAGTGATCGTAGCGGCTCGCGACTGTCCTGCGGTTTCTCGCGCGAGCGTCGATTGTCCGAGCTGAATGGCGCAGCAAAGGTGCTGCCCCAAACGGCGTATTTGGCGGCGTACGGGAATCGCAGCGATGTGTGTTCCTGCTGCCGAGTCTTCAGGGGCCTGTGTTGTGCGCGAGGGCAACCGCCACCAGTTCGGCTACCGAGCGGGTGCCGGACTTCTGCATGATGTTCGCGCGATGAGTTTCGACCGTACGTTCGCTGATCCCGAGCTCGCTCGCGATGGTCTTATTGCGTCTTCCCGCGACAATGCCGTCGAGCACCTCGCGCTCGCGGGGCGTCAGTGTACGCAGCCATGCCGCATTAGCCGCGCACCCGCCCGCGGCTCGCCCCGAGAACGTCCTCAGTGCATCCTGGGCGCGCTCGATGAGATGCTGGATATCGAACGGTTTTTCGAGAAAATCGAAGGCGCCGAGCCGCATCGCGCTCACCGCAGTCGGCACGTCGGCAAACCCCGTAAGGAAGATTACCGGCACCTGCGGGTGTGCCGCGCGCAACCAATCGTGGACTTCGCATCCAGTAACTCGCGGCATGCACAGATCCAGCAGTACACACGTCGCCCCGACGGGCCGCCACGTTTGCATGAAGCGTTCCCCGCATGGAAACGCGTCGGCATTCACGCCCACACTGGTAAACACTTCAACTAGAAAACGGCGTACCTGCTCGTCGTCGTCAACAATACAAACCGATCCACTCGGGGTTGTTGTATGCATGCGTGATCAGTTCGGTAAATTATAAGAAATTGTAACGGCTATCCATGGAGATGCGCGGACGCTTCGGCTCCCCGGCATGGTAAATCGCACACGCGCGATTACTCTGATATCGAAGTGGCTGGAGATGCTATGCAAAACATATAATCACGAAAATGCTCCAATGCGACCAAGATGACTACTGAGCTGCAGTTCCTGCGCGAGGCACGAGACCGGGGTGACCTGGGGCCGTTGTTCGACGCGATGCTCGAAGGGATGGTTGTGCGTGACGGCGAGGGATGCATCCTGGCGTCGAATCGTGCGGCGAAGAAGATTCTTGGTCTGTCGGCCGCGGAGCTCAAGGGCCGCAGTCTCACAAGCCTGCCATTCGAATATGTGCGCGAGGACGGCTCCCCGCTCCCCGTCGAGGAACATCCGGCTCTGTTTACGCTGCGTACGGGGGAGCCGCAAACGGCCGTGGTGATGGGCATTTTGCACCCGGGGCGCGAGACCGTGTGGATCCAGGCCAATAGTCAGCCGCTGCTGGACGGCACGGGAAAGGTCGCTGCCGTGGTAACCAGCTTTGCCGACATCACGCCGATCAAGCGGGCAGAAGAGGCGTTGCGTGCGAGTGAGGCGCGCAACCGCACGCTGGCGGAAGCGATTGCCCAGTCGGGCTGCTCGGTCATCATCACCGACCGCAGGGGGCGCATCGAATATGTAAATCCGGCCTGCTGCAAGGCCTATGGCTATTCCGAAGCCGAACTGCTTGGTGCCAATCCGAGCATCTTCAAGTCCGGCGAGACGACGCCGGAAGAATACGCGACGTTGTGGCGAACGATCCTATCCGGGCAGACCTGGCGTGGCGAGCTATCGAATCGTAGTCGGGACGGACGGCTGATCCGCGAGGCGGTGGCGGTGTCGCCGGTGCGCGACGAGCACGGCGAAGTGCGCCACTTCGTGGCGCTCAAGGAAGACATCACGCAGTTGCGCGAGGAGGAGCGGCGCCGTCATGCATTGTTCGAGCGCGTTGCGCGGCTGGAACGCATGGAACTCGTCGCAACCCTCGCCGGCGGGATCGCACATGATTTCAATAATGTGCTGGTGGCGGTCCTGGGATATTCCGAGCTCGCGGAAGGCTTGCTCAAGCAGGACGGACGCCTGCCGCGCGTGATCCACTACATCGAGGAAATCCGCATCGCCGGTGCGCGGGCACGTGAACTCATCCAGCAACTACTCAACTTCAGCCGAGGCGGTGCCGTGCAGCCGCGTCTCACGCGGCTCGACGACATCGGGCGCGAGGCGGTGGGGCTGTTGCGCGCGACACTGCCGGATACGGTTGCGGTGGTGGCCGACATCGATGCCTCGTTGCCGCCCTTGTCGATCGACCCCGCGCATGTGCATCAGATCATGCTGAATCTGTTGATCAATGCGCGCGACGCGGTCAATGGCAAGGGCACGATCAGTTTGTCGGCGCGCCGTGTGTTCTTCGATCGGACGCAGTCATGCGCTTCATGTCGCCGCGATTTCTCCGGTGAGTATGTCGCCATCACCGTTCGCGACGATGGTGCCGGCATCGCGCCGGAGCACCGCGAACGCTTGTTTGAGCCATTCTTCACGACGAAGGACGTGGGGCGTGGTACCGGCATGGGCCTCGCGGTGGTCCACGGCATGGCCCATCTTTACGACGGTCACGTTCATCTGGAGTCAGCGACGGGCAAGGGAACAGCGGTGCAGGTGCTGTTGCCCGCCGACCTGATGCAGGGCAAGGTCCTGGCACCTGTCCCGTGACAGGCACGCGTGCCGAGCCAGCAAGAACCGCTCAGTGCAACACGCGCGGCATTGCGAGCACGAAGGGCGGGATCTCGGCGTCGAAACGCTGACCGTCCTCGGCGACCATCTGGTAACTGCCCTGCATGGTACCCACCGGCGTTTCGAGCACCGAACCGCTCGAGTAAGTGAACTGCTGGCCCGGCGCCAGCAGCGGTTGCTCGCCGATCACACCAAGGCCACGGACTTCCTGAACCTTGCCGGCACCGTCGGTGATGATCCAGTGACGGCTGATGAGTTGTGCCGTCGCGCTGCCGGTGTTGGTTAGGGTGATGTGGTACGCGAAGACGTAGCGATCTTCGTCCGGATCCGATTGCCCGGGGACGAATTCGGCGACGGCCTCGACTTTGATACGGTATTTCTCCGATTCGCTCATTGCCTGGTCTCTCTGTTGCGGGGCTTGCGGCATGCCTCTACGAACGCGGCAGGAAGGGGCGCTGCGGTGAACCGTTGGCAAACGCTCGATGGCGGCCCCAAGAAGGTAAAATAACACTTTTGTCCGGAAATTCCCTTATGTCCGTTTCGCCCCTGACCGCTCTTTCTCCGCTCGACGGCCGTTACCATGAAAAGGTGGCGGGACTGCGCGAGCATTTTTCCGAGCATGGCCTGATCCGCAACCGTGTCCGCGTCGAAATTGCCTGGCTCAAGGCGCTTGCCGCCGAGCCCCGGCTGGCCGAGATCGCACCGTTTTCGGCGGCGACCGTGGCCGAGTTGGATCAGGTGGTGGCGAACTTTTCGCCGGCCGACAGTGCCGCGGTGAAAGCCATCGAGGCGACCACCAATCACGACGTCAAAGCGATGGAGTACTGGCTCAAGGAGCGTCTTGGTCACAACGCCGAAGTGACCAAGGTGTCGGAGTTCATCCACTTCGCGTGCACCTCGGAAGACATCAACAACACCTCGCACGCGCTGATGCTGCGCGAAGGACGCGATGCGGTGTTGCTGCCCGCGCTGGACAAGGTGATTGCACGTTTCCGCGCGCTTGCGCACCAGCTGGCCGATCTGCCGATGCTGTCGCGTACCCACGGCCAGCCGGCGAGCCCGACGACGCTCGGCAAGGAGATGGCCAACATCGCTGCGCGGCTGATCCGCGCACGCGCTGCGATTGCTGCGGTGTCGCTGACGGCCAAGTTCAACGGTGCAGTCGGCAACTACAACGCGCACCTGTCGGCGTGGGACGATTTCGACTGGGAAGGTTTCAACGGCAGCTTCATCGAATCGCTGGGGCTGGAGTTCAACCATTACACGATCCAGATCGAGCCGCACGATGCCATGGCCGAGCTGTTCGACGCGATGGCGCGCACCAACACCATCCTGATCGACGCCTGCCGCGACCTTTGGATGTACATCTCGTTCGGCTACTTCAAGCAGAAGCTGAAGGAGGGCGAGGTCGGTTCGTCGACGATGCCGCACAAGGTCAATCCGATCGACTTCGAGAACGCCGAAGGCAACCTCGGCATCGCCAACGGCGTATTGCGCCACTTCTCCGAGAAGCTGCCGGTGTCGCGCATGCAGCGTGACCTGACCGATTCGACGGTGCTGCGAAATATGGGCGTGGGCTTTGGTCACATGGTGCTGGCGCTGGATTCCTGCCTGCGGGGCCTCAACAAGCTCGAGTCCGATCCCGCGCGCCTGGCGGCCGATCTCGACGGTGCCTGGGAAGTGCTCGCGGAGCCGGTGCAGACGGTGATGCGCCGTTTCGGCATCGAGAACCCGTACGAGCAGCTCAAGGCGATGACGCGCGGCAAGGGCATCACGCGCGAGGCGCTGCAGGAATTCATCCGCAGCCTGGCGATTCCCGAAGCCGATCGCCTGCGCCTGCTCGACATGACGCCGGCCAGCTATACCGGCAAGGCCGCAGAACTGGCCAAGCGTATCTGAAGGCAGGGCGTCCCCGCCCGCGCGTTAGTCTGATTCAATCCAGACGCCACCTTCGGGTGGCGTTTGCATTCATTCGATGGAAGGAGTGGCAATGGCGTTTGCCGACAATCTCAAGCAGCTGCCCAAAGTGTCGCATCTGGCTGCGCTGAACCTGCTCGATGCGGGCGATGCCGTGGTGGCGACGATCGAGAACAAGCCCGGTCAGGCCGGTTCGCTGGCAGTGTATAACCACATCGCCCAGCTGTATGGCGCGATCAATGCCGAAGCGGCGAAGAAGGGGCTGGAGTTGTATGCGGAACATACCGACGATGCGCGCGCGAATCCGGGCAAGCATCCGAACATCGACCGCCTGATCGGCCTGATCGAACGCGGTCAGGTGCTGCGCGTGAAGCAGGTGTTCGCGCTCTGAGGTTCCTGGCAGGGCGATCGTAGGAGCGGCTTCAGCCGCGAACATAAGGTACTAAAAGAGCCTGAGGGTTCGCGGCTGAAGCCGCTCTACGGAAAACATGTTTTGCAGGCGTCGATGCCCGAATATTGCGTTCAAGCTCCGCCGAGTTTGAAGAAGTCGCGGATGCCGAGCATGCCGATCTGGAAGCCGATGGCGACCAGGATCAGGCCCATGAAGCGCGTGAAGATGCGCTCGACGCGCGGTGTGGCGAGGCGTTGCCGCACCAACGCGAGGCGTAGCGTGAGCCACAGGACCAGCGCACAGGCGATCGAGGCGAGCAGCGCGATCACCGGAAGGTAGAGGCGCGACGGGTAGGTGACCGATAGCGTGATCGCGGTGGTGATCGCGCCAGGGCCGGCCACCAGCGGCATCGCGAAGGGTACGAAGATGCGGTCGCGCGGGTCTTCCGGCGACGCTTCATCCTGCTGGATACCGCTGGGGCTGCCGCGCAGCATTTCGAGGCCGACGAGGATAATGACCAGGCCGCCCGCGGTGCGGAAGGCGTCCAGCGAGATGCCGAAGAGTTCCAGGATATGCCGCCCGCCGAGGGCCGAACCGGCGAGGATCGCGAACACCGCGAAGCCGGCATGACTTGCGGCGCGCCGCTTGGCGTTGGCGGGCATGCCAACGACGATGCCGAGGAAGAGCGGGGCGGCGACGATCGGGTTGGTGATCGCCAGGAGGCTGACGAAGGCTTGCAGGAACTCGTTCATCGCCGCCCAGCCGTCAGACGACCGCCTCTTCCTTTTCCTTTTTCGGCTTGATGAACTGCTCGCGCGATACGCCGAGCCACATCACCAGCGGACTGGCAACCAGCACCGACGAATAGATGCCGAACAGGATGCCGATGGTCAGTGCCATCGCGAAGTAGTGCAGGGTTTCGCCGCCGAACAGCAGCATCGCGAGCACCATCATCTGGGTGCTGCCGTGGGTGATCACGGTGCGTGAAATGGTCGAGGTGATCGCGTGATCGAGCACTTCGGGCGTCGTCATGTTGCGTTTTTTCTTGAAGGTCTCGCGCACGCGGTCGAAGACCACCACCGATTCATTGACCGAGTAACCCAGCACCGCCAGCACCGCAGCCAGTACCGCCAGCGAGAACTCCCACTGGAAGAACGCGAAGAAGCCCAGGATGATGACGACGTCGTGAAGGTTGGCGATGATCGCGGAGACGGCGAAACGCCATTCGAAGCGCATCGCCAGATAGAGGACGATACCGAAAATCACCAGCAGCAGTGCCATCGATCCGTCGGCGGCGAGTTCCTTGCCGACCTGCGGGCCGACGAACTCGACCCGCCGCAGTTCCGGTGCGGCGCCACCGACCGATTGCAGGGTGCTCATCGCACGTTCCGACATCCGTGTTGCGTCGAGATCGTCGCGGTTGGGCAAGCGAATCAGCACATCGCGCGCGCTGCCGAAGTTCTGCACCTGGGCGTCAGGGTAGCCATTGGCGGCGAACGCGTTACGGATCGGTTCAAGCTGCGGTGCTTCCGTATAACTCACTTCGATCAGCGTGCCGCCGGTGAATTCCACCGACAGATGCAGGCCGCGCGTCGCAAGGAAGAACACCGCCAGCAAGAACGTGATCAACGAAATGATGTTGAACGTCAGTGCATGACGCATGAACGGGATGTCTTTCTTGATGCGGAAAAATTCCATTTTTCAGCCTTTTCTTGTCGCGTCGGGGGGCGCCATGCGGCACCCCTTTGTCTTTACGTGCGCAGGTTCAGTTACCCGGTTTCCAGATCTGGCCGATCGACAGCGACTCGACCTTGCGGCGGCGTCCGTAGATCAGGTTTACCAGCATCCGCGAGATCAGGATGGCGCTGAACATCGAAGTGAGAATGCCGAGGCAGTGCACCACGGCGAAGCCGCGCACCGGGCCCGACCCGAAGACCAGCAGCGCGATACCGGCGATCAGCGTGGTGATGTTGGAGTCGAGAATGGTGTCGAAGGCACGTTCGTAGCCGGCGTGGATCGCCGCCTGCGGCGAGACGCCGTTGCGCAGCTCCTCGCGGATGCGTTCGTTGATCAGCACGTTGGCATCGATCGCCATACCGAGGGTCAGCGCCATCGCCGCAATGCCCGGCAGCGTCAGCGTCGCCTGCAGCAGCGACAGCAGCGCGACCAGCAGCAGCAGGTTGGCGGCGAGTGCGATCACCGACACGATGCCGAAGAGCGCGTAGTAAATGCTCATGAACACGGCAATCGCGACGAAGCCCCACAGGGTCGACTGGAAGCCTTTCGCGATGTTGTCGGCGCCTAGGCTTGGGCCGACGGTGCGCTCCTCGATGATTTCCATCGGCGCGGCGAGACTGCCGGCGCGCAGCAGCAGTGCGACGTCGTTGGCTTCGGTGGTGGTCATGCGGCCGGAAATCTGCACGCGACCGCCGCCGATTTCGCTGCGGATCACCGGGGCCGTGACGACTTCGCCCTTGCCCTTTTCGATCAGCAGGATCGCCATGCGCTTGCCGACATTCTCGCGCGTGATGTCGCGGAAGATGCGGCTGCCGGCGGCGTCCAGCGTCAAATGCACGGCCGCCTCGTTGGTCTGACCGTCGAAGCCGGGCTGGGCGTCGGTGAGACGGTCGCCCGTCAGTACCACCTGGTTGCGCACCAGCACCGGCGAGCCGCCGCGTTCATTATAGAGTTCGGTGCCGAAGGGCACGCTGCCGGCCAGTGCCGATTCGAGAGCGCCCGGGGTCTCGTCGACCAGACGCACTTCGAGGGTGGCGGTGCGACCGAGGATGTCCTTGGCCTTGGCGACGTCCTGCACGCCGGGCAGCTGCACGACGATGCGGTCGAGGCCTTGCTGCTGGATCACCGGTTCGGCGACGCCGAGTTCGTTGATGCGGTTGTGCAGCGTGGTGATGTTCTGCTTGATCGCGAAGTCGCGGATGTTCTTCTGCGCGATCTGGCCCAGCGTGGCGACGAGTTTCAGGTCGTCGCTGCCATCGTCACGGTCGGCCAGTTGCAGATCGGAGGTGCTGCCCTGGATCGCCTTGCGCGCGGCGTCGCGCTGGGCAGCATCGCGGAAGCGCAGTTGCACGTTGTTGCCTTCGCGGGTGATGCCCGCGTGGCGCACGTTCTTGTCGCGCATCAGGGTGCGCATGTCGGCTGCGATGGCATCGAGCCGCTTGGTGATTGCACCGGGCATATCGACTTCGAGCAGGAAGTGTACCCCGCCGCGCAGGTCCAGGCCGAGGTACATCGGCAGCGCATGGATCGCGGTCAGCCAGTTTGGCGAGGCCGACAGCAGGTTGAGAGCGACGACGTAGGACGGGTCGCGCGGGTCGGGGTTGAGGCGCTTCTCGATCGCATCCTTGGCGCGTAGTTGCGCGTCACTGGTGGCGACGCGTACGCGGATGCTGTTGGCGTCCGTGAACAGGCCGGTGTGCTGGATCTGTGCGTCGCTCAGCGCTTGCTCGATGGTGCCGCTCAGCGCAGCGTCGAGCTTGAGGGTGGCTTTGCCGCTGGAAACCTGAACTGCGGGCACTTCACCGTAGAAGTTGGGAAGGGTGTAGATCAGGCCGAAG
Source organism: Aromatoleum diolicum (assembly GCF_012910955.1). Classification (GTDB taxonomy): domain Bacteria; phylum Pseudomonadota; class Gammaproteobacteria; order Burkholderiales; family Rhodocyclaceae; genus Aromatoleum; species Aromatoleum diolicum. The sequence continues at coordinate 54,603 of NZ_WTVQ01000026.1, forward strand.
AACAGGACCAGACCAATAAGGATGTTCTTCCAGAGCGGATAGCGGTTCATGACTTGGGTCGACAGAAGTGGGGAGCGGGAAGGGGTGTTGCAGGTGCGCGGCGCGGACAAATTCCGTGCGCCGCGCAAGCCGACCTCACAGGGTCTTCAGCGTGCCCTTCGGCAGCACGGTAGCAACCGCCTGGTTCTGCACAACGATGTTGACGTTGTCAGCGATTTCGACGTGCAGGAAGTTATCGCCAACCTGGGTCACGCGACCGGCGATGCCGCCCTGGGTGACGATCTCGTCGCCCTTCGCAAGCGCGGAGACCATGGCCTTGTGTTCCTTTGCACGCTTCATTTGCGGGCGGATCATCAGGAACCACAGGACGATGAACATCAGGATCAGCGGCAGCATGCCCATCAGGCCACCAGTGGGATCGCTGGCAGCGGCTGCCTGGGCGTAGGCGTTGGAAATAAACACTTGTTGTAACTCCGAGTGGTTGCTTAAAACGTTTGATTATAGCAGTAGCACAAATCGCGCTCGTGACACTGCGTCCGGGCTCAAGCGGTGCCGGTGGTGCGCTCATTGCGAAAACGCGTGACATAGTCGGCGAACTCGCCGGCGGCTATCGCGGCACGTAGCTCTGCCGTGAGCGTCTGGTAGTAGCGCAAGTTGTGGATGGTGTTGAGCATGCTGCCGAGGATTTCGCCGGCACGGTGCAGGTGGTGAAGGTAGGAACGGCTGAAGTTGCGGCAGGTGTAGCAGTCGCACGAGGGGTCGAGTGGCCGCGTGTCCTGCTTGTGCGTGGCGTTCTTGATCTTGATGTTGCCGTAGCGCGTGAACAGCCAGCCGTTGCGTGCGTTGCGGGTCGGCATCACGCAGTCGAACATGTCGATGCCGGCGGCGACCCCGGCAACGATGTCTTCCGGCGTGCCTACGCCCATCAGGTAGCGGGGCTTATTGGCGGGCAAGCGTGGGGCGGTATGGGCGAGGATGCGCTTCATGTCTTCCTTCGGCTCGCCGACCGACAGACCGCCGATGGCGTAGCCGTGAAAGCCGATGTCTTCGAGCGCCGCCAGCGATTCGTCGCGCAGGTCTTCGTACATGCCGCCCTGCACGATGCCGAACAGCGCATTGCGCTTCTCCTGGCCGTCGGTGAGTCGGTCAAACTCGTCGCGCGAACGCCTCGCCCAGCGCTGCGACAGGCGCATCGATTTGGCTGCCTCGTCGCGCGTGGCCGGATAGGGCGTGCATTCGTCGAAGATCATCACGATGTCGGAATTCAGCGTGTGCTGGATCTGCATCGAGATCTCGGGGGTCAGGAAGAGTTTCGCGCCGTCGATCGGCGACGCGAACCGAACGCCTTCCTCGCTGATCTTGCGCAGGGCGCCAAGGCTGAATACCTGGAAGCCGCCGGAGTCGGTGAGGATGGGTTTGTTCCAGCCCATGAAATCGTGCAGGCCGCCGTGGGCGGCGACAACATCGAGGCCCGGGCGCAGCCACAGGTGAAAGGTATTGCCGAGACAGATCTGCGCGCCGATGTCGTCGAGCGCCGCGGGTGTCATCGCCTTGACCGTGCCGTAGGTGCCGACCGGCATGAACACCGGTGTTTCGACAGTCCCGTAGGCGAGTGTGAGGCGGCCGCGGCGGGCGCCGCTGTCCTGGGTAATCAGTTCAAATTGCATCGTTGCGGTGGGTAATGAACATGGCATCACCGTAGCTGAAGAATCGGTATTGTTCGCGCACGGCGTGGGCGTATGCGCGGCGGACGGTTTCCATGCCGGCGAAGGCCGACACCAGCATCAGCAGCGTCGATTTCGGTAGGTGGAAATTGGTGATCAATGCATCGACCACCTGGAAGCGGTATCCCGGCAGGATGAATAACTCGGTTTCGCCGATGCCGGGTTCGAGCGTACCGTCCTGTGCCGCGCCTTCGAGCGCGCGCAGGCTGGTGGTGCCGACCGCGATGACGCGGCCGCCGGCGGCGCGGGTGGCGGCAATGGCATCCACGGTTGCCTGCGGGATGACGTAGCGCTCGCGGTGCATGCGGTGCTCGCCGAGGTCGTTGACGCGTACCGGCTGGAAGGTGCCGGCGCCCACGTGCAGCGTCAGCCAGGCGCCGCGCACGCCTTGCCGGGCAAGGTCGGCGAGCATTTTCTGGTCGAAATGCAGCCCGGCCGTGGGGGCTGCGACCGAGCCGGGATCGCGGGCGTAGACGGTCTGGTAGCGCGATTCGTCGTGGTCGTCGGCGGCGCGCTCGATGTAGGGTGGCAGCGGCAGCTTGCCATGGCGCTCCAGCAGGACGAGCAACTCTTCGGTCTCGGGAAAGCGCAGATGGAAGAATTCGCCGACGCGGCCGAGTACCGTGACGTCGAAGGCGTCTGCGAGCCGCAGCCGGCTGCCGGTGCGCGGCGACTTGCTTGCACGGACCTGGGCGAGCGCTTCGTGCGGACCGATCGCGCGTTCGATCAGCACTTCGACCTGGCCGCCGGTTTCTTTGACGCCATAAAGGCGGGCATGGATCACACGCGTGTCATTGAACACCAGCAGGTCACCTGGCTGCACGAGCCCGGGCAGGTCGCAGAAGCCGCGGTCAAGTTCGCCGTCGTTGAGCACCAGCAGGCGGCTGGCACAGCGCTCGGCGAGCGGGGCTTGGGCGATCAGCTCAGGGGGCAGCAGATAATCGAAATCTTCAAGAGTCAGGGGCATATGCTTGCCGCTAGCGGGGGGTTTCGTGGATAATGCGGCGCTTCCCTAGCCGGGATGGCGGAATCGGTAGACGCAGCGGACTCAAAATCCGCCGGTGGTGACACTGTGAGGGTTCGAGTCCCTCTCCCGGCACCAGTCAATTCAGACTGGAAAGCGCAGCAAAGCGGCGGATTCTAGCAGAGTTCGCCACACCGGAAGGCGGCGTCCGCCACTCCGGTACGGGCTGCGAGCGGTTTCTCCCCATCTTTTCCGATCGTGCGTCTGCCGCCAGTTCGCCGTGTTTACCTGCGACCCTGCCCATTGTTGCGGCTCCGATGCGATTTCAGTGCATCGGTCCGCGATGCTGCGCGCGGATGATGGCCGATGTTGCCGGACTTTACGATGCCGACCGGGTGAGGATGTCGCCACAAACCGAGCATTCAGGTTCTATAGAGTTCTGAAAAAGCTGAATCAAGCTCAGGTTGACTCATGTTTGTTGATTGCGATTCCGGCTTTAAGCTTTTCTCTGCGGCCCGGTGTTCCGGACCTGTCATGAGCAAAGGAGAAGCATTATGCGAATCGATCTGCAATGTACTGATGGCGAAACCCCGGTCGGTCTGCGCGATTACGTGGCGCGGCGGATGCGTTTCGCGATCGGCCGCTTCCGCGATCACATCCAGTGGGCGCGAATCAAGGTGGCCGACGTCAACGGCCCGCGCGGCGGAGTGGACAAGCGTTGTGTGGTACAACTGCGGCTACGTAACCGTCCGGACGTCATTTTTGCGATCACCGAGGTGGAAGCGCGTTCCGCAGTGGACCGCGCGGCGGACCGCGTTGCACAGGTGTTGACGCGCCGTCTCGGACGGCAACGGCGAATCATTCGCGAACCGGCACTAACGCCGGAGGTCGTACTTGCAGGAGCGTGAGACCTCGCGCAGTCAAAATTCGAACAGAGGAGCAAGAATTCAATGGAAAACCGCATCGCTACCATGACCCGGACGGAGGCTTCGGTCCTCTCGACCAACCGGGTCGTTCGCAATACCTACATGCTGCTGTCGCTGACGCTGGCGTTCTCGGCGCTGACAGCCGGCCTGTCGATGGCTATGGGGCTGCCGCATCCGGGCCTGATCATCACGCTGGTGGGTTACTTCGGCCTGCTGTTCCTGACGACGAAGTTCCGCGACAGCGGCCTGGGCGTGCTGTTTGTCTTTGCGTTGACCGGCTTCATGGGCTTCACGCTGGGGCCGATCATCTCGAAGTATCTGTCACTGCCCAACGGCCATATGGTCGTGATGCAGGCGATGGGCGGCACGGCGGCGATCTTCCTCGGCCTGTCGGCTTACGCGCTGACTACCCGCAAGGATTTCTCCTTCATGGGCGGGTTCCTGATGGTCGGCATCCTGGTTGCCTTCCTTGCCGGTCTCGGGGCGGTGTTCTTCGAGATGCCGGGGTTGTCGCTGGCGGTCTCGGCGATGTTCGTGCTGCTGATGTCCGGCCTCATCCTGTATGAGACCAGCAACATCATCCACGGCGGCGAAACCAACTACGTGATGGCGACCGTGACGCTGTACGTGACGATCTACAACCTCTTCACCAGCCTGCTGCACCTGCTGGGGGTGATGAACGACGACTGATTCCATCCCCGCCAGTCAGTGCGGGGAGAGGATGGCCGGGACGGGGTGGTTCGCGCAGGCGGGCCACCCCGTTTGTCTTGTTCGCATCGTTCGGCACCGGCGCGACCTGCCGTGGGGCGATGTTCAGCGCGTCTTCCGTGACTGCAGGCGGGCGCCGGTCCGCATCAGCAGCTTTCTCGCTTCGTCCAGCAGCAACACGCTCGAGGCCACCAGCACGCAGCGCAGCCAGTCTTCGCCATGCAGCGTCGTGGTGCTGAAGATCGTCTGCGCCGGCGCCCAATTGACGACGACGACCTGCAATGCCAGCACGCCGCCGAGTGCGAGCCACAGCTTGCCGTTGCGCAGGAACTGGCGGTTGAAGGCGCTGCCGTATTCGTTGCGGGCGTTGAACACGTTGAAGAACTGGAACAGCACGAAGGTGGTGAAGGCGAGTGTCAGCGCGTAGTCCGACCCGTGCGAGGAGAGGCCGGACTGGAACAGCCACAGGGTGCCGACCATCATCGTCGCGCCGTACAGCGCGAGGCGCGCCAGACGAGCCATTGTGAGGATCTGTGCCGCTTGCGGGCGCGGTGGGGCACGCATGATGCTCGGGCGTGCGGGTTCGACGCCTAGCGTCATCGCCGGCGGGCCGTCCATGATGATGTTGATCCACAGCAGCTGGATCGCGGTAAACGGCGCAGGCAGGCCGGCGAGCGTCGCGGCGAGCACTGTCAGGATCGCACCAATGTTGGTGGAGAGCTGGAAGCGCACGAACTTGACGATGTTGTCGAAGATCACGCGGCCTTCTTCGACGGCGCGCACGATGGTGGCGAAATTGTCGTCGGTCAGCACCATTGTCGCGGCTTCGCGCGTGACGGCGGTGCCGGTGATACCCATCGCAACGCCAATATCGGCGGCCTTGAGCGCGGGGGCGTCGTTGACCCCATCGCCGGTCATCGCAACGACATGGCCAGCGGCTTTCAGGGCCTTTACGATGCGCACTTTGTGCGTCGGCGATACGCGTGCGAACACGGCGATGGCATCAATGCGGGCGGCGAGGGCCGTGTCGTCCATTGCGTCGAGTTCGGCGCCGCTCACCACGTCGCCGCGCAGGCCCAGTTCGTGACCGATGGCGGCGGCCGTGGCCTTGTGGTCGCCGGTGATCATCTTGACGCCGATACCGGCGTGGCGACAGCGCTGGATCGCCGCGGCGGCTTCGGCGCGCGGCGGGTCCATCAGGCCCGCCATGCCGACGAAGGTCCAGTCTTCGGTCCAGATCCACAGGTCGCCCGCCGGGTCGAAATCGCGTGCCGGAATGTCGCGCCGCGCAACGGCCAGCACACGCAGGGCCTGATTGGCGAGATGCTCGTTCTCCGCGACGATGCGGCTGCGTACCGCCGCATCGATGGCTTGAGTGTCGTCCGCGCCGCGCCAGCGGGTCGAGCGCGCAAGCAGGACGTCGGGGGCCCCCTTGATGAACATTTCCACCTGCCCGCCATTGTGGTGGAAAGTGGCCATGAACTTGTGGGTGGAATCGAAGGGGATTTCCGCGATGCGTGGCGCGCGCTTCTGCTCTGCACGCGGGTCGACGCCACCTTTTTGCGCGAGCACCCACAGTGCGCCTTCGGTCGGATCGCCAATGAGTTCGCCGTCGCGTACGCGTGAATCGGTGCACAGGGCCATCGGCAGCAGCAGGGGGTGCAAGTCGACCGCTGCGTGGCCGGCGATTTCGCCGTCGGCACGATAGCCTTCGCCGCTGACCGCGAAGCGCTGCCCGGCAAACCAGCCGGCGCGTGCGGTCATCTGGTTCAGCGTCAAGGTGCCGGTCTTGTCGGAGCAGATGACCGTGGTCGAGCCGAGTGTTTCGACGGCGGCGAGTTTTTTCAGGATCGCGCGGTTCTGTGCCATGCGCCACATGCCGACGGCGAGCGTGACGGTGACAACCGCCGGTAGTCCTTCGGGGATGGCCGCGACGGCGAGTGCCACGGCGGTCATCACGGCCTGCGTCCACGGCAGGCCGCGCGCAGCGTCGAGCACGAAGATGACGGCAACGACGACGCCGGCAATCGCGGCGAGCTTCTTGCCGAGAGTGTCGAGCTGGCGCTGCAGCGGCGTTTCGCCTTCTTCGGCGCTGGCGATCATGCCGGCGAGGTTGCCCATCTCGGTTCCCATGCCGGTGGCGATCACGATCATTTCGGCGCGTCCGCGCGTCACCACGGTGTTCATGAAAAGCAGGTTGACGCGGTCGCCCAGTGGCAATGCGGCAGTGTCGAGCGTGGCGGTGATCTTGCCGACGGCGTGTGATTCGCCGGTCAGCGCGGCTTCGTCGACTTCCAGATTGTGTGCGACGAGCAGCCGGCCATCGGCGGGCACGCGGTCGCCGGCTTCGAGCAGTACGATGTCGCCGGGCACCAGCGTACTGGTGTCCACTTCGAGCAAGTGCCCGCCGCGCCGGATGCGGGCGTGGGTGGCGAGCATTTCCTTGAGAGCCCCGAGCGTGCGTTCGGCGCGGTATTCCTGGTAGAAACCGAGTCCTGCATTGAGCACCACCACGACGAGGATCACCGCTGCATCCTTAAGTTCGCCGACGGCCCACGCCAGCGCGGCGGCGAAAATCAATACGATGACGAGGAAGTTGCGGAACTGGTCGAGAAACTTCAGCCAGACTGGACGCGGGACTGCTTCCGCAAGCCGGTTTTCACCGACTTGCGTGAGGCGGTCGGCAGCGTCGGCGGAGGTCAGTCCAAGGGCGGGATCGACCCCCAGCACCGAGGCCGCTGCCGTCGGGCTGAGCGTATGCCAGCGCGTATGCGCGTCGCGCGTGTCGAGGCTCATCGCCGCAAGGGAGGTGCGTGCCGGTCTAGCGGCCGCCGTGCGTGGCCGCTGCCGTCATTCGGACGGGGGAAGGGATGAGGTCGAGGGCTCACTTTCTTCCACGGCAGGCGCTTCGACGATGCGGCTTGCCAGCACCTTGTCGATGCGCTTGCCATCGAGATCGACCACTTCCAGGCGCCACTCCTCCCAGGTCGTGATATCTCCAGTGTGCGGCAGGCGGCCGAGTAGCCACATCACCATGCCGCTGAGGGTGTGATAGCGGCCCTTTTCTTCCTCGGGCACAGTCTTGAGGTCGAGCCGGTCCTTGAGTTCGGGGATCGGGATCATGCCGTCGAGCAGCCATGAGCCGTCCTCGCGCTGCACGGCCCAGGCTTCCTCGATACTGTGCGGCTGGAATTCGCCGGTGACCGCTTCGAGAACGTCCTGCAGCGTCACGACCCCCTGGATTTCGCCGTATTCGTCGATCACGAACACCATGTGCGTGCTGGAGGCGCGGAACTGGTCGAGCAACTCCATGCCGGTCAGGGATTCGGGCACGTAGATCGCCGGCTGCAGCTGCTGCGTGAGGTCGGCCTTGCCGCCCTTGAGTGTCTGGTTGAACAGTTGCTTGGACGAGATGATGCCGAGGATGTCGTCGAGCCCGCCGCGGCACACCGGGAAGCGGGAGTGGTCCGACTCGGCCATGCGCGCGAGGTTCTCGTCGAGTGGACGGGTGATGTCGAGCCACACGACGTCGGCGCGCGGCACCATCAGCGAGGCAATCTGGCGGTCGTCGAGGCGGAACACGTTGCGCACCATCTCGTGTTCGTTCTTTTCGATGACGCCCGCTTCGGAGCCTTCCTCGAGCAGCGCGTGGATTTCTTCCTCGGTCACGCCGGGGGCGGCTTCGTCGCGCTTGCCCATCAGGGTCAGCAGCATCGTCGTTGACCAGCTCAGCAGGCGCACGAAGGGGCGCGAAGCGACCGACAGTGCGTTCATCGGTCGCGCGACGAGGCGTGCAATGCCTTCCGGGTTGATCTGGCCGATGCGCTTCGGCACGAGTTCGCCGACGACGATGGAAACGTAGGTGATGACCACGACCACCAGCACGGTGGCGCCGATTTCGCTCGGCCGCTGGGCCAGCCCCAGCTCCTGCAGCCAGGTGGCGAGCGGTGCTGCCAGCGCGGCCTCGCCGACGATGCCGTTGAGGATGCCGATCGAGGTGATGCCGATCTGGATCGTGGACAGGAAGCGGGTCGGCTCCTCGCCGAGCTTGATAGCGACCACTGCGGCGGCGTCGCCATCCTCGGCCAGGCGAGTGAGGCGCGCGCGACGGGCGGTGACGAGTGCAATCTCGGACATGGCGAAGACCCCGTTGATCAGGATCAGGGCGACGAGAAGGATAATTTCCATTTTTTCGGGCTACGTGGGGCGATGCCACGTGTGCCGTGCTGGCACGCGTGGATGCTCGACGGCTGGGTGGAGGCGCTGCACGGTGTGCGACGCGACTGCCTGCGCGGACGTCGGGCGGGGGAGGAGGTGCTGCGCGGCGCTGCGCGGGGAGTTCGGCGCAGGCGCGGGAACGTCAGAGGGTCCCAGGGCGGGCAAGGCTCGGGGGATGCTGCGAGATGGCAGGCCGGCGGGCGCGACAGTGGCCCGCCGCAGGCGGTGGAACATCGGCGCCGGGCAACATCGGTCGCGTGTTTCGCGGATGACGAAGCAGCCGGCGTGGCTCGCCTGGTTGGCCAGGAGCTGCGGTGTGAACGTGTTTCGACTACCCATAGCGCGGAGATCATGCAACCCCCGCTGCTCCTTCTCGTTGTGACGAATATTTGCATGATGCCTCACTGCCGCCGTGTGTGTCACGCATGCGTGTGCAGCGTTTGCCGCGGTCGATCCGTGCGTCGGCGTTGTGCGGTCCGCTGGCTTTGCCGTGGGAGGCGTTACAATGGCGCACTTTTTTTACTGGGAACGGTCGGATGAAGACCACCTTTCTGGATTTCGAACAGCCGGTTGCCGATCTGGAAGCCAAGATCGAAAAACTGCGCTTTGTACAGGACGACTCGGCGGTCGATATCTCCGAAGAGATCGCCCGTCTCGAAGCCAAGAGCGCATCGCTCACCAAGGATCTGTACGCCAAACTGACCCCGTGGCAGATCGCCCAGGTGGCGCGTCACCCGCAGCGCCCATATACCCTGGATTACGCACGCCACATATTCACCGATTACGAAGAACTGCACGGTGACCGCTCGTTTGCCGACGACAAGGCAATCATCGGCGGGCTGGCGCGCTTCAACGGCCAGAGCTGCGTCGTGATCGGACATCAGAAGGGCCGCGACACCAAGGAAAAGATCCTGCGGAACTTCGGTATGCCGCGCCCGGAAGGCTATCGCAAGGCGCTGCGCCTGATGCGTCTGGCGGAGAAGTTCGGGCTGCCGGTATTCACCTTTGTCGACACGCCGGGCGCGTACCCGGGGATCGGTGCCGAGGAGCGCGGCCAGTCCGAAGCGATTGGCCACAATCTTTACGTGATGGCCGAACTGAAGGTGCCGATCATCTCGACGATCATCGGCGAGGGCGGTTCAGGTGGTGCGCTGGCGATCGCGGTAGGCGACCAGGTGATGATGCTGCAGTACTCGACCTATTCGGTGATTTCGCCCGAAGGGTGCGCGTCGATCCTGTGGAAGAGTGCCGAGAAGGCGCCGGAAGCGGCCGAAACCATGGGCATCACGGCGGCCCGGTTGAAGTCGCTGGGACTGATCGACCGGGTGGTCAACGAGCCCTTGGGCGGCGCCCACCGCGATTACCGCGCGATGTCGCAGAACCTGAAGCGGGCGCTGCAGGATGCGTTGCGTCAGGTGGCGGATCTTTCGCCGACCGAACTCGTCGAGAAGCGCATCGACCGTCTGATGAGTTATGGTCGCTTCAAGGAACAGAACGCCGCCTGAGGCGCGCCTGGCCGAAGTCGTTGCCGGTGTGCTGGCGGCGGCTGGCGTCGCGCCGGGGCAGAGGGTGTGCGTGGCGCTCAGTGGCGGACTCGATTCGACCGTGCTGCTGCATGTGTTGGCAGGGTTGCGCCAGGCGAAGGGCTTCGCGCTGGTCGCGGCGCACGTGCATCACGGTCTGAGTCCGAATGCCGATGCCTGGCTGGCGTTCTGCGCGAGCCTGTGCAACAGGCTGGGCGTCGCCTTTCATCCGTTTCGCGAGCACGTTGTCCGGAATCATCCCGCAGGGCTGGAGGCGGCAGCGCGCGAGGCGCGTCACGCAGCGCTCGCACGCGTGCCGTGCGACTGGCTGGCCTTGGGTCATCATCAGGACGATCAGGCCGAAACCCTGTTGTTCCGTCTGCTGCGCGGGACCGGGCTGCGCGGCGCCGGCGCGATGTCGGCGGTCGAAGCGGGGGCGCCGGGGCGGCTGCGTCCACTACTCGGGGTGCGTCGCGCCGACATCCTTGCCTGCGCCGGGGCCGCCGGTCTCGAGTGGGTGGAGGACGAAAGCAATGCTGATCCGCGCTATACGCGCAATCTGCTGCGCCACCGGATTTTCCCGCTGATCGAGGACGCGTTTCCCGCGGCCGTGCCGGCGCTGGCGCGTGCCAGCGCGCATTTTCGCGAGGCGGACGGACTGCTCGATGAGCTCGCAGCACTGGATCAGGCGGCTTGTGGTGGCCTGCCGCTGGCGCGTGCGGCGCTGCTGGAACTGTCGGATGAGCGCGTGCGCAATCTGCTGCGCTGGCAGATGCGCCGGATGGGTTTCGAGGCGCCGGCACGTGCGCGGCTTGTCGAGGCGGTGCGCCAGCTGCGTGCTGTGGGCGATCAGGCGTTGTATCTGCCGTTCGACGGGGTGGCTTGCTGCGCGTATCGCGGACAGGTGTGGCTGGAGCCGGAGGCGACCGAAGACAGCGCGCCGCTGCTGCACTGGCGGGGGGAAACCGAACTGCCTTGGGG
>NZ_WTVQ01000027.1 GCF_012910955.1 Aromatoleum diolicum
CGCAAGCGCCGCCACGACGCTGCCGACGACAAACAGCATCAAGCCGAAAACAATCACCGGCTTGCGCCCGAAGCGGTCCGATGCAGCACCGTAGGCGATCTGCAGAAACGCCTGCGTCAGTCCGTACGCACCAATCGCCAAGCCCACCAGGGTCAGGTTATCGCCGCCGGGAATCGTGTGGGCGTGCACCGCAAACACCGGCAGGATCAGGAACAGCCCGAGCATGCGCAAGGCGAAGATCGCTGCGAGGCTCGCGCCGGCCCGTTTCTCGGCGGACGTCATGGAATCGTGCTCGGGTCGGGACATAAGGGAAAGCAGCCAAGCAAATCGGAGATTCTAGCATCCACCGCCGGCCGGTTTGGCTTGCGTCGGCGAACTCTCGTATAGTGGCACGTTACCCCTTCGTCAACCCCGGCCCATGGACGAAATCCGCATTCGCGGCGCGCGCACCCACAACCTCAAGAACATCAGCCTCGACCTGCCGCGCAACCGGCTCACCGTGATCACCGGCCTGTCCGGCTCCGGCAAGTCCTCGCTAGCCTTCGACACCCTCTACGCCGAAGGCCAGCGGCGCTACGTCGAATCGCTGTCGGCCTACGCCCGCCAGTTCCTGCAGTTGATGGAAAAGCCGGATGTCGATCTGATCGAAGGCCTGTCACCTGCCATTTCCATCGAACAGAAGGCCACCAGCCACAATCCCCGTTCCACTGTCGGCACCATCACCGAAATCCACGACTACCTGCGCCTGCTCTACGCCCGCGCCGGCACGCCGCACTGCCCCGACCACCCCGAACATCCGCTCGAGGCGCAGACCGTCTCGCAGATGGTCGACCACGTCCTCGCCCTGCCCGAAGACACCCGCCTGATGATCCTCGCGCCGGTCGTCGCGCACCGCAAGGGCGAGCAGCACGACCTCTTCGCCGAACTGCGCGCCCAAGGCTTCGTGCGCGTGCGCGTCGATGGCCGGGTCGCCGAACTCGACACACTGCCCGCGCTCGAAAAGGGTCGTCGCCACACCGTCGAGGTCGTCATCGACCGCCTAAAGGTGCGCACCGACCAGCGTGGACGCATCGCCGAATCCTTCGAGACCGCCCTGACCCACGCCGATGGCCGCGCCATTGCCGTCGAGATGGACTCCGGCCACGAACACCTGTTCTCCGCCCGCTTCGCCTGCCCGGTGTGCAGCTACGCCCTGGCCGAACTCGAACCGCGCCTGTTTTCGTTCAACAATCCGGCCGGCGCCTGCCCGAAATGCGACGGTCTCGGCCAGGTCGACGTCTTCGACCCGATGCGCGTCGTCACGCACCCCGAACTGTCGCTCGCTGCCGGCGCCATCCGTGGCTGGGACCGGCGCAACCAGTTCTACTTCCAGATGCTCGCGAGTCTCGCCGATCACTACGACTTCGACACCGACACCCCGTTCGAAACCCTGCCGACCGACATACGCAACGTCGTCCTGCACGGCTCCGGGCGGCACAAGATCGCCTTCCGCTACCTGTCGGACAGCGGCCGCATGGTCGCCAAGGAACACCCGTTCGAAGGCATCATCCCCAACCTCGAACGCCGCTACCGCGAAACCGACTCCACCGCGGTACGCGAAGAACTCGCCAAATACCGCGCCACGCAGGCGTGTCCCGCTTGCCACGGCACACGCCTGCGCACCGAAGCGCGCCACGTGCTGATCGGCGAACGCTCGCTGCATGCCGTCAGTCGCATGCCGTTGGGCGAGTGCAAGGCCTTCTTCGACGACCTCGCACTAACGGGGCAGCGAGGCATGGTTGCGGCAAAGATCGTCAAGGAAATTTCCGACCGCATCAGCTTTCTCATTAATGTCGGCCTCGACTACCTCTCGCTCGACCGCTCCGCCGACACGCTCTCCGGCGGCGAAGCCCAGCGCATCCGCCTCGCCAGCCAGATCGGCTCCGGCCTCACCGGCGTCATGTACGTCCTCGACGAACCCTCGATCGGCCTGCACCAGCGCGACAACGATCGCTTGCTCGGCACCCTGCGCCAGTTGCGCGACCTCGGCAACACGGTCATCGTCGTCGAGCACGACGAAGATGCCATCCGCAGCGCCGACTACGTCGTCGACATGGGCCCCGGCGCTGGGGTGCACGGCGGCGAGATCGTCGCCCGCGGCACCCCTGCCGAGATCATTGCGAACGAAGCCTCGCTCACCGGCGCCTACCTCGCGGGCCGCCGCGCGATCGCCCTTCCGGCCCGGAGAAAGACCCCCGATGCGGAACGCCTGTTCAAACTCGGCGGCTGCAGCGGCAACAACCTCAAGAACGTCAACCTCGAACTCCCGGTCGGCCTGCTCACGTGTATCACCGGGGTATCCGGATCGGGCAAGTCGACCCTCATCAACGACACCCTCTACGCAATCGCGGCGAAGCACCTGTACGGTGCGAACGCCGAGCCAGCGCCCTACGCCGCTGTCGAAGGGCTCGATTTCTTCGACAAGGTGATCAACGTCGACCAAAGCCCGATCGGCCGCACGCCGCGCTCCAACCCGGCCACCTACACCGGCCTGCTCACCCCGGTGCGCGAACTCTTTGCCGGCGTTCCCGACGCGCGCGCCCGCGGCTACGGCCCCGGCCGCTTCTCGTTCAACGTCAAGGGCGGCCGCTGCGAAGCCTGCCAGGGCGACGGCATGATCAAGGTCGAAATGCACTTCCTGCCCGACATGTACGTCCCCTGCGACGTCTGCCATGGCAAACGCTACAACCGCGAAACCCTCGAAATCCGCTACAAGGGCAAGACCGTATTCGAAGTGCTCGACATGACGGTCGAAAACGCCCTGGAATTCTTCCGCGCCGTCCCCGCCGTCGCCCGCAAACTTGAAACGCTGACGGACGTCGGCCTCGGCTACATCCGCCTCGGACAGAGCGCCACCACGCTATCCGGCGGCGAAGCCCAGCGCGTCAAACTCGCGCTTGAACTCTCCAAACGCGACACCGGACGCACCCTATACATCCTCGACGAACCCACCACCGGCTTGCACTTCCGCGACATCGAACTGCTGCTCGGGGTCTTGCATCGTCTGCGTGACCACGGCAACACCATTGTCGTCATCGAACACAACCTCGACGTCATCAAGACCGCCGACTGGCTGGTCGACCTTGGCCCGGAAGGAGGCGGACGCGGCGGCGAAATCCTGTGCAGCGGCCCCCCTGAACGGATTGCAGCTTCCCCCGCCAGCCATACGGGCCGTTACCTCAAAAAGGCCCTCGACACCGCCCCGATACAGTGAAACAGGCAAGCGCCGCCGATCGCGCTTACAATTTGTAGCGGAGACGTCCTTGCAGTCCGGAAAACGCGGCCAGATCATCGCCGCCACGCCGAATACAGGAGAGCACCATGGCCGAAGTGCCCAGCGACATCCAGAGCGTCTTTCTCGATCGCATCGAGCGACGCGTCAAGATCCTTAAAACCCTGCTCGATGCCGGACTGGGCGTGTATCAGTCGGCCGAGGAACAGCAGCGCAGACGCGCCATTGATCAGGTCGTACGAATGACTGCGCGACAGAGCGAACTACCGCAGCTCAAGCCGGAAACCCTCGCAAAAGCCTATGACATCGTGGCAAGCCACCTTGAAGCCATGCAAAAGGTGCTGCCCCACGATGTGCAGTATCGCAACCGCGTCCGGAAGTCCTGGTAGGCGCTCGCGCCGCGGCGGGCCATACGCGCCCGCTTGCGAGCGGTTTGCCCGCCAGTCAACACCCTATCCCGGATAGCCGTCCGGGTTCTGAGATTGCCAGCGCCACGCGTCGCGGCACATCGCATCCAGATCGAAGTGCGGCATCCAGCCCAACACATTCTCCGCACTCGTCGGATCAGCCCAGCACGCCGCAATATCACCCTGCCGCCGCGCCACCACCCGATACGGGACCGCACGCCCCGAAGCCCGCTCGAACGCACGCGCGACGTCCAGCACGCTGTAACCGCGCCCCGTACCCAAATTCAGACAAGTCACCCCGGGCAGGTCGGCAATACGCTCGACCGCCCTGACGTGCCCTGCCGCCAGATCCACCACGTGAATGTAATCGCGGACCCCCGTCCCGTCCGGCGTCGGATAGTCCGCACCGAACACCTGCAACTGCGGCAAACGCCCGACCGCCACCTGGCTCACGAAAGGCATCAGGTTGTTCGGTATCCCGTGCGGATCCTCACCGATACGTCCGCTGGCGTGGGCCCCCACCGGGTTGAAATAGCGTAGCAACACCACACGCCAGCGCGGATCCGCTGCCGCCACATCGCGCAAGACCTGCTCGGCCATCAGCTTGGTCCAGCCATACGGATTTGTCGGCGCCGTCGGAAAATCCTCACGGATCGGCACGGTCGCCGGATCCCCATACACGGTCGCCGACGAACTGAAGACTAGCCCGAATACTCCGGCCGTCGCCATCACCGACGCCAGCGCGACCAACCCGCCGATATTATTGTCGTAATACGCAAGCGGCTGCTGCACCGACTCCCCGACAGCCTTGAGCGCTGCGAAATGAATCACCGCATCGACGCGGTGCGCCGCAAAAACCCGTGCGAGGGCGTCACGATCACGCACGTCCACCCGATGGAAACCCGCAAGCTTTCGCCCGGCGATCTCCTCAACCCGCGTCAGCGCCTCGACCTTGCTGTTGCAAAGATTATCAACCACGACGACGTCGTGCCCTCCGCCCAGCAACTCGACACAACTATGCGAACCGATGTAACCCGCCCCGCCGGTAACCATTACGGTGCTCAAGACCACCCCCCATGCGCCCGCTGCAGCGCAAAAAAATACGATGCTACCAGCAAAAAAAAATGGGCCGTAAAACGGCCCATTTCTGCTCATTCCGCGAACTTAAAACACCTTACGCGGCAGAAGCTTCCTTTACTTCGACAACTTCACCAGCGTCGTTCTCGGCCGGACGATCCACCAACTCGACCAACGCCATCGGAGCATTGTCGCCGTCGCGGAAACCGAACTTCAGAATACGCAGATAGCCCCCGTTACGGGCGGCGAAACGCGGACCGAGTTCATCGAACAGTTTGACCACCATGTCACGATCGCGCAGGCGGTTGAATGCCAGGCGACGATTCGACAGGCTGGGCTTCTTGCCCAGGGTGATCAGCGGCTCTACCACACGGCGCAGTTCCTTGGCCTTGGGCAGGGTCGTCTTGATGACTTCGTGACGCAGCAGCGAGTTGGCCATGTTGCGGAACATCGCCTGACGATGGCTGCTGGTACGGTTAAGCTTGCGAAGACCGTGGCGGTGACGCATTTTTATTCCTCACTCAACTGATACGTCTCAACCGAGCTTTTCCAGCCCGGCCGGCGGCCAGTTTTCCAGTTTCATGCCGAGCGTCAGCCCACGCGAGGCCAACACTTCCTTGATTTCATTCAGCGACTTGCGACCGAGGTTCGGAGTCTTCAGTAGTTCCGTTTCAGTACGCTGGATCAGGTCGCCAATGTAATAGATGTTCTCGGCCTTGAGACAGTTGGCCGAACGCACCGTCAGCTCGAGATCATCCACCGGGCGCAACAGAACCGGGTCAATGACCTGTGCCGCCGACTGCTCGACGACCGGCGCCGTTCCTTCCAGATCGGCGAACACCGACAACTGATCCATCAGCACGCGCGCCGCATAGCGGATCGCCTCTTCAGGATCCACGGCACCATTCGTCTCGATGTCGATCACCAGGCGATCCAGGTCGGTACGCTGCTCAACGCGCGCGCTCTCGACCAGGTAGCTCACCCGACGCACCGGGCTGAACGAAGCATCCAGAACGATGTGCCCGATGCTCTTCGTCTCGCCGGCAGCGGGACGGACGTTGCCAGGCACGTAGCCGCGACCTTCCTCAACCTTGATCTGCATGTCCAGCTTGCCACCCGGCGCAAGATGAGCGATGACGTGATCGGGATTGATGATCTCGACGTCGTGACCTACTTCGATGTCACGCGCCGTCACGACGCCATCACCGGACTTCGACAGCCGAAGCGTTGCCTCGCTGCGACTGTGGAGCTTGAGCACCACGCCCTTCAGATTCAGCAACAGGTCGACGATGTCCTCGCGCACACCGTCAAGCGTCGAGTACTCGTGCAGCACGCCCTCGATAGCGACTTCGGTCGGCGCATAACCGGGCAACGAGGAAAGGAGGATGCGCCGCAGCGCATTCCCCAGGGTATGACCGAAACCCCGTTCGAACGGCTCCATCGTCACGCGCGCCTGGACGGGCGACACGCTCTGGACGTCGATGATACGGGGTTTCAGCAGTGAATTGCTTTGCATCAGCAGTTCCTCGGATCTTTGAGTCTTCAGGCGAGCCTGTTAGCGGGAATACAGTTCGACGACCAGGCCTTCGTTGATCGTCGGCGGCAATTCCGCGCGCTGCGGGTAGGCCTTAAACACACCCTTGCCAGCCTTCGCATCGACTTCGATCCACTCGGGGAAGCCGCGGGACGCTGCCGCTTCGAGCGCCGCCTTGACGCGCAGATGACCACGCGAACGCTCGGTCAGCTCAACCACGTCACCCGGGCGCACGACGTACGACGGAATATTCACGCGCTTGCCATTGACCAGGATGCCGTTGTGGCGCACCAGCTGACGGGACTCGGCACGCGAAGCGCCGAAGCCCATGCGGTACACGACGGAGTCGAGACGACCTTCCAGCAGCTGCAGCAGGTTTTCACCCGTCTGCCCGCGGCGACGGTCGGCTTCGGCGTAGACCTTGCGGAACTGCGCCTCAAGCACGCCGTACAGGCGACGGATCTTTTGCTTTTCGCGCAACTGCACGCCATAGCCGGACAGACGCTGACCGGAACGCTGGCCGTGCTGGCCGGGGGCGTAAGCACGCCGTTCGACCGCACACTTGTCGGTGAAGCACTTCTCACCCTTCAGGAACAACTTTTCGCCCTCGCGACGGCACTGACGGCACTTGGGATCCAGATTACGAGCCACGTTTCAACTCCTTGTCAGATACGACGCTTCTTCGGCGGACGGCAGCCGTTATGCGGAATCGGCGTGATGTCGGTAATGCTGGAGATCTTCATACCCAGCGCATTGAGCGCGCGCACAGCCGACTCGCGACCGGGACCGGGTCCCTTGATGCGCACTTCCAGGTTCTTTACACCACACTCCTGAGCAGCCTTGCCGGCAGCTTCGGCAGCGACCTGCGCCGCGAACGGAGTGCTCTTGCGCGAACCCTTGAAGCCCGCGCCGCCAGAAGTAGCCCACGACAGGGCATTGCCCTGGCGATCGGTAATCGTGATGATCGTATTATTGAAGCTCGCATGCACGTGGGCGATACCCTCGGCCACGTTCTTCTTGACCTTCTTGCGAACTTTCGCAGCAGTTTTAGCCATTATGTATCCCTATCACTTCTTACCGGCGATGGCCTTGCGCGGACCCTTGCGGGTACGGGCATTGGTCCGGGTGCGCTGACCGCGCAGCGGCAGGCCGCGACGATGGCGGACACCGCGATAGCACCCGAGATCCATGAGGCGCTTGATGTTCATCGTCGTCTCACGACGCAGGTCACCCTCGACAACAAACCGCGCCACCTCATCACGCAAGCGCTCCATATCCGACTCGGTAAGATCCTTCACCTTGACGGAACGCAGAACGTTGGCGGCATCACAAATTTTCTGAGCACGCGAACGGCCAATTCCATAGATGGCGGTCAGCGCAATCTCGGCATGCTTGTGGTTGGGAATGTTTACCCCAGCAATACGGGCCATTCGATTACCCCAAAAAGCGAAACATTAAATAATAATCCCTGAGCGCCCTAAGATCAACCCTGGCGCTGCTTATGCCGCGGATCCGCGCAGATGACACGAACCACACCCTTGCGGCGAACGATCTTGCAGTTGCGGCAAAGCCGCTTTACCGAAGCCTGAACTCTCATGTTGTTGCTCCTGTTTCTTGATTACTTGGTCCGGAAAACTATCCGGGCCTTGGTCAGGTCGTAGGGCGTCAGTTGCACAGTGACCTTGTCACCAGGAAGGATGCGAATGTAATGCATGCGCATCTTTCCGGAGATGTACCCGAGGACCATGTGTCCGTTTTCAAGTCGGACGCGAAACGTTGCGTTGGGGAGATTTCTATAACCCCGCCCTGCATCTCGATTACGTCTTCCTTCGCCATAACTTACCTGATCGGAAGCCCTGCCCCCTTGAAGTTTGCCTTCTTCAGCAGGCTCTCATACTGATGGGACATCACGTAGGCCTGAACCTGTGCCATGAAGTCCATCGTCACCACCACGATGATCAGCAGCGACGTCCCACCAAAGTAGAACGGCACATTCCACTTGAGGATAAGGAACTCCGGCAGCAGGCACACCAAAGTGATATATACGGCGCCCACGAGTGTCAAACGCGTCAGGATCTTGTCGATATAGCGCGCCGTCTGATCTCCCGGACGGATTCCGGGCACGAACGCACCGCTCTTTTTCAGGTTATCCGCCGTCTCACGGGCATTGAACACCAGCGCCGTATAGAAGAAACAGAAAAACACGATCGCGGCCGCATACAGCATCACGTATATCGGCTGCCCTGGCGCCAGCGTCGACGAAATGTCACGCAGCCACGTCAGGCTTTCCGACGCCCCGAACCACTGCCCCAGCGTCGCTGGGAAGAGGATGATACTGGACGCGAAAATCGGCGGAATTACTCCAGCCATATTCAGCTTGAGCGGCAGGTGCGAGCTTTGTCCGCCGTAAATCTTGTTTCCGACCTGACGCTTCGCGTAATTGACCAAAATCTTCCGCTGCCCACGTTCGACAAACACGACGAATGCCGTCACCAGCACAACGAGGACACAGATCAGCAGGGCGGTGAAAGGATGCATCGCCCCCGTACGCACCAACTCGAACAGCCCTGCGATTGAACTCGGCAAGCCCGCCGCGATACCGGCAAAAATGATCAACGAAATGCCATTACCGATCCCGCGTTCCGTAATTTGCTCACCGAGCCACATCAGAAACATCGTGCCGGTGACCAGCGTCGCAACCGTTACGAAACGGAAAGTCAGCCCCGGATCGAGCACCAGGCCCGCCTGCCCTTCCAGCGCGATCGCAATACCGAGCGACTGAGCGAACGCCAACACCAGCGTCCCATAACGCGTATATTGGGTAATCTTGCGCCGCCCCGCCTCGCCTTCCTTCTTTAGCGCCTCGAGTTGCGGCACGGCGACGGTCATCAACTGCATGATGATCGACGCAGAGATGTACGGCATGATCCCCAGCGCAAAGATCGTGAAACGCGACAGCGCCCCGCCCGAAAACAGGTTGAAGACGCCGAGAATCCCTCCGGCCTGCGACTGGAACAGCTCCGCCAGACGCTCCGGATCGATTCCCGGGACCGGGATATGCGCCCCGATGCGATAGACGATCAGAGCGCCGACCAAGAACATCAGCCGACGCTTAAGATCGCCGAAGCGCCCGGGACTTCCCAACGTGGCAGCAGGATTGGCCACTGTCTTGTCCCTTGCTTACTCGGCGACCACGACCGAGCCGCCAGCGGCCTGAATGGCAGCCAACGCACCCTTCGTAGCACCAACGCCGCGCAGCGTGATCTTCCGTCCGATCGAACCGGACAACACAACCTTCGCCGCGAGCGCATCAGCCGGCACGACACCAGCCTGCATCAACACCAGGAGGTCGATCTCATCAACCGGAAGCTTGTCCAGCTCGGACAGACGGACTTCAACGTTGCGCGAACCGGTCAGGGACACGAAACCGCGCTTCGGCAGACGACGCTGGAGCGGCATCTGACCACCCTCGAAGCCAACCTTGTGGAAGCCGCCGGCACGGGACTTTTGCCCCTTGTGACCGCGCCCGCAGGTCTTGCCCAAGCCGCTACCGATTCCGCGCCCGACGCGCCTGGCCGCGAACTTGGCACCAACCGCAGGTTTAATCGTATTGAGTCGCATATCAACCCTCACACTTCAGCAGGTAGGACACCTTGTTGACCATCCCACGCACTTCAGGGGTATCCTGAATTTCGACAGTATGGTTCAGGCGGCGCAAACCGAGCCCGCGCACCGTTGCGCGATGCGACTGCTTGGTACCGATCACGCTTTTGACAAGCGTGACTTTGATCGTCTTCTCGGTCATTGCTTACCCCAGAATCTCTTCGACGCTCTTGCCACGCTTGGCGGCAATCTCGGCCGGCGTATTAACCGCCAGCAGGCCGTTCAGCGTTGCACGCACGACGTTATACGGATTCGACGAACCGATGCACTTGCACGTCACATCGGTCACACCCATCACTTCGAACACGGCGCGCATCGGCCCACCCGCGATGATGCCGGTGCCGCTCGGCGCCGGCTGCATCAGCACCGAAGATGCGCCATGCTTGCCGACAACCGAATGCTGGATCGTGCCGTTCTTGAGCGAAATTTTGACCAGCTTGCGCCGGGCCTCGTCCATCGCCTTCTGCACCGCCACCGGAACTTCACGGGACTTACCTTTGCCCATGCCGATCCCGCCATCGCCGTCGCCAACCACGGTCAGCGCGGCAAAGCCCAGAATCCGACCACCCTTCACAACCTTGGTGACGCGATTGATGGCAACCATCTTCTCGCGAAGGCCGTCGTCGCGCTCCTCGGAAGCTTGCGGGCGCTTGCTTTGTTGCTTAGCCATACGATTCCTCGCTTAGAACTTGAGTCCGCCTTCGCGGGCGGCCTCGGCCAGCGCCTTGACGCGACCGTGATACTGGAAGCCGGCGCGATCGAACGCGACGGACTCGATCCCTGCCGCTTTTGCGCGCTCGGCAATCAACTTGCCCACGACCTGTGCTGCCGCCTTGTTGCCACCATTGGCAACCTGCGAGCGCACATCCGCCTCGACCGTCGAGGCCGCAGCAAGCACCCGAGACCCGCAACCATCGATCACTTGGGCGTAGATGTGGGAGTTGGAACGGAACACGGTCAGACGAACCGCCTTCAGCTCCGCGATTTTGGCTCGGGTTTTACGAGCACGACGCAGACGAACCACTTTCTTGTTCATATCGAACCGCCCTTACTTCTTCTTGGTTTCCTTGAGCACAACCACTTCGTCCGAATAGCGGACGCCCTTGCCCTTGTAGGGCTCGGGTTCGCGGTATGCACGCACCTCGGCTGCCACCTGACCGACTTGCTGCTTGTCGATACCCTTGATGACGATTTCGGTCTGGGTCGGCGTTTCCACCTTCACACCGGCTGGCATCTGATGAACCACCGGATGCGAGAAACCGAGCGTCAGGTTGAGCTTGTCGCCTTGAGCCTGGGCGCGATATCCCACACCAACCAAGGTCAACTTGCGCTCAAACCCCTTGGTAACCCCCGTAACCATGTTGTTCACGAGAGCACGGACGGTACCGGACATCGCACGGCCATTCTCGACACCATCGACGGCGGAGAACACGAGCGACTCGCCGTCACGCTCGACAGCCACCGAATTGCCAATGAACTGCTTGACCGTTCCGAGCGGCCCCTTGACGGCCACTTCACCGGAAGCCACCGTGACCTCGACGCCCTGGGGGATTGCCACCGGATTCTTAGCTACACGAGACATGAAACCCCCTTATGCGACGTAACAAATGACTTCGCCGCCAACCCGCCCGGCACGTGCAGCCCGATCGGTCATGACACCGCGCGGAGTGGACACGATCGCCACGCCCAGCCCGTTCATGACACGCGGCAGGTCGCCGCTACCCTTGTAAACGCGCAACCCGGGACGACTCACGCGCTCAATGCGCTCGATCACCGGACGTCCGGCGTAATACTTCAGCGCCACATCCAGCTCCGGCTTGCCTTCCGCGTCGCGAA
Organism: Aromatoleum diolicum; assembly: GCF_012910955.1. GTDB lineage: Bacteria > Pseudomonadota > Gammaproteobacteria > Burkholderiales > Rhodocyclaceae > Aromatoleum > Aromatoleum diolicum. The sequence continues at coordinate 11,789 of NZ_WTVQ01000027.1, forward strand.
CCGAGAAACCGTCAATATAACCTTCGTCCTGCAAAACCCTGGCGATCGCAACTTTCAGCTTCGAGCTCGGCATCGAGACGCTGAGCTTTTGGGCCTGCTGACCATTACGGATGCGGGTCAACATATCGGCGATAGGATCGGACATACTCATCTGATAATCTCCTTACCAACTCGCCTTGGTCATGCCCGGCACTTCGCCGCGGAATGCCAGGTCACGCAACTTGTTACGGCACAGCCCGAACTTGCGGAACACACCACGCGGACGCCCAGTCAGCGCACAGCGATTGCGCTCACGAACCGGACTTGCATTGCGCGGCAACTGCTGCAACTTAAGACGAGCAGCCATGCGCTCTTCTTCAGGCAACTTGAAATCGTTGATCTGAGCGATCAGCGCGGCACGCTTGGCGGCGAATTTCTCCACCGTCTTGCGACGCTTCTCTTCTCTATTGATCAGAGCCAGTTTTGCCATAACACCCTCAATTCTTGAACGGGAACTTGAACGCCGCGAGCAGAGCCCGAGCTTCCTGATCGTTTTTGGCGGTCGTCGTGATGCTGATGTTCATGCCCCGCAGCGCGTCGATCTTGTCATACTCGATCTCGGGGAAAATAATCTGCTCTTTGACGCCCAGGTTATAGTTGCCGCGACCGTCAAACCCCTTGCCGCCAATCCCGCGAAAATCGCGGATACGCGGCATCGCAATCGTCACCAGACGATCAAGAAATTCGAACATCTTCGCGCCGCGCAGCGTAACCATGCAGCCGATCGGATAGCCATCGCGAATCTTGAATCCCGCGATCGACTTGCGAGCCTTGGTCACAACCGGCTTCTGACCGGCAATCTTCTGCATGTCGCCAACGGCATGCTCGAGGATCTTCTTGTCACCAACCGCTTCGCCAACACCCATGTTCAGGGTAATCTTGGAGATGCGCGGCACCTCCATCACCGACTGGTACCCAAACTGCTTAAGCAACTCGGGAGCAATCGTTTCTTTGTAGTACTGCTGCAAGCGCGCCATTGCCACTCCTTACGCGTCGACCAGTTCGCCATTCGACTTGAAGAAGCGCACTTTGCGACCATCTTCAAGCACCCGAATACCCACGCGATCACCCTTCTGGGCGGCGGGATTGAACAAAGCGACGTTCGAAATATGGAGCGGCATTTCCTTCTCAACAATGCCACCCACCTCACCCTTGAGCGGATTCGGGCGTACGTGCTTTTTCACGCGATTCACACCCTCGACCACCAAGTGCTCATCACCAACCCGACTAAGCACCACACCGCGACGCCCGCGGTCCTTGCCTGCCAGGACGACAACCTCATCACCTTTGCGGATCTTGTTCATCTCGACAACTCCTTAGAGCACTTCAGGCGCCAGCGAGACGATCTTCATAAACCGCTCGGTACGCAGCTCGCGCGTCACCGGCCCAAAAATTCGGGTGCCGATAGGCTCAAGCTTGTTATTCAGCAACACGGCCGCATTGCCGTCAAACTTGACCAGCGAACCATCAGGGCGACGAACCCCCTTGGCAGTACGGACGACCACTGCGCTATAGATATCGCCTTTCTTGACGCGACCTCTCGGTGCGGCATCCTTGATAGTGACCTTGATGATGTCGCCAATACCCGCATAGCGACGCTTCGAACCACCAAGCACCTTGATGCACATCACCGAACGCGCGCCTGTATTGTCGGCAACGTCCAGAATGGACTGCATTTGAATCATGAATTTATCTCCAACTTGCCCCGCTACAGCGGTCAGTCTTGGAACCCGTTTGGGTAGGGAGCCCCGAAGAGCGAAAAGCAAAGATTGAAAATTATAACAGCTTGGCAGTAACCTGCCAAGCTGTCCGTTAGTTATCTGCTACGACTCAGATAACGCGAGCTTTCTCAAGGACCTTCGCGACCCGCCACGACTTGGTCTTCGAAATCGGACGACACTCTTCGATTTCAACCAAATCACCGGCGGCCGCGACACCCGTTTCCACGTGAGCGTGGTACTTCGCCGAGCGCGTGATCACCTTGCCGTACAACTCGTGTTTTACGCGACGCTCCACAAGCACGGTAACCGTGTTCTGCATTTTGTCGCTAACAACACGGCCGACGAGCGCCCGCCTGACCTTTTCGATTTGTTCGCTCATTTCTGCCCTGCCTTTTCCCGAAGAAGGGTACGCACGCGCGCGATGTCGCGGCGCACCTTTCCGAGTTGGCTCGTATTGCCAAGCTGCTGCGTTGCCAGTTGCATGCGCAGCGAGAACTGCGCCTTCAGCAGCTCGAGCAACTCTTGATTCAATTCACCGGCGCTCTTGGCGCGGAGTTCACTCGCTTTCATGTTTACCCCAGTTGACGGTGAACAAAAACGGTCTCCAGCGGCAGCTTCGCGGCAGCGAGCCGGAACGCTTCGCGCGCCAGCGCTTCGTCGACACCATCCATCTCATACAGAACCTTGCCCGGCTGGATCTCGGCGACCCAGTACTCCGGGTTGCCCTTACCGTTACCCATCCGTACTTCGGCAGGCTTCTTGGAGATCGGCTTGTCCGGGAAGATCCGGATCCAGATCCGACCGCCACGCTTGATGTGACGGGTCATAGCACGCCGCGCAGACTCGATCTGACGAGCCGTCAGTCGACCACGACCGATAGCCTTGAGCCCGAACTCGCCGAAGCTGACCTTCGCACCGCGCGTTGCCACGCCGGTGTTCCGGCCCTTCTGCTCCTTACGATACTTCCTTCTCGACGGCTGCAGCATCGTCTACTCCCGCTTTCCTGGTCCGTTTTCCGGCATCGGCTTGATCGGCACCGGCACGACGAGCCGGGCGCTTCGCGCCCCGGTTGTCACCGGCATCATTACGTGGCGCGCGACGTCCGCGACGCGCCTCGTTTTCATTCTCCACGACGGCCGGACGCTCATTCCGACCGAGCATCTCACCCTTATAAACCCACACCTTGATACCGATGATGCCGTAGGTCGTACTGGCCTCCGAAACACCATAGTCGATATCCGCGCGCAGGGTATGAAGCGGAACACGACCTTCGCGATACCACTCGGTACGGGCAATTTCCGCGCCATTCAAACGACCGGCGCTCATGATTTTGATACCTTGCGCACCCAGGCGCATCGCGTTCTGCATCGCGCGTTTCATCGCGCGACGGAACATGATGCGCTTTTCAAGCTGTTGCGCGATCGAATCAGCAATCAGCTTGGCATCGATTTCAGGCTTGCGAACTTCCTCGATATTGACGTGCACTGGCACGCCCATGATCTTTTGCAGTTCGCGCTTCAGCAGCTCAATGTCTTCGCCCTTCTTGCCGATCACAACGCCGGGACGGGCGCTGAACAGCGTGATGCGGGCGTTCTTCGCAGGGCGCTCGATGATGATGCGTCCGACCGAAGCGTGCGCGAGCTTCTTCTTCAGGAACTCGCGAACCTTGATATCCTCAAGCAACATCTTGGAGTAATCACGGCTCGGAGCGAACCAACGCGAACTCCAGTCACGAGTGACCGCTAGACGGAATCCGGTCGGATGAATTTTCTGACCCATATATACCCCTTATTCCCCGACGGTCACGTAGATGTGGCAGGTCGGCTTCAGGATGCGGTTACCCCGCCCCTTGGCCCGCGCGGTAAAGCGCTTCAGCGACGTCCCTTCCTCGACGTAGATCGTCTTGACCTTCAGGGTATCGATGTCTGCGCCATCATTGTGCTCGGCGTTGGCGATCGCCGACTCGACTACTTTGCGGATGATCTGCGCGCCCTTCTTCGGCGAGAAGGCGAGAATGTTGAGTGCCTGATCAACCGGCCTGCCCCGCACCTGGTCCGCAACCAGCCGACCCTTCTGGGCCGACAGGCGAACGCCGCGGAGAATTGCTCTGGTTTCCATGATGACTCCTTACCTCTTCGCCTTCTTGCTCGCAGCATGACCCTTGAACGTACGGGTCAGCGCGAACTCGCCGAGCTTGTGACCAACCATGTTTTCGGACACAAACACCGGAACGTGCTGGCGGCCGTTGTGGACCGCAATCGTCAGGCCGACAAAATCCGGAAGCACCGTCGAACGGCGCGACCACGTCTTGATCGGGCGCTTGTCATTGCTCACCCGGACGGCGTCGACCTTTTTCAGCAGGTGCGCGTCGACAAACGGGCCTTTTTTAATAGAACGTGCCATCTGTTACCCCTTAACGCTTGTGACGACGCTGCACGATCATGGTGTCGGTGCGCTTGTTGCTGCGCGTGCGATAACCCTTCGCCGGCTGACCCCACGGGCTGCGCGGCACGCCGCCCTCACCGGTGCGGCCTTCACCGCCGCCGTGCGGGTGATCAACCGGGTTCATAGCCACGCCGCGAACGGTCGGACGAATGCCACGCCAGCGGTTCGCACCAGCCTTGCCGATCTTGCGCAGACCATGCTCTTCGTTGCCTACGACGCCGATTGCGGCACGGCACTCGACATGCACCCGACGCACTTCACCGGAACGCAGACGGATCTGCGCGTACGCACCTTCGCGCGCCAGCAGCTGCACGGAGGTACCGGCGGCGCGCGCGATCTGCGCACCCTTGCCAGGCATCATTTCGACGCAGTGGATCGTCGAGCCGACAGGAATATTGCGAATGGGTAGCACGTTACCCGGCTTGATCGGCGCCTCCGCGCCGCTCATCACGGGCTGACCAACCTCGAGGCCCTTCGGCGCGATGATGTATGCACGCTCGCCGTCGGCGTAACAGATGAGGGCGATGTTCGCCGAACGGTTCGGGTCGTACTCGATACGCTCGACGCGCGCCACGATGCCGTCCTTGTTGCGACGAAAATCAACCAAGCGGTAGTGCTGCTTGTGACCGCCACCCTGGTGGCGAACGGTAATGTGACCGTTATTGTTACGGCCGGCATTCTTCGACTGCTTTTCGACCAGAGCGGCATGCGGGCGCCCTTTGTACAGGTCCGCATTGACCACCTTGACCATCGCGCGACGACCGGCGGATGTAGGCTTGAGTTTTACCAGTGCCATGACTTTTACTCCCCGGCCGCGAAGTTGATTTCCTGGCCCGGCTTCAGGCACACGAAAGCCTTCTTCCAGTCCTTGCGACGACCGGTCATCTTCCCGAAGCGCTTGACCTTGCCCTTGACGTTGGCAATCTGCACCGACTTGACTTCAACCTTGAACAGCAGCTCGACTGCCGCCTTCACTTCGGGTTTCGTCGCTGTCGACACGACCTTGAACACAACTTGCTCGTTCTTGTCGGCGACGTAAGTCGCCTTTTCGGAGATCTGGGGCGCGAGCAGCACCTGCATCAGACGCTCTTGGCTGAATCCGCTCATTGCCAGGCCTCCTCCATCTTCGCAAGGGCACCCTTGGTGACAATCACCTTGTCATAGTGCACCAGCGACACCGGATCCGCCTCGCTCACTTCCAGCACCAGCACACGATGCAGGTTACGCGAGGACAGGAACAGGTTTTCATCGAACTCATCGGTAATCACCAGCACCGAGTCAAGCCCCATACCCTTGAGCTTCTGCGACAGAAGCTTGGTCTTGGGCGCCTCGATACTGAAATTCTCGACAACAGCAAGACGGTCTTCGCGCGCAAGCTGCGACAGGATCGACGCCACACCGGCGCGATACATCTTGCGGTTCAGCTTCTGCGAAAAATTTTCTTCGGGCGAGTTCGGGAAAATCCGACCACCCCCGCGCCACAGCGGGCTGGATGCCATACCGGCACGCGCGCGCCCGGTACCTTTCTGGCGCCACGGCTTGCGCGTCGACTTGGCAACTTCGGAGCGCCCCTTCTGCGCACGATTGCCCGAGCGGGCATTCGCCATATATGCAACGACGACCTGATGAATCAGCGCCTCGTTGTAGTCACGCCCGAAAAGCGCATCAGACGCCTGCAGCGTTGAAGCCTGCACGCCCTGATCATTCAATAGTTTAAGTTCCATCATGCCCTCGCTCAGCCACGGGCCTTGACCGCCGGACGGACGATCACGTCGCCGCCCTTCGAACCAGGCACAGCCCCCTTGATCAGGAGCAACTGACGCTCAACATCGACACGCACCACCTCAAGACTCTGGGTCGTGCGGGTAACGTTGCCGTATTGGCCAGCCATTTTCTTGCCAGGAAACACCCGCCCGGGGTCCTGCGCCATACCGATCGAACCCGGCGAATTGTGCGACACCGAGTTACCGTGAGAGGCACGGTTCGACGAGAAATTGTGCCGCTTGATTACCCCGGAGAAACCTTTACCAATCGACGTACCGGTGACATCCACCTTCTGACCGACAGCAAAGAGGTCGACACCGATTACGTCGCCAGCCTTGAGACTGGACAACTGGACAGGCTCGACACTGAATTCACGGAGTGTATGACCGGCTTCAACGCCGGCCTTGGCGAGATGACCGGCGAGCGGCTTACCAACGCGACTCGCACGGCGCTTGCCAAAAGCCACCTGAACGGCGGCATAGCCGTCGCTTTCAGGCGTCTTGACTTGGGTCACGCGATTATTGGACACGTCAAGCACAGTCACCGGAACGCTACGGCCGTCCTCGGCGAAAATGCGAGTCATGCCAACCTTGCGCCCTACAAGGCCTAGACTCATTTTCTTCTCCTGATCCCCGGTTACGATTGACCGGGCCCTATCACGTAATTACGCCAAAAGACGCAAAGGCCGGATTATACCGGCCCTTTTCAAAATTCCGCAAGAGTTGCGGACTTATTGCAGCTTGATTTCGACGTCCACGCCCGCCGGAAGGTCGAGCTTCATCAGCGCATCGACTGTTTTGTCAGTCGGGTCGATGATATCCATCAGCCGTTGATGGGTCCGGATTTCGAACTGGTCGCGCGACGCCTTGTTGACGTGCGGCGAACGCAGAAGGTCGAAACGCTCGATGCGCGTCGGCAGCGGAACCGGTCCACGGACCACTGCGCCGGTGCGCTTGGCGGTATCGACAATCTCAAGTGCCGACTGATCGATCAGACGATAGTCGAACGCCTTCAGACGGATGCGAATCTTCTGGTTTTGCATTTTTTAATCCTGAAAGAGCAAAAACCCCGGAGCTAGACACCCCGGGGACTAATCCGAGCGATTACTCGATGATTTTGGCAACGACACCGGCGCCGACGGTACGACCGCCTTCGCGGATCGCGAAACGCAGACCTTCTTCCATGGCGATCGGCGCCATCAGCTTGACGGTGATCGACACGTTGTCACCCGGCATGACCATCTCGGTACCTTCCGGTAGCGCGATCGAACCAGTCACGTCGGTCGTACGGAAATAGAACTGCGGACGATAGTTGTTGAAGAACGGCGTATGGCGACCACCCTCTTCTTTCGACAGCACATACACTTCGCCGGTGAAGTGGGTGTGCGGCTTGATCGAACCCGGCTTGCACAGCACCTGACCACGCTCGACATCTTCACGCTTGGTGCCGCGCAGCAGCACGCCAACGTTGTCGCCCGCCTGACCCTGATCGAGCAGCTTGCGGAACATTTCGACGCCGGTGCAGATGGTCTTGACCGTGGGCTTGATGCCCACGATTTCGACTTCTTCACCAACCTTGACGATGCCGCGCTCAACCCGACCCGTAACCACGGTGCCGCGGCCGGAGATCGAGAACACGTCTTCGATCGGCAGCAGGAAGGGCTTGTCGATCGCGCGCTCCGGCGTCGGGATGTAGCTGTCGAGCGCCTCGGCCAGTTTCATGATGGCGCCTTCGCCGAGCTCGCCCTTGTCGCCTTCGATCGCTTTCAGCGCGGAACCCTTGACGATGGGAATGTCGTCGCCCGGGAAGTCGTACTTCGACAACAACTCACGCACTTCCATCTCGACGAGCTCAAGCAGCTCCTCGTCGTCGACCATGTCGCACTTGTTCATGAAGACGATGATGTACGGCACGCCAACCTGACGCGCCAGCAGGATGTGCTCGCGCGTCTGCGGCATCGGGCCGTCAGCAGCCGACACCACCAGGATCGCGCCGTCCATCTGCGCCGCACCGGTAATCATGTTCTTCACGTAGTCGGCGTGACCCGGGCAATCCACGTGCGCGTAGTGACGCGCAGCCGTTTCGTACTCGACGTGCGCGGTGTTGATCGTGATGCCGCGCGCCTTTTCTTCCGGCGCCGCGTCGATCTGGTCGTAGGCCTTCGCCTCGCCGCCGAATTTCGACGACAGAATCGTCGTGATCGCTGCCGTCAGGGTCGTCTTGCCATGGTCAACGTGGCCGATCGTCCCAACGTTTACGTGCGGTTTCGTCCGCTCAAACTTACCCTTAGCCATTGTGTGAATCCTCGCTTCAGTTCATTACTTGCTACGATTATTGATCACTGCTTCCGCGACGCTCTTGGGCGCTTCGGAATAGTGCTTGAATTCCATCGAGTACGTTGCCCGCCCTTGCGACAGCGAACGCAACTGCGTGGCGTAGCCAAACATTTCGGCCAGCGGCACCTCAGCCTTGATCGCCTTCGTACCGCCGGCGATGTCATCCATACCGAGAACGATTCCGCGACGACCGGACAGATCACCCATGACGTTACCCATGTAATCTTCGGGCGTCTCGACCTCCACCGCCATCATCGGCTCGAGCAGAACAGGACTAGCCTTGCGCATAGCGTCCTTGAACGCCATTGATGCAGCCATCTTGAACGCATTCTCGTTCGAGTCGACGTCGTGATACGAACCGTCGAACAGAGTGACCTTCACATCGACCACCGGGAAGCCGGCGAGCACGCCGTTCGGCAGCGTCTCCTGCAAGCCCTTGTCAACCGCCGGAATGTACTCGCGGGGCACGACGCCGCCCTTGATCGCGTCCACAAACTCATAGCCCTTGCCCGCTTCGTTCGGCTCGAGCTTGATCCACACATGACCGAATTGTCCACGGCCGCCGGACTGCTTGACGAATTTGCCTTCCTGCTCGACAGCCTTGCGAATCGCCTCACGATACGCAACCTGCGGAGCGCCGACCGTAGCCTCGACGTTGAACTCACGACGCATGCGGTCAACCAGAATCTCAAGGTGCAACTCACCCATACCCGAGATGATGGTCTGACCGGACTCTTCGTCCGAACGAACGCGGAAAGACGGATCCTCAGCAGCCAGACGACCCAGCGCGATACCCATCTTTTCCTGGTCGCCCTTCGTCTTGGGCTCCACTGCAACGTGAATCACCGGCTCGGGAAAAATCATGCGCTCAAGGATGATCGGCGCCGAGGGATCGCACAGCGTCTCACCCGTGGTCACTTCCTTCAAACCCACACACGCCGCGATATCGCCTGCGAGCACTTCCTTGATCTCCTGACGCTCGTTGGCGTGCATCTGCAGAATCCGGCCAATGCGCTCCTTCTTGCCCTTAACCGAGTTCAACACAGTTTCGCCCGAGGCCAGCACACCGGAATACACGCGCACGAAAGTCAGCTGCCCCACGAACGGGTCAGTCATAAGCTTAAATGCCAGCGCCGCAAACTTCTCCGAATCGTCCGCCTTCCGGAAAACCGGCTTCTCGTAATCATCGGTACCCGAAACAGGCGGAATATCGACCGGAGACGGCAGCAATTCGATGACGGCGTCAAGCATACGCTGCACGCCCTTGTTCTTGAAGGCCGTACCGCAGAGCATCGGCTGAATTTCACACGCGATGGTACGGGCGCGCAGACCCGCGACGATCTTCTCGGCCGACAGATCGCCGTTCTCGAGATACTCGTTCATCAGATCTTCGCTTGCTTCGGCCGCCGCCTCAACCATCTTTTCGCGCCACTCGTCGGCGGTTGCCTTTAGCTCGGCCGGAATCTCGCGATAGTCGAACTTCATTCCCTGAGATGCCTCATCCCAGTAGATAGCCTTCATACGAACCAGATCCACGACACCGGCGAACAACTCCTCGGCACCGATCGGAATCACGATCGGCACGGGGTTCGCCTTGAGACGCGTCTTCATCTGCTCAACGACCTTGAAGAAGTTCGCGCCCTGACGGTCCATTTTGTTCACGAACGCGAGACGCGGAACCTTGTACTTGGTCGCCTGACGCCACACGGTCTCAGACTGCGGCTGCACACCACCGACCGCGCAGTACACCATGCAAGCACCATCGAGAACACGCATCGAGCGCTCGACTTCAATCGTGAAGTCCACGTGCCCCGGAGTATCGATGATATTGAAGCGATGCTCAGGATAGGAAAGATCCATACCCTTCCAGAAGCAGGTCGTTGCAGCCGAGGTAATCGTGATACCCCGCTCCTGCTCCTGCTCCATCCAGTCCATGGTCGCAGCGCCATCATGAACCTCACCGATCTTGTGGTTCACGCCGGTGTAAAAAAGAATGCGCTCGGTCGTCGTTGTCTTGCCGGCGTCGATGTGAGCCGAGATACCGATATTGCGGTAACGCTCAATAGGAGTCTTGCGAGCCACGGTTTTTCCTGCCTTTCAGAATTCGCGCCAAGGCGCGAAAGTCCAAGTGTCTTGTTACAAAACAATCGAGCCCTTGCAAGGGCCCGATTAACCACCGCCTGAAAACCTCAGAAGCGGTAGTGGGAGAAGGCCTTGTTCGCCTCGGCCATGCGATGCACTTCTTCGCGCTTCTTCATGGCAGATCCGCGCCCTTCAGCCGCCTCGAGCAACTCGCCAGCCAGGCGCTGCGCCATCGACTTCTCGGCACGCTTGCGAGCCGCCTCGCGCAGCCAACGCATCGACAGCGCCATACGACGCGACGGGCGCACTTCGACCGGAACCTGATAGTTCGCACCGCCGACGCGGCGGCTCTTCACTTCCACAACCGGCTTGACGTTGGCGACCGCCGACGAGAAAACCTCGAGCGGATCCTTCCCTGCCTTGCCGGAGATGTGCGCGAACGCACCGTAAACAATGCGCTCAGCAACCGACTTCTTGCCTGCCTGCATGATCACGTTAATGAACTTGGAAACATCCTGCGAACCGAATTTCGGATCCGGCAGAATTTCACGCTTGGGTACTTCGCGACGACGTGGCATGTAAACCTCTAGCTATTTCTGAATGCCGACAATTAGGCTTTCTTCGGGCGCTTGGCGCCGTACTTGGAGCGGGACTGCTTGCGGTCCTTGACGCCCTGCAAGTCAAGCGAGCCACGCACGATGTGATAACGGACACCCGGCAAGTCCTTTACCCGGCCACCGCGAATCAGGACCACCGAGTGCTCCTGAAGGTTGTGACCTTCACCACCGATATAAGAGATAACCTCGAAACCGTTGGTCAGACGAACCTTGGCCACTTTACGCAGCGCCGAGTTCGGCTTCTTCGGGGTCGTTGTATAGACACGGGTGCACACGCCACGCTTCTGCGGGCAGGCATCAAGCGCCGGCACTTTGCTTTTGACCACTGCAAGTTGCCGCGGCTTGCGGACGAGCTGATTAATTGTTGGCATAGCTTGAGAATTTTCCATTATACCGGGGCGACGCAACAGGACGCCCCGGGCGGTTGATTCCGGCTGCGACTGACTACGATTGGTCAGTCCACAAAAAGAGGCCGGATGTTATCCCGACAAGCCGGCAAAAGTCAACCGGCCTGCACATCTTGCGACACGCCGTCGGGCACTTCCGACGGTTGTTCCTGCATTGCCGCCCACGCGTGCTCGGCGGCAAGATCTTCGCCCGCCGACTGTGCGCGGCGGTTGCGGTGATACGCCATACCCGTACCGGCGGGAATCAGTCGGCCGACGATGACGTTTTCCTTGAGGCCGCGCAATTCGTCGCGCTTGCCCATGATCGCCGCTTCGGTCAGTACCCGCGTCGTCTCCTGGAAAGAAGCCGCGGAGATAAACGAGTCCGTTGACAGCGAAGCCTTGGTGATACCGAGGAGCACGTTCTGGTACTGCGCGGCCAGTTTTCCCTCCCCCTCGATGCGATCGTTCTCGTCCAGCACTTCCGAACGCTCGACCTGTTCCTCGCGAATGAAACGGCTATCCCCGGAGTCATTGATGACTACTCGGCGCAACATTTGGCGGACGATCACTTCGATGTGCTTGTCGTTGATCTTCACACCCTGCAAGCGGTAGACATCCTGAACTTCGTCGATGATGTAGCGGGCCAGTGCCTCGATACCCTGCAGGCGCAAGATGTCGTGAGGATCTGCCGGGCCATCCACAATCAGTTCGCCCTTATTGACGACCTGACCATCATGGACCATAACATGCTTGTCCTTCGGAATCAGGAACTCGTGAGCGGTGCCATCGGCCTCGGTAATCACCAGGCGCTGCTTGCCTTTCGTGTCCTTGCCGAACGACACGGTGCCCGTGAATTCGGCGAGCACGCCGGCGTCCTTCGGCGGACGGGCTTCGAAGAGTTCCGCAACACGCGGCAGACCGCCGGTAATGTCGCGGGTTTTCGCCGACTCCTGCGGAATGCGCGCGAGGATGTCACCGACACCGATCGCCTGACCGTCCTTTACGGTAATCAGCGACCCAACCTGGAAGGTGATTGCCACCGAGTGATCGGTGCCGGCGATCTTGACTTCTTCGCCGCTCTCGTCGAGCAGCTTGACCTGTGGGCGCACACCCTTGGTCGACGCACCGCTGCTGCGGCGCTTTCCGTCGATGACGACCAGAGTCGACAGGCCGGTTACCTCGTCGATCTGCTTGGCAACCGTCGCGCCTTCCTCGACGTTCTCGAACTTCACCGTACCCGAATACTCGGTAACGATCGGCCGGGTATGCGGATCCCACGTCGCAAGCATTACGCCCGCCTTGATGGGCGCACCATCGTCAACCAGCAGCGTCGCACCGTAGGGCAGCTTGTGACGCTCGCGCTCACGCCCCATGTCGTCGGCAACGACAATCTCCGCCGAGCGGGCGATGATGACCTTTTCACCCTTGACGTTGGAGACGTAGCGCATGTTCCCTGCAAAACGCACGGTGCCTGACGACTTCGACTCGACACCACTCGCCGCCGCTGCCCGGGATGCCGCGCCACCGACGTGGAACGTCCGCATGGTCAGCTGGGTACCCGGCTCACCGATCGACTGTGCGGCGATGACGCCAACCGCTTCACCGACGTTGACCAGGGAACCACGTCCCAAGTCGCGACCGTAACACTTGCCGCACAAGCCGTAACGGGTCTCGCAGGTGAGTGCTGTACGCACCTTGACTTCGTCAATGCCGAGGCTCTCGATCAGGTCAACCGCATCCTCGTCGAGCAAAGAGCCGGCTTCAATGACTGTTTCCTGCGAATCGGGATTGACGACATCCTCGGCACTCACGCGACCGAGAATCCGTTCGCGCAGCGCCTCAATGACCTCACCCCCCTCGATCAGGGCCTTCATGACGAAGCCGCCACGAGTGCCGCAATCGTCTTCAGTGACGACAAGATCCTGCGTCACATCCACCAGACGACGGGTCAGATAACCGGAGTTCGCCGTCTTCAGTGCCGTGTCCGCCAGACCCTTACGTGCGCCGTGCGTCGAGATGAAGTACTGCAGAACGTTCAGGCCTTCGCGGAAGTTCGTCGTAATCGGCGTTTCGATAATCGAGCCGTCCGGCTTCGCCATTAGACCGCGCATCCCGGCAAGCTGACGGATCTGTGCGGCCGAACCGCGCGCGCCCGAGTCGGCCATCATGTAGATGGAGTTGAACGACTCCTGCTTGACCGTCTCGCCATTGCGGTTGACGACGTCTTCCTGGCCGAGCTGGTCCATCATCGCCTTCGCGACTTGATCACCTGCACGCCCCCAGATATCGACGACCTTGTTGTAGCGTTCGCCGTCGGTCACGAGGCCCGAAGTGTACTGACGCGCGATCTCTTTGACTTCCTGCTCGGCGGCATGGATCAGTGTGTCCTTCTGCTTGGGCACCAGCATGTCCTTGACCGCGATCGAGATACCGGCACGGGTCGCCAGACGGAAACCGAATTGCATCAGCTTATCCGCGAAGACAACCGTTTCCTTCAGACCGCAGCGACGGAAGGAGGCGTTGATGAGCCTCGAGATTTCCTTCTTCTTCAACGGCTTGTCGATGACGCTGAAGGGCAGGCCAGGAGGCAGGATTTCGGACAGGATCGCACGGCCGGCTGTGGTGTTGTAACGCGATACCTTCTCGCGCCGCTCGCCGTCGGCACCAACCTCGACTTCCTTCAGACGCACCGACACACGGGCGTGAAGCGACAGCTGCTTCGACTCGTAGGCACGCTTCAATTCACCGACATCGGAGAATGCCATGCCTTCGCCAACGACATTCACGCCTTCGCGCGTCGCGTAATAAAGGCCGAGTACGATGTCCTGCGACGGGACGATGATCGGCTCACCGTTAGCGGGCGACAGCACGTTGTTCGATGCAAGCATCAGCGTGCGCGCTTCCATCTGCGCTTCCAGCGACAGCGGAACGTGCACGGCCATCTGGTCGCCGTCGAAGTCGGCGTTGAACGCGACGCAGACCAGCGGATGCAGTTGGATCGCCTTGCCTTCGATCAGCACAGGTTCGAAGGCCTGTATACCGAGACGGTGCAGCGTCGGCGCGCGGTTCAGCATCACCGGATGCTCGCGAATGACTTCTTCCAGGATGTCCCACACCACGGGCTCCTGGCTCTCGACCATCTTCTTCGCCTGCTTGATGGTCGTCGCCAACCCCATCAGTTCGAGCTTGTTGAAGATGAAGGGCTTAAACAGCTCAAGCGCCATCAGCTTCGGCAGGCCGCACTGGTGCAGCTTGAGTTGCGGACCGACCACGATGACCGAACGGCCAGAGTAGTCGACGCGCTTGCCCAGCAGATTCTGACGGAAGCGGCCGCCCTTGCCCTTGATCATGTCTGCGAGAGACTTCAGCGGACGCTTGTTCGCACCGGTCATCGCCTTGCCGCGGCGGCCGTTATCGAGCAGCGAATCGACCGACTCCTGCAGCATGCGCTTCTCATTGCGCACGATGATTTCGGGCGCCTTGAGCTCAAGCAGCCGCTTGAGTCGGTTGTTACGGTTGATGACGCGACGGTACAGATCGTTCAGATCGGAAGTCGCGAAGCGACCGCCATCCAGCGGCACCAGCGGGCGCAGATCGGGCGGCAGCACCGGCAGCACTTCGAGGATCATCCACTCGGGCTTGATGCCCGACTGCTGGAAGGCCTCAAGCACCTTCAGACGCTTGGAGTACTTCTTGATCTTCGCTTCGGAATTGGTGGTTTCGAGATCGCCGCGCAGTTTCTCGATTTCGAGCTGGATGTCGAGAGTGCGCAGCAGACCGCGAATACCTTCGGCGCCCATCAGCGCGTCGAAGTCATCGCCATACTCTTCCACCTTCGCGAGATAGTCATCCTCGGTGAGCAGCTGGGCACGATTGAGCGGGGTCATGCCCGGCTCGACAACCACGAATGCCTCAAAGTACAGCACGCGTTCGATATCGCGCAGCGTCATGTCGAGCACCATGCCGAGGCGGCTCGGCAAGCTCTTCAGGAACCAGATATGGGCGGTCGGACTGGCCAGTTCGATGTGCGCCATGCGCTCGCGGCGCACTTTCGAAAGGGTGACTTCGACACCGCACTTTTCGCAGATCACACCACGGTGCTTGAGGCGCTTGTACTTACCGCACAAGCACTCATAGTCCTTTACCGGCCCGAAGATTTTGGCGCAGAACAGACCGTCACGCTCGGGCTTGAAGGTGCGGTAGTTGATGGTTTCGGGCTTCTTGACTTCACCATACGACCACGAGCGGATCTTGTCCGGCGACGCGAGGCCGATGGTAATCGCGTCGAACTGGTCTTCGTTCGGCAGGGTTTGCTTGAACAGGTCAGCGAGCAGGCTTTTCATGTATCACTCCATCCGGGGGTGCGTTGTGGGCATACACCCGGTTCAGTAGCTGTCCAGATCGATGTCGATGGCAAGGGAGCGGATTTCCTTTACCAGCACGTTGAAGGACTCGGGCATGCCCGCGTCGATCTTGTGCTCGCCCTTGACGATGCTTTCGTACACCTTGGTCCGGCCGGTCACGTCATCCGACTTGACGGTCAGCATTTCCTGCAGCGTGTAGGCCGCGCCGTAAGCCTCGAGCGCCCAGACTTCCATTTCGCCGAAGCGCTGGCCACCGAACTGCGCCTTGCCGCCCAGCGGCTGCTGGGTCACGAGCGAGTACGGACCGGTGGAACGCGCATGCATCTTGTCGTCGACCAGGTGATGCAGCTTCAACACGTGTTTGTAGCCAACGGTGACCTGGCGGTCGAAGGCCTCACCCGTGCGTCCGTCGTAAAGAGTGACCTGACCACCGGAGGAAATGCCCGCGAGTGCGAACATCGCCTCGATTTCCTCTTCCTTCGCCCCGTCGAACACCGGCGTGGCGAACGGTACACCCTTGACCAGGTTCGAGGCGAGTTCGATAACTTCCTTGTCCTCGAGGCCGTCGATTTGCTCAGGCTTACCGTTATCGTTATAGATGTGCGTGAGCAGGCTGCGGACTTCCGCCGCAGTTGCATCGGCGCGCAACATCGCCCCGATCTTGTTGCCGAGTGCTTTGGCCGCCCAGCCCAGGTGGGTTTCGAGAATCTGACCGATGTTCATCCGCGACGGCACGCCGAGCGGGTTCAGCACGATATCGACCGGCGTGCCGTCTTCCATGTGCGGCATGTCTTCGACCGGCACGATCCGCGAAACGACACCCTTGTTACCGTGACGACCGGCCATCTTGTCACCAGGCTGCAGGCGGCGCTTCACGGCCAGATAGACCTTGACCATCTTCTGCACGCCCGGGGGCAACTCGTCACCCTGGGTGAGCTTCTTCTTCTTGATCTCGAAGGCTTGCTCGAAGTCCTTGCGGGTCTTCTCCAGACCTTCACGGATCGCTTCAAGCTGCGCCGCAAGCTCCTCGTCCGCCATGCGGATGTCGAACCAGTGATAGAACTCGAGCGAATCTAGGTATTCGCCGGTAATCGGCGTGCCCTTCACGAGCTTCTTCGGCCCGCCGTTGGCCTTCTGGCCAGAAATCAGGCGACGGATACGCGCGAACGCATCGCGTTCGACGATGCGCATCTGATCGGCGAGGTCGGTCTTGAAGCTGCGCAGCATGTCGTCGATGATGCTCTGCGCACGTTTGTCACGCTCGATGCCTTCGCGCGTGAACACCTGGACGTCGATCACCGTGCCATTCATGCCCGACGGCACGCGCAGCGAGGTGTCCTTTACGTCGGAGGCCTTCTCGCCAAAAATCGCACGCAGCAGCTTCTCTTCCGGGGTCAACTGGGTTTCGCCCTTCGGCGTGACCTTGCCGACCAGCACATCGCCGGCGTCTACTTCGGCGCCGATATACACGATGCCGGATTCGTCGAGGCGCGACAGCTGCGCTTCGCCGAGCGACGCGATGTCGCGGGTGATTTCCTCGGGTCCAAGCTTGGTATCACGTGCAACAACCGTCAGCTCCTCGATGTGGATCGAAGTGAAACGGTCTTCGGCAACGACGCGCTCGGAGATGAGGATCGAATCCTCGAAGTTGTAGCCGTTCCACGGCATGAACGCGACCAGCATGTTCTGGCCAAGTGCCAGTTCGCCGAGGTCGGTCGAGGCGCCGTCGGCGATGACATCGCCCTTGCCGATGAGGTCGCCGACCCTGACGATCGGACGCTGGTTGATATTCGTGTTCTGGTTCGAACGCGTGTATTTGATCATGTTGTAGATGTCCACGCCGACTTCGCCCGCGAGGGTTTCATCGTCGTTAACACGCACCACGATCCGGTTCGCATCGACGTAGTCAACCATGCCACCGCGCATCGCCTGAACCGCCGTACCCGAGTCAACCGCAACGGTGCGTTCGATACCGGTGCCGACCAGCGGCTTTTCGGGCCGCAGGCACGGAACCGCCTGGCGCTGCATGTTCGCGCCCATCAACGCGCGGTTTGCGTCGTCGTGTTCAAGGAACGGGATCAGCGAGGCCGCGACCGACACGATCTGGCCCGGCGCGACGTCCATGTACTGAACCTGGTCCGCGGTCGACAGGGCGAATTCACCTTTGTGGCGGCAGGACACGAGGTCGCCCAGCAACGTGCCGTCTTCGCCGATTTCAGCGTTCGCCTGGGCGATCACGTACTGCCCCTCCTCAATCGCGGAGAGGAAATCGATCTGGTCGGTGACCGTACCGTCGACCACCTTGCGGTACGGCGTTTCCAGGAAGCCGTGGCGGTTCGTCTGCGCGTACACCGCGAGCGAGTTGATCAGACCGATGTTCGGACCTTCAGGGGTCTCAATCGGGCATACACGACCGTAATGCGTCGGATGCACGTCGCGAACCTCAAATCCGGCGCGCTCGCGCGTCAGACCACCCGGGCCGAGGGCCGAGACACGACGCTTGTGCGTGATCTCGGACAGCGGATTGGTCTGGTCCATGAACTGCGACAGCTGGCTGGAGCCGAAGAATTCCTTGATCGCCGCGGAGATCGGCTTCGCGTTGATCAGGTCGTGCGGCATCAGGTTGTCGGATTCGGCCTGTGACAGGCGCTCCTTCACCGCGCGCTCGACGCGCACCAGACCGGCACGGAACTGGTTTTCGGCCAACTCACCGACCGAACGCACACGACGGTTGCCGAGGTGGTCGATATCGTCGATTTCGCCGCGGCCATTACGCAGTTCGACGAGCACGCCGATCACCGCAAGGATGTCCTCGTTCGACAGTGTCGCCGGGCCTTCCTCGCCACGCTGGCCGACGCTTGCGTAAAAGCGCTTGAGCCAGGCCGGCGCCTTGTCCTCGATCTTCTCGGGGTACGCACGACGATTGAATTTCATACGGCCGACCGACGACAGGTCGTAGCGCTCTTCGGCGTAGAACAGCCCCTGGAACAGGGCCTCGACGGCCTCTTCGGTGGGCGGCTCGCCCGGGCGCATCATGCGGTAGATCGCGACACGCGCAGCCCACTGATCAGCCGTCTCGTCGATGCGCAAGGTCTGCGAGATGTAGGGGCCGCGATCGAGGTCATTGACGTAGAGCGTCAGCAGGTCTTTGACGCCGGCGTCGCGCAGCTTGCCAAGCAGATCCTCAGTGATCTCGTCGTTAGCACGCGCGACGATCTCGCCGGTCTCGGCGTCTACGACGTTGCGTGCCACAATACGTCCCAGCAGGAAATCGTCGGGAACGCTGATCGTCTTGACGCCAGCCTGATCAAGGTCGCGAATATGCTTGGCCGTGATGCGCTTGTCGCGCGCCACGATCACGTTGCCGGTGGCGTCAGTGATGTCGAACTTCGCTACGTCACCGCGCAGCCGGTCGGGAACCACTTCGAATGCAATGTCGTTAGCACCGAGGTGGAACGCATCGAAGTCGTGGAAAGTTTCCAGAATCTGCTCGGGCGTCATGCCGATCGCGCGCAGCAGGATCGTCGCAGGCATCTTGCGGCGACGGTCAACCCGGAAGAACAGGCAGTCCTTCGGATCAAATTCGAAATCGAGCCACGAACCGCGGTAGGGGATGATGCGCGCCGAGAACAGCAGCTTGCCAGAGGAGTGGGTCTTGCCGCGATCGTGCTCGAAGAACACGCCCGGGGAACGGTGCAACTGCGAAACGATGACCCGTTCGGTGCCGTTGATCACAAATGAACCTGTGGACGTCATGAGCGGAATTTCGCCCATGTAGACTTCCTGCTCCTTGACTTCCTTCACCGTCTCCTTGGGCGCATCGCGATCAAGGATCACCAGCCGCACACGCGCACGCAGCGGCGAGGCGAAGGTAAGCCCGCGCTGCTGGCATTCCTTTACGTCGAACGCGGGTTCGCCGAGCATGAACTGGACGAACTCCAGCCGCGCGTTACCACTATGGCTGACAATCGGGAAAATCGACGTGAACGCGGCCTGGAGGCCTTGGTTCAAGCGCGTCAGCGGCGGAGTTTCCGCCTGCAGGAAAGCCGCGAAGGATTCGATCTGGGTGGCAAGGAGGAAAGGGACGTTCAGCACTGCCGCGCGTTTGGCGAAGCTCTTGCGGATACGTTTCTTTTCGGTGTAGGAATACGCCATGGATGCTCCGGGTAGAGGTCGGACGTCAAAGAGACAGAACACAGCGCCCCGTCAGATACGGGCCAGGCGAGACTTTTTTGGACAAGCTCACTCGCACTGGGTTCTGGCTTCTTGGCGTTAGAAAGCAAGAAAGGGCCGGCGCTCCGAAGAGCGCCAGCCCCGAAAAACCACCGGGTATTACTTGATCTCGACCTTCGCGCCGGCGTCTTCCAGCTGCTTCTTGATCGCTTCCGCGTCGGCCTTCGAGATGCCTTCCTTGACGGGCTTCGGCGCGCCGTCAACCAGGTCCTTGGCTTCTTTCAGACCCAGGCCGGTCGCTGCACGCACAACCTTGATCGCCTCGACCTTCTTCTCGCCGGCGGCGAGCAGGATCACGTCGAATTCGGTCTTCTCTTCAACGACCGCAGCAGCGGCGCCGGCGCCCGGGGCGGCCACGGCCATCGAGGCAGCGGATACGCCGAACTTCTCTTCGAACGCCTTGACCAGGTCGTTCAGGTCCATCACCGTCATCGCGCCAACGGCTTCGAGGATGTCTTCTTTGCTGATTGCCATCTTAAATCACTCCTAAATCGAAAACTTTGCAGAAAACGGTCAGGCGGCAGCCGCTTCTTCCTCGCGCTTCTTCGCGAGGGCAGCCAGCGTGCAAGCGAAGCCGGAAACCGGCGCCTGCATCACACCCAGCAGCATGGCGAGCAACTGTTCGCGACCCGGGATGGACGCGAGGGCCTGCAGAGCGGCCTTGTCGAGCGTCTTGCCCGAAAAGGAACCGGCCTTCAGCACCAGCTTGTCGTTACCCTTGGCGAAGTCATTGAGCACCTTGGCTGCAGCAACCGGATCTTCCGAGATGCCGTAAATCAGCGGACCAACCAGCTGGTCCGACAACCCGGCAAACGGGGTTTCGGCGATCGCGCGGCGCACCAGGGTGTTTTTCAACACGCGCAGGTAAACGCCAGATTCGCGGGCCTTCGCACGCAGCACAGTGAGATCACCCACTTCAATGCCGCGATACTCGGCCACCGCGATGGTCTGAGCGTTGGCCACTCGTGCCGACACCTCTGCCACTACGGCTTTCTTGTCATCGAGATTGAGACCCACGGGCCTTTCCTCCTTTCAAGTCCACACGCGAACCGCAAACTGCGATTCGCACCCACGGCGACCTGGATCAGGAGCGCGGCTGACGAATCAGCCAAAATCCTGTTCTGGGCACACCGTCTGCGCAGGCCATCCTAGGACGCTTAAGCGTTCACCGAAGTGAACGCACCTGCGGTCTTTGACGATCCGCTCCGAGACCGAAGCCCCGGAGCGTCCCAAAGTTCTTGTTCAGCCTTTTCAGGCTGCGTTGATGCTCGACGGCTCGACGCGAACGCCCGAACCCATGGTGCTCGACACCGCGACGCGGCGCAGGTAAACACCCTTCGACGCGGCAGGCTTGGCCTTCACCAGCGCCTCGACCAAGGCACCAAGGTTCTGCTGCAGCGATTCGACGGAGAACGAAGCACGGCCGATCGTGGCATGCACGATACCGGCCTTGTCGGTGCGGTACTGAACCTGACCAGCCTTGGCATTCTTGACCGCGGTAGTGACATCCATGGTCACGGTACCGACCTTCGGGTTCGGCATCAGACCGCGCGGACCGAGGATCTGACCGAGCTGACCGACGACGCGCATGGCGTCCGGCGTGGCGATGCAGAGGTCGAAATCGATCGTACCGCCCTTCACCTGTTCGGCGAGATCCTCAAAGCCGACGACGTCAGCGCCAGCCGCACGCGCGGCTTCAGCCTTGTCGCCCTGGGCGAACACCGCGACGCGCACGCTCTTGCCAGTACCGGCAGGCAACACCACGGAACCACGCACGACCTGGTCGGACTTGCGCGCATCGACGCCAAGATTGACGGCGATATCGACCGATTCGTCAAATTTGGCGGTTGCACATTCCTTCACCAGGGCAAGTGCATCGGCGATCGGATAGACACGGTTGCGGTCAACCTTGGCGCGCAGCGCCTGAACACGCTTCGAAAGCTTGGCCATGATTACAGACCCTCCACGGTAATGCCCATGCTGCGAGCGGAACCGGCGATGGTGCGCACGGCAGCCTCCATGTCGCCAGCGGTCAGATCAGGCATCTTGGCCGTGGCAATTTCTTCAACCTGGGCACGGGTGATCGAGCCGACCTTGTCGGTATGCGGCTTTGGCGAACCCTTCGTGATCTTGGCGGCCTTCTTGATCAGAATGGTCGCCGGCGGGGTCTTCATGATGAACGTGAAGCTCTTGTCCGCGTACGCAGTGATCACCACGGGAATCGGCAGACCGGGCTCGAGGCCCTGGGTCTTGGCGTTGAACGCCTTGCAGAATTCCATGATGTTCAGACCGCGCTGACCCAGCGCCGGGCCGATCGGGGGGCTGGGGTTGGCCTTACCAGCTGGCACTTGCAGCTTGATATAGCCGGTGATTTTCTTCGCCATTGCGAATAGCTCCTGTTTTGAGTACAAGCGCGCCGGCAGCGCCGGCGCTCCTCGCTTTAGTCCGCCTTACGCGGACATTTACGGGCCGTCTGGCCCACCTTCATCAGGTTTTTTCGACCTGACTGAAATCGAGTTCAACCGGCGTAGCGCGACCGAAGATGGTCACCATCACACGCAACTTGCTCTTGTCGTAATTGACGTCTTCCACCGAACCGTGAAAATCGGTGAACGGACCTTCCTTGACGCGCACGACTTCGCCCATTTCCCACAGCACCTTGGGACGCGGCTTATCGACGCCTTCCTGCATCTGCTGCATGATCTTTTCGACTTCCTTTTCGGAAATCGGGGTGGGTTTATTGGCCGTTCCGCCGACAAAACCCGTGACCTTCGGCGTCGACTTGACCAGATGCCAGGACTCGTCATTCATGTCCATTTCGACGAGCACATAGCCAGGAAAGAACTTCCGCTCGGAAATGCTTTTCTGACCACTTTTCATTTCAATAACTTCTTCGACGGGCACGAGAATCTGCCCGAATGAATCCTGCATTCCGGCACGCGCGACCCGCTCGATCAGCGCGCGTTGGACAGACTTCTCGAAGCCCGAATAGGCATGCACCACGTACCAGCGCTTCGTCATGATTACTTCCACCCCAGAACGAGGTCATAAAGGACCCACTCGAGGCTTTTATCGGTCAGCCACAAAAAAATCGCCATCACCACCGCGAAGACGAACACCATGCCGGTTGTCTGGACCGTTTCCTTGCGCGAAGGCCACACGACTTTCTTGGCCTCGGTAATCGACTCGCGCGCGAACTCGGCAAAACGGCGACCAGGCTCCGATTGCCAAGCGACCGCTACGCCAGCCGCAACACCAGCCAGGACGGACAGCACGCGCAGCACCAACGCCTGCTCCGAAAGCAGGTAGAAGCCGACCACACCGGCCGCAACCAGGGCGAGAGCCAGCGCAAACTTCAACTTATCGGCCATCGAGATATGAATATCCGGAAAGGAGTGGCAGGGGCAGAGGGAATCGAACCCCCAACCTTCGGTTTTGGAGACCGACGCTCTGCCAATTGAGCTATACCCCTGCAGCAGAGACTACAAGGCGCCCCGTATGAACAGGGCGCCTGCCGATCAAGCAATTGCTACGACAGCAAGCAATTACTCGATGATTTTGGCGACGACACCGGCGCCGACGGTACGACCGCCTTCGCGGATCGCGAAACGCAGACCTTCTTCCATGGCGATCGGCGCCATCAGCTTGACGGTGATCGACACGTTGTCGCCCGGCATGACCATCTCGGTACCTTCCGGCAGCGCGATCGAACCGGTCACGTCGGTCGTACGGAAATAGAACTGCGGACGATAGTTGTTGAAGAACGGCGTATGGCGACCACCCTCTTCTTTCGACAGCACATACACTTCGCCGGTGAAGTGGGTGTGCGGCTTGATCGAACCCGGCTTGCACAGCACCTGACCACGCTCGACATCTTCACGCTTGGTGCCGCGCAGCAGCACGCCAACGTTGTCGCCCGCCTGACCCTGATCGAGCAGCTTGCGGAACATTTCGACGCCGGTGCAGATGGTCTTGACCGTGGGCTTGATGCCGACGATTTCGACTTCTTCACCAACCTTGACGATGCCACGCTCAACCCGGCCCGTAACCACGGTGCCGCGGCCCGAGATCGAGAACACGTCTTCGATCGGCAGCAGGAAGGGCTTGTCGATCGCGCGCTCCGGCGTCGGGATGTAGCTGTCGAGCGCCTCGGCCAGTTTCATGATGGCGCCTTCGCCGAGCTCGCCCTTGTCGCCCTCGATCGCCTTCAGCGCCGATCCCTTGACGATGGGAATGTCATCACCCGGGAAGTCGTACTTCGACAGCAGCTCACGCACTTCCATCTCGACGAGCTCAAGCAGCTCTTCGTCGTCGACCATGTCGCACTTGTTCATGAAGACGATGATGTACGGCACGCCAACCTGACGCGCCAGCAGGATGTGCTCGCGCGTCTGCGGCATCGGGCCATCAGCCGCCGACACCACCAGGATCGCGCCGTCCATCTGCGCCGCACCCGTAATCATGTTCTTCACGTAGTCGGCGTGACCCGGGCAATCCACGTGCGCGTAGTGACGCGCAGCCGTTTCGTACTCGACGTGCGCGGTGTTGATCGTGATGCCGCGCGCCTTTTCTTCCGGCGCCGCGTCGATCTGGTCGTAGGCCTTCGCCTCGCCGCCGAACTTCGACGACAGAATCGTCGTGATCGCTGCCGTCAGGGTCGTCTTGCCATGGTCAACGTGGCCGATCGTCCCAACGTTTACGTGCGGTTTCGTCCGCTCAAACTTACCCTTAGCCATGCCGACACCTCTTAAACAGATTCACAAAACCGGACCGATGACAGATCGACCACAACGACAACACAGACGTGAAAGCCGTGGTGCCCATGACGTGGATTGAACACGTGGCCTCTCCCTTACCAAGGGAGTGCTCTACCACTGAGCTACATGGGCTCCGTAAAAACCAATGCGCCGCCAAGCTTGGAGCGGGTGAAGGGAATCGAACCCTCGTCATAAGCTTGGAAGGCTTCTGCTCTACCATTGAGCTACACCCGCATACAACGCAGACGAAACGCTTTACACCCGCCACCGATTCAGAAACACAAGAACCAGCAGCAAAAACTTGGTGGAGGGGGAAGGATTCGAACCTTCGAAGGCAGTGCCGTCAGATTTACAGTCTGATCCCTTTGGCCACTCGGGAACCCCTCCAAACGGAAGACGCGGACTATAGAGGACGTTTTATAGCGTGTCAAACTTTTTTTGCGCTTTTTTGTCGTGACGCGAGAAGATCGCGCAGCTGTCTAGTTGAAGACATGTTGACGCTTGCGGAGAAGTGGCACCGGAACGGTGCTGGATTGGATCAACGCGCGGCGAAGGGCAATAATGGACCTATGATGATTGCCATCCGCACTTGGAGTCCGAGGTGATGAACACCCTTTCCGCGGCCGTGCGCCGACCGCTGCCCCAGTCTTTTGCCGAGACATTACGTGCGCGCTTCGGCGAGCGTTTTTCGACCGCCGACGCGGTGCGTACGCACCACGGGCACGATGAATCGCATTTTCCGGATGCACTGCCCGATGCGGTGGTATGGCCGCACTGCACCGCAGAGGTCGTGGAGGTTGTGAAGGCGTGCACGGCGCACCGCGTGCCGATCGTACCGTTCGGCGTCGGAAGCTCGCTGGAGGGGCATATTCTGGCGCTTTACGGCGGCATCAGCGTCGATTTTTCCGAGATGAACAAGGTGCTCGCGATTCATGGGGACGACATGGACGCCGTGATCCAGCCGGGCATCACGCGCAAGCAGCTCAATGCGGCGCTGCACGGCAGCGGACTGTTCTTTCCGGTCGACCCGGGCGCGGATGCGAGCCTCGGGGGCATGGCATCGACCCGCGCTTCCGGCACCAACGCGGTGCGCTACGGCACGATGCGCGACAACGTGCTGGCGATGGAGGTGGTGCTGGCCGACGGGCGCGTAATTCGTACCGGCGGTCGGGCACGCAAGTCGTCGGCGGGATACGACCTGACCCGGCTGATGATCGGTTCCGAAGGTACGCTTGGACTGATCACGGAGTTGACGGTGCGGCTGCATCCGCTGCCCGAGGCAGTATCCGCCGCGGTGTGCGCGTTTCCCGACGTCGACAACGCGGTACGCACGGTGATCCAGACGATACAGCTGGGCATTCCGGTGGCGCGTATCGAACTGCTCGACACCCTGACCGTGCAGGCGATCAATCGCTACAGCAAGACGACGCTGCGCGAATCCCCGATGCTGTTCTTCGAGTTCCACGGTTCGCCCGCTAGCGTCGCGGAGCAGGCGCAGACGGTGCAGGAGATCGCGCGAGATAATGGCGGCCAGGATTTCGACTGGGCGACGCGGCCGGAAGACCGCAGCCGGTTGTGGGCCGCACGCCACGACGTGTATTTCGCGTCGATCAACCTGCGGCCTGGCTGCCGTGGCGTGACCACCGATGTGTGCGTACCGATCTCGCGCCTGGCGGACTGCATCGCCGGCGCGCGCGAGGACATCGCCGCGAGCGGGTTCATCGCGCCGATTGTGGGCCATGTCGGCGACGGCAATTTCCATACGGTGATTCTTGTTGATCCGGACGATCCGGATGAAATCGAGCGCGCGGAGGCGCTCAACCGAAAGATCGTGGCACGCGCGCTGGCGATGGATGGCACGTGCACCGGGGAGCACGGGATCGGTTTCGGCAAGCAGGATTTCCTCATTACCGAACACGGCCGCGACGCGGTGGATGCGATGCGGGCATTGAAGCTGGCGCTCGATCCGGACAACCTGATGAATCCGGGCAAGATCGTGCCGGCCGAGTGACCCGGACGGCTGGATCGTTTGGGGTATCGAAGCATTGAATAGCACGGGCGGGCTGGCTAGGCTGATGTGAGCCGTAGTGGTTTGCCCGCGCGGTGATCCGGAAACGCATTCTTGCGCAAGGAGTCCCCCATGGCGGAAGCCGATCCCCTGCCCGGTGCATCTGCACACAGCGTCAGCCTGGAGGACAAGTACACGCTGACGTCCGGCCGCGTGTATCTCACCGGTTATCAGGCGCTGGTGCGCCTGCTGATGATCCAGAAGGAACGCGATGCTGCGGCGGGGCTCAACACCGCCGGCTTCGTATCCGGCTACCGCGGCTCGCCGCTGGGCGGACTCGATCAGACGCTGTGGAAGGCGAAGAAGCATCTCGCGAGCCATGACATCGTGTTTCAGCCCGGCGTCAATGAGGATCTCGCGGCGACAGCCGTGTGGGGCAGCCAGCAGGTGAATCTTTCGCCCCACGCGAAATATGATGGCGTGTTCGCGATGTGGTACGGCAAGGGTCCGGGCGTCGATCGCAGCGGCGACGTGTTCCGCCACGGCAATGCCGCGGGGACGTCCAAGCATGGCGGCGTGCTGGTGATCGCGGGCGACGATCATGCGGCCAAGTCGTCGACACTGCCGCACCAGACGGATCACTTCTTCAAGGCGATGATGATGCCCGTGCTGGCGCCGGCGGGCGTGCAGGAGTACATCGACTTCGGTGTGCATGGCTATGCGCTGTCGCGCTATTCGGGTTGCTGGGTAGCGTTCAAGGCGCTTGCCGACACGGTGGAGACTTCGGCATCGGTAGACGTCGATCCGTTGCGCGTGCAGGTGGAGATCCCGACCGATTTTGCGATCCCCGCGGACGGCCTCAACCTCCGCTGGCCGGACCCGCCGCTGGTGCAGGAAAAGCGCCTGCTGCACTTCAAGCTGTATGCGGCGCTGGCGTACTGCCGTGCCAACAATCTCAACCGGATCGTCATTGACTCGCCGGCGCCGCGGCTGGGCATCATCACCTGTGGCAAGTCGTATCTGGATGTGCGCCAGGCCTTTGACGACCTGGGGATCGACGATGCGCTCGCCGCCGAGATCGGCATCCGGCTGTACAAGGTCGGCCTGGTGTGGCCGCTCGAAGCGGAGGGTGTGCGCCGCTTCGCCGAGGGCCTGGACGAGATACTGGTAATCGAGGAAAAGCGCCAGTTGCTCGAATACCAGCTGAAGGAGGAGCTCTACAACTGGAGGGAGGACGTACGTCCGCGGGTGGTCGGCAAGTTCGACGAAAAGGGCGAATGGGCGATGATCCCGCAAAAAGGCGGGGGCGTCGATCACGGGGAATGGCTCTTGCCGGCGGCCGGCGAGCTGACGCCGGCGATGATCGCGCGGGTGATTGCATCGCGCATCGGGCGCTTTTTCATGTCAGCACGCATCGAGGCACGGCTCGCCTTTCTCGAGGACAAGGAGAAATCGCTGTCCGAGCGCTTTTTCGCGATCGACCGTGTGCCAACCTTCTGCTCGGGCTGTCCGCACAACACTTCGACCAACGTTCCCGAAGGCAGTCGTGCGTTGGCGGGCATCGGCTGCCACTACATGGCGACGTGGATGCCCGAGCGGCGCACCGGCACCTTCACGCAAATGGGCGGCGAAGGTGTGCCCTGGGTCGGGCAGGCACCGTTCACTACCGAAGAGCACATCTTCGCGAATCTTGGCGACGGTACCTACTTCCACTCGGGCCTGCTGGCGATCCGCCAGGCGGTGGCGGCGAAGGTCAACATCACCTACAAAATCCTATACAACGACGCGGCCGCCATGACCGGGGGGCAACCAGTCGACGGCGAGCTCAGCGTGCCCATCGTGGTCCGCCAACTCCAGGCCGAAGGGGTCAATCACATCGTTGTCGTCACGGACGGCACGGCACGCAACTACGGGCCGTCGGACCTTCCCCACGTGTCGATCCGGCATCGCGACGAGCTCGATGCGATTCAGCGCGATCTGCGCGCCTCGCCCGGGGTGACGGCACTGATCTACGACCAGACGTGCGCCGCCGAGAAGCGTCGGCGCAGGAAGCGCGGGACCTATCCCGACCCGGCACGCCGCGTGTTCATCAACGAGGCGGTGTGCGAGGGCTGCGGCGACTGCGGAGTCCAGTCGAACTGCATGTCGATCATGCCCGTGGAGACGGAATTCGGACGCAAGCGGCAGATCGATCAGTCGTCGTGCAACAAGGACTATTCCTGCCTCAACGGTTTCTGCCCGAGCTTTATCACGATCGAGGGCGGCAGGCTGCGCAAGCGCGGCGCACGCGATGCGGACGAGTCGCTGTTCGCCACATTGCCGATACCGGTGCTGCCGGCCACGGATCGGCCATTCGGCATCATGGTGACCGGGGTCGGCGGTACCGGCGTGGTAACCATCGGCGCACTGATCGGCATGGCCGCACACCTCGACGGCAAGGGCGTGACGGTCCTCGACATGACCGGGCTGGCGCAGAAGGGCGGCTCGGTGTTCAGCCATATCCGCATCGCCGACCGGCCCGACGATCTGCATGCGGTGCGGATTGCCGCGGGCGAGGCGCAGGCGGTGATCGGCGGCGATGTTGTCGTGACGGCGAGCGTCGAGGCACTGGCGAAAATGGCGGCGGGACGCACGCACGCCGTGGTGAACCGCGCCGAGACGCCAACTTCCGAATTTACCCATGACCCGGACTGGGCGTTTCCGCTCGACAAGATGGAGGGCGCGATCCGTGACGCAGTCGGCGACACCCCGCAGACGCACACGGCAGACTTTATCGACGCGCAGCAGATCGCGACCAGTCTGATGGGGGACGCCATTGCAACCAACCCGTTCCTGCTTGGTTACGCGTGGCAGAAGGGCATGGTGCCGGTGACGCTCGACGCGCTGCTGCAGGCGATCGAGCTGAATGCGGTGGCCGTCGAGATGAACAAGAAGGCCTTCCTGTGGGGACGTCGTGCCGCCTTCGACCCCGAGGCGGTCGCGCGCCTTGCCGAACCCGCCGAAGTCGTGCCGATCCGGCCGAAGACTCTGGACGAACTGATTGCGACGCGCGTCGAGGTGCTTACTGCTTACCAGGATGCCGCCTATGCGAGCCGCTACCGCCTTCTCGTCGAAAGGGTCCGCGACGCCGAAATCCGCGTCAACGGTAGTGGCGGCGCGACCCGGTTGACCGAGGCGGTGGCTCACAATTACTTCAAGCTGCTGGCGTACAAGGACGAGTACGAGGTCGCCCGGCTGTACACCGACCCGGCATTCTGGGAGCGTGTCAACGCCACCTTCGAGGGGGACTTCGAAGTGCGGTTCCATCTCGCGCCGCCGCTGCTCGCCCGCCCCGATCCGGTGACCGGAAAGCTGCGCAAGAAAGCTTTCGGGCCGGGCATGCTGAGGGCGTTCCGCTGGCTGGCGAAATTCAGGCAGCTGCGCGGCACGACCTGGGACATCTTCGGGCGCAGTGCGGAGCGCCAGGCGGAACGCGCGCTGATCGCGCAGTATGAGCGCGACGTCGCGGAAGTGCTCGAAACCGTGTCCTTCCTGCGCCTGCCGCAGGCGATCGAGATCGCGAACCTACCCGAACATATCCGCGGTTTTGGTCACGTCAAGGAACACAACATGAAGCTGGTCGCCGCACGGCGCGAACAGCTGATGACCGCCTGGCGCAAGCCCACAGCCCCGAGACGCAAGGAGAAGGCGCGCGCGGCATGAGCGGGATGCGCTGATCGCGTGGTGACGTAAGCAACGCTGTGCGATAGGCGTCCGGCACGCAGCAGCCCAGGGTGCGCCGCGTTTCGGGTGAGGTGTCCGCCCGCGCCGACGAGCCGCGAAATGCAGTGCACCGCAGGCAGGTTGGCGCGGTCCGGCCCTTCCTCCCGGCGAGCAATCCTCAGGCGCCACTGCGGGCACCGGGTTATGATCCCTGTCTCCCGCACGTCCTGCCTCGCACGTCCTGCCCGCATGCCCCCCGCGCTCAAAGCCCTTCTCGCCCAGCTTGTCGGCTGGACTGTCGCCATCGCACTGGCGGGCGGCGGGCTGTTGCCGGCCGGCGTGTGGCCGATCGCAGGCGTGCAGCTCGTCACCGCCACCGCAACCGCGGCCGCATTGCGAAGCGCGCGCTGGTGGCTGCCGATCCACCTCGGCTTTGCACCGCTACTGATCCTTGCCGGCAGACTCGATATCGCGCCCGGCTGGTACCTCGCCGCGTTCGCACTGCTGCTGGCCGTGTACTGGACCAGCTTCCGCACCCAGGTGCCGCTGTACCTGTCGAGCCGGGCGACCGTTGCCGCCGTTGCGGCGCTATTGCCGACTGGGCGCCCGGTGCGGCTGCTCGACCTCGGCAGCGGCACCGGATCGCTGCTGCGACCGCTGGCACGCCTGCGTCCCGACTGCCACTTTCACGGCATTGA
Source organism: Aromatoleum diolicum (assembly GCF_012910955.1). Taxonomy (GTDB): domain Bacteria; phylum Pseudomonadota; class Gammaproteobacteria; order Burkholderiales; family Rhodocyclaceae; genus Aromatoleum; species Aromatoleum diolicum. The sequence goes on from NZ_WTVQ01000027.1 coordinate 42,944, forward strand.
AGCGGCGCCGGCACCATGGCTGATCAGTTGGCTGCTGGCGCTCGGACGGGGCAACATCGTCATCCGGCGTGGGGACTTTTTCGCACCGGCGTGGTCAGAGTTCGACGTGATCTACGCTTTCCTGTCGCCGATTCCGATGACCGAGGTCTGGGCCAAGGCGCAACAGGAACTCAAGCCCGGCGGCCTGCTTGTCAGCAACAGTTTTCCGGTTTCCGGCCGTAAACCCGAACGTATCGTCGAAGTCGCCGACCGGCGCGCGACGAAGCTTTACATGTATCGAGTCGGTGGCACGCGACCACGGGCGAAATAGCGGCAATTACGGGCGCTTTTTCGCCCCTTGCGCACCACCGCCGGCCACGATAATGAAATTGTGCGGCGATGAGGCCGCGACCTGAGGAACACCGGCATGGCTGAAATCATCTGTGTCATCGGCAACAAGGGTGGAACGGGCAAGACCACCCTTTCGCACATGCTCGCGCAAGGCCTGGGCCTGCTCGGGCAACGCTCGGCGTGCGTGCTGACCGATACATCGCGCGAACCCCTGAGTCCGGCAGGGCGCCGTTACATCACCGCAGACGCGCGCACACGCGAGGCGCTGACCAAGGTGGTCGAGAAACTGCGCTCGCTCGAGGACTGGATCGGCGTTATCGACGGCGGTGGCAACCGCACCGAAATGGATCGCAAACTGTATGCGCTGTCCGACATCGTGCTGCTACCGTTCCGCGAGTCGCACGAGGACATCCGCACGGTGGTGCGCGATCTCGAGATGTTTCCGCGTGCCTACGCCGTTCCCACCCAGTGGCCGACCAATGCCTGGCAGCGCGATGCCGCCGACCGTGGCGTCGCGCAGATGATGGGAGCGTACCGCCACCGCATCCTGAACCCGGTATGCGCGCTGTCGGCGTCGAAGCTGCTGCTGCAAAAGCAGGTTCCCGAGCAGCTGCCTACCGCGCTCGCGAACGCATGCCGTGCGCTGGCGCGTCAGGTGCTGGAAATCATGGATATCGATCATGCGGAGCCGGTCGCCAGCACCTACGATGAGGAGAGCGACCAGCTGGGCGGGCGTCTGTCACCTGCCGACATGCCGATGCGCCTGCAGGCCAGCCGCCGCTCGCACTGAGCGGGGCTGCCAGGGCCGTGAAGGTTTACAGACGCGGGCCGTGACGGGCGATGACGATCAGCGCCTGCGCACGGCTGGTGACATTGAGCGCACGGAAAATCGCCGACATATGTACCTTGACGGTGCCTTCCGACAGTCCCAATAGATCGGCGATCTCGCGATTGGTCTTGCCCTGCGCGAGCAGTTCCATCACACGCGTCTGACCTGCGGTCAGACCGAAGCGCTCGCTGACCGGCGCGCCGGAGCGCTTCGGCGGCACGTCCGGGCCGTTGTCCGGCGCGTAGATTCCGCCGTCGAGCACACAGCGCACGGCTTCTCGCAGTACATCGCCGGAACTCGCCTTGGACACGAAACCCGACGCGCCGCCCTTCATCGCGCGACGGATGGAAGCGGAATCGTCAAGAGCGGAAACCACAATCGTCGGCACATCCGGGAAACGCTTTGCCAATACGCCAAGCAGGGAAAACCCGTTCAGGTCGGGCAGCATCAGGTCGATGACAGCCAGATCCCAGTCGGTGCTCGTCTCCAGCTTGGCGAGCGCCTCTTCCGACCCCTTGGCCTCCACGCACTCCACCCCCGGCTCAAGGCGGGCAAGTGTTTGCGCCATGGCTTCACGGACAAGTGCATGATCTTCGACGATGAGAATCTTGGTCACACGGAACTCCGAAAGACGGCAGGCCAAAAGCTGGCAGGATAGCACGCGACACTTGTCACAAAACGTATCATACGGATGATCCCGGCCCCTCGGGAAAGGGGGGAAAATGCCCCGGTTCTATCCGGACATCGAATTCGCCCCGCCAAGGACGAAGGCAGCGCGTTTGTCACCCGAACGCACCACAAATTATCATCCCAGCGATGCGCATATCACTTCAGCATCATGCGAAACGGCACCGGGCAGATTATCCTGCCCGGATGACGTACCGTTTCATTCCCTGCGAAACAATCGCACGCCCGCGCACGAAGTGGTGGCCGCGCGTGATTCCGATCGGCGGCACGCCGGTTGCTGTGCCGCAGCACCGCTCCTTCTGACGCGCTGATGCCACGCGGTACAAGCGCCATGCGCCTGCTCCTGCTGCTGTTGTTCACGGCTCTGGTAACGGGCGGAGAGGCGTTCGCCGGTCCGCGGGTGCTGGTGGTCACCAGCGAGCGCAGCGGTGCGCATGAGGAAACCCTCGGCGCACTGCGCAGCGCGCTCAGCCCCGACATATCCGCCAACGACATCGAAATTGTCGAAACCCGACAACTCGATAATGACATGGCCGCCGAAGCACGCATCATCGTGACCATCGGCACCCAGGCTGCCAAAGCCGTCGGCACGCGCAGTCCGAAACAGCCGGTGCTCAACACATTGTTGCCGCGCGACGCCTACGAATCCCTGCAGGCGACGCTTCCGGGCCAGCGCTCGTCGGCGATCTTCCTCGACCAACCGGTGCAGCGGCAGATCGCCCTCCTTGCCATAGCGCTGCCGGACAGGGCGACGCTTGCGCTGCTGACGGGCCCTGCCACGGAAGAGCTGGCACGCAGGCTGGCATACGCCGCACGCGAGCGGCAACTGCGCGTCAACATCGAACACGTCGCGTCGAATGCCGAGATCTACCCGGCACTGGAGCGACTCCTGGCCGAACCAACCATGCTGCTGGCACTTCCCGACAGCACGGTGTTCAACAGTTACACGATCCAGAACGTGCTCCTGACCAGCTACCGCAATCGTTCACCGCTGATCGGTTTTTCCCCGGCGTATGTGCGGGCCGGAGCGCTATTGGCACTGTATTCGACGCCGGCGCAGATCGCCCGGCAGGCAGCGGAGGCCGTGCGCAGCGTGCTGTCCGGCGGAGGCTTGCCGCCCCCCCAGTCTCCGCGCGAGTTCGAGGTGGCGACCAACCCGAATGTCGCGCGCTCGCTCGGCATCGAACTCGAGTCGGGGGAAAGGATTGTTGCGCGCATGCGCTTGCGCGAAAGTCAGCGCGAGGCGAAACCGTGATCGACAGCTGGGGAGTCCGTGCACGCGTGATGCTGGTCGCCGTGCTGCCGATGCTGGTACTGGCGATCGTCCTGACGGCCTTTTACACCCGCTCGCGCGTTGCCGACCATGAAGAAGCCTACCGTGCACGCGGTCAGGCGTTTGCGCGTCAGCTCGCTGCGGCGAGCGAATACGCACTGTTCTCCGGCAACCGCGACTCACTGCAGCGACTGGCGGCGGCGATGCTCGCGGAAGACGACGTAACCGGCGTGATGATCGTCGACCAAAACGGCGAGTACCTGGCACGCAGCGGCAATCTCGACATTGCGCTTCCGCCCCCGGCACCGCCGATTGAAGCCTCACGCCTGTTCAGCTCACCGCACACCTTGCGGCTCATCGAGCCTGTCGTCCCCAGTACGCTGGAGCTCGACGACGGCCTGTCGGGGATTTCGCTCGGCTTCGGCCCCGCAAGCAAGCCGCCACCGATGCTCGGCGCAGTCGTCGTGGACATCTCGCGCGCGCGGCTCGACGCGCACCGCCGCGGCTTGCTGCTAACCAGCAGTGTGGCCATCGTGCTCGTGCTTATCGGCAGCATGGTGCTTGCCAATTACATGAGCCGTGGCGTGACGGCACCCATCCGCCAGGTTGCGACTGCCGTCGAGCGCATCGGGCGCGGGCAGTTCTCTGCGCGTGTGCCGGCCATCGGTGGGGGGTCGCTGCGCACGCTGGCCGACGGGGTAAACGAGATGGCCGCGCAGCTGGCGAGCGCGCACGAAGACATGAGCCGGCAAATTACCGATGCCACCGCGGAACTGCGCGCGCGCAAGGACGAGGCCGAGCGCGCTACGCTCTCCAAGTCACGCTTTCTTGCGGCGGCGAGCCACGATCTGCGCCAGCCGATGCACGCGCTCGGGCTCTTCATCGCCGAGCTATCCCAACACTCCCACCCCCCCACCGTACGTCGCCTGGTCGAGCGCATCGCGGCCTCGGCGGGGGCGATGGAGAATCTGCTCGACAGCCTGCTCGACATCTCCCGCCTCGACGCCGACGTGGTTCACCCGAACATCCGGCCGTTTGCGCTGCAGCCCTTGCTTGACCGCATCGCAGCCGACGAGCGCCCGGGCGCGGACGCGCGCGACCTGGAACTCAAGGCGCGCCCCACCGACGCCTGGATCAACAGCGACCCGGTGCTGTTCGAGCGGATTCTCGGCAATCTGGTGGGCAATGCCGTGCGTTACACGCGCAGGGGCCGGGTGCTCGTCGCCTGTCGGCGTCGCGGCAACAAGCTGCGTATCGAGGTGCGCGACAACGGTGTGGGCATCGCGCCCGAATCGCACGAAGCGATCTTTCAGGAATTCGTGCAGCTGCATAACCCCGAACGCTCGCGCGACAAGGGGCTCGGGCTTGGCTTGCCGATCGTGCGCCGGCTCACCGAGTTGCTCGGCCACCACCTCACGCTGCGATCCTGCGCCGGGCACGGTTCGGTATTCGCGGTCGAGGTCCCGCTCGCGGAGCCGGTCGAAGAAGGCAGCACGGCGGACACGGCACGCCCTCCCGGCGATCTCGGTGGCCTGCGCGTCGCACTGATCGACGACGACCCCCTCGCCCGCGGCAGCATGCAGAGTCTGCTCAGTTCCTGGGGTTGCGAGGTCACCGCCGCCGGCGACATGGACGCCTTGGTCGATGCCGTGAATCGTGGATCATCGCCGCCTCAACTGATCATCAGCGACTTCCGGCTTGACGGATCGTGCAACGGCATCGAGGTGATCCGCAGCCTGCGCGCCTGGCAAGGCGAGACGATACCGGCCGTGCTGATCACCGGCGATACGGCCGCCGAGACCCTGCGGCTGGCACAAAGTGAAGGCCTGCCGCTGCTGCACAAGCCGGTCCGCCCTGCGCGCCTGCGCGCGCTGCTCAACCGGCTTCCCGGCCAGTCGGACTGAGCGCCCCTCCTCCGGCAGCCAAACACGCCGTCGCGCGGGCCGCTGGAGTATGATCAAAATATTAATCACATACGCCGGGAGAAAGCGATGTCGAACGAAAAAACCGCCCAGGATCCGCTCGAGTTTGTGCGTGGAATGTGGAGCAACATGGGTTTCTCGCTGCCCGGCATGGTTGCCCCGACGCTGGACATCGACGAACTGGACAAGCGTATCGCCGATATGAAAGCGGTGGAGAACTGGCTCAAGATGAATCTCAGCATGCTGCAGATGACCACGCAGGGGCTGGAGATGCAGCGCGCTGCCATTGCGGCGGTCCAGGCGATGAGCCAGCATGCGCGCGAGTCGGGAGCCAAGGCGGAGGCGCCCGATCAGCCCAACCCGTTCGCATCGGCTGCGCTGTGGCCGTGGAACATGATGGGCGGACAGGCAGCAGGCCCGCAGAAGGCCGAAGGCGCCGCCACGACACCGGACCAGCGGACACCTGCTGCATCCGCAGCACGCAAGGCCGCGGCCGAGAAAAAGTAGGTCTCGCGCAGGCGCACGGCGCACAGGGGGCACGCGAGCCCCTGTCGAACCGACTACGCGGCAATCGGCGCGAGGTGGCCCAATCGGGCAGGCCCCGCTTATAGAAGATGCAGCCAGAATGTGAGTGATGGCACCGCGAGCAGCGTGGTGGCGGAGATCAGCCAGGCGACGCCAGGCCCATCGCCCCCCATGCGCATCGCAAGGATGTAAGCGGAACTGGCACTCGGCAGCGCCGCAAACAGCACCAGCGTGTCGAAGGCGATACCCTCGAGCCCCAGCGTGCGGCCGAGCAGCCAAGCCATGGCGGGCAGCGCAAGCAGTTTCACGGTGACGATCCAAGCCGATCCGGTCCAGCGCCCGCCGATGTTTCCCCAGCGCAGCGCGGCACCGACCGCGAGCAGCCCCAGGGCCACGGCCGCGTCGGCGAGACGCTTGAGAAACGACTGAACAGGTACCGGGATTTCCAGCCCGACGAGGTTGAACACCAGCCCGGCAAGCGTGGCGAGCACCAGCGGATTGCGCGACAGCTCGCGCAGCAGACTGCCCTGCCCATGACGCGCCATCATGCCCACGGCCATGACGTTGGCGAAGGGCACCATCGCCCCACACAGCCCGCCCATCAGCGCGACACCGGCGGCGCCGTGCAATTTGCCGGCGATGGCGATGCCGATGTATGTATTGAAGCGATATGCGCACTGGAGGCGCGAGGCAAAGCCCATCGCGTCGAGCCCCATCAGGCCTCGCCCGAGCCAGCCGAGCGCAAATCCCGCCACCATCGTGCCGAGACCGGCGAGGAACAGCGGCAGGGCGCGGCCCGGATCGATATCGGCGCTCGCCAGAGCGTTGAACAGCAGCGCGGGGAAGAGAACGAAATACACAAGCCTCTCGACACCGGTCCAGAAGGCGTCACCGTCGACCAGGTGACGGCGAAGGACGGTGCCGAGAAGGATCAGTGAGAAGTCGGGAAGGAGCAGGAGAAGGCTTTGCATCGGCGAAGCTTAACCTGCGTGCGGGGGCGCCGCGAGCGGGGCGAGGCTTGGCGACGACCTCCCCCGATGCCTTGCCATGTCCAGATGGCGTGCGGCCGACGGCGCGGCGTCAGCCCCTCAGATCACCCCGGCGGCGCGCAAGCTCTCGATGTCGCTGATGTTGATGCCGAGCTCCGACAACACGCGATCGCTGTCGGCCCCCGCTGCGGGGGCCGGCGTGAAGGGTGCGGGATCGAAATCCGACAGGCGCACCGGCGGGGCAAATTGGCGCACACCGGCGACTTCGGTGACCATGCCACGCGCGGTCAGGTGTGGGTTTTCGAGGCTCTCCTCGAGGCGCAACACCGGCGTGACGCAGCAGTCGACGGGGTCGAACACTGCAATCCACTGCTGTTGCGTGCGACTGCGGAAGATTTCTGCGACATCGGCACGCGCACACTTGCCCGCTTCGCCGCCAGCCAGATGCGCGGCCTTGAGGTCCGGCCGGCCGAGCGTGTCGCAGACGAGGAACCAGAATTTCTCTTCCAGCGCGCCGACCGCCATGTGACGCCCGTCGGCGGTCTCATACACGCCGTAGCACGGCACGCCGCCGCTGAGCAGATCCTCGCCACGCGGCCGCACGCCGCCATTGGCCAGCACTTCGGCGAGCGGGAAGATCGCATGCGCCAACGCGGCGTCGGTCATCGCGACATCGACGTGGCGCCCGCGTCCGCTGGCGCGCGCATCGATGACGGCGACGAGCAGCCCGAACAGCGCCGACAGCGTGCCGCCGAGCAGGTCGCCGATCTGCAGGTTTGGAATCACCGGCGCGCCCCCGGCGGCACCGATCTGTTCGAGCACGCCGGCGTAGCCGATGTAGTTGATATCGTGCCCGGCGCGCAGCGCGTAGGGGCCGCTCTGGCCATAGCCGGAGATGCTGCAGAAGACGACTTTCGGGTTGGTCGCGGCGAGCGTGTCGTAGCCGAGGCCCAGCTTGTCCATCACGCCGGGACGAAACCCTTCGACGACGACGTCGGCCGTGGCAACGAGCTTGAGAAACAGTTCGCGCCCTTCGGCCTGCTTGAGGTCGATGCGGATGCTCTTTTTGCCGCGATTGACGATCTGGTAAAAATAGCTGGTATCGCCATGCATCGCGCCCATCGTGCGCGCATAGTCGCCGGCGCCGGTGTCTTCGATCTTGATGACTTCGGCGCCGTAATCGGCGAGGTGCTGGGTCGCGAGCGGGCCGGGCAGCAGGCGCGTGAGATCGAGGACCCGCAGGCCGTCGAGGGGTTTCGGTCGCATCGCGATGGTTTGCTCCTTATTCGTACTTGCGGATGTCGTCGATGACCTTGCCGTCGTTGGCGAGACTGCCGGGGGCGCAGAACGTCACCTCGCCGCGCAGCTTGGTCAGCTCGCGGATGCTGGCGGCGATCGCGCCGGCAAGGGCCTCTCCGGACTCGCTGATTTCGCAGTGCAAGGTCATGCGGTCGTTCAAGTCGGGATTGTCGACCACGAGGCGAGCCTTTTTCAACTCCGGGTGACGCTTGACGACATCGGCGATCTGGCCCGGATGCACGAACATGCCCTTGACCTTGGTCGTCTGGTCGGCACGCCCCATCCAGCCTTTGATGCGCAGGTTGCTGCGGCCGCAGGGGGAGATGCCGGGCAGCAGCGCGGACAGGTCACCGGTGCCGAAGCGGATCAGCGGGTAGTCGGGGTTGAAGCTCGTGATGACGACTTCGCCGACTTCGCCGGGGGCGACGGGATCGCCGGTGCCGGGGCGGACGATCTCGAGGATGATGTCCTCGTCGAGCACCATGCCCTCGCGGGCCGGCGTCTCGTAGGCGATCAGGCCGATGTCGGCGGTGGCGTAAGCTTGTGCGGCGGCGATGCCGCGTGCGGCAAAGGCATCACGCACGCTGGGCGGAAAGGCTTCGCCGGAGACGAAAGCCTTGGTGAAGGTTTGCCTGACCCCGAGTTCGTCGGCCTTGTCGAGAATGATGCGCAGGAAGGATGGCGTGCCGACATAGGCGTTGGGCTGCAGGTCGGCCAGGGCTGCGACCTGCTGCTCGGTCTGGCCGACACCGGCGGGGAACACGGTGCAGCCGAGCGCGTGCGCGGCGGTTTCCATCATCGAGCCGGCCGGCGTGAAGTGGTAGGAGAAGGTGTTATGCACGAGGTCGCCTTCGCGAAAGCCGGCGGCAAACAGCGCGCGGGCGAGGCGATAGTAGTCCGGGCGCGCGCCTTCGGGTTCGTACAGTGGCCCTGGCGACGCAAACACGCGGCGGCAGCCGGCCCCCCAGCGTGCGGTGGAAAAGCCGCCGAACGGGCGGGCGGCCTTCTGATGTTCGAGCAATTCGGACTTGCGGGTCACCGGCAGACGGGCGAGCACCTCGCGACTGGTCACCGCGGCCGGTTCCACCCCCTCCAGCAGTCGGGCGAAGGCCGGCGCGTTCGCCTTGGCATGGGCGATCTGGGCTGGCAGACGCGCCATCAGCTCGCGTTCGCGCTCGGCGGGGTCACGGGTTTCTCTGGCGTCGTAGAAGGTCATCGCAAAGTCCTTGATGCAATAAATCCGGGCAGGTGAAGGCAGGTGCGGCTGGCGTTGCGGATCGGTGGCGCCGTGTTCACCGGCACGCGGCAGCCCCCATCCGGGGGTGTTTCGTGCCGAGGCGTCCGCCGCGCGCCAACGAGGCGCGGATCACCCCCGGATGGGGGCGGGCAGTCCCGCGAAAAGCTGTTTCGCCTGAACCACCCGGTTAAACGGGGACTACGACAGCCAGCGCTTGCGGCGGCGGTAGTGCTTCACGTCGCGGAAGCTCTTGCGTCCTTCACCCGACAGGCCGAGGTAAAACTCCTTGACGTCCTCGTTGTCCGCCAGCCCCTTGGCCTCGCCTTCCATCACGATGCGGCCGTTTTCCAGGATGTAGCCGTAATCGGCATAGCGCAGCGCGACCATGGTGTTCTGTTCCGCGAGCAGGAAGCTGACCTGCTCCTTGGTGTTCAGATCCTTCACGATCTCGAAGATCTCCTCGACGATCTGCGGTGCCAGCCCCATCGACGGCTCGTCGAGCAGGATCATCTCGGGCTTCGCCATCAGCGCGCGGCCGATGGCGCACATCTGCTGCTCGCCGCCGGACGTGTAGCCGGCTTGCGAGGTACGCCGCTGCTTCAGGCGCGGGAAATAGTGATAGACCTTTTCGAGGCTTTCCTTCAGTGCGCTGCGCGAAATCGAACGCGTATAGGCGCCGGTCAGCAGGTTTTCCTCGATCGTCAGGTGGCCAAAGCAGTGACGCCCTTCCATCACCTGGATGACGCCGCGCTTGACGAGTTCGTTGGGCGTCATCTGGTCGACGCGTGCGCCCTTGAACTCGATGTTTCCCTTGGTCACGTCGCCGCGCTCGGCATGCAGCAGGTTCGAGATCGATTTCAGCGTCGTCGATTTGCCCGCGCCGTTCGCGCCCAGCAGCGCGACGATCTTGCCTTTCGGCACCTGCAGGGACACGCCCTTCAGCACGAGAATGACGTGATCGTAGATCACTTCGACGTTGTTGATGCTGAGGTAGGGCTGTGCCGCCGGCGCGGCAGTGGTAGTGGCTGTATTCATATGTTTGCTCGGTTTTCGCCTCTTGTCTCCGTCCCACCTCCCCGGAAATACCGGGAGTGGGTCTGCCGGACGCACTGCGATGCGTCCGGCAGACCTCCCCGCGGATGGGGAAGCCTGCATGGGGCGCGAAGCTCGCGCCCCCGCTTGCGCGCTTACATTTCCTTCGTGCAGTCGCGCGGCGTGATGCCCTTTTCCTTCGCGTAGGCAGCGGCCGATTCCTCGATCATCGGACGCACGACAGACTTGTCGCCCTCGATCCAGTCGGTCACGACCTTCCACTTCGTGCCGTCCCATTGCTGGAACTTCACCTTGCCACCGCCTTCGTGGTCGGCGCAGGTGATCTTGAGGTCGGGCATGAAGCCCGCGGCGCCCAGCGCGGTCAGGCGCTTGTTGTCGAGGTCCAGGTTCTCGAAGCCCCAGCGCACCTGCTCGCCGGTCAGCGACTTGCCCTTGCCATATTTCTCCTGGGCCTTGCGGATCGCCTCGACGGTGATGATGCCGTGCACCACGCCACGGTTATAGAGCACGGTACCGACGCGTTCCTTGTCTTCCATGTTGCCCTTGTTCTTGGTGTAGACGTGCTTCTTGATGTCCTGCACGACCGGGTAGTTCGCGCCGGCAACATTGAAGCCCGCCGCCGTGTAGCCCTTTGCAGCGTCGCCGGCGGGGATCGTGTCCTCCTCGGAGCCGGACCACCACACGCCGACGACCTTCTCGCGCGGGTAGCCGGTCTTGGCCGCGGTACGCAGCGCCGTCGCGTTCATCACGCCCCAGCCCCACAGGATCACGTAGTCGGGTTTCATCTGGCGGATCTGCAGCCACTGCGCCTGCTGCTCGTTGCCCGGGTTGGCGACGGCGAGCTTCTCCACCGTGAAGCCATGCTTGGCCGCCAGCTTGTCGAGGATCGCGTGCGACTCCTTGCCGTAGGCCGAATCGTGGTACAGCAGGCCGATCTTCTTGCCCTTGAGCTTGTCCATCCCGCCTTCTTTCGTGCCGAGATAGTTGATGATCGCCGACGCCTGCGTCCAGTATGTCGATATCATCGGGAAGACCCACGGAAAGACGCGGCCGTCGGCAGCGTCGGTGCGGCCGTAGCCGATCGTCACCATCGGGATCTTGTCCTGCGCGACCTTCTCCAGCACCGAGTAAGTGATGCCGGTCGACAGCGGCTGGAACACCGTGTTACCGGTCGCCCCCTTGGTCTTCAGGCGCTCGTAGCACTCGACGCCGCGCGCGTTGTTGTACTCGGTCTCGCATTCCTCCCAGGTCAGCTTGACGCCGTTGATGCCGCCGTCACGCTCGTTGACCATCGCCATGTAGTCGATCCAGCCGCCATACAGCGAGGCGCCATTGGAACCGAACGGACCGACGCGGTAGCTCGGCAGCCCGATGAACTGCTCCGAAGCGGCGACCGCGTAGCCGGTGGCGAGCAGGCCTGCGATGGTCGCGCCGATGAGTGCGGTGTGCTTGAGTTTCATGTTGTCTCCTCCTCTTGTGTGTATGGTGCTGCGTTTTACCTTGACTGCCAGCCGGCGTCGCAACACCGGCAAAAAGGTTCAATGAGGATCAGTGCGGGAAAGGCCACAGCCGCATCTTTTCCTTGCCGATCTGCCACAGGCGGGCGAGCCCATGTGGTTCGACGATGAGGAAGAAGATGATCAGGCCGCCGAAAATGATTAGTTCGAGGTTCGAGCCGAGCCCGGCCGGCATCGATCCGGCGAACAGCGCGTGCATCGCGACGTTCAGGAAGATCGGCAGCAGCACGATGAAGGCCGCGCCGAGGAAAGAGCCCATGATCGAGCCGACCCCGCCGATGATGATCATGAACAGGATCTTGAACGACAGGTCGAGGTTGAAGCCCTCCGGCTCGACGGTGCCGAGGTAGGTGTAGGCATACAAGGCGCCAGCCACGCCGCAGTAGAACGAGGACACGGCGAACGCCGTCAGTTTCGCGCGCATCGGGCGGATGCCGATCACTTCGGCTGCCACGTCCATGTCGCGCACCGCCATCCAGCCGCGCCCGGTGGTGCTGCGCACCAGGTTCTTGGCGACGAGCGCCAGCACCGCAACGATCGCGAGCGTCAGCAGATACTTCAACACCGGCGTATCGAACGCGAAACCGAGGATCTCGACGTGCTGCGCGGTAATCACGCCCGACGACGAGTTGTTCGAGAACCACGGGAATTTCACCAGCGCCCAGACAATGAAGAACTGCGCCGCGAGCGTCGCCACCGCGAGGTAGAAGCCCTTGATGCGCAGACTCGGCAAGCCGAACGCAACACCGACCGCCGCCGCACACAGGCCACCGAGCAGCAGCGCGACAATGAAGGGCATGCCGTCGATGCGCAGTATGAAGTTGTACGCACCGAAGGCGCCGACTGCCATGAAGGCCGCCGAGCCGAGCGAAAGCTGGCCGGCGTAGCCGGTGAGGATGTTGAGTCCGATCGCCGCCAGCGAGAAGATCAGCACCGGGATCAGGATCGCCTGCAGCCAGTACTCGCTGGCGATGAGCGGCAGGACGACGAAGAAGAAGCCGAGAATCGCGATGAACCCGAGCTTGTCCTGGCGGATCGGGAAGATCTGCTGATCTTCCTGGTAACTGGCCTTGAACTGGCCCGCTTCACGGTAAAGCATGCGTTGTCTCCGTTTTCTTTGTAATGGTGCCGCCGCAGCCCTGGGGAAATTTCCCGCCCCTTTTCACGGGGCCGCGGCGGGCATGATGCGCAAGCGTTCTTGTGTGTTCAGACCCGGTCGATATGCCGTTCGCCGAACAGCCCTTCCGGCCGCACCAGCAGGAAGGCAAGCGCCAGCACATACGGGAACCAGCCCTCGATGCCGCCGCCGACGAAGGGGCCGATAAACACTTCGGCGAGCTTCTCGGAGGCGCCGATGATCAGCCCGCCGACAATCGCCCCCGGCACCGAGGTGAAGCCGCCGAGGATCAGCACCGGCAGCGCCTTCAGCGCGGTGAAGGTCAGCGCGAACTGCACGCCGCTGCGGGCGCCCCAGATCAGGCCCGCCACCAGCGCGACGAAACCCGCCACCGCCCACACGATCGCCCAGATGTGCTGCAGCGGAATGCCGATCGACAAAGCGGCCTGATGGTCGTCGGCCACCGCACGCAGCGCCCGGCCGACCTTGGTGTATTGGAAGAACAGCGCCAGCGATGCAACCAGCGCACCGGCGATCGTCGCGGCGAAGAGGTCGAACTTCGATACCAGGATGTCGGCGCTCTCCATGATCCATTCGACCGGTTCGTCGGCGATGCCGAGATCCAGACCGCGCACGTTCGCCCCCCAGATACCCTGGGCGATGCCTTCGATAAGGAAGGTCAGGCCGATGGTCGCCATGAACAGCGTGATGTGCGGCTGATTCACCAGCGGCCGCAGCACGATCTTCTCGGTCAGGATGCCCAGCACCACCATCGACGCCAGCGCCAGCACGAAGGCGAGCCAGAACACGAAATTGCCGTCGGCTTCGAGTCCGGTCCAGCCGGGCAGCACCTCGCGGAAGCCGACGAAAGTCAGCGCGGCGAAGAACACCATCGCCCCCTGGGCAAAATTGAACACGCCGGACGCCTTGTAGATCAGCACGAAACCGAGTGCGACCAGCGCGTACAGCACGCCTGACAGCAGGCCGCCGATCAACACTTCGAAAAAGAACCCCATGGTTGTCTCCTAATCCCTTTTCTTGTGTTTTCAGTGCGACGTGCCGAGGTAGGCGGCGATCACTTCCGGATTGTTCTTGACCTCGTCGGGCACGCCGTCGCCGATCTTCTTGCCATAGTCGAGCACCACGACGCGATCCGAAATGTCCATCACCACGCCCATGTCGTGCTCGATCAGCACGATGGTGGTGCCGAACTGGTCGTTCACGTCGAGGATGAAGCGGCACATGTCCTGCTTTTCCTCGACGTTCATGCCCGCCATCGGCTCGTCGAGCAGCAGCAGGGTCGGTTCCGCGGCGAGCGCGCGGCCCAGTTCGACGCGCTTTTGCAGGCCGTAGGGCAGCCGCCCGACGGGCGTCTTGCGGATGCTCTGGATCTCGAGAAAATCGATCACCTCCTCGACCTTCTTGCGGTGCTCGATCTCCTCCTTCTGCGCGCGCCCCCAGTACAGCGCGTGCTCGAAGAGGTTGCATTTCATCTTCAGGTTGCGCCCGGTCATGATGTTGTCGAGCACGCTCATGCCCTTGAACAGCGCAATGTTCTGGAAAGTGCGCGCAATGCCCTGGGTGGCGGCCCGATGCGGATCCATGTCCTTGCGCACCTTGCCGTGAAAGGTGATCTCGCCCTCCTGCGGACGATAGACGCCGTTGATCACGTTGAGCATCGAACTCTTGCCGGCGCCGTTGGGGCCGATGATCGAGCGGATCTCGTGCTCGCGCACGTCGAAGCTGATATTGGTCAGCGCCTTCACGCCACCGAACGAGAGCGAAATGCCCTGCAGATCGAGGATCACGTCACCGATATGCCGATCGGGCGCCTGCGTTTGCGTGTCGCCCAGAGACGCCATGTCATTCATCATCATTGCTCCTCTCCTCAAGCGGCCTGTTTGCCGGCCTGCGGGGTGAAGGTCTTCGCCTCCTCGATGCGCAGATCGGCCGTAATCCGGCCCTCGCGCCCGTCTTCGTATTTCACGACCGTCTCGATGCGCTGCGTCTTGCGCCCCTCGAACAGCGCTTCGATCAGCACTGCATACCGTTCAGCGACGAAGTTGCGCCGCACCTTGCGCGTGCGTGTCAGCTCGCCGTCATCGGCGTCGAGTTCCTTGTGCAGGATCAGGAAGCGCTTGATCTGCGAGCCACTCATCTTGGGATCGATGGCGAGATCGGCATTCACCTTCTCGACGCAATCGCGGATCAGGTCATACACCGCGGATTGCGCGGCGAGATCGGTATAGCCCGAGTACGCCATGCCCTTGCGCTCGGCCCAGTTGCCCACCGCCTCGAGGTCGATGTTGATGAAGGCGGTGACACACTCGCGGCCGTTGCCGAAGGTGACCACTTCCTTGATGTACTGGAAGAACTTCAGCTTGTTCTCGATATAGTTCGGCGCGAACATGGAGCCGTCGGTGAGCTTGCCGACGTCCTTGGCACGGTCGATGATCTTCAGGTGCCCGTCCTCGTCGAAGAAGCCCGCGTCGCCGGTCATGAAGTAACCGTCGGCGTTGATCGATTCGGCGGAGGCATCCGGGCGCTTGTAGTAGGCCTTCAGCAACATCGGCCCCTTCACCAGGATCTCGCCATTGTCGGCGAGCTTGACCTCGACGAAAGGCGCCGGCTTGCCGACGGAGTCGAGCTTGATTTCGCCGTCCGGCTGCAGGCACACGTACGCGCAGGTCTCGGTCTGGCCGTAAAGCTGTTTCAGGTTCACGCCGATCGAACGATAGAAGCGGAACAGGTCCGGCCCGATCGCCGCGCCGGCCGTGTAGGCAACGCGGATGCGGCTCATGCCGAGCACATTCTTCAGCGGGCCATACACCAGCAGGTTGCCGAGCCAGTACTGCAGGCGGTCGCCGGCGGAAACCGGCTTGCCGTCGAGGATGTCGGCGCCGCAACGGCGGGCGACGTCCATGAAATGCTGGAAGGCCTTGCGCTTGATCGCGCTCGCGTCCTCCATGCGGATCATCACCTGGGTCAGCAGGTTCTCGAACACGCGCGGCGGGGCGAAATAATAGGTCGGGCCGATCTCGCGCAGATCGGTCATTACCGTCTCACCCGATTCCGGACAGTTGATCGTGAATCCGGTCAGCATGGCCTGGGCGAAGGAGAACAGGTGGTCACCGACCCACGCCATCGGCAGGTAGGACAGGATGTCTTCCTGGTCGGTCAGCTTGTCGAAGCCCGCGCCGCCCGTCGCCGCGGCGATGAAGGCGGCGTGAGTCTGGCAGACGCCCTTGGGCTTGCCCGTGGTGCCGGACGTATACAGCATCACCGAGATGTCGTCGGTCGCGCCCTTGTCGATCTCGGCGTTGAGGAAATCGGTGTGATTGCCGTCATGGATGCGTCCCATCTCCTGCAGCGCATCCAGCCCCATCAGCAGCGGCTGGCTGTAATGACGCATGCCGCGCGGGTCGTCGTAGATCACGTGCGCGAGCAAGGGCGCCTCGGCGGCGATCTCGAGCATCTTGTCGACCTGCTCCTGATCCTCGACCACCGCAAACTTGATCTCGGCGTCGTGCAGCACGTAGATCATTTCCTGCGCCACCGCATCCTGATAGAGCATCACCGGAATGCCGCCGAGGCACTGGCACGCTGCCACCGACCAGTACAGCCGCGGGCGGTTGTCACCGATGATCGCCAGTCGGTCGCCGCGCTTGAAGCCCAGTTCCGCGAGCCCGCAGGCAATCGCCCGCACGTTCTGCGCAACTTCGGCCCAGTTGTAGGTCTGCCAGATGCCGTATGCCTTCTCGCGCATCGCCGGCCGTTTCGGCCGCACGGCGGCGTGATGCATCAACAGCCGCGGAAATGTATCGAGTGCGGCCGCGTGCGCGGCTTGCCCGTTTCTGTCGGACATACCACCTCCTCCTTCGGTTTTATCCTTCGTCTCCATCCCGGCCCTTGCTTGTAAGTATTGGGTACGGGGGCGTGGCGCAATCGTGTGCGCCGGAGCGTCTATCGGGCCACGGGTACCGTGGCGCGCGCTCTTGTCTGCCTGCAGTGTCGCAAGCCATGTTTGCGCAACTGTTTGCGAAATGTAGTCAATTGTTGCAGCTCACCACATCGCCATCCCGGACCGTCACATCCGCCTTCACAAGCCGAGGGCCGAACAGGCCGTTGCGCCGAATCGCAGACAGGGGGCCGCCGTCCTTGCCGCCAGTACAATCCATTTGGACAATCGAATTGCATCCGCCCGAGCACTTTTTGCGGTCACCCGTTGTCTGCATTTCGGCGGACGGCTTCTCCCGTGTGCAGCATTTGTCACGGCGCGCTACCGGAGCACCAAACCTGCGCCCTCACCTTCAACCTCCTCACCTGCGTACCGATTCATGCCCCATGACGTCTCACTGATCGCCACCCTCGCCACCGCCTTCGGCCTCGCACTGGTCCTCGGCTTCCTTGCCGAACGGCTGAAGCTTCCGGCCCTCGTTGGTTACCTGCTCACCGGCATCGTCATCGGGCCGGCGACGCCGGGCTTCGTCGCCGACGTCGGCATTGCGGCGCAACTGTCCGAGATCGGCGTGATGCTGCTGATGTTCGGCGTCGGCCTGCACTTCTCGCTCGACGATCTGCTCGCGGTGCGGCGCATCGCGCTGCCCGGCGCCGTCGTGCAGATGGGCGTCGCGACGGCACTGGGCATCGGCATGGCGTCGTGGTGGGGCTGGGGCTTCGGCGCAGCGCTGGTGTTTGGCTTGTCGCTGTCGTGCGCGAGCACCGTGGTGCTGCTGAAGGCGCTTGAGAGCCGGGGCGTGCTCGAATCGATGAACGGGCGCATCGCGGTCGGCTGGCTGGTCGTCGAGGATCTGGCGATGGTCATCGTGCTCGTGCTGCTGCCGCCGCTCGCGGGCATGCTCGGCGGCCGCATCGATGCCGTTGCAGGCGACGCGCCGCTGTGGCGCACCATCGGCCTTACGCTGTTACAGGTGGGCGCGTTCATCGCGCTGATGCTGCTCGCCGGCCGCAAGTCTCTGCCCTGGCTGTTGTGGCAAGTCGCTCGCACCGGCTCGCGCGAGCTGTTCACACTCGCCGTCGTCGCCGCGGCGGTCAGCATCGCATTCGGCGCGGCGGAGCTGTTCGGCGTGTCCTTCGCGCTCGGCGCCTTCTTCGCCGGCATGGTGATGCGCGAGTCGGAGTTCAGCCACCGCGCAGCCGAAGAATCGCTCCCGCTGCGCGACGCGTTCGCGGTGCTGTTCTTCGTCTCCGTCGGCATGCTGTTCGAGCCGCGCATCCTGATCGAGCAGCCGGCGCACGTGCTCGGCGTCGTCGCGATCATCATCGCCGGCAAGGCAATCGCGGCGGCGGCCCTCGTACTGGTCTTCCGCTATCCGCTGAACACCGCATTCATCGTCGCCGCGAGTCTCGCGCAGATCGGCGAGTTTTCGTTCATCCTGGCTGGACTGGGCCTGTCGCTCGGACTGCTGCCTGCCGAAGGCCAGAGCATGATCCTCGCCGGAGCGCTGATCTCGATTGCGCTCAATCCCTTCGTCTTCGCGGCCGCGGAACCCGCACGCGCATGGGTGCTGGAACGTTCGGCCGTGGCCCGCCGCCTTGAGCACCGCGAAGATCCGCTCGCCGAACTGCCGCTGTCGACCGAGCGCAAGTATCTCGAAGGTCAGGTGGTACTGGTCGGTTATGGTCGCGTCGGCCGCCGCATTGCCGAAGCCCTGACCGCGCGCGGCGTTCCCTTCGTGATCGCGGAACAGAACCGCGAGCGCGTGGAGACGCTACGCAAGCAGGGCATGGCCGCCGTCTCGGGCGACGCCGCCGAACCCTCCGTGCTGATCCAGGCGCACATCGCGCATGCCGCAATGCTCGTCATCGCAACGCCCGACCCGCTCGACGTGCGCAAGATGGCCGACGTCGCACGCACGCTGAACCCGGATATCGAAATCGTGCTGCGCACGCATAGCGAGGAGGAGGCCGCACTCCTCGTCGACGAAGGCATCGGACGCGTGTTCTTTGGCGAAGAAGAGCTGGCAAGAGGGATGATGAACCACGTGTTGCAACGGTTTGCCCCGCCCGCAGAGCCGACCGGGAGCCATACCGGCCGGTCCGGTCACAGCTAGGGATCTGCGCAACGCGTATCCGCTTCGGATGTTCGGGCGGCGAGGAGTCAGGTTCGTGACGCCGTATCGGGGAAAGCACGACGTAAAAAAAGAAGGGGGGCCTGCGCCCCCCTTCTTCATGAACGACTCACCCGCACATCAAGCGCCGAAGAACCCCGTCACAACCAGCACCAGCAGCACCAGACCGATCGTGATCAGGGCCAGGCCGAGGATCACCGAGCTGACATGCATCGGCCGCGACGGCGCATCGACCAGATATTTCTCCAGCTCGCCCGATTCCACCAGACGCTGATAGTGCGCCGGGTGCTCGCGGGTGAACTCTTCCAGCGACTGCGTGCCGGTGAACATCACCACATCGGGCGGCGGCAGCTTGTCGGGGCGGAAGTGGTTGTTGAAGAAATGCACCGTGAAGAGGAACACCGCCGCCAGGAAGGCTTCCTCGCCATGCACCAGGGTGCCGACGTTGAACACCCAGCCCGGCAGGAAGCTCGCCGTGACATGCGGGAAGGCCAGCATCAGGCCGCTCCAGCCGATGATGTTCACACCCCAGAACACCGCCCAGTAGTCGAACTTCTCGAAGTAGGTCCAGCGGTCGAAGTGCGGCCGCGGGCCCTTGCCGAAGAACCACTTGAACATGCCCACGCAGTCGGCAAGGTCCTTCCAGTTCGGAATCAGCGAATCCGGACCGAACCAGCGGAACTTGCGGTCGCGCAGCAGGCGCGACATCACGTAGACGAAGTGAATGAAGAAGATGCCGACGAACAGCGCCGCCGCGACACGGTGGATGAGGCCGAGGATTTTCGGGCCGCCTAGCGCCGCAGCCACCTTCGGTGCCCAGCTGCTGTCGGCGAAGAGCGCGGCGGTCCCGGTCAGCACCAGCGTCATCGTCACGAGCGCGAAGGCCAGGTGCGCAATGCGCCAGCCCCACGGGAAGCGCCGGAAGTGCTTCTCCGGAACAATGCCCATCG
>NZ_WTVQ01000028.1 GCF_012910955.1 Aromatoleum diolicum
GGCTCAGAGCATGCGTTCGATCTGCCCGTAGTCTCCACGGGTCTTCAGCGTCACGGTGATCTCGGCTCCCGAGCGGTTACGCCAGAACCAGCCGTGCTTGCCATCGAAGGCGGCCTGCAGCGTACCGGCATCAGCGGTTTCATTCTTGCCCTTGCCATAGCCGTGGTAGAAGCCCTTGGGGGCTTTGACGGGATCGCCGTGGGTGTCGTAGTTGACGGGGCCGCCGACCGTGGACCATTCGTAGCTGACGCTGGCGTCCTTTTGCATGGTCAGCTTGATTTCCGCCGCCTCACCAGGCTTGAGGCTGATCGTCACGGTATGTTGCCGCGCTGGTGCCCCCTCGGCGGCTGCGGGCTCGGAGCGTGATGGCACCGCGGGCGCCACGACGGCCGTGTGCTCGTGCTCGTGCTCGTGACCATGTTCGTGACCATCGGGGGCGGGGGCTGTCACGACCGCTGCGGCTGCCGGGGTGGCCGGTGCCACGATCGGAGCGACACCGCCTGCGGGCGACGCTTCTCCGGCCTTCGCCTCGTTCGCCAGCGAAATCTTTATTTCCCCCATCTGCGTAAGGCCGAGGGCGCGGCCGGCGCCGGTCGGATCGATGCCGTACTCCGCCGGCAGGATGGTGGTGACGAGCAGGCCGGTCGCGATCAGCGCGGCGACGGCGGTGGAACGCAGCAATTTGCCCGTGCTCGGCAGTTCGGCGCGGGTGGGAAGATCGGTGTTGTACATGGGTCAGGACTCCGCAGAATTCAGGAAATGAACAGGCCGGTCAGCTGATAGCCGATGAGCATGAAGCCGGCGCACATCATGGCGACGTTGGCGGTGTAGGCATGCTTGAGGAACGCGGCGGTACGCCGCCAGTAGCCCATCGCAATCAGGATGGCGCCAAGTGCGAGCAACTGGCCGATCTCGACACCGACGTTGAAGGCCAGCAGGTTGGGCAGGAGACCGTCACGCGCGATCTCGAACTCCTGGATCTTCGCCGCCAGACCGAAACCATGGAACAGGCCGAACACCAGGGTCGCGGCCTTGGTGTTCGGCTGCACCCCGAACCAGCGTTGATAGGCCCCGAGGTTGTCCAGCGCCTTGTACACCACCGACAGACCGATGATCGCGTCGATCAGGTAGGCGTTCACATTCACCCCGGCATAGACGCCATACAGCATCGTCACCGAGTGACCGATCGCGAACAGGCTGACGTAGAGCGCGATGTCCTTCAGTTTGTAGAGGAAGAAGATCACCCCGGCGAGAAACAGGAGATGGTCGTAGCCGGTGACCATGTGCTTGGCGCCGAGATAGGTGAAGGGCAACAGCTGCGTGCCCGAGATCTCCTGGATATAAC
Organism: Aromatoleum diolicum; assembly: GCF_012910955.1. Taxonomy (GTDB): domain Bacteria; phylum Pseudomonadota; class Gammaproteobacteria; order Burkholderiales; family Rhodocyclaceae; genus Aromatoleum; species Aromatoleum diolicum. The sequence goes on from NZ_WTVQ01000028.1 coordinate 1,346, forward strand.
CCTTGTCGCCTTCGGCTACGCCGTGGGCGTGGGCGGCAACGCTGAAGAGCAGGTAGAGCAGCACGCCGGCAAGGGCGTGCGGGAATGCTCCGAAACGGGACAGCCGTATGGGCTGGCCACCGACGGGAAACGGTCGAGTCATGTGTCAGTTCCGATCAAATTGAGGACGGGCCACGGTGTCACGCAAACAACGGACCAATGGTCATGGGCGGACGCTCGAAGGGGAAATAGCGGCCGGGATGGACCAGAGCCTGATTTACTGCGCTCCAGGCGTCCTGCGACTTCGCACCAGCGCAACCTCGCTGCACCTGCGCGCACGCGACCGCGTTAAAAACTTGGCTCGCGCGCGATGCATCGCTTCAACTGGCCCTTGGGAACGCGCTGAATCCTGCGAAGTAGTTCGACGGAAACGTCATTCACCTGGTGACGGTCACGCAGCTCACCCTCCAACCGCAGCAGAAGGCTGGCGGCCATTTCCGCATCGGCTAAAGCCCGGTGGTATCGGCCTGCTACCGGTAGATTCGCATACTCGACCAAGGCACCAAGCTTGTGGCTCGGCGCCTGCGGGAAAATCCGGCGCGAAAGCAGCAACGAGCAGACGAATTCCTGCTGCCTGCTTCTCTGAATTCGAGCAAGCTCGGCATCCCAGAATTTGCAGTCGAAAGAAGCGTTGTGGGCAACCAACGGATAGTCGCCGACAAAATCCGACACCTCCTGCATGACCTGCGCCGCCGCCGGCGCATGACGAATCATTTCATTGGATATTCCGGTCAGGGATTCGATGAAGGACGGTATCCTGGCACCTCCGTTCATCAGGCTCTGGTAGCGGTCGACGACCCTGCCGTCTTCCAGGATCACCGCAGCAATTTCCGTTGCGCGGTCCCCCTGTGCCGGCGACAGACCCGTCGTTTCAAAGTCGATTACGGCAACGACTTCCATGAGCTCGTCCCCTCAACCCGGTTTTGACAGGGCTGTGGCCCGACACTTGTCGCACACCTCCCACGGGGGGCAATCACACACCCGAGGATGCGCGACGTAGTCACTGCCGACATGGACCTTGCCGGACGAGGCCTGATTCTTGGCTGCCACGCTCTTCTGCGTCCGCACGTCGCCAACAGAAGCATCGTGAGGCGTTGGCGACCATCTGGAAAACGGGGTCACGTCGTCTTTGCCCTCGACGTACCAAATTTTTCGGCCAGCATCCCACCGAGCACCAAGCTTCTTGGCTTGGTCTTTTTCCGCGAAGGGGACCTTCAGGTTCAGCCTCATTTTTCTCCCAAGCCAAGAGTTACGGGCGGGCATTATATGTTGCCGTTGCAGGCGCAGGCCCGCTTTGAAGCCGTGTCAGCGCAGCAGCCAGGCGCTGCACCCCCTCCTGGATATGTTCTCGCTCCAACAAGGCATATCCCATGACCAGGCCAGCCGGCCTTTGCCTTGCAGTTGCTTCTCCAGCCGGAAGGAAGAACTGGCTGATGGGGTAGACGCGAACGTTGCTGAGACGAGCCGCCTGAACCAGTGCAGTTTCCTGTTCTCGTCGGAGAGACGGGAACCAGGCGACAAGGTGGAGCCCACTCGCCGAACCCTGCACCACCACGCGATCACCCAAATGGGCGGAAAGAGCGTCAAGCAGCGCTCGCTGCCGTGCATGCTGCAGACGACGCATCCGGCGAACGTGTCGGTCGTAGCTGCCATCCCGCAGCAATACGGCCAACGCACGTTGAATGCCCGTTGGTGCGTGCCGATCTGCGAGGCGCTTCGCTGCAGCGAACGTGCTGACCAGGCGCTGCGGTAGCACCATGTAGCCGAGCCGGAGTTGAGGAGAAAGCGTCTTTGAGAAAGTGCCGACGTGGACGACGCACTCGCGCAAGTCGAGCGACCGCAACGTGGCCTCGGGGCGCACCGAGTACCGGTACTCGCTGTCGTAGTCGTCCTCGATGACCCAAGTCCCCCCGTCCGCTGCCCATTCCAGCAACGCCCGCCGGCGTCCGATTGGCAAGAACGACCCGAGCGGGAATTGATGCGTTGGTGTCACGTAGGCCATCTGCGCACGGGGAACCTGCCCGAGCAAGTCGGTTCGGAGCCCTTGGCCGTCAACCTCGATACCAACAATGTTGGCGCCATAAGCCTCAAAGACGTAATGCGCCATCCGGTATCCGGGGTTCTCAACAACAACCGGGTCACCCGGGTTGACGAGCAGCCGCGCGCAGAGATCGAGCGCCTGTTGGGATCCATTCACGATCAGCAGTTGCTCAGTCGAGCAAGAGAGACCACGCGTCTGGCTGAGATGCGCCTGGAGCGCCCTGCGAAGGTCGATATTTCCGCGAGGATCTTCGTAGGAAAGGCGCGCACCTCGTTGCCGCTCCACTGTCCGGAGCGCCTTCAACCAGAGCGACGTCGGGAAATCACGTCCCGCCAATGGACCATAGACGAAGTCGATCTCGCCGGTGACCACAGGGAGAAGGTCCTGGAACTCCAGGGCGGACACCCTCACCCCAATCTCGGACAGACGACCGTCGTGATGTTTCGGGCGCGCAGCATCTGTGCCGTCCGACCGGTCATGCTCGTTCTGGCTTGACGGCACCGCCCCTGCCGCCACGCGGGTTGCGGCGCCAGGCCGAGTTTCGATGAACCCATCGGCGGCCAGTTGTTCATACACCAGCGACACCGTGGTGCGCGACAACCCACGCTCGGCCGCAAGCGCCCGGGTGGAAGGCAATACTGTCCCCGGCGCGTAGGTGCCATCGCCGATTCGCGCCTTGATCTCCTCGTAGAGTGCACGACTGCGGCCGCGACGGCCGACATCGTCCATACCCATAGACAGCAACTGGACCAGTGAGATGATTTAGAACTGGCTATTATCTACGTGCCAGCGGCGCTGCACAATGATCGATCGAGCAGACAGGACCGCCACATGTACCTTCCCAAGCAGTTCGCCGAGCCGCGGCTTGAAGAACTTTATCGCATCATCCGCGAGCATTCCCTCGGCATGCTGGTGACGCACACCGCCGCCGGCCTGGAAGCGAATCACCTTCCGTTCCTGATCGACGCCGAGAATGGTTCCTGCGGCGCACTTCAAGCGCATGTTGCGCGCGCAAACCCGATTTGGCGTGAGGTCACGGAAGGCGACCCGGTGCTGGTGGTCTTTCGAGGCGTGCAAGGCTATATCTCGCCGAATTGGTATCCAGGCAAGCATGAGACCCACCGCCGCGTGCCCACATGGAACTACGAGGTCGTGCATGCCCACGGCACCGTCCATGTCCACGACGACGAAAAGTTCGTTCGGGGTGTCGTCGCTCGCCTGACGCGACAGCACGAGGTGGAGGAAGCCCAGCCGTGGAAGATGGGGGACGCGCCCCCGGACTTCCTGGCGGAGCAACTAGGTCATATCGTCGGGATCGAAATCCGCCTCACCCGTTTGGAAGGCAAACGCAAGCTGAACCAGCACCATGAGGCCAGAGATCGCGAAGGTGCCATTTGTGCGTTGGAAGGGAGGGGAAACCACGGCCTGGCGCTCGCAATGAAGGAAACGGCCAGGTAGCGCTTGCTACGTGTTGCGTGGCTACCAGATGAGGACGCATTTCTTGTACACCGCTACCTTTACCTTTGCCAAAGGCGAATACGACGCCGAGTTCCATAAATTGGATCAAGCGATAGCCGAGGTCGCGAGGTCCATCCCTGGTTACTTGGGCGAGGAATCATGGGAAAACCCGGCTTCCGGGCTGATCTCGACCGTCTACTATTGGCAGACGCTGGAAGCGCTTCAGCAGCTCATTCAGCATCCCAAACACGTTGCCGCGAAGCAGCGGCAGGCGAAGTGGATAAACGGGTATCACATCGTGATTGCCCGAGTCATCAAATCTTATGGCGATGGCGGTATCCCTCATCCACTTTCGCCAGGCCAACCCGCGACTGGTCAGTTCGTCGACATCGGCGGCGACCTTCAATCCTGAGTCGCCTCTGCATCCCATGCCCCTCGTCGCGTTTGTCTTTGCCGCAGTTGTCCTTGCCATCACGCCTGGCCCCGGCATCGCATATGTTGTGGCGCGTACCGTTGCCGGCGGCCGCTCAGAAGGCTTGGCCTCATGCTTCGGGACGGGCCTCGGCGGCCTTGTCCACGTGGCTGCAGCCGCCTTGGGCCTATCCCTGCTCATCGCGCAGTCGGCCTTCGCGTTCAACCTGGTCAAGTACCTCGGCGCTGCGTACCTGATCTATCTGGGCCTCCGTATGCTCCTGCGCAAGGAGCAGCCGATTGCAGTGGAACGGGTCGCATCCCAGGGCGCTCGCCGCGCCTTCATGCAGGGGATCATCGTCGAGACCTTCAACGTCAAGACTGCACTCTTCTTCCTCGCCTTTCTTCCCCAGTTCACCTCTCCCGATGCGCCGCTGGCTCCGCAGCTAGCGGTCCTTGGCAGCATCTGCGTCGTCCTGAATACGTTCGTCGACGTCCTGGCCGTGTTCGGCGCAGACCGTCTGCTCAAGTCGAATGCCGGCCTAACAGCCAGAGCCCGCCTGCTCACGCGAGTGTCGGGCTGCACGATGATGACCCTTGGTGTTTTTCTCGCCTTGGCACGTCGCGGGACGTAGTCCGAGGGCTTGCTGCACGCGCCGCTATGGCGTCTCGCGCACGAACACGATGTCCTGCCGGTTGTGGGTGTCGAGGAACAAGCCGCTCTCGTCTTGCGGGAAAACGACCGGCAGGTTGAGGTTGTTGCTCCTTGTGAATGCCGCGACGAAATCGCCGCCGACGCTGGCGAGCCCGACGTAGTCGCCGGGGAAGAAGCCGCGCGGGCCCGTGATCACCATCTGACGCATGTCAAATGAGCTGGCCGTCAGCGGGCGCTCGCCGAGGAAGTCCAGTTCCGGCGTGAACAGCGACAGGAACACGTCGGTGCTCAACGGTGCGTCGCCAAGCACGTCGTTGCGGAAATCGTAGAAAAGCACACCCACGGTGCCTTGCTCGTTGACCGCAACGATCGGCAGGAACGCCTGGACGTCATCCGGCGTCGCCTGGTTGACGCGCACCGGCGCCGACCAGGTCAGGCCGCCGTCGTCGGAGCTCGCGACGAAGGCGCCAACGAGCCCCGCACTGTTGGCGTTGCGGTCCTGCCACGCGATGTAGATCTGCCCGCTTCGAGGGTTGACCGCGATGCTCGGCAATCCGCCCGCGTCGCGCACTGGAATATCACGCTCGGGATCGACCGCCGACGCGCTCTCGAACGGCGCGACCCGCGTGTCCAGGCGTGTCCAGTGCCGGCCCTGATCGGTCGAGCGCAGGATCGCCTGGTCGTTCGTCACGCGCCCCGTGGCGTCGTCGAGCAGTATGCGGAAGAACGCGTTAACCAGCGTTCCGTTGGGAAGCACGACGATCTGCGCGCCTTGGCGGAATATGGTCTTCTCGGAAGTCCCAACCCCCGAGCCCATCGTCGCGATCGGCGCCGGCTTGGACCAGGTGAGCCCCCCGTTCGTGGAGCGCGCGAACACGAGCGACGTGATCCCGGTGCGGAACAAGGTCCAGGTCGCATACACGAGCCGTGCATTGAAAGGGTCGGCGGTGAGCGTGTTCTTGTCGTGGAACAGCGAACGCAAGACCGGATCCTGTGCGGGCATGCGCGCGATCACCACCGGTGCGGACCAGGTGTTACCGCCGTCGGTCGAGCGCGCGGTGACCATCGCGTTCTCGTTGACCGACTTGTCGGTGACCAGCGCCATGTAATGCGCCGTGCCGGTCGGGCCGAAGCTGATCCACGGATCCGAGCCGCGCTCGTAGTCGCCCGCGGAGCGCGGTGCCGCGCCGGAGCAACGCGTGAACGGGATCACCACCTGCGTCCATGACACGCCGCCGTCGGTCGTGTACGCCGCCCCCAGGCTTTGCGCGCCGCCGGAGCTCCAGCGGTCCTGGTGCCACCCGGCGATCATGTTCGCCGGATCGCTCGGGTTGACCGCGAGCTGCGGTTCGCTCTCGCTATTGCGATAGAGGACACCGAGTTGCGGCGCGCCATTGCACTGCGTCACCGCGAGCGGATCGTTCGGATCGCCGCCGTCGGGGTTCGAGCTCAAGTCGCTGATCGGCGTTTGTGCGTGCGTCGCGCCGGGCCACATGCCGCTTGCCAGTAACGTCATGCCGAGGGCTGCCGCCCGCAGGACTGCCGATCTCGTTGAGCGTGATAGCGTCTGAAACATGATCGCACTCCCTCCTGAAAAGAGACAGGAACAGGCATCGTGCGAGTGCGGGTGGCACTGCACTAAATGCTAACGGCGCCATTCTGGATAGATGCCATTCCGAGTCTAGTCAACTTTGGTCGCCCATCCCTCCATTTCGAGTCCGCCTCGTCCCAGGCGTACGGCCAGGATTGTTTCGCTTTATGCGTCCTCGGCAGCCCAACTGTGATTCGACTGACCCAACACCTCTCCTCGACCTGTTGGACATTGCCCACCGTTTGGCCTCCGCCAGCGGACCCGTCATCGGCTTCGCTGCGATCGGTGCGGTTTCACATTTTTAATTTTTTCAATGCCTTACGCCGATCTCGCGGTGTGCATGGCGACACCCTGGCGCGCTTTCTGCAATAGAAGTGGCGAGCGCAACATCCGGCTCACTACCAACAGAAACGCGAAACACCCTTCAGGAGAACCGCCATGACCCACCTCACCATCCACGACCTGCCCGCGACCGAAACCCTCGACGCCAAGGCCATGAGCGCCGTGCGCGGCGGCATATGGGACTATTCCAACCGACTCGGCATGCTCGGTCAGATGTTGGAGGACCAACAGGATCGCAACTACGGCGATCCTTTCGGCCCCAAGACCCTGGACGAGGCGGCCCACCAGGCTCTTGAGGGCTGGGTCTCGGTTCCTTGAGATGATCATCGCGTCGAGGGGGCGCCGACCGTTAGCACGCCCGGCGATGTCGCCGTGCGGGACCGCGCCAACGGAATCCTGTTCGCCGGCAGCCTCGTCGTCCTCGGCCGGGTGCCTCTGATGCGCGATGCCGAGGTGTGGCGAAGCAAGAATGCGATGCGGTTTGTCGCCGGACCGCGCTCAGGTTCCCGAACCGGAAAGTATCGACCTCACCCGCTCCGGCGTCGGCGGATGCGTCGATAGATACCCCCCTTTTTCGTCCTTCGGCGCATCGAGCCGCTGCAGGATGTCGGCGAAGCGTTGGGGGTCGATGCCCTGGCGGCGCAGCATCTCGACCGCATGCTGGTCCGCTTCGCGCTCGAAGGTGCGTGAGTAGCCGAGTTCGGTGAGCATCACCGGAAGCGCTGCGATGGCCGAGGAAACGGAGGAGATGTCTCCTACGACCAGCGTTGCGATGAGGCCCATGAAAGAGGCCTGGATGGAGCTGCGCAGGGCGTGGCGCTGCCTGACGTGGCCGATTTCGTGGGCGACCACACCCATGAGTTCTTCGTCGTGCTGCGCCAGATGCACGAGCTGGTCGGTGAAGATGATGGAGCCGGCTGGAAGGGCCAGGGCGTTGGCGCCGATGGAGTCGGCGGCGTCGCGGAACAGCACGCGCACCGGCTGGTGCTGCGCGGCCTCTTTCACCAGCGGGGCGAAGGCTGCGAGCAGGCGGGCCTGTTCCTGTTCGGGCAGGCGGCTGGTTTTGAGTAGTCGACGGTCGAGGATCTCCAGCACCACGCGGTCGACGTGGCCGTTGACCGCGGCGGGCAGCGAGAAGGCGGCGATCCTGGCGAGCGCCGGCACGCCCCACTGCACGCTGCCCCAGACGAAGGCGACGGAGACGACGAGACCGACGACGACGTAGCGCAGCTTCGATTCCAGTCGATGGACGAGCCCGCTCGCGGGCGAACGCTGCGCGGCGAGGCGGTCGACCGCCTCGTTGTCGGGCGTCTCGAAGCTCGCGCCGCCCGGAAAGCGAAGGAAGCGCGGCGTGTTGCCGATGCGCGACGAAAAGGCGACGCGATCGAGCGCGACCGGCGACAACAATTCATCGCCGGCTTCCCCTTCCACGCGCGCGCAGCCGTTTTCGACGAGTACGCTCGCGCAGTCACCGCGCGAGCTCGCACCGTCGAAGAAGCGGCCCTCCACGCGCATCAGATGCCCAGATCCATGTCGAACACGTCGCCGATCTCGCCGCCGAGCGCGGAAACCTGTTCGCGCTGTGCGGCAGCGAATTCGCCGAGGTCGCCGTCGGCCACGAGACCGATGTGCCCGGCCGCATAGCGCGCGGTGCGCACCTTGGCCCAAGGGTAGAACAGTCCCAGCGTGAGGGCGATCGCCAGCGTATTGGTGAACATCAGCATGGCGTAGGAACCGAGCCGGTAGTCCGCCTGCAGCGCGTGCGCGCCGAGTCGGGTGTTGTTGTAGCGCAGGTTGGTGAACATCACATTGGACAGCGCGAATATCACGGCGTACGCGGCCACCATCGCCAGCGCGCCCAGCGGCGGGAAGACCTTGCCGAGGAGCATGGACAGCAGGAAACCGCCCACGGCGGCGCCGAACACGGCCAGCGCGATCCTGTAGAAGGCGCTCGGGCGTGCGCCGAACTGGAAGGGCTCGACGCCGTAACGGCTGTTGCCGATCACGAATTGCTGCTGACGATACACGGCGTACGGGAACATCAGGCCGAGACTGAGCACACCGAGAAGCGGCCACAGCAGGAAGACCCGGTAGGCCTCGCCGAGCTGCCCGTCGAAGCCGAAGCGCACGCCGCGCCAGGCGGAGTTGTGGTTACGGAAGGCCAACCCGCGCACCATGATCCACGGGAAGATCGCAAGAAAACACAGCATCAGCACCGCGCCGAGCAGCGGGGCGAACTTGTTTGCCAGCGAGTAGATCAGCAGCAGCGCAAAACCGACCAGGCGTCCCTTGAGAATCTTCAGCGGGTCGGCGAGGTATTCGAAGGAGGCGCCGTCGCTGCGTGTGTTGCCGTAGAAATAGCGCTGCGTGCGTACCTTGGCCCAAGCGGAGTAGATGCCCGCGGTGACGATGCTGAGCAGCAGGTTGACGATCCATATGCGGAAGAACTCGAAGCCGTTGCCGGTGAATTCGAACTCGATCTCGCGAGGGGCGACGCTGGCTGGGGTGACGGGCATCGCGGCGGCAGCGGATTGTGCATCGGCGACGGGCGGCGCGGCGGCCGGGACCTGCGCCGCGGGCTCGTCAGCCTGCTTTTCAGCCTGCGGCTGCGGCGCGGACATCGGTTTCAGCACGGGCGAGGATGGCGCGGCGGCGGCCGGCGGATGTGCGGCATCCACGGTGACGGCCATGCCGATCCCCGCGAGCCGACTGGCGTAGGCGTCGGCCGCGGCACGGTCGAGGTTGCGCTGGAGCACCACCCGCGGATGGCCGAAGACCTTTTCGACGTCCGCCGCCGACAGGCGGAACAGCTGGCCGAAACGCTCCATGACTTGTTCCCGCTCGAACCCTCCAAGAGTAACTCCCTGGAATACCAAGGCGTAGCTCGCGTCTGCCATCACTCCTCCGAAAAGTCGCCTGAACCGCCGCAGGATGCGGCTGGTCACCGCCGCGAAACGACGCACTCGCAGCACGGGTCGCGTTCCGGGTATGACAGGAGTGTAACATTTGATTACTTTGCTCGTCATGACGAGCGCGGGCGGAATGACCGCAACCGGGCAAGGGGCGTTCATGTCCGAAACATTCCTTTCTGCCTTGGGAGGTGCGGAACTCCGGCGGACTTTTGAAAGTCTGTTAGGCGTAACTTGGCTGACGCGGCTGAAGGGCGAAAGTCGTCGGCAGGTGAGAACCATGGCCACATGAGGTAAGCTCGCCCAAATGTTGAACCTAGAAAGAATCCGGGCCATTTCGCTGGATCTGGATGACACGTTGTGGCCCATCTGGCCCACCATCGAGCGCGCGGAGAAGGTGCTCCATAGTTGGCTGGAGATCAACGCTCCGATGACGGCGGCCATGTTCTCCACGCCCCGGGCGCTGCGTGAGATTCGCGATGCAATGGGGCAGCAGCGGCCGGACCTGGCGCATGACCTGACGGCATTGCGCCGCGAGTCGATCCGCGTGGCACTTTGCAGCGCGGGGGATGACCCCGGGCTGGCGGAGCCCGCCTTCGAGTTCTTCTTCGCCGAGCGCCATAACGTGACCCTCTTTCCCGATGCGCTTCCTGCTCTGGAGTTTCTGGCCGCGCGTTACCCGCTGGTGAGCATTTCCAACGGAAACGCTGAGCTCGCGCGCATGGGGTTGGCACCATTCTTCGTGGCCAGCGTCGCCGCCCTCAAGGTTGGTCTGGCCAAGCCCGATCCCCGTATCTTCCACGCCGCCGCCGGGGCAGCCGGAGTGCTGCCGCAAGAGGTGCTGCACGTGGGCGATGATGTGCTGCTGGACGTGCTGGGCGCGCGCGACTCCGGGATGCAGGCGGCCTGGCTCAACCGAGCACAGGCGCTATGGCCGCACGCGGAGACACCGGACTTGGAACTGGCGAGCCTGAGTGAATTGTGTGATGCACTGAAATAGGAGCCCTTTCGGTATTGCTCGCAGACAATTAACCGAAAGAGACGCACAGGAGTACGGAAATGCGCAGGATTTGGCCTGATCGGCGCAGTGAGCTTTGAGGGTTCCGGTCGCCGACCCCGTCCCGAACCGCCAGGCACGGTCCCGATCAACATGGAGAAAACTCATGACCTTGTCGATGTATGAAGCGAGCGCGCCGCGCTTTGCGAACATGCTCAGGAACCTCTCGGCGATTCTGGCCAGGGCCGAGACCCAGGCTGTCGAGCGCAAATTCGATCCTGCTGTGCTGCTGGGTTCGCGTCTCTTCCCGGACATGTTCCCGCTATTGCGGCAGGTGCAGATTGCCTGCGATAACGCCAAGGGGCCCGTGGCGCGACTGGCCGGCCTGGAGCCCCCCCGGCATGAAGACAACGAGGCGAGCTTTGCGGATCTGCAGGCGCGCATTGCCAAGACGCTGGACTTCATCGCCACCGTACCGGCAGATCAAATCGACGGCTCCGAGGACCGCGAAATCATCCTCAAGCTTGGCAAGCACGAAGTGCGCTATACGGGAATGCAGTATCTGTGCGGATTCGCCTTGCCGAATTTCTACTTTCACGTCGTAACGGCCTACGACATCCTTCGTCACAACGGGATTGACCTCGGCAAGCGCGACTATATCGGCCAGCCCTGACGCACAGGGCTCGGGCCCTCCGCACCGAGGGGCTTTCGCGCGGTGCGGAGACGCGAAATCCCGCTGCGGAACCGCGGAAAGCAGACGAATCACCTGGACGCAGTTCCCTACGGGGCCGGGTGGCGCGGCGGCTCAGGTGCTGGTGACGATGATAAGGCGGTAAGTGCGGCGACGACATCGCGCACGTCGCCTGGCAGGAAGGGTTTTTCGATCACCGGACAACCGCACGCGGCGGCAAACTCGCGCAAGGCATCGGTCAAGGTGTCCCCGGTCACGAAGGCCACGCGCTTGGCCTGTTCGGGCCAGCGTCGTTCGACCTCCCGATACAGGGCGCGCCCGTCGAGATCGGGCATTCGAACGTCCGTGAGGATCACGTCGTAGTGCTCCGCGGCGATGCGCGCCAAGGCTTCTCGCCCGGAACTGACGGTGACGACCCGATGCCGCGCGTCGGTCAGAATCTCGGCCAATGTTTCGCGAATGTCCGGTTCGTCGTCGACAACGAGTATCGCGCGCTGGCCCGGAGTCGCCTGCACGGGCGGCGGGCGCGCTGCTCCGGCGGTTTCCGCGCTGCCCACGGGCAACGTGATCGAAAACTCCGCTCCACCCTCGACCGGACAATCGACGGTAAGCGTGCCACCATGGGCTTCGACGATGCCGAGACTCACCGCCAGCCCAACGCCGGTGCCGATTCCGACCGGTTTGGTGGTGAAGTAAGGCTCGAAGACCCGCGCGCGGAGGTCCGCCGGAATGCCGGGTCCGTTGTCGGCGACGGTAATGCGGATCATGTCGCTGGTCGTGTCGTAACGGCTGGTCAGGCGAATACGGCGCGGCCCCGGCTGATCTTGCAGCGCTTGCTGCGCGTTGATGATCAGGTTGAGGAATACCTGGTGGAGCTGGTCGGTGTCGGCGAAGACGGCCGGGAGATTATCGGCAAGATCGAGCGCCACGTCGATTCCACTGGTACGAACGGCGTAACCGGTGATGTCGAGCGCTGCCGACACGACCTCGTTGATCGCCACGGGCCCGCGCTCGGGTCGTTGCTGCCGAGCCATGGCGAGGAAGGTTCGCACGATGCGCGCGCATCGCTCCGCGGCAGTACGGATTTTTGCTGCAGCAGCCTGGGTCGTCGAATCCCCTTGTTCCTCCAGCATGACCGCCCGCGCCACGACCACGGAAAGCGGGTTATTGAGCTCGTGAGCGACGCCGGCGAGCAGCGACCCGAGTGCAGCCAGTTTCTCGCGTTGATGCAGGGTTTCGCGATGGCGCGCCAGCTCCTCTGCGGAGCGCTTCTTTTCGGTGACATCGCGCGTGATCATCAGGACATGAGGCTTTCCCTGGTACTGCATCGGGATGCCGTGAACCTCGACTTCCAGCGTGGAGCCGTCCTTGCGCAAATCGGTGAGCTCTACATGCAAGGGCTCGCCGGCCGCGATCGATCGCAGCAAATCAGGATGGTAGGACGGACCGACGAATTTGCTCAGCGGCGACGCCAGGTGCTCCGCTTCGCTATAGCCGTATATCTTCCATAGCGCAGGATTGGCGTCGACCATTTCAGCCGCGGCATTCCACAGCGCCAGTCCATCGATCGACGCGTTGAACATGGACCGGTACTGCTCCTCGCTATTCTCCAGCGCCTGCTGCACGCGGGCGCGTTCGGCAATATCGTGGCGCAGCCGGGTTTGCGTCTCGGACACCTCGACTGCCATCGCATCGAAGGCGCGTCCCAGCCGACCGAGCTCGTCGCGACCGCTCAGATTGCTGCGGGCGGCGAGATTTCCGGCAGCGAGTTGTTCGGCGGCGCGGACCAGTTGCGCAGTGCGCCGGGTCAGGAGGAAATGGAACGCAAGCCACATCGCCAGTGCCAGCGCAATCACCCATCCGGCCCAGTAAAGCGATTGCTGAAGCACCCGCGCGCGAGCTTCCGACGTGGATCGCTTGAGATCGTAGGCGAGGAACAGGCTGCCCGCCCTTGAAGGACGCAGTTCTTCACGCTCGCTGCCCATCAGGATTCCGGCGTAACCGAGCAATGCACTGTCGGCTGCATCGTGGGTCACCCTGGCGCGACGTTCGCGAATCGCGCCGGCCGCCTGGTCAAGATCGAACTGCGGCAGCACATCCGTGACCTGCCGCCCCAGCCACGCTCGACGCGTGGCCGCGATGACCGCGTGCCGGTCATCCGTGAGCACGACGACGAGGTAGTCGTGGTTGTGCGCCAATACCGCAATCTCGCGTTGCGCAATCGCTTCATCACCCTTGAGCAGCAGGTATTCCAGCGTGCTTTGCAGCCGCGACATCTCCTGAGCCAGGCGTTTGCGGCTTTCTTCCTCCGCTGCGTGTTCGGCACGCGGCACGTGGTAGACGAAATTGAAGGCGCTCAGCGTCGCGGCAAACACCAGCAGGATGAGCGGGACCGTCAGCCTGAGCGATGCCGGAATGCGAATACTCACGGCGGCGAACTCGCCAACGGACCCGGTGCAAGCACTTCTTCGATTGCAAGCGGGGCGCGCAGCAACTTCGCTTCCTGCATCAATGCCATCAGTCGGCGCCCGCTAACCGCCAGCTCGGGGGTCGCCCCGCCGATCATCCTGAGATTTTCCTCGCGGGACGGAATGTGGAGGCCTTTCAGTGCGTCGAGGAACTGCTCGCCGGTCGTCTGCTGACGTATGCCCATGCGGTGCGCCGCATCCTTGGGCTCGCGCTTCAGGTAATCGATCGCACTGAACCAGCCGGCCAGCAAGGTCTGAATTGCCTTGGGCTGCTTTTCGAGGACGCTCGCCCGGACCGCCACGAGATCGACGATCTCGCCGGGAATCTGGGTGCTGTCGAACAGCGTCGTGGCGCCCGCGCGAAGCAACTGGGTACGGTACGGGTCGAACGTGACGGCGCCATCCACCTGCCCCTTCGCGAACGCACTGGGCTGTTCGTTCGACTCCAGGTGGACGACCCTGACGTCGCTTGCCTGCATGTCATTGAGGGACAGGGCCCGGCTCAACACGAAGGCCCCCAGCGCGCCGCTTTCCACCGCGACCGGTTTGCCCTTGAGATCCTTCATCGTGCGCATGCCGGTGCGACCCACGACCGCATCGGCCCCGTGGGACACGTCCACCACCAGGATGATCCGCGGTTGCAGCCCGTCCACCGCGAGTCCGAACAGCTCATCCAGGCTGATCACCATGCCGTCAATGGCCTGGTTGCGAAAAGCGCGAAGCACTTCGCTCGCCGATGGATATTCCACAAGCTGCACGACCTCGGGATTCAGGTGACCCAGTTCCCGCGCCAGGTAGAGCGGTTCGCTTCCAATCCAGACATTGGTGCCGATGCGCAACGCGGATTCCGGTTCGCGCACGCAGCCGATGAGCGGGAGCAAGAGCGCGACGCACGCCAGAACACACCAATGCCTCTTCATCCTCAGCCATGTTTTCATTTCGTTCTCACTCTCCACCCGGGACGAAGATATAGCCCGCGTTGCGCACGGTCCTGATGAATCGGGGATGCTCGGGATCAGGCTCGATCTTCTTGCGCAAGCGCATGACGCGCAGATCCACGCTGCGGTCGAACGGGTCCAGATCACGTTGCTGGCCCAGATTCAGGATGCGTTCGCGAGAGAGCGCCCGGTTGGGGTTTTCCACCAGCGCCTTCAGCAGATCGAACTCCAGCGGCGACATGGGTACCTCGTTGGCCTCGTCATCCGTGAGCCGATGCGCGCCAAGGTCGAGCACGCACCGGCCGACGCGCACGCGGGCAGCACCCAGGTCGGCGCTCGCAGCCAGCGACGTGCGGCGCAGCACACTCTTGACGCGGGCGAGCAGTTCGCGCGGATCGAAGGGTTTGGCGACGTAATCGTCGGCGCCCATTTCCAGGCCGATGATGCGGTCGACCACGGTGCTGGCGGAGGTCAGCATCACGATGGCGATCCGCGCGTAGCGCTCGCGCAGGTGCCGCGCAAGGCTCAGGCCATCCTCGCCGGGCATGGAAATGTCCAGCAGCGCCACGTCGATCGGATGCTCGGCAGCCATCTCCCGCGCATCGCTGGCGCTCGCCGCGCAGAGGGCTGCGTAGCCCTGGGCGATGAAGTATTCCTCCAATACCTCGCGCACGTCCGGCTCATCGTCGACGATCAGGATGGTGGCTTTGGGACCCATCGAAGCTCTCCCCCTCCTTTGGCCCGCAGGGCGCGGCAGCGACTGATCCCCTGGCTGCCGGACGCACGGGCCGTACAACCCCAAGCTAGCACACGCCATCGCGCATTGCGCCGTAAGCAGGGCGCCCGCGCCGCGACCGCCAGGAACGTATCTGCCGGGATTCGGTTCGATCGGTGCCGGGGGGCTTGAAACAAACGAAACAAGAACAGCCCCGTGCTGAAGTTCGCCTGCCACAGCTGCTCACTAGACTGGGCTTCAATCCAGGCGCCACCCGATTCAGTGCGGCATCGCTCGTGACCAAGCTAGCGCAGTTGCTCCGACCGCCAAAGCCGAACACCGGGCCTGTTCCCGGACCCTTCTCCGCCCGACCCCAAGCAAGGAGACAGCCATGAACGTATCAGGTGCATCACCGAACACCGAGATGACCCGCATCGAAATCGCTCGCAGCGAAATAGCGCACATTCGAAACGGTCGCGGCGCGCTACTGCGTGTGCAGTACGGCGCCGTCTGGCTTACTCAGTACGGCAGCCCCGACGACGTAGTGCTGGGTGCCGGTGCGTCATTCCGCATCCATCGCGACGGCCTGACGCTGGTGTCGGCCTGTGGCCCTGCGCCGTACGCGCTCGTGACGCTTGCGCCTGCGATGCGAGTGACGCCCTCGCTCGCGAAGCGCTTCTGGAGCCTGTTGGTCGGCCTGCGGATGCCATCGCGGCAGCCGATTCGCGGCATCTGAGTCGAGCGCGCAATGATGTCGACACTCCAGATTTCCGGCAACCGCATCGCATACCTTGAACTGGGCAGTGGCGAGCCGGTGGTACTTCTGCACAGTTCCGGCAGTTCCGGCGCCCAATGGCGCGCACTCGCCGAACGGCTGGGCGCGAGATACCGGGTCATCGTGCCGGATCTTTACGGCTATGGCGACACGGCCGACTGGGCGGGACGGAGACCATTCGGCCTCGAATGCGAAGCCGAGATCGTTCTCGCTCTGCTCGCGCGGGGTACCGGGCAAGCGCACCTTGTCGGACATTCCTACGGTGGTGCCGTCGCGCTGCATATTGCGAGTCAGCGAGGCGATCTGTTGCGCAGCCTCACGTTGATCGAACCGGTCGCATTCCATCTACTGAGAGGAACAGATGCCCCGGCTCTTGCTGAAATCACGGAAGTCGCCGAGCGCGTCGCGCGCGCAATCGCCCGCGGCGAGTATGTCGCGGGTTTCGGAGGTTTCGTGGACTATTGGAGCGGTCCCGATGCATGGGCGGCGGTACCGGCAGACAGGCGCCGCGTAATGGCCGCGCGCCTCCCCAAAGTCGCGCTCGACTTCCATGCGACGGTCAACGAGCCGATCCGACTCGAGGACTTGCGCTCGATGGCTGTTCCGACCCTGCTCTTGCAGGGGACGAGCTCGCCGTTGCCGACGCGGCGCATCTGCGAACGGCTCGCACACACCCTTCCCGACGCAAAGCTGACGAGCATCCCCGGTGCGGGCCACATGGCTCCGCTGACCCATCGCGCCCAAGTCAATGCGATGGTCATGACGCAGATCGATGCGCATTCGGCAGGAGGGTTCCGACCGTCCCTCATTCCGGAAGCCGCCTCCGGGACAAACGTCTCATGCGCGGCCGCAATGGTCACCTGACCACGCGACCGTGTTAACCCCGCGCAACCCAAGGAGAAAATCATGCAAACCATGCAGCACACAGCAACAAGCGACCGCTACGCCAAGTGCATCGAAGTGTCGAAGCGCATCCGCTGGGACATCGATCGCGACGTCATTCGCGGCCGCAAATTCGACGTCTCGAAGAAGTTTCTGCCTGACGGGCTGTCCAAGATCGAGCGCCTGTCCTTTCTCGACGCGAACGAGAAACGGCTGGTGAGCCAGATCCAGGGGCGTACGTATGCCAACCTCTTCGGGCTCGTCGAGCGCTACATTGGCGCAAAGATGCTCGAGATCAGCCGCGAGCATTGCCTGGGCGACCAGACCGTGTTCGAGGCGCTGGTGCGTTTCACCGACGAAGAATTGAAGCACCAGGAGCTGTTCCGCCGCGTGGAGGCGATGGCGGCCGCAGACATGCCCCCGGGCTACAGCTTCCTGCCAAAGCCCAACGACGTTGCCAACGCCGTGCTCAGCAAGTCCACGTGGGCGGTACTTGGACTGACTTGCCACATCGAACTCTTCACCCAGGCGCACTACCGGCAGAGCATCGAGCCCGACATCGCACTGTCCGAGCTATGGAAGGATGTCTTCCTGTTCCATTGGAAGGAAGAATCGCAGCACGCCATTCTCGACGAACTCGAGTGGCAGCGCGAGGACGCGAAACTGACGCCGGAACAGCGCGATTCGGCCGTGGGCGATCTCATCGAACTGGTCGGCGCCGTGGACGGCATCCTGCAGATGCAGGCCAAAGCCGACGCCGATTACTTCCTGCGAGTGTGCGGCAGGACGCTCGACGAGGCGCAGGCGCAGGCGCAGCAGCTAGGCGAGACCATGCTGCATGCCTATCGCTGGCAGTACATCGTTTCGGGCGTCGCGGACGAGCGTTTTCAGAAGATCCTCGGCGGCATGATCACGGCGCCGCAGTTCAACCGCATCAGCGCCGCGCTCGCACCCATCATGCAATGACGGCAAACATCGAATGCGGGCCCAGAGCCGACGATTGAACCATGTTGTTTCGGCGCATCGCCGGCCCTGCCCCAACCCTCGACATGCAAGAGGATCCTGAGATGAAAAAACAGAGTTTAGTGGCAATGTCCCTCGCGGCACTTGCGGCGGGGTACGCAACGGCCGAGGCCGGGACGCTTCCTTCGATCCCCGAAAGCCTGCGAACGCCGGCGGCCGAAATCCTGACGCTCGAAACTGCCGCGCGCGGTGTGCAGATCTACCAGTGCAGCGCCCGCCAGGATGAGCCGACACGATTCGAATGGACCTTCAAAGCACCGGAGGCCGACCTGTTCGACACGACAGGTCGCAAGATCGGCAAACACTATGCAGGACCGACCTGGGAATCCGATGACGGAAGCAAGGTGGTCGGGGTATTGAAGGCGCGCGACAACGGTCCGGACGCCGATGCCATTCCATGGTTGCTGTTGGGCGCGAAATCGACGGCAGGAAGCGGCGTCTTCAGCCGGACGACGAGCATCCAGCGCGTGCGCACCGTCGGCGGCATTCCGCCAACCGAAACCTGTAGCGAAGCGCAGGCGGGAAACGTGTCGAGGGTCGGCTACAGCGCGACGTATTACTTCTACGTTGCCAAGCCATAGCCACGACGACGCGGCTGAATCAAAGCGGAGCGCCGTGATGCGCCTACGCATCTCATTGTCAATCCACTCGGGAGAAATCCATGTCCATCGTTGAAACCCGCCCCATGCAAGCCGCTGTTGATAGCCCTGCACCCGCGCAACCCGATTTTGCCGCGATCAAGGCGAAGCAGCAGGCCACCTGGGCGAGCGGCGACTTTGCGGTGATCGGCGTTACCCTGCAGATCGTCGGCGAGTCGCTCGCGGAAGCTGTCGATGTCAGGGCCGGCGAGCACGTCCTCGACGTGGCCGCCGGTAACGGCAATGCCACACTCGCCGCGGCGCGCCGCTTTGCCCACGTCACCTCGACCGACTACGTGCCGGAACTACTGGCAAAAGGCGCCACGCGCGCGAAGGCCGAGGGCCTCAACGTGACCTACCGGGTCGCGGACATCGAGGATCTGCCGTTTGCCGATGCCAGCTTCGATGTCGTGCTGTCGACCTTCGGCGCGATGTTCGCGCCACGCCATGCGCGTACAGCGGACGAGATGATGCGCGTCATTCGCCCCGGCGGCCGCATCGGCTTGGCGAACTGGACGCCGGAAGGGTTCATCGGGCAATTGTTCAGGGTCATCGGCACGCATCTCCCGCCGCCGGCGGGGCTGAAGTCTCCAGCGCTGTGGGGTACCGAGCCGCATATGGCCGAATTGTTCGGCACACAGGCTATGAAAATCCGCTGCGAGCGCAAGCACTTCAATTTCCGCTACGCATCGGCTGCGCACTGGATTCAGGTCTTTCGCGACTACTACGGGCCGACGCACAAGGCCTTCGCTGCGCTCGATGAGGCAGGCCGGGCAAAGCTCGAGGCCGACATTACGGCACTGCTGGAACGCCTGAACGTGGCGGGAGCTGGTTCCCTTGTCGTGCCGGCCGAATACACCGAAGTCGTCATCACCAAGCGTTGACGAGCCCGCCGGGGGGCGTTTTCCGCCCCCCGTGACATCGGTTTGAATGGCGAAGAGCCGGCGTTGCGAAGAAGCTTGCTTGCGAATTTCCTGCGACTGTCGATCTGGTGTCCTGTCGTTCGACTAAGGTAGGAGAAGCGGCGACAACAGCCGCGAATCCAACCCCCGACGAAAGGAGAGATCATGCCTACCGGTACCGTCCGCCTGCACCGCGTGCTGCGCGCGAAGCCCGAGAAGATCTATCGCGCCTTCCTCGATGCGGAGGCCCTCGCCCGATGGCTGCCGCCCAACGGCTTCACCTGCAAGGTCGACCAGCTGGATGCCAGGGTTGGCGGCAGCTTCAAGATGGCATTCAGGAATTTCAGCACGGGCAACGGCCATTCCTTCGGCGGCAGCTATCTGGAACTCATGCCGAACGAGCGCATCCGCTACACAGACAAGTTCGACGATGCGAACCTCCCCGGCGAAATGGTGACGACGGTCACCCTGCGCGCGGTGGCCTGCGGGGCGGAGGTGAACATCGTGCAGGAAGGTATTCCGGAGGCAATTCCGCCGGAGTTCTGCTACCTCGGCTGGCAGGAGTCGCTCGACCATCTGGCGCGGCTCGTCGAGCCTGAAATTCCGGATTGAAGTCCCTGTTCAAGTAAGGAGGATCATCATGAGCGAAAGTACTATCCAGAACCCCGTGGGCTGGTTCGAAATCTACGTGAACGACATGCAGCGAGCCAAGACCTTTTACGAAGCCGTGCTGGGCACGCAGTTTTCGAAACTTGAGGCTCCGGGCCAGCCTCCCGGCATGGAGATGTGGGCGTTTCCCATGCAGCAGAACGCCATGGGCGTCACCGGGGCGCTGGTGAAGATGCCCGGCTTGGAGGCGGGCGGGCATAACGTGATCGTGTATTTCATGTGCACCGACTGCGCCGTCGAAGCGGCGAAGGCTGCGAAATCGGGCGGCGGCCTCGTCAAGGAAAAGATGTCCATCGGCCCCTATGGATTCATCGCGCTGGTGACGGATACCGAAGGCAACATGATTGGTCTGCACTCCATGCAGTAGCGCCAAGGCGTGCGGCACGGCCGCAGTTCTGGACCACAAGCCATTCGGCGAATCAGAGTCGAGAGGACGGTGGAGCGTGGCCCGGGGGGCGTCTAACGAAGCCGCAAGATCCGCAACGCCCCGCCCAGCACTAGCACGCCGATGAGCGCACCGATGGTCCAGTCGGGAATCGGACTGCCAGTCCATGCCACCAAGGCGCCGGCAACGATGACCCCCAGATTGGCCAGTACGTCGTTCGCGGAAAAAATGTAGCTGGCCCGCATGTGGACACCGCCGTCGCGATGGCGAGAGATCAGCGCGAGGCACGCGATATTCACGCCCAATGCCAGCAGCGAAATGCCAATCATCGTCACCGCTTCAGGAACGCTTCCCGTGACCGCACGCCGACCCACTTCGGCGAGCGCGGCCAGCGCAAGCACCAACTGCAGCACCCCGGCGAGTCTCGCTGCCGACACCTTGTGCCTTGCGCTCCGCCCTACCGCGTAGAGTGCAACGCCATAAACCGCCGCGTCGGCAAACATGTCCGCACCGTCGGAAATCAGGCCCACGGAGTTTCCGAACCAGCCAGCAAACACCTCGACGACAAACATCACGGCGTTGAGCGCAAGCAACGTCCAGAGCGTCCGCCTTTCCGCGGAGTCATTCCGTCCAGGTACTGTCTCCTCGCCGGGATAGATCGGTTGAGAGTCCTGTAGCACCGCGCCGTAGCCCAGCGGGGCGATGCGTTCGAGGATTTCCGATGCATCGCCTGAATGGCGAACAAGCAACTGCCTGCCCGGCAAGTCGAACTCGAGGGAGATCGCGGGCAGGTCGGCAAGACGCAGCCTGATCATCTGCTCCTCGGAGGGGCAGTCCATCCCGGGAATCCTGAATCGCGAACGCGCCGTGTGATGGTCCGATTGCGGCGTAATGGGGGCGTCATTCGCCGGCACGTCTCCATCCTTGGAGGCACAGCTGCCACTACAAGAGCAAGGCTTTCGGCTAGTCATCTTTGAAGTTAGTGTGTTCCGTCCGTGCGCACAGCCATCAGTCGTTCTGGCAATTTACCAGACTAGCTAATGGCCGCGTCAGGCCGGGACTTCGCGTTCCGCCTGCGCCGAGACCTGTCGTTCGTCCCAACTTCGTTCGAACGGCAGTTCTGTCCGCCACTGGCGGTCCGGGCTCGACCCAAAGCGGTCCGCCGACCATTTCGAAACCAGCCGTTCGCGGCAACGACCCAAATCTCGGAAGCTGCCGTTCGACCGGCAACCAGGACCTTGATCGCTTGGGCGGCAGCTTTGTGGGCGATACAGCCGCTCAACGTCGGGCTGAGGAGGTGAGATCGGCCATCACCTGCCCGTCGCGATTTTTCTCCAAAACCGCCGTTGAGCCGCACCAAGTCCCCGTAAGCAGCCATTCCACTGTCGATGCCGGTTCTCGTGGACGACGGGCAGCTTTGTGAGGGCTCTAGCTGTTGGAGAGGCGTTCGGCGAGATCGGTACCGGGCCAACTCCGGTCATTGTCGTCCTCCAAATCATGTAACACGAGAGGCTGGTTAAGCATCGCATTGCTGAATAGGAAGCTCAAACGCGTCAGCTAGATTCCGTTCCTCGAAACGGTGACGCACGTTGGCGTGTCCACGCTGTCGCTCGTCTTGCTCGTGAGGGGCGTGACAGGCTTCATCGGCACTCTGATCATCGGCACGTTCCTCAAGCGCGGCCTGTACCAAACACTGATCGCCATTCCGATCCTCATGGCGGTGATCCCCTTGACTCTAATTCCCTTTGGAGGTTGGATTGCTGCCGTTGCGACGCTGCTGGGCCTTTGGGGATTGATGGCTACCGCTGCCCCAGTGGGCTGGTGGAGTTGGATCGCTCAAGCCATGCCCGAGAACGCCGAGGCCGGCGGCGGGCTGATGGTAGCGGCGATCCAGTTGGCCATAGCCTTGGGCTCCACGGTCGGCGGTTTTCTGTTCGATAGCAGCGGCTACCAGAGCACCTTCGTGGCAAGCGCAGCTGTGCTGCTGCTCGCGGCCTTCCTGACCTTCCTGACCTCACGTTTGCAAACGCCACGGGCCGCCTGAGCCAGTTGCAGAACAAGGAGAAAAGTCATGACGATGAGCAGCTTCGGCGCCCGTATGGGCGATCAGCGTCCCTTCACCATGGAGATCGAACATCGCCGAGCCTGGGGTCTGCGTGGACTAAGCCTGCTGCTCTGCCTACTCGTGCTCGGCGGTTGCGAAGCCGGCCAGCAGGCGGCTCCGGGGTCACCTGCTGTTGCTGCTGCGGGTGCCGGTACGGCATCCGTGAAACCGGAGGAATCACGCATGTGGATGACCGTCGGCGAACGTCGCTTCGCCATCACCTTGACCGACAACCCTACTGCCCGTGCGTTTGCCGTTCAGTTGCCGCTTACGCTGGACATGGCTGAACTCAACGGCAACGAAAAACACGCCGACCTGCCGAAAGCACTGCCAATGAATGCGAGCCGACCGGGGACGATCCGCAATGGCGACCTCATGCTGTACGGCTCGAACACCCTGGTTGTCTTCTATTTGACATTCGACTCGTCGTACTCGTACACGCGCCTTGGCCGCGTGGACGACCCCGCCGGCCTGGCCCAGGCGCTCGGCCGGCGGGGTGTACGGGTCCTGTTTTCCAAGGATCAGTAACTCCACGTGTGTAGAGGAAATTCGGCGTATCGAACGGCCGCGTCCGATGCTTACAAAAAGCTCGAACGGCAAGTTTGGGTCGGGCTCGGACGGAGCCCTGAAGAGGCTGGACGACGGCTTTCCGACTGCTCCGGACCTTACTGATGGAAGTTCGTCACTTCGCGGCCTCGCGGGCAGCTTTATTTTGGAACCGGCCATTCAGCTGCCACGCCCGGCGGATGGCAGCCGCCCCTAGCTGCCAGCGATGCCGGTGTTCCTGCCAAAGCAACATGGCCTCATGCAGCGTAGGCGCGGTCGGCGCCGCCTGCAGAAGTTCGAGCGTGTCGCCTAGCCTAATCCGCCCTGGCTGAATCACCCGCCAGTACCAACCGGTCAAGCGGGCCTCGGCAATGCAGGCCGCCATGCCGTTACAAGAGAATCGCTCGTCGATCTTCCAGCAAGGATTGCGCGGCTGGCAGACCTGGAGCTGGGCCGAACCCAGTTTCCAGACGTCCCCGATACGGACATCGTGTTCATCCAGATCCTCGGTGGAGAGATTTTCGCCGAGAGCCCCCGGAACCAGACTCGGTCTGGCCTCCGGGAATTTAAGGGCAAGCCTTTCATAGTGTCGGGCCGGATAGAGATGGACGGCCTTTTCCGGCCCGCCATGGACTCTTCGATCGGCCTGCTGGTCGCCGGCAAATCCTTCATAACCGAGTTCAATGTCACCCGACACGCGCGTCTTGTACATGCCGGTGGGTCGTCCGGATTCGGGCAGTGGCTTCACGCCGCCGACAAAAACGAGTACTTCAGCCATGTGACCCTTCTCAATTACCAGCCTGGGGGCCGGCGAGCAAGTGGCGACGTGAGGTGCCGTGGAGCCGCTCCGCGACGCTCATTAATAACGGCGGGATCTCTACGCCGGGAAGGATGTCAGAGCAGGCGTTTTCGAGCCGCCCGGGCCAGGGGTACGGGCGACATTCATGATCCAGCACACCATGGCAAAGTAGCCCACCAGGGCGGTGAGTTCCACGGTCCCCGGCGCCCCGAAGCAGGAAGTCGATTCGGCGTACGTTTCGTCACTGACGCCGTGCCGCCGCATCAGCTCATAGACAAAATCGACCGTGCACGCTTCGTCCGCCGAGAGACTACGGGGGCGTCGTCCCGCTGCCAGTGAATCGATTGCCTCCGCAGCGACGCCCGCCTTGATGGCCAAGGGCGCATGCGTCTGCCACTCGAACTGATTGCCTGTTTCCCTTGCAACGACACAGATCGCGAGTTCGCGGATTCTGTCCGGCAGCGTTCCGTCGAACCGCAGCGCTTCACCGGTCTTGCCGATGCGCTCCATGAGCGTGGGCGTCTGGAGCAAGGGGACGAAGGGACCGAAGATCGCCTTGCGCGGGCCGTTCATGATGGCGTCCGCTGCCGCCCGTTGCGCGTCGCTCATGGCTTCCCGCTCGGGAATTGGCAAACGCTCTGCCGTCGAAAGACCAAACCCCTGCGGGGTACCCAAGGCGTCAAAAGCGCTAGTCATCAAATGTTCCTCAGTAAGCGTGGTGGCGACGTAGCTCGCGCCACAGGTAGAAGGCGCTTGACAACAGCCCTGCGGCCGAAAGCGCCAGGGCGTAGTTCAAAGCGGTGGCGAAATCGGCGGTAAAACGGCCGATGACGGCGGACGCGATCGGGCCCATCAACTGACCGAACGCAAACCCCGCAGTCATCCGGCCCAGGACCGCCGTGGTATTTCCTTCGGCCCGGGCACGCACTTCCTGCATGGCAATCATCGTGATCACCATGAAGGTGCCGCCCACTAGCAGCGCAGCAATGGAAACGCTGACGAGAGAGGCCCAGATCGCGGGCAACAGGACACCGACCGCCATCAGCAGGTGAGACGCCGCCCAGATATTCAGGCGATTGACGCTTTTCAGCCCCCAGGCAACAAAGACGGTGGATAGAGCCGCGGCCGTCCCGAACAAGGGCCAGGCCAGACCGAAGACCTGAGGATCGTCCACCAGTTGCCGAGCCAGCGCCGGCAGGTAGGTGGCCGGAAGGATGTACCCGAACCCGAAGAGGGTGTAGCAGACAATCAGGCCGCCGGTACTGGAATGCGGCTTGTGCGACGTCCCTTGGGGAGCCGTCGCGCCAGGGCTGACGACTGGGGCGGGCAAGCTCCGGCTCACCGCCAGCGGAACGAGCGTCGCAGTGCCTGCCAGGACCCCCAGTCCGATCCACATTCCGAGCGACGACACCTCGGGCCCGGCGGTCACGAGACAGAACAAGCCCGCTGCGGCGATGCCCAGTCCCACCCCGGCAAATATGGCCCCTGCCAGATGAGGTCGGCCCTGAGCGGCCAGCCATCCCAGTCCCCATGCGCTGGTGGCAACCAAAGTCCAGGCGCTCATCACCCCCGCGACGAAGCGAAGAATGGCCCAGAGCGGAACCGATGTGGTCCAGCCTACCGCCGCGGTTACGATGACGGTGCTGATCAGCCCCAGGGCGAGCAGCGTTGCGGCTTTCACTTTTATGCGGGCAGCGACCATAGCCCCCACGAGGTAGCCTAGGTAGTTGCTGGCCGCGAGCATCGCGCCGGCTTCACTCGCGAGCAGGCCATCTCGGACCATTAAAGGAAAAAGGGGGGTAAAGGCGAACCGCCCCACCCCCATGGCAACCGCCAGGGAGATCATCGCCGCCACACAAACCGCTACGGCGACTCGATCCGATCTGGCAGAGGGAGAAAGGATTGAAGTAGTCATGGGCGTCATTAAAGCGCAGCTAGAGCGCGCCTACTAATGAATAAATATGGACTACTATTCTCCGTATGAGAACGATCGATCTTGAGTCCCTGGCCATCTTCCGGACTGTGGTGGAGGAAGGAGGCGTCGTTCGGGCAGCGGAGAAACTGCACCGGGTGCCCTCGAACGTCACGACCCGTGTTCGGCAGCTGGAGGAATACCTCGGCGTCCGCCTGTTCCGCCGAGAGGGGCGAACGCTGAGCCTGTCGGCAGAAGGCCAGACGCTTCTGAACTATTCGGTGCGGCTCCTCCGTCTGGCGGATGAGGCGGTCAATGAACTGCGTACTGGAAAGCCCCAGGGCACGTTCCGGCTAGGCTCGCTGGAGAGCACGGCAGGCAGCCGCCTGGCGCCGATCCTCTCGCGCTACCACACTGAGAATCCTGAGGTGATCGTGGAACTCATCACCGGGACCACGGGCACCCTCATCAATCGGGTCATGAATTTCGAGCTGGAAGCCGCTTTCGTGTCCGAGCCGTTTACGGCTCCGGAACTGGAAGCGTTACCCGTGTTCCGTGAAGAGCTGGTGCTGATTACGCCTCGGGAAATTGAGGCGGTGCGCACGGCCAAGGATCTTGGGCGATCCACAATGATCGCGTTCGCCCACGGCTGCTCCTATCGCAAGCGCCTTGAAGACTGGCTCGGCAGTGGAAACGTGATGCCGGAACGCGCCCTGGAGTTTGGGTCCTACCAGGGCATGATTGCCTGCGTGGCGGCCGGGACCGGTTTCGCCATCGTTCCCAAGTCCGTCTTGGTTGCCTTGCAGGCGACCGAAAAAGTGAACCAGCACCCCCTGCCCGAACGGGTTTCCACGAACCGAACCCACCTGATCTGGCGAGGGCAGCCTTCTTTGGCGCTGGAGCGGCTGATCAATCAGTTGCAAGCCCAAGACACGTCCGGCCTGGACGTCGAAGCTCTTCTGGAACGCTAGGCATTTTGGGATGCCCGCTTTGCAGGGAAGGATCTGCCAGTCGGTCCACCGTGCTATGTGCGTCGGCAATGACGGCTCCTAGCCGGGCTGAGACCTCGGTACGGCGATGGCCACGTCTGGAGCGCTCAGAAAGCTGCCCGTCGTACGCGAAAAGTCGCGTACCCAGGCCAACGGCAGCTTACGGGTGCGCGGTCCCACTCAACGTCAGCTTTGGGGAAAAACGGCCATCGGCCGGTTGTGGCCGATACACCCCCTCCGGAACCGCTCCAGCAAGCGGCCGCTCGGCGCCTGAACGGTTGGCGGCGAGCGGCCGAACCACGGTCAGATCTCGATCTGCTCAGAGATCTCCAAGGCATCGTCGACTTCGATGCCGAGGTAACGGACGGTGCACTCAAGCTTGGAGTGGCCGAGCAGAAGCTGGAAGGCCCTCAGATTCTTGGTCCGCTTGTAGATCAGCGTCGCCTTCGTCCGCCGCATGGAATGCGTGCCATAGGCGGATGGATCCAGGCCCGCCGCTGTCACCCATTGTTCGACGATCCTCGCGTACTGCCGGGTGGAAACGTGCGGCGAGCGGTGCAGCCGGCTTGGAAAGAGGAAGCCCTCCGGCTTCAGCAGGACAAGATCACGACACTGAAAGCGCGGATGAAGGAATTCGAGGCGATCGGTATCCAGCTCGAGAACACGCCCGACAAGCAGATCTCCCTCACGGATCCCGACGCCCGATCCATGAAGACGCGGGGCACGGGCATCGTGGGTTACAACGTGCAGACGGCCGTCGAAGCTAAGAACCATCTGATCGTTGCCCATGAGGTGACCAACGACGGTCTGGATCGGGACCAGCTGAGCAAGATGGGCAGCAGGCCCGCAGGGCCATGCGAGTGGACTATCTCACCGCGATTGCCGATCGGGGCTATTACAAGAGTGAGGAAATCCTCGCCTGCCACAAGGCCAGCATCGTGCCCCTGGTTCCGAAAAGCGCGACCTCCAACGCGAAAGCCGACGGACGTTTCGACAAGTCGGACTTCGTGTATGACCGTGAGAACGACGAACACGTTTGCCCGGCCGGCGGGCGGCGATGAAGGCCTGAAAGGGCCTTTTTGAAGCTCAACTGAGCTGATTTGCCGCCTTCAAATTCGTTCGCTTCCGCCGCAGGGCGCCGGAACGACCGATTTTTGGCGCATCGGCGACCGTTTTTACACGGCCTCGGCCGGCGGCGACATCGCTCGAACATGGCGCTTGCAAGTCGTAACCCATGGGCTATCTTGAAACCGTTCATTCTCGGCTTTTTTTCAATTTCGCGATCTTGAACCAATTCGGTTGGCATGGGGGGGCGTGGGTCCGGAAGCATGCAGCAGTTACGAATATTCCCCCGCGCCGGTGAAGAGGCCCCAAAGGATCCGACCGCTTGTTGCACCCCGGGCCGTTCCCCGAGGCAGCAGAAATCAACTTCCTGCGCGTGCATGTAGCGAGCGGACAGATTGGTGCGACGCTGGGGAACTCCTGTTGTTTCATAAGAAAGCGGAAGCGGCCCGTTCGTTTTGGTGGTAGCGCGAAAAGGAGAGACGCCGTGTCCGTTAAATTTGTCGATTTCGAAGCGCTGAATCTTCGTTCCAAGGCAGTCCTAGCTCCGGCGACACGGATCGGAATTCTGCACCTGGGACAACAGGTTGAAGAACTGGAACCCGACATCCAAGGTGACTGGGTCAAGATCAAGGCAGAGGTCGACGGCGTGCAGGCGGAGGGCGTGGTGAAAAGCGTGATCGACGGGAAACGGTCCCTTCGTGATCCGGCCTCCGCATCACGCGAGGCGCTCGTTGGGGAAGCCATAAAGGAATGGCTCCGCTTTGAGAAAGGCCAGGGCTTGGAGCATCACGCCCCGTTTTTCGATTTTGTCGGCGAAATGTGGCGGGCCATCGGTCTGGATCTCGATGGAAAGGATAGGGACACGCCATGGTCCGCTGCAGCGATCTCCTTCATGGTGCGCAATGCAGCGGAAAGATTCCCAAAGTATGCGAAGTTTAAGTTCGCGGCTTCTCATTCAAGGTACATGCACGCCTCGATCGTGAAGAGAAATGCGGGGGATATGGATGTTCCCTTCTGGGGGTTTCGCCTGCACGAGAAGCGCCCCGAGATCGGCGATATTGTCGGCCGATGGCGTGAAACACCGCGCGATTTCGACGATGCCGAAACGAGTGATTCTTTCAAGAGCCATACGGACATCATCGTCAGCGTCGATTCCGATTCGGTACTTGCCATCGGCGGGAACGTCCGCCAATCCGTGAGTATCAGTCGCTACGACAAGACCGGCGCTGGATTCCTCGCTGCAACGAATGGAGTCTTCATGCATATGGTCAATCGGACGTGAGGACTCAGGTCCACGTGTGCGCAGGATTCATGGCGTCACTTCTGGCCTTTGCGCCCGGGTGCACCGCGGTGGAGCCTCCGGATGGGTGGGGATCCGTGCTTCCCGACGAATCGTCCTGCGACAGGGAAGCCAGGCTCTTGAAGGAAGAAGTAGAGGTCTTTGCGGCGCCGGAATCGGGGCTGAAACCCGTCAAGATTCTTGTGCAGGGACGCTTCGTGTATCGGTGCGAGCAGCGCAATGGGTGGCTCGGCGTAATGTTTCCGGGGGACGAGGAGAAAGTAGACTGTTCCCACCGGACGGCCGAGATTAGGTGTTTCCGAGGCTGGATCCGCCAGGATATCCGGATGGAGATATTGGGCTGGGCAGCGTCGGCAGCCCTCGTGTGACTTCCGGCGAAGTGGTGCTTTGGGCTTGCGTCCATTCAAGGTGTCGGCGGCCTGCCGCGGTTGGTGTGAGTGATTTCTGGGGGGCACAGGCATGCGCTCGCGATCATCGACTCACCTCGGTTTCACGCTCCTCGCCGCCATACTGACGGCCTGCTCGGGGCCTTTACCTCACCGGCACATTGCTGGCGCGGATGACGTGGAGTGCGGTGTAGTCGCCTCCGCCAACGACGAACGGTGTTTTGCACGCACTCCCGAGGTATCGAAGGAGCCGCCCTACACTCTCCATTTTATCGAATTCGACGATCAGGGGTGGCTGTATCCGGACACCAACGCCGATGGATACGTCAAGGAAATGGGGGCTGCCCATGGACAACTGGATCGAGCGGTGGCCGACGTCCGGAGTCAGCTCGACGACGGGAAGCGCGTGCTGCTGCTGGTCTACGTTCACGGGTGGAAGCATTCGGCGGCGCACGACGACCGCGACGTAAGGCGCTTCAGGCAGATGTTGGCGGATGCGGCCTATCTCGATGAGAAGCGCCCCACGGCGGAGGACGCGAGCAAGCGCCGAGTCGTGGGGATCTATGTCGGTTGGCGCGGCGCCGGCCGGTTTTCGGCCGAGAACCCGTTGGTGTACCTCTCCTTCTGGTCGCGCAAGAATGCCGCCCTGCATGTTTCCGAAGGGGCGGCGCGCGAACTGTTCGGCCGCCTTCGAGCCCTTCGCGAGCGCGTGAATCACGAGGATGTGCGGCGCCCGCCCCTTCGTACCGTGGTCATCGGCCATAGTTTCGGCGCGTGGGTTGTGTTCTCGGCCCTTTCTCCGTCCCTTCTCGAGCTTCTCGCGAGCCCCGTCGATGCCGCGCGCGACGCCAGCTCGGCGGCTGCGCGCAGCGCATGGCGTCGCGCGCGGCTGCGGCAGGCAGCGGACATAGTCGTGCTCGTAAATCCGGCCTTCGAAGCGAGCCGGTATCAACCGGTGCACCATCTCGCACAGCGGCTGAAGCTGGCGGACTACGAACCGCCCGTCCTTCTTCTCGTGACATCGACAGCAGACCGGGCGACACGCCAGTTGTTCCCGGTGGGCAGATTCGTCAACACGATCTTCCAACATCCGTTCGTTTCTGATGAACAGGAACGTGCCACCAAACACACTCCGGGATTCATGGATTTGTACCAGACGCACAGCCTGACGAGGGAGCCGTCCGCGCAGGTCGCCGAGTGCTCCGGATGGGCAGATTCGCCATTAGATGTGGCGGGACCGAATGGGCCGGACGTTTCCGCCGAGAGCGAGGCCGCCCGCATCGAAAGATTGAAGATCAACGCAAGCCTCGAGGCCCGTCGGCATGCCGCATGGCGGAACTACGTGGCGGCCCACCCGGGAGGCTTGCCACCAGACTGGGAATGGCGCTATTGCGGCGGAGCATTCATACGCCATAAGGCAGCACTCAACCCGGGATCGCTGGTTTGGAACGTCCTGACCGACGATACACTCGTGAGGGATCATAGTGACATCATGCGCGAACCACTGCATGCGTTTCTTCGCCAGCTCTATCTCGACTTGCCGAGGTGAGTCGAAAACGCCGGCGGTCTGCGAGCCAGATCCCGTCGAATTATCACGGAAGCGGTGAGCACTGAAGGAGTTTCCCATGCTCGATCCTGACGATTCCCTCTATCTTCACGAGCAATACAAGTTCGGTAGCAGGGAGAAGGAACATGCGGAGTTCGAGGACCATGTCAGACGCGTGCTTGATGCGCAGAAGGCCCTCGCCGCGGAGCACTCGCCCGGAAATCCGAAGCGAGTTTTTCACGCCAAGAGCCATGCCTGTCTGGCGGGCAGTTTGAGACTCCTTGAGGACCGGCCGCAAATCACACGGCAGGGAATCTTTGGCGAGAATGCGAAGGCGGCCTATAGCGTTCTCGCCCGATTTTCTGGTGGTGTCGGCTTCGACCAACACGATCTGAAACCTGATGTACGAGGGCTCGCTCTGAAGATTTTTGGCGTCGCCGACGATACAACTGCCGCCGATACCCAAGTGGCGCGCACGGTCGACTTTCTAATGACAAACTCGACCAACCCATTCGGAAAAGATCACGACGAATTCGTTCAATTCATGGAAGCCAGCCTCGCTTCTGCGCAATTCATCGGCTTTCTGATACGACACCCGAAGGTCGCGCGCCTGCTTATAAAGGCGAGCTTCAGAAGCATCCCAAGTCTGGCCACGGAGCAATATTGGAGTGGACACGCCTATTTGCTCGGGCCACGCCAGGCAATGAAGTTTAATGTTCGTCCGATTGCCGACGGCCCGGCCGACTTTGGCGACGAACTTCGGCAGGAAAATGAAATACTTCAGTCGTCGCTCGGAGCCGTCGGCGACAAGCTTTCCGATCAGCTCACGCATTGGTTCGAAGCGCGCGGGGAGCGGCATTCGAAAGTCAACCCGGACTACCTGAGCCTTGAACTGCGTGATCGCCTACGGCGCGGCCCCATCAAGTTTGTGTTCTCGGTCCAGTTGGAAAAGGATCCCCAAACGACACCGATCGAGGACGCGCTCGTCGAATGGAAGGAGAGCGATAGCCCGTCGATTCCAGTGGCGGAACTGGTGCTCGATCGAGAGATTGAACCGCATGTCTGCGAGGTTGCGCGGTTTACCCCAGGGCACTGCATCCCGGAGCATCGACCATTGGGCAATATGGGGCGTGGTCGCCTCTTCGCTTACGATGCGAGCCAACGCGGCCGTCACGCAGCGACCGAAGAGGAAATCGAACAGACGCTTTTCACCGGCAGGGTGGCTTCTCGAATCACTGATGAGGGTTGAATGGCATCAGGAAACTGAACGCCGTTCAAGCCACGGCGCTAACTCCCCCGGCCCAACGACCGTCTTAGTTGCGAATCAGTTACCCGCCGTTCACGGCCGTTAGTGCACCGGCCGCACGCTTGGCCTGGCGCGCGGCCGCTTACGGTCCCAATCGCCGCTGAGCAGCCCTGGCGTCGCCCAGCAGCGCCGTCTTGTAGGTGTTGGGTAGCACCGCACAGATTCGGGGCACTGGCGGGTACCTTCGACCACCCCACGCCGCGTCGCGCTTCGCCGAGATGCGGTGATACCGACGGTCCCACCCGGAAACCCGGTGATCGCGCGGCCACGTCGACATTCGTCTGGCCATTCTCCGCTACCGGCACGCTCCATGCTCCTGTTCAATCGAGCACTGCAATATGCTCGATTGAAACCACACTTGTTAATTCGCACCCAGGAGAAGGCCATGAGCACGCTGATGATCAAGGACTTGCTACCGCTCGACATCGAGCAGCAAGGCGATCAAACCACGACGATTCGCTCACTCTCGCGCGAGGAGTTGCGCGGGATATGGGGCGGGCGTTACGCGGTGGGGATGTTGAACGGGGACGAGAACAACCTCGTCACCTTCGATATAGACAAATGGAATTTTGACCAATTCGCGCGTGCGAACCTCTGATGGGATCGAGCGGACCGGTGGCACCGGACAAACTCTGGGCCACCGGTTTGCAGGGACCGAGGACCGCCCCGGCCCATAAGGAGGCCTTCGCCCCGATGCCCCACGGGGGGCTGCGTGCGAAGGCAAACGGCCCATTCCTGACTTCGTTCGACATGTTGTTGCTTCGCAAAACTTGACCCCAAGGCTTGCGGGAACGGCACGTCAGGATCAACTACACGGCGCGACATTCGAGAGGGCGTCACAACGTGCCACAGTTCGGAAGATGTTGCTCGGTGCCGCGGAAGCGGCCTTCAGTGCCGTCATGTTCGCGAGGGTGCGAGACTGTTCCCGGCGCGGCATCAGCATCGAGAACGGTTTGGCTGCAAGATACGCCTACCTTATAGCCAAAAATACACTAGCGGTCCGAGCCCCGAGCTCCCCCGAAAATTGCGCCGCTCAGTATCTTCGCGGGTTGGGCTTGCCACTCCTCGGGAGCAGAACATGAACTCGTTCAACAAGCGAACTGCGGTACGGATTGCGGTCGTCAGCGCACTGCTCGCTGCGCTGGCCAGTCCTGTCGCCTGGTTCGTCACGTATAAACGTGCCGAGGATGGAACGGTATGGCTTGCAATCGACGAGTCACGCCGTCTTCTGCATCATTTCGGCGCTATTGACCTGACCGGCCTGGATGCAGGGGACAGCGCCCGGAAGGCGGCGGATGTCCTTGCAGGGGGACTCTTCGACATTGCTGAAATCTACGATCAGGAGGGACTCAAGCTCGCACACGCAATGACCGAGGAGGGCAAGGCGGTTGAGGAACAGCTGCCCTCCCACGCTCGTCCCATTTACCGTGCGGGCTTTCACGAGAGCTTCAGACTTGAAGACAAGCGTTGGGCATTGCGGGTTTTTGTGCCGCTGCGAGGGGCCGCCGACGCGGATCGAATCACTGGATACTTCGAAGGTGTCCGCGTCGTTCCCCCGTGGCTGCGCGAGCAGCTGCGTGCGGACGCGCTCAGCGGCGCCCTGATGGTGGGGTTCGCGTCGCTGCTGTGCGGCAGCGCAATCTATCCCGTTGTCCTAATCCTGTCCGCCGACAATGAGCGCAAGGCCCGCGAAATCCTCGATTCGCACCTCTCGATGATGGAAGCGCTCGGGCGTGCCGTCGCAATGCGGGATTCCGACACCGGGGCCCACAATTTCCGGGTTGCCTGGATTGCTGCGCGCATCGGCGAACGCCTCGATCTGGCCGGGAGGGCCATGCAGTCCTTGATCGTCGGCAGTTTTCTGCACGATGTCGGCAAGATCAGCATTCCCGATGCAATTCTGCTCAAACCGGGCAAGCTCGACGCCGAAGAGAGCAAGATCATGCACACGCACGTGGCGCATGGCGAGGAAATTGTTTCCGGCATCGGATGGCTGGAGGACGCGAATGCGATTGTCGCGGCCCATCATGAAAAGTGGGACGGCTCGGGTTACCCGCGCAAACTGGCGGGGGACGAAATCCCGCTTTCCGCCCGCATATTTTCTGTGGCGGACGTCTTCGATGCGCTCAGCTCGAAACGACCCTACAAAGAGCCGATGAGCTTCGAGGCAACGATGTCGATCCTGGAGGCCGACACCGGAAGCCACTTCGACCCGCAGGTGATGACTGCCTTCCGCCCCATTGCCCGCGAGGTATTCAATTGCCTTGGCCGCTGTAACGAGGAAGATGTCCGGCGCCTGCTGGAAGAGCGGGTTCGCTTTCATTTCGGCGTTTAATGCCTGAAAGGACAAGAACCAAGCGCCCTCCAGAACCGCGACCGCGTTCTTTCGATTGGCACTCTTGTCCCGCGTGCAGGCTCCGCACGCCGTTCAGCGTCAGGCCGGCGACGGCAAGCAATTTCAGCTCGCGCGCCGTTCAGCATTGATTCACGTCTGTGTGCACACAATGCGTTCCATGCGATCGCGGCAGGCAAGGCAGCAATCATGACTTGGCTTGACGCTTGCCTTGGAAGAAGTCGCCCATCGTCCGAGCTGATTGCTCCCATCGCTGGACATCCCCCAACCGCCGGAGAACGCGCATGATTCCCGCACTGACTGCATTGATCGCCATTGTTGCCGGCACCTGGGGCTGGGGCCTTGTCGTGAACGGTGCCGGTCCGGGATCACTGCCGTGGGTCGTCTACGACCAGGGGCTCTACCTGAGCGGCCTGCTCGCGATTGCATTGATGTCGCTCGCGATGGTGATGGCGGCGCGACCGCTCTGGGCCGAGCGCCTGCTCGGGGGCATGGACCGCACCTACCGACTGCACAAGTGGGCGGGCATTCTGGCCGCCGGATTCGCATCATTGCATTGGCTGCTCGAGATGTCCGATGACGTGATCGAGAAACTGTACGGTGAAGCCGGCCGCGCGGGTGACGAGGACGTCTCGGGCGTGCTGGATACGCTCCGGGATGCCGGGGAGGAACTCGGCGAGTTCGCAATCTACCTCGTCCTCGCGATGATCGTCCTGGCGCTGTGGAAGCGCTTTCCGTACAAATTCTGGCGACATATTCACCGGGCGATGCCGGTCCTGTACCTGATGCTCGCATTTCATGCCGCCGTGCTGGCGCCGACGACTTACTGGAGCGAGCCGACCGGGTTGCTGCTTGCAATGGCATTGTCCGCCGGCACGGTCGCCGCCGTCTGGTCCCTGACCGGGCGCATTGGCCGCGGCCGGCAGGCCCAGGGTATCGTGACCGCAGTAGCCTCACCGGCGGCGAACGTGACTGAAGTGGTTTGTCGCCTCGACGGGAACTGGCGCGGACACCAGGCGGGGCAGTTCGCATTCGTGACCTTCAATCGGTTGGAGGGCGCGCATCCATTCACGATTGCCAGCGCGGACAAGGGCGACCGTAGCGTGGGGTTCCAGATCAAGGCGCTCGGCGACTACACTCGTGAGCTCTCGCGCCGCATCACTGTCGGCCAACCCGTAACCGTCGAAGGCCCGTATGGACGCTTCGAACTGGCGCGTCAGGACCGCAAGGCGAGGCAAATCTGGGTCGCTGGCGGAATCGGCATCACGCCCTTCCTCGCCTGGCTCGACGCGCTTCGGGGAAATCCCTCCGCAGCGCCGGTTGCCGACCTGCACTACTGCACCCGCGCCGGCGCGGACGACCCGTTCGTGGGCCGACTGGAAACGCTGTGCCAAGACCTGCCGTCTGTAACGCTGCATGTTCATGACACCGCTCGAGATGGCGCCCTGAGCGCCGAAAGGTTGGCGAGCTTGCATGACCGCGGTCAGCGGGTGGAAGTGTGGTTCTGCGGCCCGCGTGCATTTGCAGAGCAGCTGCGAAGCGGATTCGCGCGAGCCTGGCTCGGCCGCTTCCGCTTCCATCAGGAAGCCTTCGACATGCGGTGAAGAATGCGCGAAGCGCCGGCGCACGCCAGGTCGAAGGCGCCCGCCTGGCGCTGCAGCGTAACCTCGGCCTCGGCGGCGCCTGCGTCGTCACGAAGGCCCTGACCCTTGAAGGGCTAGACGTATTGGTGCTTGAAAAGTACTCGCTGCCGCGCTACAAGACCTGACTTAAACTAACTGACCTCCATCAAACACGGGCGCTTCAATAGCGTGGGAGCATGATCCTGCGCCGCTGCCAGCAGCTGATCCTCGATCAGCGCGGACGATCTTGCCTCGCTGGCCTCGCTCTGTACAAGCTTCATTTCATCTGAGGACAAATCCCATGGGCAACACTGATCACCTGTATGTGATCTATTCCGAGTCGGAGTTCAAGTCGGAGGGCGACGGGGCCGGCGGCTTCTGGTCAGTCGAAGACGGATGGGGCCCGCTGGAAACCGCGACACGTTTCAGTCGGGAAGAAATGGCTGTGTACAAGCTCCCGTTCTGCCCTGCACTCGACGCATTGTGGATACCGGAGGGGGCAGAGATCGACGTACAGAAACACGAAAACGGGAGCGAAGATGCGCGTCAGCTCAAGTGGTTCGCCGTGACCGGCCGCATTCCCGGCGACAACGACAACTGCACCATCATTGTCGAATGTACGTCCCGACAGGCCGCCATGAACGCGCTCACCGAAGCTCTCTGGAGCAAGGCGGAATCGCACGATCGGGCACAGGTCGAAGCCGAGCATGGCGCTCCGGTCTGGTTCGTTTCCGTGCTGAGCTCACAGACAGAGATCTTCTACGAACCTCTCTGATCCGTCAGCTCGCAATCCCCCACGTTATCTACAGCTGTGCGCCGATGAGCGACGCTGCATGCTCCAGAAATTTTTCAGAAAGCGGCCGCTGCTGCCACTCGTGCAGGCTGATCTGGCGCGAGCGCGACAGATCGGCATTGAACACGTCGACTTGCTGGCGAGCGAAATCGGCCGCGTAAATGTTCAGATTGGCTTCGTCGTTGAGGCGAAAGGAACGGGTGTCGAAATTGGTCGAGCCGACCGACACCATCAGACTGTCAATGATCAACACCTTGCAGTGATACATCGTCGGCTGGTACTCGTGAATCTCGGCGCCGGCGGCAAGCAGGTCTCCCCATCGGGCACGCGAGGCGCGCCGGACGATTGCCGCGTCGGTGTGCTCGCCGGGCACGATGATCTGCACCTTGACCCCGCGCTTAAGCGCATCTGCGAGCGCCTGAGTGCTTAGCTTGTCGGGGACGAAATAGGCACTCGACAAGTGGATCGAATGCTGCGCCGACGTAATCGCCAGCAGGTACATCAAATGCATGCTCTCGCTGCCGCCGGAGGGCGAACTGCTGAACATCTGGGCGGCGTCGTTCCCGGCTGCCGGCAGCTCGGGGAAGTAGTTGTCGCCGTGCAGGACGGCGCCGGTGGCCTTGATCCAGTTGTCGAGAAATACTGCCTGCATTTGCGCCACGACCGGACCCTCGGCACTGAAGTGGGTGTCGCGCCAGTGCTGCGGATCCTGGGCATCGCCCGTCCAAAGGCCGGCGATGCCGACGCCGCCGGTAAAGCCCACCTTGCCGTCCACAACCAGCACTTTACGGTGGGTACGGTTGTTCATGCGCGCCAGGGAGTACCAGGCGGGCTTGTGAAACTTGCGCACTTCGACCCCGGCCGCCTCCATGGTAGCGAGATGCGTCGGGTCCATTTTGTTGCTGCCGACCCAGTCGAGCAGCACGTGCACCTTGACGCCGGCGCGGGCACGTTCGGCCAGCGCGTCGGCGAACTCCTTGCCGATTGCATCCGACCAGTAAATGTAGCTCTCGAATGTGATGGTCTTCTTCGCGTCGCGAATGGAAGCGAGCATGGCGGGAAAAATTCGGTCGCCATTCAACAGGGCTTCGAAACGGTTGCCCTGCAGGATGGCCGGCCCGAGCAGTACACCCATCGCGCGCGCAAAAGCCGGATCAGCCGCTGCGTAAAGGCGCTCGACGCTTTGCTCGATTTTCTTTTCGCCAGTGGTGAAGTTCAGCGCCAGGATGCCCACAAACAGCACCAACACAGCGGCGATGAGAAACCCCGGCATGGAGAGTATTGCTTTCATTCCACGATTGTCGATTGCATGAGTGCGGGGCTTTCCGCGCAGTGCGTCACCAATGTGTTGCCATGAACAACGGGCGGCGGTGATGCCGCCGCCCGCGCCATTGCTCTCTTAACGATTGCCAATGCGCTCCCACGCATCACGCGTGGCGTTCCGTGCTTGATTCCATTGAAGTTGCGATGCGCCGCGTGCGCCGTCCCAGTCGCGCGAAAGATCTGCTTCGACGTCGTCGAAGCTGCGACCCGGATATTTGGCGTATGAACTCACACCATAGCCGTAGGCCGGACCATAGTCGTCGAAGCTGGTGGCGTTCTCGACGTACGGCCGGCCTTTGAAGTTGTCGCGCCAATAGGCCTCTTCGCTCGTCGGATCAATCACCTCGGCAACACCCTTGCCGGCGAGCCCGCCGACAATCGCACCGACCGCGGCGCCAACGACGGTGCCAACCGGGCCGACGACGGTACCTGCTGCCGCGCCGGCTGCCGCCCCACCAACCACTGCACCGACACCTGTGCCGATCGGGTGCGCCCCGGGTGCACCACTGATCGGGTCGCGGTTCGCGTTCGTGTCGCTGGACCTGCTCGGGTCATTCTTTTCGTAGTTCATGTGGATATCCTTTGGTAGTTGGGATGATCTGGGGGCATGCGATTCGATTCCGCAGTGGCCACGCGAAGCACAATTCCCGTCACCAGCAGCGCTGCTGCACTTTGCCTTTACCAGTGGTATTGATCTTCGAGGTGGGCCCGGCAAGTGTCTGTGCGCTGTCGCGCATTGCGGCGGGACTTCAGAACCGCCACGAGATGGCAGTGCGACGGCTTTTGCGCACGTCGGCTGTCCGGCTCGCTGCTGACGTTCATTTCGCCGATTTCGATGAGCTCTCCCCACGCGCAAAGCGTTGCCCGGCTTGTGCGGGGGGCTTGGATAGCGACCGTTTGCAAGCCCGCGGGGCCTGTGTTGGTCATCGCACAGACTCGACATCCCTGAGGGCATACGGTGCAACTCGTGCCCTCGTCATGAGGCATGACACTTCCCAAACTGCAACCCTAAGGACTGAAATGCTCGCTACTACCACCGCACCTCTTGCACCACTGGAACGCGGATACGGCCTAGCTGACGACTACGCCGATGCGCGACGTTCCGTGACCAGCGCCGTCTCGTGGGGCGCCATCGCTGCTGGCGCTGCCGCCGGCGCCTCCTTGTCGGTGATCCTGCTGATTCTCGGCGTCGGGTTAGGCTTGTCATCGGTGTCGCCGTGGGCGCGCGAAGGCGTCAGCGCAGCGACCTTTGGCGTGTCCACCATCGTGTGGCTGACGCTCACGCAGTTGCTTTCGTCTGCGATGGGTGGCTACCTGGCCGGCCGACTGCGAACAAAATGGATGGATACGCACACGGACGAGGTCTATTTCCGTGACACCGCTCACGGCTTTCTGGCTTGGGCCGTGGCCTCACTGGCCACCGCGGTACTGCTGACTTCGGCTATCGGGTCCATCCTGAGTGGCGGCATCCAGGCCGGGGCCTCGGTAGTCGGTGGTGTAGCCAACACGGCCACCGTGGCTGCGGGCGGCTTCGCTGCACCCGGGAAGATGGCGTCTGAGGAAAGTGGGCCAATGGCTTACTTTGTCGATTCCCTGTTTCGCCGGAATGGGAGCGCTGAGGCTGCCAGTTCGACCGGGGCTGCGATGCCTGCCGAAGCGTCCGAGCGCACAATGACCAATGAGGCCGCGGAGGTGGGGCGTATTTTCATGAACGCCAGCCGTGCAGAACGCCTGCCGCCCGAGGACATACGGTACGTCGGTCAGCTCGTTGCCCAACGCACGGCGGTGTCGCAGCAAGAGGCCGAGAAGCGCGTGACTGACGTCTACGCGCGCGCTCAGGCCAAGCTGCACGATGCCGAAGTTGCCGCGAAAGACACCGCCGACAAGGCGCGCAAGGCGTCGGCCTACGCGGCGCTGTGGATTTTTGTGTCATTGCTCAGCGGTGCCTTTGTCGCCAGCCTGGCAGCAACCTACGGTGGCCGGCAGCGTGACGCCTGACTATCCAATGTAAATATCCGACTTCAAGAGGCTCCACCATGCGTTCACTCATGCTGCTGTTTTTAGGCATACCCATCCCGATCATCATCCTGATTGCGTTGTTGACGTGATTGCACACCACTCGCCCGGCAAATAACCAAGCGCAAGTCTGTTGCGGGCGACCATCCGGTGAACATCTTCGACTTCGACCTGGCAGGCATTCTCCTTCACGGTGTCACCGCTGGAACTGGTGCTGCGCGGCACGCTGATGTACTGGTTCCTCTTCATCCTCTTGCGCTTCATTCTGCGGCGCGACGTCGGATCGTTGGGCATCAGCGACTTCCTGTTCGTGGTGATCATTGGCGATGCCGCGCAGAACGGCATGACCGGCAACGCCACCTCGGCCACCGATGGGATGGTGCTGATCGGCACGCTCGTCTTCTGGAGCTACATGCTCGACTTCATGAGCTTCCAGTTCCCGGTCATACAGCGCTTCACTTCAGCG
Organism: Aromatoleum diolicum; assembly: GCF_012910955.1. Lineage (GTDB taxonomy): Bacteria > Pseudomonadota > Gammaproteobacteria > Burkholderiales > Rhodocyclaceae > Aromatoleum > Aromatoleum diolicum. The sequence continues at coordinate 42,401 of NZ_WTVQ01000028.1, forward strand.
CCGCGCCTGTGCCTGGTGCGCGATGGAAAGCTGCAGCGCCGGAACATGCGCCGGGAGTTCATCACCGACGAGGAGTTGAACGCGAAGATCCGGCAGGAGGGTGTCGACGGCCTCGCCAACGTCAAGCGCATGTACCTCGAAGCGGACGGCGAGATTAGCCTGATCTCTAAGGACGAGCCGAAGGCCACAGCATGATCCGGCATTCAAAGCGCTCGCTTGAGGCCCCGGCGCACGATCCGCTGGGCGCCTACCAATCGAAGCGCGACTTCGCACTCACGCCGGAGCCCGCTACGGGCGGTCAGTCCGTTGTCGATCAGTTGAGGTTCGTCGTTCAGAAGCATTGGGCCAGCAGCCTGCACTACGACTTCAGGCTCGAACTCGACGGCACGATGAAGAGCTGGGCGGTGCCCAAGGGGCCCAGTTTGGACCCGAGCGTCAAACGCATGGCCGTGCAGGTCGAGGACCACCCGCTGGCCTATGCGGACTTCGAAGGAACCATCCCCGCCAAGCAATACGGCGCTGGCAAGGTCATCGTGTGGGACGCCGGAACGTGGCTCCCTTTGCAAGACCCGCAGCAAGGGGTTCGAGACGGTAACCTGAAGTTCGAGCTGCATGGCCACAAACTGCACGGCCGATGGGTGCTGGTGCGCATGAAGGGCAAAGGCGAGAAGCAGCCCGCCTGGCTGCTGATCAAGGAGAAGGACTCGTACGCTCGACCATCGACCGAGTACAGCGTGGTCGACGAGCTGCCGGCAAGCGTGAAGTCCCTGGGCCCCGCGTCACGCGGCGCTGCCGCCGCCGCGGATGGCCATCGGTCAGCTTCCAATCACGACTTGCCTGTCGAGGCCGTACCATCCGCTTTGCCGCACTCGCTCGCGCCCCAACTGGCCACCTTGGTGGCAGGCCCGCCGCCGGACGCTGCCGAGTGGCTCTACGAAATCAAGTTCGATGGCTATCGCATGCTGGTGCGCAACGACGCCTCGGGCGCGCGCCTGTTGACACGCAATGGCCATGACTGGACATCGAAGCTGCGGCCGCTGCAAAGCGCCTTCGAACGCCTCAGGCTCCCGCCGGGCTGGTACGACGGCGAAATCGTTGTACCCGACGAAGCCGGCATTCCTGACTTCGGCGCACTGCAGCAGGCGTTCGACACGCAGCGGACGAACGATGTGGTCCTGTATCTGTTCGATGTGCCCTACGTCGCCGGACACGACCTGCGCAGCGCGCCCCTGCAAGCGCGGCGCTTGGTCCTGAAGGGACTGCTTGCGGCTTCGAACTCCGACCAGATCCGTTTCAGCGAGGCGTTCGATGCCGCGCCGCAAAGCGTGCTCGCCTCGGCCTGCAAGCTGGGCCTGGAGGGCGTCATCGCCAAACGCCGCAGTAGCACCTACCGGTCTTCCCGGTCAGCAGATTGGGTCAAGCTGAAGTGTAGCCAGCGGCAGGAATTCGTGATCGGCGGCTATACCGCCCCCCAGGGTGCGCGCACCGGCTTCGGCGCGCTGCTGCTGGGCGTGAACGATGCGCAGGGCGCGCTGCTGTACGCTGGCGATGTCGGCACGGGCTTCAGCGAAAAGGTCTTGAAAGACCTCAAAAAGGCCCTCGACGCGAGGGCGCAAAGCACGAGCCCTTTCGCTGTCGGCTCGAAGATAGACGGCAGGCCGCAATGGGTCACCCCGACCCTGGTCGCCGAGGTGAGCTTCGGGGAATGGACACGCGCCGGCCACATCCGTCATGCCGTTTTTCGGGGCCTGCGGACCGACAAGGATGCCAGCACGATCGTGCGCGAGAAGGCACTCCGCATGCCCTCCGCCAAGGCGTCGAACGCCGTCCCTTCGCTCAGGGCGCATGCCTTGTCCGATCGTATACATGTAACGAACCCGCAGCGGGTGATCGACACCCGCACAGGTACGACGAAGCTCGAACTGGTTCGCTACTACGCCCTGGTCGGCGATCTGATGATGAAGCACTTGAAGGGCCGCCCCGTGTCGCTGGTGCGCGCCCCGGATGGCGTTGATGGCCAGCTGTTCTTCCAGAAGCACGCGGAGACCGAGAAGCTTCCCGGCATCCGGCAGCTCGATCCAGGCCTCGACCTCGACCATCCGCCGATGATCGAGGTTGCCAGCAAGCGAGGCCTGCTGTCCGCTGCGCAATGGAACGTCGTCGAGTTCCACACGCTGAACACCGGCACGGTGTCTTTCGAGCACCCGGACCGCATGGTGTTCGATCTGGACCCCGGTGAAGGTGTGGCCTGGTCCCAGGTGCAGGAGGCAGCGCAACTCATGCATTCATTCCTGGCCCAGTTGGGCCTGCCGTCCTTCCTGAAGACCAGCGGCGGCAAGGGGCTGCACGTCGTGGTGCCCGTGAAGCGCTTGCACGACTGGGGCACCGTCAAGGGGTTCTCTCAAGCCGTCGTGGCGCACATGGCCAAGACGATTCCGCAACGCTTCGTCGCCCGCAGCGGCCCGAAGAACCGCGTCGGCAGGATCTTCATCGACTACCTGCGCAACGGGCTCGGGGCCACTACGGTGTGCGCCTGGTCGGCGCGGGCGCGGCCGGGCCTCGGCATCTCTGTCCCGGTGGCCTGGGGAGAACTGCCATCGCTGCGCGGGGGCGACCACTGGTCCGTGAAGACGGTCCACGAACGCCTGGACATTGGCAATGAACCCTGGATCGGCTACGCCAGGGCAGCACGCGGGCTCGCCTCTGCGATGTCAGCCCTGGGCTACGCGCCTCCTGTTGCATGAGTCGCCCTTGCGTCGTCCTCTCCATCCACCCACTTTCGGCCCTGTGCCGAACAAGGAGTTCCCATGCCCCGTGTGATCTGGAAAGGTGCCATCACATTCGGCCTGGTGCATGTGCCCGTGGCCCTGTACCCGGCCTCGCAGGAGATCGGCATCGACTTCGACTGGCTCGACAAGCGATCGATGGACCCGGTGGGCTACAAGCGCGTGAACAAACGCACCGGCAAGGAAATCCAGGCCGACGACATCGTCAAGGGCATCAAGCAGGGCGATGGCGATTACGTGATCTTGAGCGAGGACCAGATCAAGGCGGCGTATCCGAAGTCGACCCAAACCATCGAAATCGAGTTCTTTGTCAAGGCCAGCGAGATTCCGTTCACGCTACTGGAAACCCCCTACTACCTGGAGCCCGTGGGCAAGGGCGAGAAGGTCTACGCCCTGCTCAGGGAGTCGATGTTGGAAGCTGGAGTCATCGGCATCGCGCGGGTGGTGATGCACACCAAGGAGCACCTGGCTGCGCTGATTCCCTCCGGTGCTGCATTGGTGCTCAATACCATCCGCTGGGCCGGCGAAATCCGCCCCCTGGAGGAGCTGAAGCTGCCGGCCGAAGGCAAGACCGCAGCGGGTCTGAAGCCGGGCGAACTGAAGATGGCCGCACAGCTCATCGGAGACATGACCGGCCCCTGGAAGTCGGACGACTACTCCGACAAGTTCAGCGATGCCATTCTGGCGCTGGTGAGCAAGAAGGTCGAAGCCGGCGAGACTGCCACGGTGACGCCGCTCGAAGATGCGCCTGCGGAGGCGGGAGCGAACAACGTCGTCGATCTCACCGATTTGCTGGCGAAGAGTTTGGCAAAACGCAAGGTTGGTAGCAGCGCCGAGGACGGCACCCGCAGCATGGCGGTTACCGCGAAGAAGTCCGCGCCCAAGACGCCGACCCGACGCCGGGTATGACGGCCCATGCGCGATGCCTGTGTGGGTCAACGCACAGACTCGACATTTCTGAGGGCATACGGTGCAGCTCCTGCCCTCGTCATGAGGCATGACGATTTCTGGGCATACCCGTCCCGACCATCATCCTGATTGCGCTGTTCGTGCATTGATTGCACACCACTTACCCGCCAGATAACCAAGGAACTGCCATGACTACTACCACCAAGACCACCGCCACACCGAAGCCCCCCGCTGCCGCAAAGGACGCGATCGCCTTGCTTAGGGCTGACCATGGAACGGTCAGCGGTTTGTTTGCGGAGTACGAAAAAACGAATTCCAGCAGCAAAAAGAAGGCGCTCGTCGCCGAAATTTGTACCGAATTGAGCGTGCATGCGCAGATCGAGGAAGAGATCTTCTACCCGGCCGTCAAGGCGGCACTCAAGGACAAAGTTTTGGTGCCGGAAGCCACGGTTGAGCATGCCAGCGTCAAGGACTTGATCGCACAGATCGAGGGGGTCGAACCCGACGGTGAGGTCTACGACGCCAAGGTCAAGGTGCTGTCGGAATACGTCAAACACCACGTCAAGGAAGAGCAGAACGAGATGTTCCCAAAGGTCAAGGCCACTTCCCTGGACCTGGTGGAACTCGGCGCCCGGATGGCGGCGCGCAAGGCGGATCTTCTCGCCGCCCGCGGCTGAAGGAAACCCGACATGTCAAATCCATGGCTGAAAAAGAACCCGTTAATGAGCATGTGGCTGAGCGCGGCAAACCGGATCGCCGGCACGATGCGCGGCCAGGCGACCGCGCAGGCCAAGCGCCAGATCAGTGCAGCGGTGACCAAGGCCACCAACGACAACCTCAAGGCCGTCCTCGGCGGGACAGAGCCGGCATCGCCCAAGGCCAAACCTAAACGGCGTCGTTGATTGCGCCAGTGCCTTGGCGAACCGCATGGGGGGTGGATCGTCACCGGTTACCTGACCGCGCAGTCTCGCCACGGCAGCCACGGGCCTCATCGGTCCGCCGTGATTCTCATTCATGCTGCTTGCAGCCTTCACTTGGTCACTGCGATCAATTACTCAGGATGGCCCCATGAAAAAGACTGATCCAAAACCGATGGCTGCCAACAAGCGGCCCGCTCCGGCAACCGACCTCGGTTCCGCCGACGCGCTTGCACAACAAGCCGCCGCGGTCGAGGCACTCGCCAGGTCAATGCCGCACAACGCCAACAAGAGCAAGGAGTTCGGGCGTGACAATGCGATCTCGCCGTCGGCCGGGCAGACGCTGGAGCCGACGTCCGGACTGGCGGCCGAGCTGACATCGGCCAGCACCCTCAGCGAATCCAATCTGTCGGCCAAGACCGGCGGCAGTGCTGCCTCGCTCGACCGGGCGCGCACCGACTCCGCTGGCCAGGTGCTGACGACCAATCAGGGCGTCGCCGTCGGTGACAACCAGAATTCGCTGAAAGCCGGCCTGCGCGGGCCGACCCTGCTTGAAGACTTCATCCTGCGCGAGAAGATCACCCACTTCGACCACGAGCGCATTCCGGAGCGCATCGTTCATGCTCGCGGCTCGGCCGCCCACGGCTTTTTCGAGGCCTACCAGCCGCTGACCGAATTCACTCGCGCGGCACCCTTCCAGGAGGCTGACAAGGTCACGCCGGTCTTCGTGCGCTTTTCCACCGTCGCCGGCGAACGGGGCTCGGTGGATACGGCACGCGACGTGCGCGGTTTCGCCGTCAAGTTCTACACCGACGAGGGCAACTGGGATCTGGTGGGCAACAACATCCCGATCTTCTTCATCCAGGACGCGATGAAGTTTCCGGACCTGGTCCACGCCGTGAAACCCGAACCGCACAACGGGATGCCACAAGCTGCGTCGGCCCATGACACCTTCTGGGACTTTGCCTCGCTGATGCCGGAGACCACGCACATGCTGATGTGGGTGATGTCCGACCGCGGTATCCCGCGCAGCTTCCGGATGATGCAGGGCTTCGGCGTGCACACCTTCCGGCTGGTCAATGCTGCGGGCGAGTCGCATTTCGTCAAGTTCCACTGGAAGCCCAAGCTCGGCACCCATTCGCTGGTCTGGGACGAGGCGGTCAAGATCGCCGGCGCCGATTCCGACTTCCATCGCCGCGACCTCTGGGACGCCATCGAAGCCGGCGAATACCCGGAATGGGAGCTCGGCCTGCAGATATTCACCGAAACCCAGGCCGAAGGCTTCAGCTTCGACGTGCTCGACGCCACCAAGATCATTCCCGAAGAACTGGTTCCGGTGACGCCGGTCGGGCGCATGGTGCTCAACCGCAACCCCGACAATTTCTTTGCCGAAACCGAGCAGGTCGCCTTCTGTACCGCGCATGTGGTGCCCGGCATCGACTTCAGCAACGATCCGCTGCTGGCCGGCCGTATCCATTCCTATGTCGACACCCAGATCACCCGGCTGGGTGGGGCAAACTTCCACGAAATCCCGATCAACGCACCGCTGGCCCCCGTCCACAACAACCAGCGCGACGGTTTGCACCGCCAGGCCATTCCCCGTGGCCGGGTCGCCTACGAGCCCAACTCGCTCGGCGGCGGCTGCCCTTTCCAGGCCGGTGCAGCAGGGTTCGTGTCCTTCCCGCAACCTATCGAAGGCGACAAACTGCGCGGCAAGCCGGAGAAATTTGCCGACCACTACACCCAGGCCACCCTGTTCTATGAGAGCCAGACCGAGGTCGAAAAGGTGCACATCGTCGGCGCTTTCCGCTTCGAACTGAGCAAGCTCACCGTGCCGGCCATCCGCGAGCGCATGCTGGCCTCGCTGGTGAACGTGTCCGCCGACATGGCTGCGAAAATCGCCGCCGGGCTTGGCGTGAAGGTGCCCGGGGCCATGCCCAAGGCCTTGGCGAAATCCATGCCCCCCGAAGTGGTCAAGTCGCCGGCACTGTCCCTGACGGCGCTGCCCGGCGATGGGGGGATCCGCTCCCGCAAGGTGGCGATCCTGGTCGCCGACGGTGTACACGGAGCCTCCGTCGTGGCCGTTCAGGCTGCACTAACCGCTGCAGGCGCCGTCGCGTGCATCGTCGCGCCCCGCCTCGGTCCGGTTAAAACCGCCGACGGCAAGTCGATGCAGGCGACCGGTACGCTGGAGAATTCACCGCCGGTACTGTTCGATGCGCTCGTCTTGCCCGATGGGGGCGACGGGGTAAAGCTGCTGGCCGGATACGGCCAGACGCTGGAATTCGTGACCAACCAGTATCGCCACGGCAAGACCATCCTGGCCCTCGGCGCCTCGAAGGCCCTGCTCGACAAAGCCGGCATCGCAACCACGTTGGCGTCGGGCAGGCCCGATCCGGGTATCTTGCTGGCCAGCGTCGATGCTCTTGATGATGGTGCGGCAGCCTTCATCGCTGCCGCAGGCAAGCATCGTCACCCGGCACGCGAGACGGACCCACCACATATCTGACGTCGGTCCCGATCATCGAGCGGCAGCGATGAATAGCAAAAACCCACCCGGCTCTCGCCGGAGTGGGTTCGACGTTTACAAGACGTCGCGGGACTGATCAGAACGAGTATTTCACCACCAGTGACAGCTGGTCGCGGTCGGTCAGCAGGCGCTGCTTTTCGAGCCTGGCCGTTTCGGCGCCACCAAGGCCGACCTGGAAATTGCCCTTGTAGCGACAACCTGCTCTACCGCTACGCCGAACTGATCGACAGCGGCCAGCGTGGCGCACGCGACCCGTTCCGTGATGCGGTAATTATTCGTCAAGCTAGTCGTCGAGTTCAACGACCCCACAAGCAGTCCTGCCTCCAGCGTCTCCGGTATTCAAGGTGGTCGCATCCGGATTAGGAGCATACCTGGACGGAATATTGGCATAGTTATCCGGAGCCGCATGGACGATGATGGCACTGCCATCGCCATCGAACAGACCGGCGACCGAGAAGCGATCCGTCTGAAACCTCGCCTCCCCAGTACCATCGGCGTTCACTAACAAAACAGGCATGTCACCTGCTTCGGACGGATGCGGGGTGCCGCCCCCTCCAGTCTCGCCCGGCTGGAAGTGAAAACCTGCTGAGGTGAAAGAGGGCGGAGTGCAGATGCCGGTCTCATGAATATGGAATCCATGAAAGCCGGGCGGGAGGTCGTTAACCCTTACTCGTACCCCTACAATGCCATCGTCTTCTTGGAGCCAGACGGTACCCACTCGCTGGCCAGCGGCGTCGAGAAGTCTTGCTCTGGCTTCTCTTGCCTCCGCAGTCGTGCCAATCACGCTCACGAATGCACCGAGAATCCCAACTAGAATGAGCCGCTTGGGTTTCATGAATCTACCTCCTTTCGCAGTGGCAACTGATGGCAGATCGGAGCCTCTTGTCGTCTGATTAATCCAACATAGTCAATGGCCGAGAGCATTCAAGGGAAACGTAGCGGCCAGCGTCGGCTTCTGGCTGTGACCCGCCCGTTCAGGCCTGGCCAGAGCCATTGCGGCCGGATCGATTATCGCTTTTCCAGCTTCCAGTGATCGTCGAAACGCCTCCACCCCCGTGGTTGGGGAACGCCATTGCTGCGAGCCCATAAAGCGCCGCGGCCAGCACGATGACGCCGCTGAAGCCTAAGTGGATGGCGAGAAGCGTCGCCAGCACAGCGCCGATCACCGAGGTGCAGGCGTTGATGGCATAGGCCCAGGGCACGGCGGACGGGCTGTGCGAAGCCAGCGCAGCCAGGCCCCGCGGGAAGGGCATGCCCATGCAGAAGGCCAGCGGCGCGATCAAGGCAACGGCCAGCGGGATCTTCAAGGCGTCGGGCAGGGCGACCGCGGACCGCAGCAACCAGGGTAGCAGCAGCAGGTAGGACGCCGCGAGCAGAAGTATGGCCAGCACCGGCCGCCACACCCTGCCTTGCAGCCGTTCGGAGTAGCGGCTGCCCAGGCCGGCGAAGAGCAGGAAGGCGCAGAGCACCACGGCCACGGCATACAGCGGATGGGGCAGCAGCAGCGTGAATTTCTGGATGAAGGCGATCTCGATGAACATGAAGCCGAAACCCAGCGCGGCGAAGTAGGCGAACACCCGGGTCCGCGGCACGGCCGGGGGCTGCACCCGTCCCGGCCTCAGGGGCAGCAGGATCAGCAGTGTGCTGGCGAGCAGCGCCTGCCCCAGTGTGGCCACCAGCACCGGGTAGCCCAGTTCCAGCAGCGGCAGACCGCCGCGGCCCTTGAGGGCGAGGATTTCAGGGAAGGTCCGCCAGCGGAAGAAGTTGAAGAAGTAGGGGCGGTCGTCGGTGGCCGGGACGATGTTGAACTTGTAGCGCTCGATGAATTGCTCGCGGCCCTCGCCCAGCAGTGCGGTGGCGCCCTCGTGGAACCAGGGCTTGTCGAGCCGGTTGAAGCGATTGGTCTCCCAGGCGGCAATGCCGGGTGCCCACTCGGTATCGAAGGAGCGCGCGTCGCTGAAGGCCCGGATCCTTGCGACGTCCTCCGCGCCGAATTCGCCGTTCCGAACGAGCAGCGTGACGGTCTGCCAGCCCCGCACCAGGGCCAGGCGATTGCCGGGTTGCGCCACCCCTTCGTGCTCTAGTGCGACCACCGCGGTGCCGAACAACTTGAGGGCGTCGCGCGGTGGCAGGCTGACCCAACGCGTGATGGAGAGGAGCCCGCCGGGGCGCAAGTGGCGCAGATAGCCTTGCAGCGCCTCCACTGTGTAGAGATAGCTTTCGCTGAGGCCGTAGAGTCCGGCGGAGGAGGCGCCGAAGGCATCGAGCAGCGCCACCTGGATCAGGTCGTAGCGCTGCTGACTCGCGGCGACGAAGCCGCGCGCCTCCGCAACATGGACCTGGACCTCCGGGCGCCGGTACACATCACCGGCAAAGCCGGCATGCCGGTCGCGGACGAGGTCGACCATCTGGGCGTTGAGTTCAACCGCGTCGACGCGCCGCGCCTCGTGGCTGAGCGCCTGGAGGACGTCTGCGCCGCTGCCCGCCCCGAGCACCAGCACATGGGGCGCTTCCAGCAGGTGATAGGGCAAGGCGGAAGTCATCATGTCGAGGTAGGCGAGCTTGCCGAAATCGCCGTCGAAGCGGGTGAGCGCGGCGAAGCCCTCCCCGTCCGTAAAGACCCCCAATTGAGCGGGCGGCTCCCCCTCCGCGTTGAGGCTGAGTCCCGGCGCATGGCGGAAGGGTACGCGCGGGCTTTCCACCACTGTCAGGAGTCCCAGCGGGCTGGAGCGCTCCTCGAGCACGCGCGCGCCACCGATTTGCAGCGTCCGCGAGAGGCTCTTGTATTCGTTCGGGACGGGGGTGCCGACCGGTGCCGGCAGCGCGAAGGGCAGCGCCAGCGCCAAGGCCAGAAGGACCACGGCGAGCCGCGGCCCGAGCCGGAGTCGCCAAGCGCCCACCGCGGCGGCGAGCAGGCCCAGTGCAGCGATGACCCGCAAGGCGGAAAGCGGCGGCAGCAGGAAGAGCAGCGCCATCACCAGCAGGCAACCGCCCGCCGCGCCAAGCAGGTCGGCGCCATAGAGGCGATGGGTGGCCGCTTTGCAGCAGACGAAACTGAGGCAGATGCAGTTGCCGGCAAAGAAGAAGGGCACGAACAGCAGCCCGTAGAGCAGCAGCAGGAAGAGGGGCTGGCGAGCGTCCCAGAGGATCTCCAGGGCATTGAAGGGCACGCGCTGCGCCACCTGGAAGGCCGCGACCTGCGCCAGGCCGAACAGCGCGGCATTGATGACGAAAGCGACGGGGAAATGCCGCGACAGGCGTTCGCGCCACAAGGCGACGACGGTGCCGGAGACCCCATAGCCCAGCAGCGCCAGGCTGATCATCATGTAGGCGAAGTGATGCCAGTACACGATGGAGAAGAGCCGCATCAGCAGGAGCTGGTAGCCCAGCACCGCCGCCGAGATCAGCCCGACGGAGACGAGCGGCGCCGGCATGCGCTTCAACGCTTGCCGGTGAGCGGCACGAAGGACACCGGGAGGATTTCGCGCGTCAGTACGCGGCCCTGCCCGTCCTTCTCCACCAGCATCAACTGTTGCGTCATGAAGGCGCTGCCGAGCGGGATGACCATCCGGCCGCCCGGCTTGAGCTGTTGAATCAGGGGCGGCGGAACGTGGCTCGCCGCCGCCGTGACAACGATGGCATCGAAGGGGGCATGCTCGGGCCAGCCGTAGTAGCCGTCGGCTGCCTTGACCTGGACCTTGCCGTAGCCCTGGTTCTTCAGCGTGGCATCGGCGCGCCAGGCCAGGGGTTCGATGATCTCGATTGTGAACACCGCTTCGGTCAGCTCGGCCAGCATGGCGGCCTGATAGCCCGAGCCGGTGCCGATCTCCAGGACTCTGTCGCCGGCCTTCACCTGGAGCAGATCGGTCATCAGCGCCACCACATAGGGTTGGGAAATGGTCTGTCCGTAGCCGATGGGCAGGGGCCGGTTCTCGTAGGCACGCTGTTCGTGTTCCACCGGCACGAACTTGTGGCGCGGCACCCGGGCCAGCGACTCCATGACACGGGGCGAGATGGACGGCTTACCGGTTTCGGCCTGGTCCTGAGCCGCCATCGCGGCGATCTCGCGCACCAGCCGCGCGCGCGGTACTGCATAACTGTCCGCGGCGTCGGCAAAGGTGGTGCCAGGTACACCGAGTAGCATCGCGCCCGCCAGCAGAATGAATCCGGCAAAGTACGTCATCGCAGCGCGCTCCTGCGGGAGAGATCGGAGGAGCCTAGGGCGGCGAACGACCAGCGTCAACGCTCAGAACTGGCAAAGGACCGGGGGCCAAGCCCAGGCCGTCAAGCCCGCCGTTAGTTCTTGATGCTTCGATTGTCCGGTATTGGTGTCCTGAGCCCTACGGCCGCTCCAGTCAGTGACCAGACGTCCAACGAAACCCGCCGTTTAAGCGGGACAACCTACTGCCTCGGCAGATCCGCCAGCGCAAATTCGAACCACGCCACGTAGTCCTGTAACTGATGAAGATGTGATCGCGGTTCTGAGCTGTCATGGTCGTTTTCCCGCCGCGCAAGGACGTTCGGTTGGCCACTGGCATCCCGACCCGGCAAGCTTGGCGAACGCAAAATGCATTGTCCAGCCCGCATCGGGACCGTTTCCTCGGAAATCATGAGTAATATCGCCGTTCGATCACCGTTCAATCACGCCGAAACCCTTCAACAAATTCCTCGACCTGCTCGGCTGCGATTGGCTTGCTGAACAAATACCCTTGAATCCTCTGGCACCCGATGCTCCCCAGAAAGTTGAGCTGAGCCTCCGTCTCTACCCCTTCGGCCACCACCTGCAGGCCGAGCTTTCGCGCCAGCAGCATCGTCATTTCGCAGATCGCTGAGTCGTTCTCGTCTGTCTCGAGATCCGTCACGAATGAGCGATCGATCTTGATAATGTCGACGGGAAAGAGCTTCAGATAGGCGAGCGATGAGTAGCCGGTACCGAAATCGTCGAGGACCACCTTGACGCCCAGCTCGGTCAGCGCCTTCATCATCACGATGTTCTGCTGCGGATTCCGCATCGCCATCGATTCGGTGATCTCCAGGTGAATGCAACTGGCAGGCACTCCAGCACGCTCCACGGCTTGCTTGACCAAACCAGGCAAGTCCTTTTCCTGGAATTGGATCGCGCTCAAGTTCACCGACATCTTTAGCTCGTTCAGCCCCGCGTCATGCCAGCGCTTGAGCTGCCGGCAGGCTTCTTCGAGGACCCATTTGCCGAGCGGCAGAATCAGTCGGGTTTCTTCGGCTAGAGGAATGAAGTCGCCCGGGAGAATGGTTCCTCGCTCCGGATGACGCCAGCGCACCAGGGCTTCGACGCCGACGACCAGGCCGCTGTCGAGCTCGATCTGCGGCTGGTAATGCAAGACGAACTGTCCTTCGGTCAGCGCGACCTCCAGCGCTTTCTCCGCCCTTACGCGCTCAGCGACGGCCGTCCGCATCTCCTCGGTGTAGAACTGGTAATTGCACCGGCCGGCCGCCTTGGCGCGGTACATCGCGATATCGGCATTCTGGACGAGCTCGTTGATTTCGGTGGCATCGTCGGGATAGAAGCAGATGCCGATGCTCGGTGAGGTGCGCAAATCATGGTCGACCATCGGATAAGGCGCGGCGAGCTGATCGACGATCTTGCCGGCGACCTCGGCCGCATCCGAGATATTTTCGATCGCGGTCAGGGCGACGACGAATTCGTCGCCGCCCAGCCGGGCGACGATATCGCTGTGCCGCACGGAGTGCTCGAGGCGTTTTGCGACCTCGATCAGCAGTCGATCGCCGACGTGGTGACCGACCGTGTCGTTGATCGACTTGAAGCCGTCGAGGTCGATCAGCATGACGGCCATTGCCTTGCCGCATCGCCGAGCCATGGCGATGCTCTGCTCCATGCGCTCGTAAAGGCTGCTGCGGTTGGGCAGGCCGGTCAGTCCGTCGTGGTGGGCGAGAAAACGGATCCGGTCCTCGGCCCGCTTGCGCTCGGTGATGTCGCGCGCGATCCCGATGACGCCGGCCGGCGCCCCATCGGCGCCGGGCAATGGCGCCTTTACGGTCTCCAGCAGGATCGCCGGCCTGCCGTCGGCCGCCGGAACCAGCTCCTCGTTGCGGCGCGGCTCGCCGGCGGCGATGGCTTCCCTATCCTTGCCGCGGAAGAATTCGGCCAGTTCGGCCGGGAAGAAGTCGTCGTCGCGGCGACCGACGATATTACCGACGGTACTGCCTACCAGGCGCTCGAACGCCCTGTTGCAGGACAGGTACACGCCGTTCGTATCCTTGAGCCAGACCGGGTCGGGCAAGGCATTGATGAGCGCTTCCATGCGCCCCTGGCTTTCTTGCAGTCGCAGATTGGTCAGCGACAGACGCGACAGGTAGGCAGCCAGGTTGACGACCAGGCCCATCACGCTGCGCACCTTTTCGCGGCTGAAGCGCGGGATGCCGGCGATGGCGGCCAGATACGCGGCCTTGTCGTAGTTGAAACGCTCGGCCTGGGCCGCAAAGAAGCCTTCGTCAACGACGTCGTCTTCGTAGAAGAATTGACCGCAATACAGATTGCCCAGGTGCTCCTCGCCCACGAATACGGGCGTGACGACGTCCCATAATCCGTTCTTGCACTTGTAATCGACGAACTCGCCCTTTCGCAGATGGCTGGCGAGAAAGAGGTCGCTCTCGGTGCAATTGACGCCCGAACCCGAAACCGCGCGATGGAAGGCCGTGCAGGCCGATTGCCAGCCGGCGCTCTGCAGGATGTTGCCGTCGAGGTCGAGCAACGCCGTGGCGATACCGACCAGATCGGACAGCCCGTCGAGAAACGAACGCAGCGATTGGACGTCGATCAGCGCGGCGACGCCGACTTGCGACACCGGATTCTTAGGCCGTGTCTGAACCGAATCGGCCGTGAATTCGTTCCGTGATACCGCCTTGTGCCATCGCACAGGCACGGCCTCAGGTGGCGCAAATCTGCCCATGATCTTCCTGCCTCTTGCCCGGATAGGATGCGCGGTCGCTGGCGGCGCCGTCGGGCTATTGCGAAGATAATAGTATAGGAGTTTCCGCCGAGAGGTTTGCCGGTAAGCGCTCCTGCCGATCTCCCGGTGATCGGGCGTGGCACAAAGTGCTCCGGGATCAAATCCCAAAAAAAACCCCATGCTAGAGGCGAGTAACTGGCGAGCTCCATTTGTGGCACAGTTATTCTGAGGTTTTCAGTTCAGCGTGTTGCCAGAGTGTGATCATGTGTGCCGATTACAACCCCGCTCGCAGGACTTCGCTTGAGCGCATGTCCTGGGGGCGACACACTGTCGGGCCGCCAGACTTCGCAGCGTCGTCATCCTCGATCCGGAAGATCACGATCCGTGGCTTCACGCCCGCACGGAAGCGGAAGCCCGCTCGCTGCTCCAACCCTTCGACCCGGAACCGATGGTTGCCGTACCGGATCCAGTGACCAGGAAGTAACAACGCGTAGACGACCGCGGCATCCGTCGGTGGCTCTTTCCCTCAGCCTCGGGCGTCAGGCACCACCGTCGGCAAGCAGGTGATGCGCAACGCCGCGGAAAACCTCGTTCCGGTCACGCTGGAACTGGGCGGCTAATGACGCCGGACCCTGCGGATGAAGTTCGACGTCCCTGCTTCCCAGCTTCCTTTAGCCGCTCTATTCGCGTCGCCTGGCGATGATCCCCCAGACAAAGAGAAGGACAATGGCGCCAACGACGGCGCCAATGAGCCCGGCCCCCTCGCCGGGGGCATACCATCCAAGCGCCTGCCCGAGATAGCTCGCGACGATTGCGCCGACGATGCCGAGAATCGTCGTCAACACAAAACCCGCGGGCTCGTTATTGCCAGGCATGAGGAACTTAGCGATCACTCCCGCGACAAACCCAACGACGATCGTCCAGATGATTCCCATGGCCTACTCCTTAAAAGGGCTCGGCGACGGCCGAGTTGCGAGACACAGAAACCAAGTGGACAGTCGATTCTGTGAATTGGCACGGCAGGGCCAATATTTTTTCGCCGGCGCCGCTGTGTTCGACTTAATGCGTAGAGGAGAATGAAATGAGCCGTGGAATGCCATCAATGATTGCCCTTTTGGGACTTCTCGCTGCTGCGGGCTATCAAAACCGTGACAAAATCGCTGAAGTCCTCGGCGGGTTGAAGCAGGAGCCGGGCGGCGAGCCAGGCACCGCGAATGCCCCGAGGGCCCAAGGCGGCGCTCTCGGCAATTTGGGCGGGCTCATCGGCGGTGCGGGTATCGGGAGTGTGCTGAGTGGCGGACTTCGCGACCTGGTCGAGCACTTCAGACAGAACGGCCAGGGCGAGGCGGCGGAGTCGTGGGTCAGGCCAGGCCCCAATCAAGCGCTCGGTCCGGATCAGCTAGAGCAAGCGATTGGCCCCGATGTGCTGAGTACGCTTGCGCAGAAAACCGGGCTTTCGCGGGAAGAGTTGCTTTCGAGGCTGACGCGCGAATTACCCACAGCGGTGGACAAATTCACGCCGGAAGGTCGACTGCCGACCGAAGACGAGGCGGCACGGCTGGTCTAACCAGGTCAACAAGCACTTGTCGCGACTAATTCCAAGCATTCGGTGTCTGTCGCGCCAATAGTGCGGTGCGGCGGTTGCCCGCAGTGTCGCCACGTTCGACTTTCGTGCTCAGGCATGTTGGTCCAGCGACTTGATGGCGCCATGGATGGCGCGCTCAAAGATCGGCCGGTCGAGTTTCACGATCTGCGCCGTTCCGTTCTTCAGTCGCACGGCCAGCGCTTCCGGCGTGATCGATATTGCGCAGGGCGAGGCGCTGTTGCTGAACAGGAAGAGCGTGCGGCTCCGGTTGATCCAGGTCAGGCGCTCACGGCGAGTTTGTGCCGCCGTGGTGAAGTCCACCCAGTCACCTCGCACCAACTGACGCACTCGGCGAAGATCCGCACGATCCGGTGTGTTTTCCCCGTCGAGGCCCTCGCTGGCCGGTAGCGAGATGTCCTGGACGCGGACACCGATGTCCGTCGCGTGGCCGACCTGCAGGGTCGGTCCGGCACTGCGCGGGCGCGCCCTTGCGACCGCGATCGCCTTGGCGGCGCCGGGTTTTTTCGCCCGCATGGCAGCGAGTTGCAGGTCAAGCAGCGTGTCCATGAAGGCCTTGCGCTCGGCGGGCGCCGAACCGATCTCGTCGAAACCGACGTGGATCTCACTCAGCAGAGCCGGCAGCGAAGCGGCCTGCCGCTGCCGGTCCCCCGCCAGTTGTTTTGGCGTTACCGACCACAGCAGATCGGTGGCGACCTGCAGGGCCTTGGCGGTCGGCGCACCTTCCTCGCCGGACTGCGAGATGCGGTTCTGCACGACGTCGCGCCAGTAGTTGCGGAGGAACTCGTCGATCTCAACTGGCGCCTCCGGCACCAGCACGCGGGCGATGCAGGCATCCGCCATCTTCTGGGCGCGTGCCTGGGCTTCGCGCTTGAGGCGCATTTCCTCCTCGCGGGCGAGCACCGCGTCGGCCAGCGCGCGGTTCTGCTGTTCGTCGCGTTCCTCGCGCTCGGTAAGGAAGACGTCCAGCTCGGCGTTGGCGGAATCGAACACCGCCATGTCGCCGTCGTAGGTCCTCTGCACCTTGTCGACCAGCTCGGAGAGCTTCAGATAAAACGGGTCCTCGGCGTTAACAACCTTGCCCCAGCGCACGGCGACAACCGAAATACTGTCGAGGAAGCGCCGCGCCGGGTGGCTGCGGTCGGCGAAGAAGCGCTGGTTCAGCATGGCGGCCCGCAGCACCGTTGTCTGCAGGCGGGCCACCAGCGCCTTGATGCCATCCGAGACGTTGGGATCGCTGAAAATCAGGTCGAACAGCTTGGCGACGATGTCGACCGTCACGGCCTCGAGCGGCTTCACGTCGCGCGCGGCCCCGCTGTCGCGCACCATGCGCACGACGTTGGTGTGCGTGCCGGGGGTTCCGGTCTGGGGCGCCGCCTGCAGGGTCTTCAGAGAGTTGAACAGCTCCTGGCTGGCAGTCCCTGACTTGGGAATCTCTCTGGCGCCCGTCTCCTTGGTGCGGGCCTCAACCAGGCGGTCCAGGGCGCTCGCCACCTTGGTGGATTCCTCCGCCACCTCGTGGGCGTCAACCGGCGTCGTGTCCCGGTAACTGCGCTTGAGCGACGGCAGGATGCCGGCCTCGATCATCGTCTCGTTGGCCACCCGGTAGAACTGCGGCATCTCCGTGGCCATCTGTTCGCCGATCAATTGCAGCAACAGGATGAGCGCGTCCGTGCTGGTCGTGACCTCCCCGCAGGCCGCCTCGATGCAGGACCACAGCGCCGCGACATTGAAGGTCTTGTCGCCAGGCTGCATTGCCCTGCGCAGGACGAGGTAATTGATTCGCCGCTCGAGCGGTTTGGTCTCGTCGCGGCAGGCCAGGGTCACGCGATCCAGCACCTCGCGCATTGCGAACTGGACGGATTCCTCGGCTGCGCTCAGAAGCCGCAGGTTCTCCTCATCGGTCGAGCCGTAGCCCGACTTCGGAGCATGCACGGTGCGCGCCGCGAGATTGGCCCTGAGAGAAGAGGCCACCCTTTCCCATTGTGTCGGAAGGGCCAGCTTGAGCAAGGCCGCGGCTTTGCTCTCGGCGGGGTCGCGGCTGGTAGTGCCGCGCGTGCTCGCGACCTGAATCAGCAAGGGACCCAGTTCCTCGAACAACTCGCACAGGTCGTTTTCCATCTGCGCACGGCAACCCTCCACGAGCTCACCGAGGGTTGAGGCGTCATTTTCGGTCATATCAGGCCTGATTCCGGGAATCGTTCCGCCCAATTATCACATTTGCACATCGCAAAGAAAGTGAGTGACCGACGTTTTTCACCTTCCAACCGATGGTCCAGCAACCAGGCGGCTCTGAAGTGCCCCGGCTCTTGCCATCCGCATGAAGCCCGGCAGGGGCCATCCTGCGGCGTCCGGCCTTCGCGCTGCCCAGCGCGATCTACTGGCTGCACCTGCTTTCCTTCAGCGGCGTAGTCTATTCGCTCGCCTTCTTCGTCACCGGGCGCCCCGCCGGCAGCGCCGCTCAGTTCGGCTTCGTCACCCTCTTCCTCTACGGCAGCAGTGTCGTCGCCTCACCCCCGGGCCGGCCGCCTCGTCGACCGCATCGCCCCCTGCCACGTCACCACCGCCGCCCTCTCCGGCATGCTCGCCGGACTCGCCCTGCTGCTCACGCTGCGCAGCGACACACCCCTGTGGCTCGTGATCACCACCGTCTGCGTGCTCGGCATCGCGATGGGCTTCAATACCCCTGCCGTCATGAAACTCGCCCTCGGCGCCGTCCCGCCCGACCGTCTGGGCGCCGGCACCGGCCTCTTCAGCACCCTGCGCGACCTCGGCTCGCCGACCGGCTCGTCCGTGTCGCTCGCAGTCTTCAGCGCCTCGCTCGCCTTCCACAATCAACAGGGCTCCCCCGACGCCCTCGCCGCCGCCCTCGGCACGGTCGGCTGGCTGCTCGTCGCCCTGATCGGCATCGCGCTACGGCTCAGCCTGCGCCTGCAAGTGCCGACCACCCATCCTCTCGCTGTCCAATCCAGCGCGTTCGGCGATTCAAGATCCTCGTGAGCGGGCGATGATGCTCGCGACTTGATCTCCGCGCAGGAGAAGCGTTCACACCGGACCAATCCTGCCCGTCGAGCTCGTCCTCGTTGCACTCACGCTGCCCGATGCACCGGATCATTACGAAGGTGCCGACGTCGAGCTCGCGATCGAGCGTCCCTTCTCGTTCGATCCTCGGCTGCGCGCTTGGTCATCATGGCTATCTGCATGCCCGGCTCCGCCCCGGAGGGGGTAGCTACCCATGTGGTATCCCGGGCGAACTCGCCGAACTCATCAGGTGGCTCACATCGGCCGAGGCCGTGTAAAAACGGTCGCGGATGCGCCAGGAATCGGTCGTTCCGGCGCCCTGCGGCGGAAGCGAACGAATTTGAAGGCGGCAAATCAGCTCAGTTGAGCTTCAAGAAGGCCTTTTCAGGCCTTCATCGCCGCCATCAATGCCTCATTTCCTATCAACTTCATCACTCGTTTCAGGTTATACGCGAGGACGTGCAGACTCATCTCCGTTCTGACGCGTTCGAGGCCCTTGGTCAGGAAGTGTGTCGCCCCCATCCACGCCTTGAGGGTGCCGAAGGGATGCTCCACCGTCCTACGCCGGATCCGCATGCTGTCGGGCGCCTGATCGAGCCGAGCCTGCATGACTTCCAACTCTTCTTCGTGCGCCCAGCGGCCGACACGCCGGTAGTCACTTGGCGTGCATCGGTCCTTGATGGAGCACCGCGGACAGTGTGAGCTCCAGTAGCGATTCATCGTCAAACCCGCCTCGACTCGGGCAAAGCGCCAGATCAGACGCTCGCCGGCCGGGCAGACGTACTCGTCGTTGTCGCGGTCGTACACGAAGTCTGCCCGGTCGAACCGCCCCTCTGCTTTCGCGCTGGAAGTCGTGCTTTTCGGAACGAGCGGCACGATGCCGGCTTTGTGGCAGGCGAGGATCTCCTCGCTCTTGAAATAGCCCCGATCGGCGATTGCAGTGAGGGACTCCACTCGCATCG
>NZ_WTVQ01000029.1 GCF_012910955.1 Aromatoleum diolicum
AGTGTGCCATCGCGCCCCAGTTCTGGCGACCGTGCTTGCGCAACCAGACCAGAACCGTCGACCGGCCTTGAATGCCGTAACGCTCCTGCGCCTGCTTGTAGGTCAGTTCGCCTTTTTCTACTTGCTCGACCACCGCCAGTTTAAAAGCCAGCGTGTAGTCCCGCTGTGTCCTCTTAATCCCCGTTTCCATCTGACTTCCCCTTTCTTTCCAGAAAAGGTGTCAACTTCTTTCAGGACGGGTCACACAAAACAAAAAAGCCACTCTTTCGAGTGGCTTTTCGCGGGAATCATTGGTCGGGGAAAGAGGATTCGAACCTCCGGCCCCTGCGTCCCGAACGCAGTGCTCTACCAGGCTGAGCTATTCCCCGACGCCTGTGCAGAAATCAGTAATTCCTGACAACTGCAAAGTCCGATAATTGTAGCAGCGCTTCTTTGAAAATGGAAGGGGGAAGTACGTCGATTGCGTCAATCGCCAGTTGCGCTTCAGCGCGCGCATAGCGACGGGCCTCCTCCAGCGCACCGGTCTGGCGGATCGCCGCCAGGATCGCTTCGAAATCGTCACGTCCGCCACTCTCGATGGCACCACGCACCAGCGCAGCCTGCTCGGGCGTACCGTGCTGCATTGCATGAATCAACGGCAGCGTCGGCTTGCCTTCAGCGAGATCGTCGCCGAGATGCTTGCCCGTGGCCGCTTCATCGGATGAGTAATCGAGCACGTCATCGATCAGTTGAAACGCGGTGCCGAGATGCATGCCGAACGAGGCCATGCGAGCTTCGAGTGCCGCGTCGGCGCCACCGAGAATCGCTCCCAGACGGGTTGCCGCCTCGAAGAGTTTGGCCGTCTTGTAGCGGATCACACGCAGATAGTCGTCGATTTCGACGTCTGCGTTGTGACAGTTGAGCAGTTGCAGCACTTCGCCTTCCGCGATGACGTTGGTCGCATCGGCCAGCACCTGCATCACGCGCATGTTGCCAACACCCACCATCATCTGGAAGGCGCGCGAATACAGAAAGTCGCCAACCAGTACCGACGCCGCATTGCCGAAGGTCGCATTGGCGGTCTTGTTGCCGCGGCGCAGGTCGGATTCGTCGACAACGTCGTCGTGCAACAGCGTGGCCGTGTGAATGAATTCGACCACTGCGGCGAGTTCGTGGTGATGCACGCCCTGATAACCCATCGCACCGGCCGAGAACAGCACCAGCGCCGGGCGCAGACGTTTCCCCCCGCTGTGGATAATGTACTCCGCCACCTGGCGGATGAGCACGACGTCGGAGTGAAGACGCTGACGGATGACCGCATCGACCGCTTGCATATCGGCGGAGATCGGCGCGTAGAGCTGCTGGGTCGACAAGGCTGGCGCGCTCAATGGAAAAAGGCGGATGTTATGGGTGCAACTGGCGTGCCGTCAAGAAAAGCGGCCCGAACGGAACGGCGCACCGGGCGCGGACTCACGGGCGCAAGGAGCGCACGATGTCGGGACGGTCGGTAATCACGCAATCAACACCCCACTCGAACAAGGTTCGCGCACGTAGCGGGTCATTCACCGTGTAGGCCACGACCCACAAACCGGCATCCCGCACCGCAGCGACATTCGTCGCATCGAGGTGCTTGTGAGCAACATGCAGGGCCACCACACCGAGACGGCGACATCGCATCTGCCAGTCCTTCGGGATTGCGCTGACCAGCAGCCCCCTGCGCAACTCGGGCGCCAATGTCGCAGCGACTTCCAGGGCCCGCTCGGAAAACGAGGACAGCAGCAACTCGGATGCGCCGGCCCACAACTCGCGCGCGCGTCGCACAACGACCTCCGCGGTAGCCTCTTCCGCCCCCTCGGACGGTTTGATCTCGAGGTTGACTGCAAGCCCCAGCGCCTTGCAGCGCGCCGCAGCGGCTTCAAGCGTGGGTAGCGGCTCGCCGGCAAAACGCCGGTCAAACCACGCGCCGGCATCCAGTGCGCGGAGGATTTCGTCCGGGGTATCGGCAACAGGACCACGGCCGTTGGTCGTGCGCTCGAGCGTTTCGTCGTGGATCAGCACCGGCGAACCGCTGCCGCTGAGCATCACGTCGAATTCCACCCCGCCGCAGGCATTGCCCAACGCGGCGTCAAGCCCCGCCAGCGTGTTCTCGGGCGCCAGCGTACCGCCGCAGCGGTGCGCCAGCACCGCAGGGAGCGGCCAGTCGTGGCGGGGCATGCGCGCTCGCTCTGCTCAGCGGGGAATCGGGAGCAGAGCCTGCACGCGGCTGACCGCCGTATCTAGCGCTTCCTTGGCAGGTTTCCGGTCAGCCCACACGGCGCTGAGTTCTTCGTCGAGGATGCTCAGCACGCGCGCGCGCCCGACCATCGGCGATGAACTCGAGTCCACAGTCGCGGGTTTGTGGCTGAGCTGCGACACCGCCACCTTGACGTTCTCGAGATCCGGCCCGAGAACCTCACTCTGCGCGGCAAATAGCCCGGCACGGTTGAGCGGCAGATAGCCGGATTCACGCTGCCAGGCGACCTGGTTCTCCGGCTGCAGCCAGAACGCGACAAAGCGTGCAACCCCCTTGTAGTCGGCTGTCGGTTTTCCGGCCGCGACCCACAGTGCCGCGCCATCCGCGAGCGTATTCTGCGGCGCACCGGGGAAATCATCGTGATAGGGCAGCGGCGCGACGCCGACCTCGAACGCTGCCTTGCGCCGGAAATCCGTCCAGCTCGACGAAGGCGCGGCGATCACGGCACACTCACCAGAAGCAAAACGCTGTTCGGCGTCGCTGTCGGCATCGAAGGTACGCAGATAGCGCGCCCGGTGCCAGCTGGCCATCATCGCCACGTGCTTGACCTGCAACATGCCATTGAACGACGCGCGCTCGCCCTTGCCCTGGCGCGCCGCAACCGGTTCGTTATGCCAGGCACTGGTGTTTTCGATCATCACGCGACCGTGCTGCGACACCGTATAGGGACACTGGGAGCCGCCATCGAACAGCTGGCCAAGTACCTGTTGCAGATCGAACCACGTTTTCGGGGGAGCATCCGGATTCAGGCCGACGCGCTGGAATTCCTTGCGGTTGATGTACATCACCGGCGTCGACAATCCGACGGGCAGTGCCAGCAACTGTCCCTTCGCATCAACCAGCGCGCGGTTCATCATGGCGGGCGGCTTGAGCGTCTGCAGCGGCACGCCGGCTTCGCGCATCACGCTCGACAGTGCCTTGTAACGCGGCTTGCCGGCCAGGAACTGCTCCACCGCCTCGCCCTGCAGAATCGCCATGTGCGGCGTGTCGCCGTCGTTCCATGCACCGGCCTGCAGACTGAGGCGGTACGCCTTGTTGCTCTCGTTGAAGCGCGTGACCAAGTTCTGCAGCGCTTCCTCGCGCTCCGGGCTCAGTTGGTGCACCAGACGAATTTCCTTGACGCCGCCCGTCTCCGCCGGCACCTTGGCTGCCTTCGGCTTGGCATGCGCCGCGCCCGACAGACCGATGAGAACGCCACCGCACAACAGGGCGGCAACTCCCGCCGTAACACCATCTCGCAACACTCGAGCCAAGGGCTTCATTCCTGCTTCCTTCACGACCGTAAAATGCGGAAAAGACAGAAGTATAGAACCACTTACCCCCACCGGCGTCGAGGGCTTGCAGGACATTGCATCAAGATTTTTCCTGGGATGACGTTAAAGACCTCATATCCAGTCGAAGGTATCCTCAAACCATGTTCGCGCGACGCCTTTTTCCCCTCCTGCTACTGCTGACACTGTGTGGCTGCGAGCAAGTAAGCAACGCACTCGACCTCCCCGACCCGAAGAAGGCCGCGGCTTTAGCCGAGGCGGACGGCAAGGCGATCGGCAGCGCCTGCCGGCATGCCGGACGCTCGCTCGAGGATTGCTACGCACTCAACGCGAAAGCGCAGAAAGCGGCGGTGTTCGCCGGATGGCGCGAGATGAATGACTACATGATGCAGAACAACCTGCCGACGGTCCCGTCGCTTATCCAGAGCCCCGTGCAGGCGACACAGACGGCCCAATCTGCCACAGAGGCGTCACCCGCTGCTACGGAGCCCTCAAACACTGCGTCGCCAGCCGAACAGCGTCCCCCGCGCCGCTCGCGCGCCACGCAGTAGGCGCGCTACGCGGGGCACATGACCGTGCGTGCACAGCCGGCCGCAAACGCCGGACCTTTGCGACCGGACGCGCGCGGCTTATCATCCGCGGCGATCCCGCAAAACCGATACCACACGGCCAAGGCCGCAGCGAGCCCCAACTGATGTCCCATACCCCACAAAATCGCCTCGGCCTTGCCGTGCATGGCCTGCTCGCGCTGTGCCGCGCCGGGTTTGAGAAGGAAGTCGCCGCCGAGCTCGACGAGCTTGCCACCGGACTCGGTCTGATGGGTTTTGTCCGGGCCCAGCCCGGCAAGGCTTTCGTCACATTCGAGGCATACGAGCCGGTCGCATTCGCCGATCTGGCCGAACGCTGCGACTGGCGCAGCCTGACTTTTGCGCGTCAGCTCCTGCCCTGGTTTGCCCGCATCGACAACCTGCCGGAGCGCGACCGCGCGACACCGATCGTGGCGACCGCGCGCGCAGCTGAACAGCGCTTTGCCGAGTTGGTACTGGAAACACCTGACACTGACGATGCCAAGCAGCAGTCGGGCTTCTGCCGCCGCTTTGCGCTGCCGCTGCAACTCGAACTGGACAAGGCCGGCGTGTTCCGCGAACGGGCAAAAGGCCTTCCCGAACTGCACATCCTTTTTCCCGATGCCACCACGGCCTGGCTGTGCGCGGCCTTACCGGGACGCGCCGCACTTTGGCCAATGGGCATACCGCGTCTGCGCATGCTGCGTGAAGCAGCAAGCCGGTCGACGCTGAAACTCGCCGAAGCGATCTTCACGCTCCTCACCGAAGACGAGCGCAACGCCAGCCTGCGCGCCGGCCTGCGTGCCGTCGACCTGGGCGCCGCACCCGGCGGCTGGACCTGGCAACTGGCGCACCGTGGCCTGCGAGTCACCGCGATCGATAACGGCCCGATGGCCCCTTCAGTAATGGCGACCGAAATGGTCGAACATATACGTGCCGACGGTTTCACCTGGCGCCCCCAGCGCCCCGTCGAGTGGATGGTGTGCGACATGGTCGAGCAGCCGACACGCATCGCCGCGCTGGTCGCCGACTGGATTGCCACCGGACGTTGCCGCCGGACGATCTTCAATCTCAAGCTGCCGATGAAGAAGCGCCTCGAAGCAGTCGAGCAGTGCCGCGCAATCATCACCAAGCGCCTCGCCCAGGAGGGCCCGTTCGAGTTGCGCTTCAAGCACCTATACCACGACCGCGAGGAAATCACAGGTTACCTGGCCCTGCGCAATCCGCGCGGAGGCTGACCCGCGCAGGCCGAAAAAACAGGACCGACGGCGCAACATTCGCACCGGATCCCGCATGTATAATGCTCGTTTTACAGCACCCGGCCTGCCGGTTGGCGCGAGCCCTTCCGGAACCCAAGCGTTCCGGTCATCGTTCATCCAATCGCCTCTCCTGGCGTCGCGCCCCACGCGGCAGGCCTCCATGGAAGAATGGCGCCTATGAGTTTCGCCGACCTCGGGTTGATTCCCGAGCTGTTACGCGCAGTAACCGAGACCGGTTACACCACCCCCACCCCGATCCAGCAACAGGCCATCCCGGTTGTGCTGGCGGGCAATGACATGATGGGCGGAGCCCAGACCGGCACCGGCAAGACCGCCGGCTTTACGCTGCCGCTGTTGCAGCGCCTCGCCCGGCATGCCAGCACCTCGACCAGTCCGGCACGCCATCCGGTTCGGGCGCTGATCCTCGCGCCGACGCGCGAACTGGCGATGCAGGTCTTTGAGTCGGTCAAGACCTACAGCAAGTATGTGCCGTTGCGCAGCACCTGCATCTACGGCGGGGTCGACATGAAGCCGCAGATCCAGGATCTGCGAAACGGCGTCGAAATCGTCGTCGCGACCCCGGGACGCCTGCTCGACCACGTGCAGCAGAAGACCATCCAGCTCGGGCAGGTCGAAATGCTGGTGCTCGACGAAGCCGACCGCATGTTGGACATGGGCTTCATCCCGGACATCCGTCGCATCCTCGACCTGCTGCCGGCCGCGCGCCAGAGCCTGCTGTTCTCGGCGACCTTTTCGGATGAGATCAAGAAGCTCGCCGACCAGATGCTGAAGGAGCCGCAACTGATCGAGGTCGCGCGCCGCAACATGGTGTCGGAGACGATCACCCACCGCGTGCACCCGGTCTCGGCTGGCCTGAAGCGAAACCTGCTCGCGCACCTGCTGCGGCACGAACCGGATACCCAGGCGCTGGTGTTCGTCGCGACCAAGATCGAGTGCGGACGCCTCGCGCACTTCCTCGAACGGCACGGCATTGCCGCCGACGCTATCCACGGCGACAAGGGCCAGGCGCAGCGCACCGATACGCTCGAAGCATTCAAGTCGGGCAAGCTGCGCGTGCTCGTGGCAACCGATGTCGCCGCCCGCGGGCTGGATATCGACGACCTGCCGTCGGTGATCAACTTCGAGTTGCCGCATACCGCCGAAGACTACGTGCACCGCATCGGCCGCACCGGTCGTGCCGGTCGCAAGGGACATGCGGTATCACTGGTCAGCACCGAGGAAAAACATCTCCTCGCAGATATCCAGAAGCTCATCAAGCTGGAAATTCCGCAGGAACTCGTGCCGGGCTTCGATCCGGAGCCGGACTTCTACGAATCGGGCAGTCGTGGCAAACACGGCCGTCGCCCCGCGGCCGCGAAGGCGCCGGAAACGACGCATGAGACGCCCCGCGAGCTGCCCCCCACGCGCGCGCCGCGTGCCGCAAGCGCCGGAAAATCGACGGATGTGCGGCGACGCGGAAGGTCCACCGTTGCGGCCGACGGTTTCGATTACAGCAAGCCCTACGAACCGGTCAATCCGGTCGCCGAGGCTTCGACATCCGGAGCATCCGAGGCAGGCTTCGACACCCGATCCGGACTGCCGCGGCGCAACCCCCGCCCGATTGCGGTGCTGCTCGGTGGCCTGGGGCGCAAATAGGCGTTCGCGATGACCGATCGCTCCTCACGATCGATCGCACGGCCGAAGGTTGCAAACGTATGAGCGACTGGAAATAGGGCCAGCAAGCCCGCCTATTCCGCGCAATCGGATTGGCAGGTTCAAGTATTCTGGTGTGACGCCGATAAGTCACCCGAATACTTGGAATGACCGCCCAGATGAACGCAGCCCGTCGCCCCCAGGGCAACGAAAACCCCGAAGAGCCCTTCATCCCGGATTTTTCCGAGGGAGCGGAGACCGGCCTGTATCTCGCGCTGTTCGAACTTCTCGACGAAGGGCTCATCATCACCGGTGACGAAGTCGTGCTGGAAGCCAACAGTGCGGCGTGCCGGCTGCTCGAACGCGATTACCGGCAAATCGCCGGTAAGCCGCTGGCGGACCTGTTCCCCTCCGAGCGTGACTTTCTCGATGCGCGTGCGCGCCTGTTCATTCAGGGGGAGATGCGCGGCAGCCTGCGCGTGTCGCTGCCGGGCGAACGGCATCGCAATCTGCGCTTCGTTGCCGCTGCGCGCATTCGCCCCGGCATTCATGCGCTGATCCTCAGCGCCGACGTGATTGCCGAAGCTTACGCGGATGCCCCGTTTACCGACGCCGCCCCGATCGACACCCTGTGGCCGCGACTGGCCGCGGCGCTCGAGCAACCAGTCATCGTCATCGACGAGCAGGGCCGGATCGCCGCCGCCAATACCGCGGCACTCGGCACGCTCGGGCTGACTCGTGGCAGCATAGTTGGACAGGCGATCGACACTTGCATGGGCATCGAATGGCCGGCCGCCGACGCAGCGCCGGTTGCCCGCCTGACCGTCCCCGGACGCAGGGCCGACATTGCCGCACGCGTACTTCCTGGCCCGAAACCGGACTGGCGGCTGCTGGTCCTCCCGCCCGCCGAACGGACTACTGTGCGACCGGAGGCTCCTGTTCAAGCCCCCGCGACCAATCGCATTGTCCAGCCGGCAACGCCTGGAGCCGGCAGTTCCGCGGACGACGTGCTCGAACGCATGTTTGCCGACAGCCCGCTACCTACCCTGTTGTGCGAGGGGCCGACCTTGCACATCTTCGCGGCCAACAATGCAGCGGCCAGAGTGTATGGCTACTCGCGCGAAGCGCTGTGCACGATGTGCGTCGGCGACCTGCGCGTCTGTCCTGGAGATGGGCGCAAACCGTCGGAGCCCGGTATCTGGCAGCACCGGCGCCAGGACGGCAGCACTTTCGACACCGACATCCTGACTTACCCGGTTCAATCCGCCTGCCACCCGGGCGCCACCGTGGTGATGCACGACCTGCCCG
Source organism: Aromatoleum diolicum (assembly GCF_012910955.1). Lineage (GTDB taxonomy): Bacteria > Pseudomonadota > Gammaproteobacteria > Burkholderiales > Rhodocyclaceae > Aromatoleum > Aromatoleum diolicum. The sequence goes on from NZ_WTVQ01000029.1 coordinate 8,330, forward strand.
AAGCACCGCTGATGGCCTTCGAGACACGCCTGCGACATGCCGTCGATCTCGATCAGCTGGAAGTCCATTTCCAGCCACTGATCGACGCACGCAACGGCTCAATACGCGGCGGCGAGGCATTGCTGCGCTGGCATCACCCGGAACTCGGTCTGATTCCGTTTCAACGTTTCGCGGGCGTCGCGCGTGATGCCGGCCAGCTCATCCGCATGGGCGACTGGGTACTGCATGCGGCGTGCGCGCAAGCTGCCGACTGGACGCGCGCCGACGGCCAGGCGGTGCGCGTCACCGTCAATGTCGCAATCGAACAGATGCTGCATGGCGACCTCGCCGAGCGCGTTCGCCATGCGCTTGCCGCATCAGGCCTGCCGGCCGCGCAACTGGAACTCGATCTCGACGAACGCGTGCTCAAGGATGAAAATACGCCCCTGCTCACGACACTCAATTCGCTTGCCGAAATGGGCGTACAACTGGCCATCGATGATTTCGGCCGCGGCCTGGCATCGATCCCGCGATTGAAGCGCTACCCGCTGCGCGCCCTCAAGCTCGACCCTTTGCTGGTCGGCGAGGTTGGCGTGCGCGAGGACAGTGAAGCGATCGTCGAAGCGATTTCCAGCATGGCTGGCGTATTGGGGCTGGAAGTCCTGGCTCGGGGTGTTGCAGGTGAAGCGCAACAATCCTTCCTGTCGGCACTTGGTTGCCACCTGCAACAGGGGCCGCTATTCGGTCAGCCAATGACGGCTGATGCCTTCCGCGCCTATCTGCAACAAACGGGCGCGCGCAAAGCTCAGTAGGCGAGCAGCGTCCGACAGCTTTCCGTGCGGCCGGTGATGCGGCTGAAACTCGCGAGCTGCGCCTTCACGAATTCGTCGGACACGCGCTCATCGGCACAGTAATCACGCAGCTGCAGCGCGTAGGCGAGGTTTTGCATGTCGCGCACGGTGCGCGACAACGCAGGATAGCGGTAACCCGTGGTATCGCGGAATGACTCGACCGGTTTCCCGGCGCCCTCGGCAGTCGCAGCGGTGGCCGCACCCGACGGTGCTGGCTGGGCGCCGACGCCACCAGCCAGCAGCATTACAAAACACACGATCAGCGGGCGCGGCGACATCTGCCTACCCTCCTTGAAGCACGCGATGTCCCTGTAACGGCATTCATCGCGGCCATCTTGAGGGCTGCGGCCGGCCACCCATGCAGCGGTGACCGGCACACGGCCCTTATACACTCAGACCTCCAGCGCCTTCACGTGCGTGATCACCTCGCCGATGATCTGCTGCGCACTGCCGTACAGCATGCGGCAGTTGTCCTTGTAGAACAGCGCATTCTCGATGCCCGAGTAACCGGCCCCCTGGCCCCGTTTGACGACGATGACGTTGTGCGCCATATCCACGTTGAGGATCGGCATGCCGTAGATCGGGCTCGACTTGTCGGTGCGCGCGACCGGGTTCACGACGTCGTTGGCCCCGATCACCAGCGCCACGTCCGCCTGCGGGAAGTCGGCGTTGATCTCCTCCAGATCGAAGATCTTGTCGTAGGGCACGCCCGCTTCGGCCAGCAGCACGTTCATGTGGCCCGGCATGCGGCCCGCGACCGGGTGGATCGCGAACACCACCTCGACGCCGCCCTCTTCGAGCAGTTGCGCCATTTCCCACACCTTGTGCTGCGCACCGGCCACCGCCATGCCGTAGCCTGGCACGATGATGACCTTGCCGGCATAGCGCATCACCGACGCTGCGTCGAGTGCCGAGAGCTCCTTCATCGAACCCTCGATCGCCTCACCGCCGCCGGCCGCCTCACCGGTTATCGGCGTGAAGATGATGTTGCGGATCGGCCGGTTCATCGCCTTTGCCATCAACTGCGTCAGCAGCGTGCCGGAGGCGCCGACAACGATACCGGCGACAATCAACGCGGGGTTGCCGAGCACATAGCCCTCGAGACCTACCGCCAGACCGGTGAAGGCGTTCAGCAGCGAGATCACCACCGGCATGTCGGCACCGCCGATCGGGCTGGTGAGGATCGCACCGAGCGCCAGCGCAACGATAAAGAAGGCAATCACGATCGCGGACGGGGGCGTCTCGACGACCACGATTACCAGCCCCAGCACCACTGCGAGCGCGGCGAGCCCGAGGTTCACCATGTTCTGCGCCGGCAGCCGCCAGGCCTTGGTCATGATGCCCTGCAGCTTGGCGAAGGCAATGCACGAGCCGGAGAACGCCACCGAGCCGATCAGCGCACCAAGCACCGCCAGCGTGGTGGCGATGGCGCCGTGCGAGCCGCCGCGAGCGAACTCGAGTGCCGCGATCGCTGCTGCGGCGCCGCCGCCCATGCCGTTGTAGATCGCCACCATCTGCGGCATGTCGGTCATCTTGACGACGCGCCCACTCCACCATGCGACACCGCCGCCGAGCACGATGGCGGTGATCATCAGACCGTAGTTCTGCATGCCCGGGGTGTAGAAGGTGACGAGCGTCGCGGCGATCATGGCGTAGCCGGCCCACACGATGCCCTTGCGGGCAGTCACCGGCGAGCTCATCGCCTTGAGGCCGAGGATGAACACCACGGCGACTGCGAAGTACACCAACTGGATGACGCCGCTCATTTGGCACCTCCGGCCTTGGTGTCGCGCTTGAACATCGCGAGCATGCGTTCAGTCACCACGTAGCCACCGGCGGCGTTGGCCGCGCCGAGGAACACCGCGACGAAACCGATCGCAAGTTGCGCGGGATCGGCCGGATCGGCATGGCCGAGCACGACCATCGCGCCCACCAGCACCACGCCGTGCACGAAGTTGGACCCCGACATCAGCGGGGTATGCAGGATCACCGGCACGCGCGAAATCACCTCGTAACCGGTGAACGCGGCCAGCATGAAAATATATAGTGCGCTTATGCCTTCCACGATTGCGTCCTCCGTCACAGTCCCAGTACCTGTTTGACGCCCGCATGCCGCAACTCGCCCGCGTGGGTGAGGCAGCAACCGGCCATCACTTCGTCTTCCCAGTCGAGCGCAAGCGCTCCGTCCTTGATGAAGGGGGAGAGGAAGTTGTACAGGTTCTTGGCGTACATCTCGGACGCATGCACCGGCATGCGACTGGCGATGTGGGTGGGGCCGATCACGAGCACGTCGCCCACCCACACTTTCTCGCCGGCAACCGAACCTTCGACGTTGCCGCCGGATTCAGCGGCCATGTCGACGATGACCGCGCCCGGTTTCATGCGTGCGACCATGTCGGCGGTGATGATGCGCGGCGCACGCTTGCCGGGAATTGCGGCAGTCGTGATCAGCGCGTCGCACTGGGCGACGGCTTTGGCGAGGCGCTCGGCCTGTTTCGCCTTCTCCTCGTCGGTGAGTTCGCGCGCGTAGCCGCCGGTCCCGGCTGCGGTAACGCCGGTGTCGACGAACTTGGCACCGAGCGACTCGATCTGCTCGCGCGTTTCGGGGCGCACGTCATAGGCTTCGATCATCGCGCCGATGCGGCGCGCGGTGGCGATGGCCTGCAGTCCGGCGACGCCCGCACCGATGACGAGCACCTTCGCCGGACGGATGGTGCCGGCGGCGTAGGTGAGCATGGGGAAGAACTTCGGACTGTGGTCCGCGGCGATCAGCGCGCATTCGTAGCCGGCCACCGCCCCCTGGCTGGAGAGCACATCCATGCTCTGCGCACGCGAGATGCGCGGCAGCAACTCCATGGCGAAGGACGTGATCTGCTTGTCCATCAACTGCTGCGCGCGCTCCGCGCCGGACCACGGCTGCAGCATGCCGATCAGCACGCTGCCAGGTTTCATCGCCGCGATCAACTCCGGCGATGGCGGCTGCACGCACAGCACCACGTCGGCCGTACTGCACACTTCGGCCCCGCTCGAGGCGAACTGCACATCCGCAAACATCTCGTCGCGCAAGTGGGCCGACTGGCCGGAGCCAGACTGGATCACCACCTGAGCCCCGAGGCCTTGATACTTCTTCACAACATCCGGCATGACCGACAAGCGTCGTTCGCCGGGAATGGTTTCCGCTGGCACTCCGATTAACAGAGGCATTGGCCGTTCTCCCTGACTGATTGGTGTGATGAACCCTCGCGCGGATCGACTCCGACGGTGGCTAGGCATGGCAACCAGGCTTCACGCCCGAACCGCCCCTGCCCAACTCCGGCGCTCCCCCGTATCCGCGGGCAAATCTGCAGGTGAATGCGCCATCACCCTATTATTTTCCGATTGCCTCATGCCCACACAACCATGCAGTGCACAAGCGGCGCTTGATGGATAATACCGTTACATTAATCGAGCGCAACCCTGATTCTGCAGGATCATTCCTATGGGCACTCCTCGCGTCAATGCCAAACGCAGAAAATCGAAAGCCCTGACTGCTGCAAAAGCCGGACTGCCGCCGGGAACTCTGGTGCATGTCGGCGACGTCAAGACGGTGCAACCGCAGATCTCGCTGATCGCATATGACGACAGTGGCATAGAGGAGAAACGCTTCTCCAGCATCGCGGAATCGCGGGCATACCAGCCCGGCCACGGCCGCGTGTGGCTCAACGTGTATGGGCTGCAGGATGCCGAAATCCTTGGTGAAATCGGCCGGCGCTTTGGCCTCCACCCGCTGGTCCTCGAAGACATCCTCAATACTCACCAGCGCCCGAAGATGGAGGACTATGGCGACTACCTCTACTGTGTGGTGAGGGTATTCGAATACGATCCGGTCACCCGCACGCTCAACTCGGATCAGCTGAGCATCGTGCTCGGGGAAAATTTCGTCCTGACCTTCCAGGAGCGGCGCACCGGCACCTTCGAGCCGATCCGCGAACGCCTGCGCACGCCGCAGGCGCCGAACCTGAAGCACAGCGTCGACTATCTTACCTACACGCTGCTCGACGCGATCATCGACCAGTATTTCGTTGTCGTGGAGCAACTGGGGGATACCGCCGAACAACTAGAGGACGACGCCCTCGCCAGTCCCACGCCGACCTTGCTGCGAACCATCAATCTGGTCAAGCACGACACCCAGATGCTGCGACGTGCCATCTGGCCGCTACGCGAAGTGCTCAACAGCCTTATCCGCGGAGAAAGCGCGTTCTTCCGGCCGGAAACACGGCTTTACCTGCGCGACATCTACGACCACACCATCCACGTTATCGAAACGCTGGACGCCGTGCGCGAGCTTCTCGGCGACCTGATGGACATCTATCTGTCGGCAATCAGTAATCGACTCAACGTCGAGGTACGCATCCTCACCGTGCTGACCACGCTGTTCCTGCCCGCAACCCTGATCACCGGGATCTTCGGCATGAATTTCACGCACATGCCGTTGCTGGCGGATTCACAAGGTTTCTATGTCGCACTCGCACTGATGGGCAGCGTTGCGACGGCGATGGCCGCGATGTTCTGGCGGCGCAACTGGCTACGCCTGTAGCGCGGGAGCGTCCACCAACTTGATCAGTGCAAGCGAAATATTGTCGCCACTGCCGGCGCCGCGCTGCCGCGCCCAGTCAATAAGAACCTCCGCCGCGTCGCGCGCGCGGCGTGTGGCGATTGCGGCACTCAGTTCTGCGTCGGACAGGTGCCCCCACAGGCCATCGGAGCAGAGCAGAAAACTGTCGCCGGCCTGCGGCCGGACCGGATTGCCCAAGGCTACCTCTGGCGCGCGTTCGCTGCCGAGGCAGGACAGCAATACATTGCGCTGCGGGTGGATACGCGCGCCCGCCTCATTGAGCCGTCCTCGACGCTGCAACTCTCCCACCAGCGAATGATCCTCACTGCGACTGACCAGCCTCGTGCCACGAAAGTGATAGAGACGCGAATCGCCGCAATGGGCCCAGGTCACCATCCCAGGCTGCAATATCAGGACGACGGCCGTGCTGTGCGGATCCTGTTCGCTGGTCAGACGCGTGAGGCGAATGACGACATGCGCCTCGTTGACGATCTCTTCGAGCAGCCCCCTGGGCGTCTCGCATTGCGGCGAGTAGTCTTCGAAATTTTGCTTCGCCCGCAGCAGCACCTGCTCCGCGGCCATTGCACCACCGCTGTGCCCACCCATGCCATCGGCAAGTACGGCCATCACCGTGCCACGCTGGCGCGGGTGCGCAAATACCCCGACCCGGTCCTGTTGCTCGCGCCGGTCTCCGATATGACTTGCGACACATGTTTCGACAGTGAGCGGCATGATGGATAGCGAAGGTTATTGCGGCAGATGTTAGCGCCAGCTACGCCATTTGAGGTAGCCGCATCCGCCCTGCTAATCTGCCGCTCGTGACGTGAATCACACTCGAAAGCACTCTGCTTTCCAATTCCTTTACCACGACCGGGAGCCCTATGTACCGAGGACGCGCATACAACGAAGTGAAAGTCGGCGACAGCTTCGAAACGACGATGACGCTAACGGAAACCCACATCGTGATGGGTGCCGGCTTGTTCGGCGATTTCAATCCGCTGCACGTCAATCAGCGCGTTGCCGAGCAAAGCCGCTATGGCACGCGCATTGCGCACGGCTACCTGACCACTTCGTTCATGGCCGCGCAACTGGGCATGGTGTTCCACGGCACGGCGATCGCCTACCTCGAACACACCTCGCGCTTCACTGCACCGGTGCGCGCAGGCGACACGCTGACGATCACCTGGACGGTGGGCGCTCTCGAAGACAAACCGAAACACCAGGGCGGCATCGTCTCTCTGGCGGGCCTATGCATCAATCAGGAAGGAGAGAAGGTCGCCGAGGCCGAAGCCAAGATGCTGATCGCGGAAAATCCGCCGCGCTGAGCGACTGCACGCGGGAGGAGTCCCGCACGCAGTCGCCCCTCAGCTAGATCGGAAAGCCGTTGAGACGGCTATCCACAAGCTCGACCCAGTGACGCACCGGTGTCGCCGTACCGGCCTGCAGGTGGGTCATGCAACCGATGTTGGCCGACGCGATCAGCGACGCTCCGCCTTCGCCCAGTGCCGCGAGCTTGTTCTCGCGCAATTGCTTTGACAGCTCCGGCTGCAGCAGCGAATAGGTCCCCGCCGAACCGCAGCACAGATGCCCGTCACGCACCGGCGTTAGGGCAAATCCCGCGGCAGTCAGCAGTCCTTCGACGACACCGCGGATTTTCAACCCGTGCTGCAGCGTGCACGGCGACTGGAATGCCACGGCCAGCGCGTCGCCGCGACGGGTCTGCAACAATGCCGCAAGCTTCTCGCTCTCGGCTGCGACGATCTCGCTGACGTCGCGCGTGATCTCGGCAATACGCGCCGCCTTCTCGGCGTAGGCGGGATCCTGCACCAGCAGATGGCCGTAGTCCTTGACCTGCACGCCACAGCCCGAGGCGGTCATCACGATCGCCTCAACCTCGCCGCGCTCCACTGCCGGCCACCACGCATCGATGTTGCGCCGCGCGTCGGTACGCCCGCCTTCCTGATCGTTGAGGTGGAAGCGCACCGCGCCGCAGCAGCCGGCACCGGCTTGCTCGACCAGGGAGATCCCGACGGCGTCGAGCACGCGCGCAGTTGCGGCATTGATCGACGGCGCCATCGCCGGTTGCGCGCATCCCGCCAGCGCAATCATGCGCCGTGCGTGGCGCGGCTTCGGCCAAGGGCCGGCCGGACGCAACGCAGGAACCTTTTCCTGCAGCGCTTGCGGCAACAGCGTACGCACCGCGCGACCGGCCTTCATCGCCATACCAAATACATCGCTGCGCGGCACGAATTCGCGCAGCGCCCAGCGTTTGATGCGATCGGCGCCACGCCGCGGCACACGCTGCTCGACGATATTGCGGCCAATGTCGGCCAGACGACTGTAGTGCACGCCCGACGGGCAGGTCGACTCGCACGAGCGGCAGGTCAGGCAGCGGTCCAGGTGCAGACGTGTCTTTTCGGTGACGTCATGGCCTTCGAGCAACTGCTTGATGAGGTAGATGCGCCCGCGTGGCCCGTCGAGTTCGTCGCCGAGCAGCTGGTAGGTCGGACAGGTCGCGGTACAGAAGCCGCAATGCACGCAGTTGCGCAGGATCGCTTCGGCCTCGCGCCCTTCCGGCGTGTCCTTGATGAAATCGGCAAGCTGGGTTTGCATGGTCAGAGTCCGTTGTAGAAGCGGCCGGGATTGAAGATGCCTGCAGGGTCGAAGGCCTGTTTCAGGCGGCCATGGATCACCATCAGCGGCGCAGCCAGCGGGTGAAACACCTCGCCCTCGCGGTCGAACCCGCGAAACGCCGTGGCGTGCCCGCCAAGGCTGGCGACACGCTCACGGATCGTGTCGGCCGCCGCATCCGAGCGCAGCCAGCGCAGCGCCCCGCCCCATTCGATGAACTGCTGCCCGGCGAGTTTCACCGGCGCCGCGGAACTCGGAAGCGACAGCCGCCACAGGACCTCGCCCGGCGCTGTGGCGGTGGCAAAGAAATCATCGGTGTGTTCGCGCACGCTCTGCCAGAAATTCCCCGCCATGTCGGCCGCCAGCACCTCGCCACCGAGCTTGCGTTCAGCTGAACGGACGGCCGCTTCCGCCCCCGACAAACGCAGGTGGAGCGCGCCTTCGCACCACGCCGAAGCGGACAAGGGCAGGGGCTGCCCGCCCCAGTCGTTGAGGCGATCGATCGCTTCCTTCTCCCCCATCGCGAAACGCAGCGTCGTCTCCGCGACCGGGCGTGGCAGCACCTTCAACGACACGTCGAGAATCAGTCCCAGGGTACCCAGGCTGCCCGCAATCGCGCGCGACACGTCGTAGCCGGCGACGTTCTTCATCACCTGGCCACCAAAGGACAACACATCGCCGCGTCCGTCGATGATCTTCACGCCAAGCACGAAATCCCGCAGCGCGCCCGCCGCGTGTCGTCGCGGGCCCGAGAGTCCCGCCGCGACGCAGCCTCCGACCGTCGCGCCGGCACCGAAATGCGGCGGCTCGAAGGCCAGCATCTGATTGCGCTCGGCCAGCAGCGCCTCGAGTGCCGCCAGCGGCGTACCCGCACGCACCGTCACGACCAGTTCAGTCGGCTCGTAGCTGACCACACCCGCATGCCCGCGCGTATCGAAAACTTCGCCCGCCGGGTTGCGGCCGTAAAACCCCTTTGTCGCGCCACCGCGCAACTGCAGCGCCGTACCCGACGTCGCCGCGGCGCGCACCCGCTCGCACCATTGTTCAGTCAAATCGCTCATTCGCTCTCCGCCTTGCTCTGTACCTTGCTCCGCGCTTTACGCACATCCACTCTGTCCTCGCGCCGTCCGGCCATCGTCCGCAATGCCAACCACGAGCCGATCAACGACAACACCGGCACCACGACGAGGAGAAACTGGATCCAGCCCCGATCCATCAGAAACGGGGGATATCCGGATAGGGAATGTGGCCGTTGCTGACCCGCATGCGGCCATATTCCGCACAGCGATTCAGCGTCGGGATCGCCTTGCCCGGATTCAACAAGCCCCGCGGGTCAAACGCGGCCTTCACGCGGAAGAACATCGTCAGCTCGGGGCGCGTGAACTGGCTGCACATCTGATTGATCTTTTCGATCCCCACGCCATGTTCGCCGGTGATCGTGCCGCCAAGGGCCACCGACAACTCGAGGATCTCGGCGCCGAAGCCCTCCGCCCGCTCCAGTTCGCCCTCCTGATTTGCATCGAACAGGATCAATGGATGCAGATTGCCGTCGCCGGCGTGGAACACGTTGATGCAGCGCAGCCCGTACTTGCCTTCCATTGCCTGGATCGCCTCGAGCATCTCGCCCAGGCGCTTGCGCGGAATCGTGCCGTCCATGCAATAGTAATCGGGCGAAATCCTCCCCGCCGCCGGGAACGCCGCCTTGCGGCCGGCCCAGAAGCGCATGCGCTCGGCCTCGTCGCGCGACACGCGGATCTCGGTCGCACCGCTACTCTCCAGCACCGCGCGCACGCGTTCGATCTCTTCGGCGACCTCCTCCGGTGTACCGTCGGACTCGCACAGCAGGATCGCCTTCGCGTCGAGCGGATATCCCGCATGCACGAACTGCTCGACCGCCGCAGTCGCCGGCTGGTCCATCATTTCGAGGCCGGCGGGGATGATCCCGGCGGCAATGATCTCCGCGACCGCCGCGCCCGCCTTGATGACGTCGTCGAACGCCGCCAGCACGCACTGCGCGAGCTGCGGCTTCGGCGTCAGCTTGACGGTCACTTCCGTGACCACCGCCAGCATGCCCTCCGACCCGGTCACCAGCGCCAGCAAGTCGTAACCCGGCGCATCCAGCCCATGGTTGCCGATCTCGACGATTTCACCGTCGATCGTCACACCGCGCACGCGCAACAGGTTGTGCACCGTCAGACCGTATTTCAGGCAATGCACGCCGCCGGAATTCTCCGCGACGTTACCGCCGATGGTGCAGGCGATTTGCGATGACGGGTCCGGCGCGTAATACAACCCATGCGGCGAAGCAGCCTCGGAAATCGCAAGATTGCGCACCCCCGGCTGAACCACCGCCGTGCGTGCATGCGGGTCCAGATGCAGGATCCGGTTGAAGCGCGCCAGCGACAGCACCACGCCGAACTTGTGCGGCAGCGCTCCGCCCGACAGCCCGGTGCCCGCACCACGCGCCACCACCGGCACGCCGATCTCGCTGCAGATGCGCAGCGCCGCTACCACCTGCTCCTCGGTCGTCGGCAGGGCAACCACCATCGGCAACTGCCGATATGCCGACAGACCATCGCACTCGTAAGGATGCAGGTCTTCCGACTCGTACATCAATGCGCCCGCAGGCAGCACCCGCGCCAGCGCCTCCACCACCCGAGCCTTGTCGACGGCCGAAAAGTCCGCCTCCTGCTCCCCCAGGATTACCGGGTCCGACAACATGTTCATCGCTCACTCTCCAGTTCGTGCTGCGCTTGCACCGCACACACCGCCACCTTGCCCACCGCTGCGCCCCAACGCTGCGCATCCAGCCCCAATCGCCGCGCCGCGCCGACCAGGTGCGCCACCGCGGCCGCGCGTGCTGCCACAGCGTCACCGGCCGCAATCGCGTCGAATATCCTCGCATGCTCCGCCTGCGCGTCGCGCGCACGGCCAATGCGGTGCCCCTCCGCACTCCAGGTCGGCGCCCGGGAATCCGAAAACTGCTGGCCCATGAAGACCTGAAAACGCTCAATCTGCGTGTTGTGTGTTGCCGCCGCGACCGCCACATGAAAGGCATCGTCGTCGGACACCGCATCCGCACCGGATACCAGCGCCTCTGCCATTCGCTGGAGAGCCGCAGCCATGCGCTCAAGATCGGTACCCGAGCGGCGCTGCGCGGCCAATTCGGCCGCCCCCGTCTCGACCAGATAGCGCAACTCGAAAATATCCGAAACTTCGCTGTCGGAAATCTCCGCCGCCGGCAACGCATGCGCACCCGACGACGCACGCACCAAGCGAAAGCTCCCCTGCCCCGGCAACGCAGCCACATACGCCCCTGAGCCCTGCCGAGTCATCACACACCCATCAGCCTTGAGGCGCGAAATCGCCTCGCGGATCACCGCCCGGCTCACGCCGAAGCGCTCGCACAGCACTTTCTCGGTCGGCAGTAGCGCCCCGCTCTGCAACCCTTGCTCGCTGATCCACCCTTCCAGCTGGCGCGCCACGACATCGCTCAAACGCGGCGCACGCTCCGACCTCTCACTCGCCCCCATACGATTCGGCTCGCTCATCCAGGAAATTTGTCTGACAACATCCGAATCATAGATGTGCACCATCGCTCTGTCAGCATAGGGAATACCCGCGCCCCGCCGAGTCTCGCAGGCAAGCGCCCGAATCGCGCCTAAGTGCTGATTTCCTTGACGATTCCGCATCGATTCAGATAAAGTGCGCGATTCCTTTGCAAACCCATCAACTGGAGCAACACCATGTACGCGGTGATAAAAACCGGCGGCAAGCAGTATCGCGTCGCAGCCGGCGAAAAGATCAAGGTAGAACAGATACCGGCAGACGTGGGCTCCGAAATCACCATCGACCAGGTTTTCATGGTCGGCGAGGGTGAGTCGGTCAAGATCGGCACCCCGGTGGTTTCCGGCGCCACAGTAACGGCGACCGTGGTTTCCCACGGCCGTCACGACAAGATCAAGATTTTCAAGATGCGCCGCCGCAAGCATTACCAGAAGCACCAGGGGCATCGCCAGAACTACACTGAGCTTCGCATCGAAGCGATCTCGGCCTGAGTCCGGAGGTAATTCGACATGGCACACAAAAAAGCTGGCGGCAGTTCCCGTAACGGCCGCGACTCGGAATCGAAACGCCTTGGCGTCAAGCGCTACGGCGGCCAGTTCGTCCTCGCCGGCAACATCATCGTTCGCCAGCGCGGCACCGAGTATCACCCGGGCGAAAACGTCGGCATCGGCAAGGATCACACCCTGTTCGCGCTGACCAACGGCACCGTGCAGTTCACCGTGAAGGGCGCCCTGCGCCGCCGCACGGTCGTCATCGTGCCCGAAGCCGCCTGATTTCCGGCGTTACGGTTCGAAAAGCCCTATCCTTGCGGTAGGGCTTTTTTGTTTTTGCCACAGGCACACCACACATGAAGTTCATTGACGAATCACGCATCGAGGTCATTGCCGGTGACGGCGGAAACGGTTCGGCCTCCATGCGACGCGAAAAATTCGTCCCCCGCGGCGGCCCCGACGGCGGCGACGGCGGACGCGGCGGCAGCATTTTTGCGCAGGCCGACCGCAATCTCAACACCCTGATCGACTTCCGCTACACCCGCATCCACCGCGCCCAGCGCGGCGAGAATGGCGGCAACAAGGATTGCTACGGCAAGGGCGGCGAAGACATCGTGCTGCGCATGCCGGTCGGCACCGTCATCACCGACCAGGAAACCGGCGAATTCATCGCCGACATGGACGAGGACGGCAAGCGGGTCATGATCGCCCGCGGTGGCAAGGGTGGCCTGGGCAACATCCACTTCAAGTCGAGCGTCAACCGCGCCCCGCGCAAACGTACGCTGGGCGAGGAAGGCGAACGCCGCGCGCTGAAGCTCGAACTCAAGGTACTCGCCGACGTCGGCCTGCTGGGCATGCCCAACGCCGGCAAATCGACCTTCATCCGCGCCGTCTCGGCCGCCAAGCCGAAAGTCGCCGACTACCCCTTCACGACGCTTGCGCCGAATCTCGGCGTGGTACGCACCGATGAAAACCGCAGTTTCGTGATCGCCGACATCCCCGGCCTGATCGAGGGTGCGGCCGACGGCGCCGGACTGGGGCACCAGTTCCTGCGCCACCTGCAGCGCACCCGGGTGTTGCTGCATCTGGTCGACCTCGCACCGTTCGACCCCGAAGCCGATCCGGTACGCGATGCCAAGGCGATCGTCGAGGAATTGCGCAAGTACGACGAATCGCTTTACCAGAAGCCGCGCTGGCTCGCGCTCAACAAGCTCGACCTGATCCCCGAAGAAGAACGCGCCGCCCGCGTTGCCGCCTTCCTCGAGACCTATGGCCCGGTGGAAAGGCATTTCGAGATTTCCGCGCTCAACGGTGAGGGTTGCAGGAAGCTGATCTTCGCAATCCAGGACTTCCTCGACGCCGACCGCGCTCAAGCCTTGGCCGAACGTGCCGAACGCGCAGCCGAAGAAGCACGCCTTGCCGCGGAGGCCGACGCACGAGCAGAAGCCGCCTACGAGGCCCGCCTGAACGCCATTCTCGCCGAAGGCGACGACGCAACCGACGACGCCGACGATGTCGACGCCGGAGAGAGCCCGGATCAGCCAGGACGATAAACGCCCACCGTGGCATTGCGCCACGATTCCCTCCCCGTTAGCCCACGCTTGCCGTCATCGATCATGCGAAACAAGATCTGCAACGCACGCCGCCTGGTGGTCAAGGTCGGCAGCGCCCTCGTCACCAACAACGGTGCAGGCCTCGACAAGGCCGCAATGGCGGACTGGGCCCGACAGATAGCCGTACTGCGCAATGCCGGCAAGCAGGTGGTGCTGGTATCGTCCGGGGCAATTGCGGCCGGCATGCAGCGATTGGGCTGGACGAAGCGCCCGCATGAAATGCACAAGCTGCAAGCTGCGGCGGCCGTTGGCCAGATGGGGCTGGTCGAAGCCTACGAGGACGCCTTCTCGCGTCACGGCCTTCACACCGCACAGATCCTGCTGACGCACGAGGACCTCGCCGACCGCAAGCGCTATCTCAACGCACGCTCGACGCTGACCACGTTGCTGGAACTGGGCGTCGTTCCGATCATCAACGAGAACGACACCATCGTCACCGACGAGATCAAGTTCGGCGACAACGACACCCTCGGCGCACTGGTCGCCAACCTCATCGAAGCGCATGCACTGATCATCCTCACCGACCAGAAAGGCTTGTACACCGCCGATCCGCGTCAGGATCCGACCGCCACACTGATCTCCGAAGGTCGCGCCGAGGACAAGTCCTACGAGGCGATGGCCGGCGGCGCCGGCAGCGGCATCAGCAAGGGCGGCATGATCACCAAGATTCGCGCTGCCCAGCGTGCTGCGCGCAGCGGCGCCCACACCTGCATCGCCAGCGGCCATGAATCCGACGGCTTGATCCGCCTTGCCAATGGCGAACCGCTCGGCTCGCTGCTCTACGCCACCAGTTCGCCGCTGCAGGCGCGCAAGCAGTGGCTTGCCGACCATCTGCAACTCGCCGGCGACCTCGTGATCGACGACGGCGCCGTCGCCGCGCTGCGCAGTGGCCGCAGCCTGCTGCCCGTTGGCGTGATCGAAGTTCGCGGCGACTTCGAACGCGGCTCGGCAGTCGCCTGCCGCACACCGGGCGGCGAGGAGATCGCCCGCGGCCTCGTCAATTACAGCAGCACCGAATGCCGCCGCGTTGCCCGCAAGCCCAGCGTCGAAATCGAAAAACTGCTGGGCTATATCGACGAGCCCGAACTGATTCACCGCGACAACATGGTGTTACGCTAAACCTTGCTCAACGGCCGGCGTTCATAACCATGTCCGCAATCGACAGCCCCGCCCACCGCTTCCTGCTCGGAATCGCCGAGGATCTCTCCACCGGCGACGTCAGCTTCCCGACCTACCTCGACGTCGCCATGCGAATCCGCATGGCGTTGAACAGGCCTGACCTGACGGTCGATACTCTCAGCCGCGTCGTGGTCGCCGAACCACTGGTATCAGCCAAGGTCATTCGCTTGGCGAATTCGGCCGCCTTGAATCCGTCCGGCAAGGAAATCACCGATATCCGATCAGCCGTGATGCGGGTCGGCTTCTCTGCGATCCGCACTCTCGCCATTTCGGTCGCGATCCAGCAGCTGATGCTGGAAAAGGAGATGGCCCCCTACCTCGACAAGGCCCGCACCCTGTGGGAGCACAGCCTTGACGTGGCCGCGCTCTCCTACGTCATCAGCCGGCGGATGACGCGGATCAATCCGGATGAAGCCATGTTCGCCGGACTGGTGCACGACATCGGCCACTTCTACCTGCTATCGCAGGTCGCCCGCCACCCCGAAGTCGTTCGCGACGCGGACGAACTCGGACGCATTCTCGACGAGTGGCATTCGAGTATCGGCCATGCCGTGCTCAGCGCCCTCGACGCTCCTGAATCCATCCTCCAGTCAGTCCGCGACCACGAAGCCCCATACGCCGGCGACCGACCGAAAAGCCTGGCGGAAGTGCTCTTCACCGCAAACGGTATCGCCACCCACGCAAATCCGTTCTCGGGCCCGCAGGGTGCCCCCCGTCCGGCCGTCGCCGATCACGTCATATCGATAATTGACGAGTCGCACCAGGAACTGAATTCAATCATTGCAGCATTGGGGCCGTAGCCGCCAGACGGGCGTCCAAGCCAAGCAGGGCCTCCCGACAGGATGTTCAACCGAAATCCGCACCTTGCCCCGACGAGACGAGATACGCGGCTCGGTGCATGCGCTAGTATGACAATTCGTGGCAGCGCGTATCTCCGGTCTCGCCATTGATTGAATCTATCCGTGTGAAACGGTGGAGGGACGTTTCGTGACACACCGAAAGCGCATCCTGTTCATCGCCGAGGCCGTTACACTCGCCCACGTCGCACGTCCTTATGCACTGGCCCGCGGCCTCGACGCGGCTGACTGGGAAATCGTCTTCGCCTGCGCGGACACCTATCTGGCGCTCTTCCCGGACTGGCCGTGGCAGCGGGTAGACCTCCAGTCAATCGCCCCGCAGGTGTTCATGCGGCGGCTGGCCCAGGGCCATCGCCTTTACCCGCGGGAAACACTCGAGCAATATGCCCGCGAGGATTTACGTCTTATCGACACACTGCGTCCGGACGTGATTGTCGGCGACTTTCGGCTCTCCCTGTCGGCAACGGCCCGTGCGGCTAGAGTGCCCTACGTCGCTCTGACCAACGCGTACTGGAGCCCATATGCAACGAGGCGCCGCATTCCGGTACCAAGCCTGCCAATGACGCGGGCACTCGGCGTACCCCTCGCCTCGGCACTTTTCACCCTTTCTCGCCCTCTCGCCTTCGCCTGGCACACGCTGCCGCTCAATAGTCTGCGCCGCGAGTACGGCCAACCATCGCTCGGATTCGATTTACGTCGCGCATATACCGATGCGGACATCACTCTGTACGCCGATATACCGCAACTTGTACCCACCAGCGGACTGCCCGCGCACCATCGCTACATTGGGCCGGTCGAGTGGTCGCCACCGATCCCGATGCCGGAACTTCCGCGGCAACAAACTGCGGATAAGCCTTTCGTCTATGTAACGATGGGCAGTTCGGGATCAGCCACGCTCCTGCCGACAATTCTCAGTGCGCTATCGGGACTGGACTGCCAGATCGCCGTCGCTACAGGCGGCATTCGCATCCACGACGCCCCCGCCAATGCGATTGTGGCCGACTATCTTCCAGGCGATCGCATGGCCGATTGCGCGCGCCTCGTCATCTGCAATGGCGGCAGTCCAACCAGTCATCAAGCGCTCGCGCGCGGAGTACCGGTACTCGGAATTCCTTCCAACCTCGATCAGCACCTGAACATGGAGTACGTAACGGCCTACGGCGCCGGCCTTTCGCTGCGCCCCGAGAGTGCCACGGTGCAGCGCTTGCAAGAAGCAATACGCACCCTGCTGCACGCCCCCGAATATCGGCGCCGAGCCGGCGATCTGGCCAACATCATGCGGGAGCAGAACCCGGCCGGAGCACTGGCCGGCACCATCACCGAAATCCTGGAGCTGCACTCATGAGAAAAATATCGCCGGGTCAGATCGCAACTTTCATCACGATCCTCGCCATCGTCCTGATGCTCGCGGCGGGCACCGCGTGGGGAACGCTTGGAGCACTACCGCTAGGGGACTTCCGCGGCATCGCAATCGTGGCCGCAGCCGCGATCCTGGTGATCGTCTATGGCATCGCTGCGTACAGATTGTTCCTGTGGCTGCAGCCCCTGCCCGAAGGGGAAATTCCACACAACTCGCGCGCCGAATTCATCTACCACGTATATCTGCTGTTCTTTCTCGTGCTTTTCTACCCCCTCATGCGCAGCGGCGCCGTCCCGGTTCCGATCCTTCGCCTGATCTACCTGGCACTTGGCGCACGCCTGGGTGAAAACACGTACAGCTCCGGAATCATCCTGGATCCGATTTTCGTCGAGATCGGCAGCAACAGCATTGTTGGCCAGTTCGCCCTGCTCGTTCCCCACGTGATCGAGGGCGAGAAACTTGCACATTATCCAATCCGGATTGGCAATAATGTGACCATCGGCGCGCACTCGTGCGTGCTGTCCGGAGTCACTATCGGCGACGGCGCAATCGTCGCGACCGGCGCCGTTGTCTCCAAGGGCACGCGGATCGCGCCCGGAGAGGTTTGGGGTGGCGTGCCGGCGCGGCGCCTTCAACCCCAGAGTCAGCGCGACAGCAGCACGGCGGCAAACAGCTGATAGTGGCGACGCCTTTGCTCAGTCGTCCCCCAGTCTGGCCCTCGGCCGGCCACACTTGCCAATAAGGTCCGCATCACGAGGCAACTTCAGGCCGGAGCCTTCCTCCGCTACAGCCCAGACCTTGTTCCGATTCACGCGAAAGCACCGCGAAATCGCCCGCTGTAGCCCTATACGGAATAATCCCACTCGTCGAAGTACCTGCCCCATGCATCGGATATTCTTTTCTTCAACTGAGGCGACAAATCCGAAAGCTCGCTCTTTTGATAATTGCTGATCTTTCCCAGGTAGCTGCCCAGAGACGGCTTCATCGCCTCAAACCCGGGCAAACCGAAGTGCTCATAAATTGATTGAATCTGCAGCATCGGATGCTGCTCGATCTCTTCATAGGAAAGCTCAAAAAAGCGATTCTTGGGCACAAGGTCACGCTCTTCCAGGAACACATCGTGCATCGTCTTATATTGCTCGATGATTCTCGCCTCCAAGCCGCTGTTATCGGCCCGCTGCAGTTGCATCATCTCCTGCATGATCTTGATTGAGCGTGCGTACGACTTGAACACCACATAGGGATTTCGGTGGATATGGATGAAGAACGCGTCGGGAAACAGTTCGAGCAGTAACTTTATGCGACAGGTATGCGGCGGCGATTTCAGAATAAGTTGACGTCCGCTCAGCAGGGTCAGTTTCTTCATGAAAAGCAGAAAACCATCCTTCCAGCGCGACCGTTCATCATAGGACACGTCCCTGAAAGTCAAATACTTGTCGTACGCCAACCCCTCCAGTGGGAAAGCCACGTCCAGGATGGGAGACAGCCCGGTAAGCACCGCCAGCGCCACCTCATCCTCCATCGGCGAATCCAGGGTTGCCTCCATGTTATCGATCAAGCGCGTCTTTGGAGAAAGCAGCTTGAAGGCCTTCGCATTTTTTGCCGCTGCCTCGGTGGTCAGGAACGTGTGCGGATTTGTGACCTGGTAAAAATTAGGATATGCAAACTGCGTATCCAGGGAAAGCAGGTTATGAAGGTGCGTGGTCCCGCTGCGCCAGTGTCCAAGAACAAATATTGGGGCTTTGATCTGAACGTCGCGAATTCTTGATTCAAACTCTCTCGATTCGCGAGCGCTCCGAACCGATGTTGCGATGCTGTTGAGCGTAACGAAGGCCGCCCGCGGCCAATAGCGCGGGGCGATCCTGAAGCCGTGTCGTCTAAGCAATGACATCCAGTCTGAAAATGTGAGTCCGCTCATGGGCGTGAACACATTCCTGACCAGAAATACCCTGAGCGCTTCAGCAGCGTGCTCCATGCTAAGGCTCCTCAAACAGTTATTCAGGTGCGCTGGTTGCGGGGACGGTCTGTCCGGCAACTCGAAGGGTACTCCGATGCATGACAACGGCGCAAACGGTATCGCGAGCTTGCCTCGGGCAACGCAAGGGGAAGCGTAGCCACGGGCAAAGCCGCCGTTCCCAGTTCGCGCGATACCGCTGAGGGAAGTGCAGCCAGGCAAAAAAAAAAGGGGCAACAAGTTGCCCCTTTTTTGCTACAACCAAGCAGATTTCACTTAATCGGCGGATGGAGTTGAATATTGCCGCCGTCGATGAATCCACCTACCGAATAGATAACGGGACTCGCCGGATCGCTGGTCGCGTGGATTTCGATCGTATACACGTCCGCGCAGTTCGTGCAAATCTGAGCCGCCGTCGCATCGGTAGTGGGATCGCCAACAAGCGCGCCGATTTGATGGATGGTTTCACAAATCGGGTTGGAGACCTGTTTTCCACCGGCGCCGGGTTCGCCAAGATCCTCGAAGTGGACTCTCACGAAGTGCAATGTGCCACCCTTGCCAGGAACCACCAACGGATCGTTCTTCAGCGGTCCGCTCTGCACGTTCTTGAACGCCCCGATACCCGTGAAATCAAGTTGCTTGAACGGGGCGGGCCGTGCCGGCTGACAGTTCACCGGGTCGACGCACGTGACGGTCACTACCTTCGTTTCCGCCGGCGCGCTCGCCGTACCCAGGTGCAAGACGAAGTCTCCCTGTGGTCCCTTCTGCTGATGGTGAGTCCATTCGCCAAACGGTTGCGGCTGGGAGGCCGTTGGTGCGCCAATCTGTCCGCCGAACGTATAACGATTGCCGCCGGTGGATATGGCGGTAGCGAGCTTGGCGAGCGTGATTTCGCCCTTCCCGTCAACGCCGCCGCCGGTCATGCGGCAACCTTCCTCAGTCACCTCGATGGCGGAAAACTCCGAATTGGCATCGGCCTTCAGCACCAGGTCGAGCGGCAGCACCACATAAGGTGTCTTTCCGATCGGATCACCATCAGGCACCGATGCGTCGAATGTGCCGATGAGCGTAATCAGGGTGTCGAAAGTGGTGTTGGAAAGACTTACGCCCGCGCCGGCCGGATCCGCCTCAATGTATTGCGTGTTGTAGCTGTCGACCGTGTTCCGGATCAGATTGTTGCCTCCGACCCCCTGCTGAAACAATCCTGAAACGCCCACCAGGGTGCCCTCCAGGAAAGCAATACCATCGATGAAATTGTTGTTTACAGGTCCCGGAGGGTTGGAATCCGTGTTGCCGACGTTCGAATCTGGCGTGTCGTCAAAATAGAATTTGTAGCTGCCGGTCAAAGTCGTGAACTGAATGATTCCCGGCGCAATCAGCGTAGCCGACTCCTCACCGGAAAAGGCGGCTGTAACTTCAAAACACCCGCTACCCGCATCACAGGTTGCCCCATTCTTCGAAAGAGTATTAGGCGAAATATTACCGCCGTCCGGGGCCAGCATGGCGTTCAATCGGGCATGGCCATGGACGTTGACGATTACCGTGTTGCCAATGGATGCCAGGCCAACCCATTGGGCAAACGTCGTGACGGTATTTCCAGAAGCAATTGCTGGCACCGGCAAGGCATTGACGACCACCAGATCGCCGGACGACTGCCAGTCGAACTCATTGATGCCCGTCACATTGTATACGCCATTTCCCGCAGTACTGAACTGAACGTCAGTGGGAAATTCCGCGTGTGTAGACGGCGAAATGGCGCAGAGCATGAAGCCCAGCGCCGCCGTAATTGCCTTGATCGGCGTGTTCATTTGAGACCTCCCCCAAAAGACGCAACACACTCACAAGGGCTACCCACGCGCTGGCGCGGGCAGCCCCTTTACGGCACTCAAGCTACGCGCGCGGTTGCGCGGCGACGGAGTCCCGCGAGGCCCAGCAGGCCGCTACCCAGCAGAATCAGCGTGCCCGGTTCAGGAACCGGTGTAGCTGAAAACTCCGAATTGGCGTCGGCTTTACGGACCAGGTCACCCGCCACAACCACTCGTCCGGCGACCGTATCCCCGAGATCGTCGGCCGAAGCTTCGTTCAGGGAGACCAAGGACACCAGGGTATCGAAAGTTGTGCCGGACAGCGGTTGCAGGGACTGCGGATCGGACTGGATAAAGCTGGACAAATAGGCGTCGACGCTGTTGACCAGATTATTGTTTCCGCCCGCGCCAAACTGGAAGGTTCCGTTTACCGACAGGAGACTGCCGGAAAGGAAATCTGTTCCGTCGGTAAATCCGGCACCGGTTTCCACCACGGAGTCTGGCGATTCATCATAGAAGAACGAATACGTACCAGAAATGGTGTTGAACTGGAGAATTCCCGGCGCGATCAGCGTCGCCGATTCGGTGCCCGTCAGGGTCGCGGTGATCTCGAAGCCTGCGTCCCCGTCTACCGTGCCGTTGGTGTCCAGGGTGGCAGGTGCGACGCTGTTGCCCAAGGCGTCGAGCATGTCATTCAGTCTGGCCTGGGCCGCGATGTCGAAGGTCACCGTGTCGCCGACAACAGCGGTGGCCGCCCAAATGGCGAGCGAGTCGACAAGGACGCCATCCGCAAAGGAGCCAGTTCCGCTCAAGTTGTCCGAAATAAGCAAATCGCCCGACGACTGCCAATCGAACTCGTTGATTCCCGTGATGTCGTAATTACCTAGCGCGCCGTCATCAACACCTGTCCCGGTTCCCGTGGTGGAGAACTGGACCAGGGTATCCACGGCCTGAGCCTGCGGCGAAAGGGACAGCGCCGCCAGGAGTGCGCCAACCGCCGAAGCTGTCTTGAGTTTGGTTTTCATTGTTGCCTCCTACTTGATGCTGATGAGGAATGTTTGCGCGGGTCAGCGAAGCGGATCTGACGACAACCAACCTAAGCAATCTCCAGGCCAAATCTGTAGTGGCTTGTATTTACGTGAGAAATCCGTGCCCATACGACGCAGCGCGAGTGCAGGACAGGGCGAGTGTAAAATTTTCCGACGGCGACGAACGGCTAGAATCGTTATGGAATTTGCGCCGATTCGGCAACGCGCAAAAGCGCGCACAGGGCCGCTTGCCGGGCGAATCGGCAAGGGCATTTCCGGCGGGCCAGTGGTGTCACGGATGGGGCGCGGAAGTTGCGATGTGCAGCGATGTCGAACTAGACGAGCAAGTCGCCCAGATCCTTGCGAAGCGATCGCGACGCGGGTGCTGCGGAGCGCCCCACCCGGCAGAAGAATACGAAGGGACTGCCCGCGTTTGCGCCCACCAGAGATTCGAAATCGCCAGCAAGCACGAGAGCTTGGCGACCGATTTCGGGCAAGGCCGAGAACGTCCTGCCGCAGCGGGCGTACCATCGAAAAATAACGGGCGTCATCTGCGGCTGCAAATGCAGACCGACGGCGCTCGCGGACAGCCAGAGACGCTGCATGGCGACGCCCGCGCGAACGTAGTCGGCGAGCCCGACGGGAGCCTCACGCGGGCGCAGCAGGACATGCGCGGCACAGCCCAGCGCCGGGAGGAAATCCAGCTGGATGCGGGGAGGAATCGTGCCCAACAGGTACCGGTTGAAAAATGCCACGCGCTCCCAACGCTGCATCACCCACTTCATCAGGCGGGCGGTAAGCGGATCGACCCCCACCGCCCCCTCCGGAATCCGGTCCTTGCTGTAACGCGCACCCCACTCGATGATCTCCCGATGGACCGCATAGGCCTCCGGGCACGTCAGGCGGATATGCGCGTTGTCCCATAACAACCGCGCGACCTTGAGTCGATCGCGCGATGACTCCAGGAACTGCACGTCGTAGGCGGGCCCGGGCGCGGCCGCCAGCGCACTTCTTTGCACGGCCGTAAGCGGCTTGATCGACATCGGACGGCGTTGCACAACGCGCTGTTCGACAAAGCTCAAAAGCGGATCGACGGACACGCCAGACGACTCGCGAAGTAGCACATCGTAGATCGGGCAGCTGTCCTCCGCGGCGTTTCGCACGCTCCAGCTGGCATCCAGCCCGAAGCCGGTCGCAGCAAGCCTCAGCGTTTCCAGCAACGCTCCGTGAGCCATGTGACTGGCATGGCCATCGAAATCGTACAGACACCAGTCACGCGTGTCATAACCATGAATCGCGATGTGATCCGGCGCGACGATCTCGAACCGCCAAGGCTGTGTGTTGTCGCCGCTTGGCGCCCAACGCGCGAGATCAAGAATGCGTAGCAGGGTTTCGCGCTCAGCCATGCTTCGCTCCGGCATTTTTCATTCGCCGTAACTGCTGACGCGCGATCCACAAGCCGAGGACCTGAAGCGGATTGCGATTTCCCCCAGGGCGCCATGTTCGGACAAGACGGTTTGTGTACGCGTCGAACTGGTAAGCCCGCGGCGCGGCGAACACCTTGCCGCGCCCGAGAAGGATCTTGAGCCCTTCAGCAGCCGTAACGCCGGCGCACAGCTGACATGCAACTATAGTGGATGGACCACGCCGTTCAGCAAGGTTTACGTACGAGGGATCGGCAAGATATCCGCGCTGCAGCATCGCCGGCGACAAGCCCAGGAGAAATCGTATCGCCATTTCCTCCTCGTCGCAGCCGTCGAGACAGAAGTACTCTTCGAAACTCATCCCTCCGGGGAGAAATGCCAGCATCGCCGCCCCCATCCCGAGCGGTGCGGCCGTGACAGCCGGTATCCCCAGACGGTGGCAGGCCGCGAACGTTGCGCGGCGGGCTGCGAACGAGAAAAAATCGAGACCATCGACGTAAAGATCGACCCCTTCAAGGAACGCGTCAAGATTCTCGTCTGCCACACCCTGAGGGAAACGGCGGACCTCCAGCTCGGGATTGATATCGAGCGCCATCTCCGCCAGCACGTCAACTTTCGGACGCCCGAGCGTCGACATCATTGCCCCGGCCTGCCGATTGAAATTCACGACGTCAAAACTATCGAAGTCGGAAATATTGAATGCGCCGATGCCGAGCCGCGCGAGCGTTACCAGATGTACGCCACCGACCCCCCCCATGCCGGCAATCGCGACGCGCTTGCGCCGCAGAAGCCCTTGCTCCGCCTGGGTCACCCAACCGAGGTTCCGGACGAACGCGGTATCGTAGTCGAACGTACTCACCACTCTTCCCCTTTGTTGGAGTGCCGCCTGAGTCATGATAGAGAATTCATTCCATGAGAGAAACGTACGTCCACCGATATTTGCGGCCCCGTTCGCGGAATCTGACACATACCCGCCGATACCAAGATGGACTATGATTACCCGGCAGGAGTCGCGGCGGGAGGATCTTGCAGGCCGGGATCGGGACCTCCATTGGAGACCTGGCACCCTGGATTCAATAAGCATACCGGTAACAGAGCCAAAGGAGACTGCCGTTGCTTCTGTTCGACCGATTCAATCTCGGCCATGGATTCAGAAAATACTTCGAAATCCATCCAGCGACGACTGATTCGCTGCGCGATGACGTCTATCGTGTTCGGCATGAGGTGTATTGCGAAGAACTCCGCTTCGAACCGGTTCGACCTGACCGGCGGGAAACCGACGAGTACGATTCGCATAGCCTTCACTGCCTGTTGAGCACAAGCACGGAACCGAGGAAACCAGTCGGGTGTACCCGCGTCGTCCTGGCCAAGGCCAACGAACCGGATTACCTGCTGCCGTTCGAGCGCACGTGCGCGGCGACGCTGGACCGTTCGATCGTAGATCCGGCACGACTTCCCCGAGAGCAGATCGCCGAGGTTTCGCGGCTCGCGGTGCGCTCCGCCTACCGCCGCCGACGCGGCGAAACGGTGGCTGACGCGCCGATCCATGACGAAGACTTTGGTTCAACAATACAGCCGCGCTTCCCGTACATTCCGATCGGGCTGTATCTGGGTGCCATTGCCCTCGCTGCGCGGAGCGGAATCGAAACCCTTTTCGTACTGACCGAACCACGCCTTGCCTCGCATTTCGCCAAACTGGGGGTCGATGTGCGCCAGATCGGCGGGGCCGTCGAACACCGGGGGACACGCATTCCATCGATGATGGATGTGCAGGGCATTATCAAGGGCATGCGGTTCCTGCTGAAGCCGATGTGGCGGACCATTCAGGAAGAAATCGAGATGGCGTATGAGCAGTCCGCCGGCTCGGATCCAAAGGACAAACGAGCGCCTGATGACCCTCGCAAATAAAAACCGCGCCCAGAGGCGCGGTTTTTATTTGTTGATGCAACCAGCAATCAGCCTGCGATTGCGTCCCGGATCTGTTCAAGCGTGCTCGGATCGTCGATCGTGGTCAGGTCGCCCGGATCGCGACCTTCGGCAAGGGCCTGGATGGAACGGCGCAGCATCTTGCCCGAACGGGTCTTGGGCAGGCCCGAGATGAAGTGTACGCGCGCCGGCCGGGCAATCGCCCCGAGCAGATTGTCGACAGTCTTCATCACTTCCTTCTCCAGCCCGGCACGCTTCTCCGCGGAGTCGACACGCGAGGCATCCTTGACCACGGCGAAGGCCATCGGCATCTGTCCCTTGAGCTGATCGGCGACGCCAACCACGGCCACCTCGGCAATCGCCGAGTGCGCCTGGATGGCTTCCTCGATCTCGCGCGTCCCCAGACGATGACCCGCAACGTTGATGACGTCGTCCATGCGCCCGAGGATGGTGTGGTAGCCATCTGCGTCCTTGATACCCCAGTCGGACGACGAGAAGATCACGGGGTCCTTGAACAGCGTGAAGTAGGTGCTGACGAAGCGGTCGTCCTGCCCCCACACGGTCGACAGGCAACCAGGCGGCAGCGGCGGCACGACACCGACGATTCCCTTCTCGTCCGCCCCGCACTCGGTCCCGTCTTCGCGGAAGATGCGCAGATCGTAGCCATAGGCCGGGAAGCTCGGCGAACCGTACTTGATCGGGGTCTTCTCGATGCCACGGATGGCCGACAGCATCGGCCAGCCGGTCTCGGTCTGCCAGTAATTGTCGATGACGGGAATGCCCAACTCGTCCATGATCCACTTGTGCGTGGTCTCGTCGAGCGGCTCGCCGGCGAGGAACAGGTGTTTGAGCGAGGACAGGTCGTACTTCTTGAGGAAGGCCGGGTCCTGCTTTTTCAGCACGCGCACCGCGGTCGGCGCCGAGAACATCACGGTGACCTTGTACTTCTCGACAATCTGCCACCAGATGCCGGCATCCGGACGCAGCGGCGTGCCTTCGTACATGATCGTGGCCATGCCGGCGAGCAGCGGGCCGTAGATGATGTAGCTGTGACCGACGACCCAGCCGATGTCGGACGTCGAGAACATTGTTTCGCCGGCGTCGCCGGTGAAAATGTGCTTCATCGACGCGGCCAGCGCGACCGCGTAGCCGCCGGTGTCGCGCTGCACGCCCTTGGGCTTGCCAGTGGTGCCCGAGGTGTACAGGATGTAGCTCGGCTCGGACGATTCCAGCCACGTCACCGGCACCTTCGCGTCCATGTGTTTCGCGCGCAGTTCCGCATAATCGACGTCGCGGCCGGCGACCTTCGGGAAACCCTTGTCGAGGCCACGGTCGATGATCAGGACTTTCTTCGGCGGAAATTCTGCCAGCTTGCAGGATTCGTCCACCAGGTGCTTGTACGGCACCGGCTTGCCGTTACGCATACCAGCGTCGCTGCTCACCATCAGCACCGGTTTGGCGTCGTCGATGCGGGTCGCGAGCGAGCCCGCGGCGAAACCGCCGAACACCACCGAATGGATCGCACCGATGCGCGCGCAGGCGAGCATGGCAAATGCCGCTTCCGCAATCATCGGCATGTAGATCAGTACCCGGTCACCCTTGGTGACGCCGAGGTCTTGGTAAATCGCCGCCATACGCTCGACTTCGCGCTGCAGCTCGGCGAACGTATAGATCTTCTCTTCGTCGGTTTCAGTGGAAATATAGACGAGCGCGCGATCGTTCGGGCGCTGGGCTGCGTGGCGGTCCACCGCATTGAAGCAAAGGTTGGTTTCCCCCCCTTTGAACCACTTCACAAACGGCGGATTGGAAAAGTCGCAGATCTGCTCTGCGGGCTTGTTCCAGTCGATGAGCTGGCCCTGCTCGGCCCAGAATTCATCGCGCTTGTCGATGGAACGGCGGTGAAATTCCTTGTACGTGGTCATAAGCTTCCTCTCCCTTCAATGATCCCTGCACTTACTGACATGCCATCAGGCGCTTGACGGGCACCGTCACCAACCGGTTGTCCGTAGCGCCACCTTTTTTTACTGCTTTGTTTTTGTTGTATTGCGATGCTGCCACTCAGGCCTTCTGTGTGCCCTGTGTGCCAGCCTCTGGGCCGGCATTGTAGTTATTCAAGCGTTCAAGCGGAATCCCGCAGGCGAGTCGGGATTCCATCAGTTGCAGCAACGGCATCAGCGTTGCTATCACCAGGGGCAACTGCGTGACAAGCTCGGCGGTCTCACCCGCCTTGATCTGGGAAAGTGCTTGATCGATGCTGATCACCTGTTTCAACAGGCGGTCGACGATCTCCTGGCTAACCTCACCCTGATCGCCGACCACCCGGTTACCACCTGCCTGCTTGCCCGCATCCACCCGTTTGACTGCAACACCGATCAACTCGCTGACGCTTTGTACGCCGTCCACTGCCGAACTGGCGACACCGACCGTGACGCTAATGCGGATACGGTCCTCGCGATAGGTCATGACCAGCTTTTCCATCGCCTTCTGCATGCGCAAGGCGAAGGCGCAACAGCCCGGGAGATCCGTGCTCGGCGACAGCACGACGAACCGTTCGGGAGCGAGTTGGGTGACCGTATCCTCCTTGCGCACCCGGGTCGAGAGAATGCCCGACAACTTGCGGGTCACCAATTGAGCCACATGCGCGCCGTACGAGGCGGTCAGCTGGTCGTAGCGATCGATCTCGACAACCAGCGCACTGAGGTCGGCCTGATGGCGCCGCGCGAGGGCAAGCTCCTGCTCGCCGCGCCACTTCATGTAGGACTCGGTGGCAAGACCCGACACGGGATCGACAGGGCTCTGATTGGCGAGTGCCGCGCGGCTTTCTTCCAGTTCCCGACGCGCCTCCGCGAGTCTGGTGAGCGAGTCGAGGCGTGCCAGAAGTTCCGCGGCACCGATCCCCTTGGTGATGAAATCGTTGGCGCCGAGCTGTCGCGCTCGCTCACGGGCACTATCGTCCTCGTCGCCGGAAATGACGATCACCGGCAATTCGTGCACTCGCGACAACTTGGAACTGCGTATCCGCTGCAATAGACCGTAACCGTCGAGTTGCGGCATGCCGATGTCGGTGAGCACCAGCTGGATCGTCGGGTCGACCAACAAGGCCTGCCAGCCCGCCTCGCCATCGACCTCCTCGCGGAATTCGAAGCGGCCGCGAATCAGCTTCACGATCGAGGCCCGCACCATGCGCGAGTCGTCGACGATCAGCACCTTGGGCAACGGCTGATGTTCTTGCTCGCTCATTGAGGCAGGTCTCCCGGAACGGGTGTCAGGCACCGATATTCACTACGGTACGGCCCTTGATCTCACCCTTTATGAAGGCGTCGAAGGCGTTCGGCAAATCGTCGAACGCGATCGTCCGAGTCACTGCAGCCAGATGACGCGGCTTCAGGTCTGCAGCCAATCGGTCCCATACACGCTGCCGCGTGGGGAAACCCATGTAGCCCGAATCGACACCCAGCAGGCTGACCCCGCGCAGGATGAACGGAAACACTGTGGTATTCAGGTTGAAGCTGGCTGCGTTGCCAATACTTGCGACCGTGCCTGCCTGTTTCATGGTCGCGAGCACCCAGTGCAGGATTTGCCCACCGACGTTATCGACTGCACCGGCCCACTGCGCAGCCTCGAGCGGGCGCACCTTGTCGAAATCGATGCCGTTGCGCAGCCGCACCTCCGTGGCGCCAAGCATCTTCAGGTAATCGGTTTCTGATTCCTTGCCGGTCAGCGCGACCACGTGGTAACCGAGTCGCGCCAGCATGTCGATGGCCAAGCCGCCGACGCCGCCCGTGGCGCCAGTGACAACGACCGGTCCATTCGCGGGAGCAAGGCCGTTGTCTTCCATGCGAACGATCGCCAGCGCCGCGGTGAACCCGGCAGTCCCCAGCGCCATCGATTCAAAAAGATCAAGTCCGTCCGGCAACGGAATCACCCACCCCCCCGGAACGCGAGCGTATTCGGCATAGCCACCATGGTGTGCCACGCCGATATCGAAGCTGGTGGCAATGACCTTGTCACCCGGCCGGAATCGCACATCCGCGCTTTCGACCACCTCACCCGACAAGTCGATACCACCTGCGCAAGGAAAGCGCCGGATGATCTTGCCGGCACCGGTCGCCGCGAGCGCATCCTTGTAATTGATGCTGGAATACCGGACGCGGATCAGTACCTCGCCTGCGTCGAGCCCGTCCCTATCGAGTGTCGCCATGCCGCTGACGACTTTCTTGTTCTCGTCCTGATCGATCAGGAACGCTTTGAACGGTGCATTCACTTGCGGCCTACTCCTCTCCGGTTGCGGTGCGGTGCGGTGCACGAACGTGGTGTTTTTGGGGCCGATTATAGCGAATACCGGCGACCTTCCTTTCAACTCTCCCAATTACCCCTTCATTTCGCAGGATCCGAGGCCGATAATCCCGTCATCAGCCTCCGGCACGACTTTCATGGCCCTCATCGACGCCCCGCTCAATTCGGTCGACGCCTACGTCGATTTCATGTCTGCACAAAATGTGCCGGTACTGCGCCGCACGCTGCGGGAGTTCGAAGTCCTCGCCGTGGGGCAGGATTCCGTCAGCGGCAAGCAGATCGCCGCCGTCGTGCTGGCCGATCCGCTGATGACGATGAAGCTGTTGACCACGCTGCAGGCCAACCGCCCCGCCAAGCAGAATCACGACATCACGACCATCGACCGCGCGATCATGATGATGGGCATCACACCCTTCTTCAACAAGTTCTCGGCGATGCCAACCGTCGAGGACACCCTGGCCGAGCACCCCAACGCGCTGATCGGTGTGCTCAAGGTCATTGGCCGCGCGCGCCGCGCCGCCCACTATGCGCGCGACTGGGCGATCCTGCGGCATGATCTGGATGTCGACGAGGTCACGGTCGCGGCGCTTCTGCTCGAAGCGGTCGAGATCATGTGCTGGACCTTCGCACCGACCCTCACCTTGCGCGTGTACGAAATGCAGCGCGCCAACCACTGGCTGCGCAGCACCGAGGCGCAACGCAAAGTGTTCGGCGTCAGCGAGCAGGAAATCCAGGTCGCCTTGGTGCGGGCGTGGAAGCTGCCGGAGTTGCTGATCACGCTAATGGACGACGCACACGCCGACAATCCGCGCGTGCGCAACGTCCAGCTCGCCGCGGACTTTGCACGCCACCTCGCGTCCGGCTGGGACAACGACGCACTCCCTGACGACATCGCCGAGATCGGAAAACTGGTGCATCTGGGACGTGAGCCGCTTCTGGCGCGCCTGGGAACCCCTGCAGAAGAGCTTTACCGTTTCTTCCCACCCGCAACCTGAAACGGAACCGGGCCACGTATGTGCGGGGCCCAAACGGGACGAGCGCGCGCGCCCGCGCTGGGACCGGTTTGCAGAGACGGGATTGCGTATATGATGCGGCGAAAATAACGGGAGGACACACAATGAGCATTTCTGCAGCTATTGCGTTCGGCATTCTTGTCGTTTCGCTGCTCTATGCGGTTGTCGCGTACAACGGGCTGGTGCAACTCAAGCACAACATTGCCAAGGCTTGGGCCAATATCGACGTGCTGCTCAAGCAGCGCCACGACGAGTTGCCCAAGCTGGTCGAAGTCTGCAAACAGTACAAACAGTTCGAACAGGCAACACTGCAACGGGTGACGGAAGCCCGCGCGCGCGTCGCCAGCGCCCGCGAACAGCAGGACGTCACCGCACTCGGCAAGGCCGAAGGCATGCTGCGCATGGGCCTGGGGCAGATTTTCGCGGTTGCAGAGGCTTATCCCGAACTCAAGACGAACGAGCATTTCATGCAACTGCAGACCCGCATCACGGCGCTGGAAAACAGCATCGCGGACCGACGCGAGTGGTACAACGAATCGGTCAATCTCCACAACGTGCGCATCGAGCAATTTCCTGATCTGTTCATTGCCCGGGTATTCCAGTTCGCAGCAAAGCCTCTGCTCGAATTCGCCAGCGCGGAGAAGACTGATATCGACCTGAAGGCGTTGTTCAGCGTCTGATCCCGGTAGCGCCCCCCGCAGCATGCTGACCCGCCTGCGCCGCGACACCGCGAACGTTACGCTGCCGACACTGCAGTTAGTCACGGTCGCAGCGATCGTTAAGACCCATCCTGGCTGGGGCTGGGTGGTCGGCTTCGGATTTCTGATGACAACGGGCCTGTATGGTTGGCTGCGCTCCATCAAGGCCGGCCGCCTCATCACCGACACCCCGACCTCACGCGTTGCGTCCGCCGCACAGGGTTATGTCGAACTGCGCGGACGCGGGCGCCCGCTCGACGGCACACCACTGCTGTCGCCCGTCAACGGCTTGCCGGTGCTGTGGTACCGGGTACGCACCGAACGCAAACAAAGCGACGGCAAATGGCGCCACGTCGCCACCGACGAGAGCGATGCCTCCTTCCTGCTCGACGATGGCAGCGGTGTGTGTGCCGTTGATCCGGAAGGGGCCGACATGATGGTGAGCCGGCGTGAAGTGTTCCGTCAGGGCGAGCTACGCCACACTCAGTGGTGCCTGATTGCGCAGGACCGGGTGTACGTCATCGGCGATTTTGCGACGCTCGGCAGCATTTCGCCGGAGCTCGACACCGCCCGCCAGATCCGCGAACTGCTCGATTACTGGAAGTCCGACCGTAAGGATTTGCTGGCGCGCTTCGATCTGGACGGCGATGGGGAAATCGATCTGCGCGAGTGGGAGCTTGCCCGTAGTCAGGCACGGCGCGAAGTGATGAAGTTGCGCCACGAGGTACTCTCGGCGCCGGAAGCGCATGTTGTGCGCAAACCGGGGGCGAATCGTCTTTACCTCATCTCGGATCTCGATCCGGACGGCCTGGCGAACCGTTACCGCCTGTGGTCGGCCTTCCATCTTGCGGTGTTTCTTGGCGCAATCGCCGCTGCCGCGTGGTTTCACGGCATCGGCGGTCTCTTGCGCTGAAGGCGGAGTCAGCCCGCACGGCCTTCCAGGATTTCCCAGCGCTCCATCGCCGCTTCAACCTCCGATTCCAGTGCGTCGAGACGCGCCTTGATCCGGGTGATCTCCTGCGGGGCCTGCTGGTAGAGCACCGGGTCGCCCATGCGTGCCTGCAAGGCAGATTGCTCGGCCTCCAGCGCAGCGATGCGATCGGGCAAGGCGTCGAGTTCGCGCTTCTCATTGAACGACAGCTTGCCGGGACGTGGGGCCGGTGCAGACTTGACAGTGGTCGGCGAGGCCTGTCTTGCCTGCGTCGCAACCGAACGCGCCTGCTCCGCGTCACGTTCGGCTGCGGCCTGCGTGACCCGCTGCCAGTCGGCGTAACCTCCCGCGTACTCGCCCCAGCGACCATCGCCTTCGGCGGCGATGACCTGCGTGACGACGTTATCGAGGAACGCACGATCGTGGCTGACGAGAAACAGGGTGCCGTCGTAGCTCGCGAGAAGTTCTTCGAGCAGATCCAGGGTTTCGATGTCGAGATCATTGGTGGGCTCATCGAGCACCATCACGTTCGCCGGACGCGCGAACAGGCGTGCCAACAGCAAGCGGTTGCGTTCTCCACCGGACAGCGACTTGACTGGCGAACGCGCCCGCTGCGGCGCAAACAGGAAGTCGCCGAGATAACCGATGACATGCTTGCGCTCGCCGCCGATCTCGACAAAATCGGAGCCCGGGCTGATGACTTCGGTCAGCGGCAGTTCAGGGTCGAGTTGTGCTCGC
This sequence comes from Aromatoleum diolicum, assembly GCF_012910955.1. GTDB lineage: Bacteria > Pseudomonadota > Gammaproteobacteria > Burkholderiales > Rhodocyclaceae > Aromatoleum > Aromatoleum diolicum. The sequence goes on from NZ_WTVQ01000029.1 coordinate 41,265, forward strand.
AACTGGTCGAAGTACGCGACGGATTGACGCGTGCCGCGACGCACAGTCCCGGCATCTGCCTCAAGTTCGCCGAGAATCAGTTTGAGCAGGGTGGTCTTGCCGGCGCCATTCGGTCCAATGAGACCGACCCGGTCGCCGCGCATGATGCGCGTCGAAAAATCGCGCACCACGACCCGATCGCCAAAACGCTTGGTGACATTGGTTAGCTCGGCGACCATCTGACCGCTCTGCTCCCCCTTGTCGACGGCCAGCTTCACACTGCCGAGCCGATCACGTCGTGCCGCACGGTCCCGACGCAACGCCTCCAGGCGACGCACGCGGCCCTCGTTGCGCGTCCGACGGGCCTCGACACCCTTGCGAATCCACACTTCCTCCTGCGCGAGCACCTTGTCGAAGCGTGCGCTCGCCTTCGCCTCGGCATCCAACTCTTCGGCCTTGCGCCGCAGGTAGTCACTGAATCGTCCAGGGTAGCTGCCGAGCTTGCCACGGTCGAGCTCAATGATACGGGTGGCGATATTGTCAAGAAAGACACGATCATGGGTAATCACGACCACTGCGCCGCGAAAGTCGCGGATCAGCGATTCCAGCCACAGGATGCCGTCGATGTCGAGATGGTTGGTCGGCTCGTCGAGCAGCAGGAGGTCCGGCTCGGCAACTAGCGCACGCGCCAGCGCGACGCGCTTGACCCCGCCACCCGACAGGCTGGAAATCAAGGCGTCGCCGGGTAGCGCAAGGCGGACAATGACTTCATCCACGCGCTGATTGAGCCGCCAGGCATCCGCAGCGTCGACTTCATGTTGCATCGCAGCCAAATGTGCCAACGCGTCCGGAGTCGCCGACTCCGCAACTGCGTGCATCGCGTCGTGATACTGCACCAACAGACGGGCCGCATCGCCCAGGCCGTCGGCGATCGTCGCAAAGACATCGCGCTCACGCGGGAAGTCCGCCTCTTGCGGCACATAGGCCACTTTCAGTCCGGACTGGCGCCACACCGTACCGTCATCGAGCATTGCCTCGCCTGCGATAGCCTTGAGCAGGCTCGATTTGCCCGAGCCGTTGCGCCCGATCAGCGCAACCCGCTCACCTGCGTCGAGCTGGAACTCCGCATGGTCGAGGAGATCGACGTGCCCATAGGCAAGGCAGGCATTGTCGACGGAGAGCAGAGGCATGGTGAGTTACTCGTTGTAAAGGAAACGCATTTTACCGGCCTGCTAAGATGGCGGGCATGATCACGAATTGCGCATCGCAACATTGGTCAAAATCTTCCCCATCGCGAGACCACATGGAACAACTGCTGGAAAACTTTGGCGACGCGAATCACGACGAACTGACGCTGTGGGTACGCCTGATCGATCATCTGCGCCCGCTGCGTGCATCCGATACCGAACGCGCGATTGGCAACTTGCGCCAGCTTTCGGACACCCTGGCGCATCGACCCGAGCTACGAGCACAGCTTAACAGTGCGTTCGGGCGGCTGTTTCGCGAACGCAAGCAGGTCTCGCTCTATGCGTCGTCCGGCCTGCTGCCGTCCACGGGCTTCTTTTCCGAAATCGCGCGGCGCATCGCGGGACGGCTGTTGCCCGACGTGATCGACACCGCGTACATGAAGGACGTCCTGGCAGTATTGTTTCCGCGCCGCGACGACGAAGAGTGGGTCAACGCCATCCCGGACGAACTTTGGCAAGCCGTCCTCCATACATTGCTCGCCGACGAAATACCGGCCGCGGAGACCGACATCCGTACCTTGCCGCAAGGCATGGCGGAAATCCTTGAAGCCCTGCGCGTTCTGTCCTATCACGTCTCCGCAATCGGTCTGGACCCGGAGTTCATCCGCATCGACCCGGACCTGGAGGAGCACGAATCCGCTTTTCTCGCCCAGAATGCCGAGCTGCTTGCCTACATCGACCATTACAAGAATTGGTGGGCCAGCCCGACCGAGCTTGTCGAGGACGAAAAACACCTCAAGGTCATGCTCGACCAGTGCGAGGAGGTTGTGCAGCGCGTGCGCCGCCGCGCGACCAAGCTCGGCACCAGTCTAACGCTGACGTTCAAGCTCGAGCGCCTGCGCCAGCATCTGCGACGCATTACGCGACTTCTCTCCTTACTCGACGGATTGCGCCGGCGCCGCATGCTGGCGGATGTTGCGCCGCAGATCGTGCTCCTGTTCAAAGAGCTGGTACGCTCCGAATGCCGCAAGAACCGCCTTTCCGACTACGTCGGCAAGAATGTCGAATTGCTGTCGCTGCGCATGACCGAAAGCGCCAGCAAGACAGGCGAGCGCTACATCACCTCGACACGTAGCGAGTATTTCGGAATCCTTAGGTCAGCCGCACTCGGCGGCGTTATCATCGCAATGATGGCGGGATTCAAGCTCGTCCTGGGCCGACAGGATTTCGCCCCCCTTACCGCCGCTCTCACTTTTTGTCTGAACTATGGCATCGGCTTCGTTCTGATCCACGTTTTGGGCGGCACCGTCGCCACAAAGCAACCGGCGATGACCGCCAACGCCATCGCCGCCTCGATTGGCGAGACGCGTGGCAAGGGCCGAGAACTGGAAAATCTGGTCGAACTCATCGCGCGCACCGTGCGCAGCCAGTTGGCAGCGATCATCGGCAACGTCGGCGTCGCGGTGCCGCTGGCAATGGTCGTCGCACTATGCATCGCGGCAAGCAGCGGAAATCAATTCGTCAGCCCGGACAAAGCCAAGCTGCTGCTCGACGAGATCGACCCCACTGGCGGCGCCCTGTTTTTTGCCGCAATTGCCGGCGTGTGCCTGTTTCTGTCGGGTCTGATTGCCGGCTACTACGACAACTTGTCCGCCTACGGACGCATTCCGCAGCGCCTGCTGCAACTAAGCTGGGCGCGTCGGGTGTTCGGCGAGGCCCGCATGCAGCGTATCGCCCGCTACGTCGAGAACAACCTTGGTGCGCTGGCGGGAAATTTCTTTTTCGGTTTTCTGCTTGGTGGCGTTACCGCGCTGGGCGTGCTCTTCGGCCTGCCACTGGATATCCGCCACATCGCATTTTCATCCGCCTACGTCGGTTACGCCACGGTCGGGCTGGATTTCGAGCTCGGCTGGCGAATGGTGGTGCTGGCGGCATCCGGCATCGCATTGATCGGGCTGACCAACCTCGCCGTAAGCTTCTCCCTGACGCTATACGTCGCGATGCGCGCCCGCCGCATCACTTTTGCGCAGGGGCGCACCCTGATCGGGATGACCCTACTGCGCTTCCTGTCTCGCCCGCAGGATTTCCTGCTGCCACCGAGCAGCAACAAATCCGACGATCCTCCGCAATCCGGCCCCGCGCGTGAGGAAGTCAGAAGCAATGGTGCAATCAACACGTGATAAATGCAGCCGAATAATGCGGCGCGCTTGGTCCTGAGCGCCCGAACGGCTAGAATTGCGCGCCTCTCCTCGTAGTTCAATGGATAGAACGAGCGCCTCCTAAGCGCTAGATGTGAGTTCGATTCTCGCCGAGGAGACCACGCTACCGGTTATTGCAGCCCCTTGAGCAAGGCCTTGAGGTGCGCCACCGGAATGGCGTACGTAATGCCGGATGGATCACTGAGGGCACTTTCCTTGGTGTTCTTGACGAACACCATATTCACTATCCCGAGAATCTGACCCGTTTCAGTGTCGAACATCGGGCTGCCGCTATTCCCCGGATATGCTGTCGCGTCAAGCTGATAGACGCGGAACGCATCACTGGCGAGGCGCCGGATCAATGCGGGATTAAGCGCCCCGGAATTGGCCTGTGGAATGCCGATTGGCGTTATCGCGGCAACAATGCCACGGTGGGTCACAGGCGACAAACCCAGCACGCTGCCGATCGGAAACCCGGTAAACGCGATGCTCTGCCCTTCACTCACCAACTCGCTATCCGCCAGCGGCAAAGCGGGCAATGGCGCTCCCTCCAGGCTCAGCACGGCCAAGTCGCTGTTCTTGTCGACCGACGTCTTGGTGACCTTGCGCACCATGCTCTGCACCTCACCGGGTAAGGCGATCACCAGCGATTCGAACTGCTCCGCCGGAGACAACGCTGGAATAACATGCGCGTTGGTCGCGACGAGGAGGCCATTTCCAACCACGAAACCAGTCCCAAGAAATCGAAAGGGAGGGGTTCGTGTGCGCTGGTACGTACCCACTGCCACGATCGACGGCTTGATGCGTGGCACGGTAGCGACAAGGTCAGCGGATGCGGTGCCGGGCCACGGTGCGCACAGCCATGCCAGAGTAAGCAACGGGATCCAGCGATTGCAACGCCGACAGCAGACTGAAGCTCGCCTCAAGAATCCACCTCTCGCTGACTGACGAGTTCGAGTCCGGGCAACACGGTGCTGGGTTCCGTAATACTGCTGTCGTAAGGATGCTGACGACGCTTGACGAATGCCAGGATCCGTGCCACATAGGCTTTTGTTTCCGGGTATGGCGGCACCCCACGGTAGCGATCCACGGCTCCTTCACCGGCGTTGTAACCTGCCGCCGCTAGCGCGATGTCACCGCGAAAATAAGCCAACAGCCACCGCAAATATGCCAGACCGCCCTTGATGTTATCAACCGGGTCGAACGGATTGCGAACATTAAAGCGCGCCGCCGTCGCCGGAATCAGCTGCATCACCCCCATCGCATTTTTCGGCGACACCGCGACCGGATTGAGGCCTGATTCGGTCAGGGCAATCGCGAGCGCAAGGCGCGGGCTGATGGCGTAATCGCGCGCCAGCTTAACGACCGTGCGGGCAATGCTCTGGCGCGGAGCCGCCAGTGCCTGAATATGGCTTTCTGCGCTCCAGCCCGCCTCGAGTTGCTGTTCGGACGGTGGCTGCAGACAGTCTGGCACGTCGCCCACGTAATCGCCGGTAAAACGTCGCATCCGCTCGGCCTGTGCGTGTCCCAGAAACGCGGCCATCGCGAACAGCGTACCGGCATATGCATCACTGCGCGGCAGACCACGTCCGTTCGCATACATCCAGCCCAACGAATGCATTGCTTCGGCATCACCCAACCGCGCCGCCTCGCAATACAGCGCAGCGGCCTTAACGGGATCACGCCCAACACCTTCGCCATGTTCGTGGGCGACAGCTTGTTCAAGAAGATAGCGTGCGCGCCCGGCAACCGCCCGATCTGGGAAGGACTCGGGTCCGTCCCTTTTCGCGATCGCGGCAGTGGATACCGCAACGCCCGCTGCCAGCAGCCACGGCGCAAGCAAGCGAAATCGTCGGTTGGCCCTGCATCGCTGCTTCATCCTTGCCCCTCCCGGCCCGACCTGCGTCTGCGCCCTTACCTGCGTTCTAGCAGATCCGGCTAAAGCCGCCAAACAGTTACGCCTGCTGCCGCTAACGAGTGATGGTCATAGGTGGACTTAACATCCACGAAAATCCCGGCAGGCAGAAGCTTGTCAGTCATTCCTTCGAGCGGCATTTCGAGGTAGGCGCGGTGCGACACCGCGGCAACCACGGCTGCAGCACGCGGCAGTGCGTCCCATTCCGTCAGGCTGACGCCATATTCGTGCCTAGCCTCCGCCGACGCCGCGACGGGATCATGAACATGTACCCGGCAGCCAAAACTCTCCAGCTCCCGGATCACGTCAATGACCTTGCTGTTGCGCAGATCGGGGCAGTTTTCCTTGAAGGTCAGCCCTAGCACTATCACGTCACAGCCGCGGATCGAATGGCCCGCCTGAATCATCTGCTTGACGGTCTGCTCGGCTACATATTTGCCCATACCGTCATTGATCCGACGCCCCGCAAGGATCACGTCGGAGTGATACCCAAGCATCTCGGCCTTGTGCGTCAGGTAGTACGGATCGACACCGATGCAGTGCCCGCCGACCAGACCCGGCCGGAACGGCAGGAAGTTCCACTTCGTTCCGGCTGCCTGCAACACTTCGAGGGTATCAATGCCGATCTTGTGAAAGATCACCGCCAGTTCGTTCATCAGCGCGATGTTCAGGTCGCGCTGGGTGTTCTCTATCACTTTCGCCGCCTCGGCCACCTTGATTGAACTTGCAGGATAGATGCCGGCGGTGATAATCGAACCGTAGATGTCCTTGACTTTCTCCAGCGTCTGCGGGGTGTCACCGGAAACAACTTTGACGATCTTCGTGACGGTGCGCTCCTTATCACCCGGGTTGATCCGCTCGGGGGAATAACCGACGAAAAAGTCCTGCTTCCATTTCATCCCGGACTCACGTTCGATGATCGGGACGCAAACCTCTTCGGTCGCCCCCGGATACACCGTCGATTCGAAAACCACGACCGCACCACGCTTCAAATTGCGTCCAACTGTCCGCGATGCCCCGATCAACGGCGTAAAGTCGGGCTGGTGAGCGTGATCAACCGGTGTCGGCACGGCGACGACGATGAAATCCGCCTCCGCGAGCACCTCCGGATCGGAATGACAGGACAATCGCGTCGCAGCACGCAAATCCTCGGACGAGACCTCTCCTGTCGGGTCGAAGCCTTCGCGATAAGCCGACACCTTCTCGGCCGACAGATCGAACCCCAGGGTCCGGAATTTCTTGCCAAATTCCACGGCAAGCGGCAGGCCCACATACCCCAGGCCAATGACAGCAAGTGTGGTCATGTGTCGACTTCCATAAAAAATTAACTGCTCTTACGCGCTGATGGGCCCACTCAGAGCTTGTCCTTCAGCGCGCCCAACTCCGTGCGATGGGGACTGTCTGCCGGCAATTTTTCCAACAGCGTGGTAACTTCCTGGCGCGCTTCATCCTTGCGACCAAGCCTTACGTACGTCTTGGCCAGATTGACCCGCATTGCCCAGCCGGTCGGAGCCAGCGATACCGCTCGACGCAGGTTCTCCACGCCTTTCTCGGCCTGCCCAAACTCCACCTGCAGCATCCCCAGCGTGTCCAGCACGGCTGGATTGTCCGGCGAAAGGCGCAATGCCCGTTCCGCCAGCGCAAGCGCTTGCGGATCCTTTCGCTGGCCGGCGATCCACGCGAGATTGTTGATGACCAGCGGAGCATCGGGCTTGATTTCATTCATCTTGCGGTAGAGCTTTTCAGCATCATCCAGACGACGTTCAGTAAGCGCCCGGTCCGCGAGAAAAGCTCGCATTTTGATGTCATTAGGGTTTGCGCGGAGCCAGTCGCTCACTGTCTTCACCGCATCGGCGCTCTTACCGCTGTGCATCTGCGTCGCATACAGCTTGATCGCAACTTCCGACGTTTTTTCAAGGTCGAGCGCCTTGCGAAAAGCCGGCAATGCCAGCGCCCAGTTTTTCGTAAGAATATGGATATCACCTTCCAGCGCCCAACCGGTGGACATTTTCGGACGTTGCTTCTGAACCGTACGAGCGATTTCGAGCGCGTCGTTGGTCCGTTTGTCTTCGAGGTACAGCAATACCAATCTCCGCTGCGCGTCGACGAAATCAGGCTTGAGACTCAGTGCGCGCTTCAGGGATTGTTCCGCTCCCACACGATCCTTTGTCAGACGCTGTGCGTCAGCCAGCTCGATCAGGGGTGACACGGCCTGAGGAAGCAAACCCACCTGCTTGCTGAACGCCGCGATTGCCTGCTGCTGATCACCCGCAGCAAACTGCGAACGTCCAAGCATGCGGAGCACCCTGGGATCATTGGGGTGTGCTGCGGCCACCTCCTGCACCATTGCCAGTGCCTTCTTCGTATCACGCTGCTCCAAGTCATGGTGCACAAGTGCCAGCTTGGGCGCGACGGCGGCCGGATCCGAACGGGTCGCACGCTCAAGCACCTCACGGACCGCTTCGGGCTTGGCCCCGGTGCTTACAAGCAGATCTGCCAGGAGCAAGTAAGCTTGAATCCTTTTCGGATTCGCCGCGATGATTGCCTCGAAACGTTTTACCGCATCCTGCGGACGCTTCTCCATCAGATCCATCCGCGAGAGACTGAGGGCAGCAGGCAGATGATCGGCCTTCAGCGCGAGCGCCTTCTCCAGCGCCGCACGCGCACCGGTCAAATCCTTTTTCGCTGCAAGGATCCCGCCCTTGAGCGTATACGTCTGCGGACTATCCGGCTGTTTACTCTCGAGCCTACGCTGTGCGGCAAGTGCCTTGTCCAGCTCCCCACGTCGCAAATGCACCAGAATAAGGGCTACATCGGCCTCCCCGACACTTGTCGAAAATTGTGACGCCGCCTCAAGGTCGCTCATTGCGTCGACAGAATCGCCTGCGAACAACCGCGAAATGCCGAGTTGCATCCGCGCTACCGCGTCATCCGGCCTTGCTGCCGCGACTCTTGAAAAATTTTCTGATGCCTTTTCGATATCGCCGTTTGCGGCGTAGATCTGCCCAGCGAGTTTCAGCGTTTCCACGTCGGGCGCGTCGGCCTCGAGCAGGGGATCCAATGTCTCCAACGCCGACAACGGCTCTCCTGAAGCCAGTTGCGATTGCGCCAGGGCCCGGCGTGCTACCGTCTGGCCCGGTGCCCGCCCAACGACCGCGGCCAAATGCTCCTGGGCAAGTACATGCTCATTGAGACGCGCATGGATCATTCCAGCCAGCACGCGGCCAGGCAGGAAGTCCGGTGTCAACCGGACAGTCTCAGAAATGTGCTCACGCGCCACCGACAATTTCCCATCGCGGAATTCGACCATGGCCTGCAGATACCGCGTAAGCGGATGAGCGGGGGCCACTTTCCGCATCGCCTCGAGGCGCGGGCCCACCGCCTCGAAGTCCCCCTTCTGAAGCAACAACGAAATCAGCACGAAGTGATAATTGATCGCGCTGGGGCGAGCTTTCACCGCAGCCCCTAATGCATCGATGGCCTCGCCGACCTGCTTGCGGGCCAACAGCACGTCCGCACGCAAGACATGTGCTTCGGCCTCATCACGCCCCCCCGGACGCGCTGCCAACACCGCATCAGCCGCCGCCATTGCCCCATCGAGGTCAGCAGCAATGAGTTGTGTCCGTCCCAAGCCGATTTTGGACGAAGCATCCATCGGATTTGCGCTCAGCGCCGCTTCGAAGGCAGCTTTGGCGTTTGCGGTATTTTTCCGCCCCAGATGGGCATCCCCTACCGCCCCCAACACCAGCGCCTGGGCAGTCGGATCCTCAAGGCTCGTACCTTCGAACTCCTTCAGAACCTGATCGAACTCCCCTAGCTGCACCATTGCACGAGCCAGCGGCGGACTGACCTGAGCCGCAGGAAAACCCAACTCCCCCGCGCGGCGCAACTCCTTGACTGCGCCGGTCAGATTCCCCTGTTGCAAGTTAACCGTGCCCAGCAGAAAACGCGCCTCGGCCAGTTTGCCGTTTTCCTGTAACGCGTTCTTCAGCTGAATGCTTGCTGCGTTCAGATCATTTTTCGCCAGGTATTGCCGAGCCGATTCGACCATCGCTTCAGGACTGTCGCCGCACCCCGCCAGCAGCGCAACACACAGCGCCCCCAGCACGAGTCGTCGACCAGATGCAGGAAAAACCATCGCACGAGACACGGTCAATTCTCCTTCTTCAAACCAAAGCGATTCATCAGGTCGTACAGTGATGGCCTGCTGATACCAAGAATATCGGCTGCCCGCGCGATGTTTCCGTTCGTGCGAGCAAGCACACGTACCACCGCGCGACGCTCCGCCTCGTCACGCACATGACGCAGATTAAGGTGCTCAAGGTCCGCCTCCACGGGGTCGAGTCCAAGATCCTCCGCGGTGATACGCGTTGAATCGGCCATGATGACTGCACGCTTGAGACAGTTTTCCAGTTCGCGGACATTACCTGGCCATCGGTGCGATTCGATGGCCGCCAACGCATCATCGCCCAAATGCATGCCGCCTCTTCCGCTTTCCTTGGCAAAGCGCTGGATGAAGGCATGCGCGAGGAGGGTCGCATCCCCTTCCCGGTCACGTAACGGCGGGATGTCAATCACGATCTCGGCGAGCCGGTAATAGAGATCTTCGCGAAACAGGCCGGCACTGATCTGCGCCTTGAGATCGCGATGGGTTGCGCAGACCACACGCACGTCCACGGGAATTTCGGTGCGCCCGCCAATACGCTCAATTACCCGCTCCTGCAGAAAGCGCAACAGCTTCGCCTGAAGCGCCATTGGCAGATCGCCGATTTCATCGAGAAAGAACGTACCCTTATGCGCTGCTTCGATTTTCCCCAAGGTCTGTTTGGCCGCCCCGGTAAAAGCGCCTTTTTCGTAGCCGAAAAGTTCGCTTTCCAGAAGATTCTCTGGAATGGCGGCGCAATTGATCGCCATGAACCGTTCGCGCACACGAGGCGACAGCGCATGCAGACCACGTGCCAGTATCTCCTTGCCAGTGCCACTCTCACCCAATAACGCTACAGTCACATTAGCCGAAGCAAGTTTTTCAACCGTACGGCATATCTTTAGCATTGACGGGTCTCGGGTCAGGATGCCCGAGAGCGCGCTCCCCTGCTGCGCTTTAAGGCGCATGTTTTCCGCCTGAAGATCGTGCAACCGAAAGGCGCGATCGATCGTCAGCGCCAACAATTCAGGCTCAAAGGGTTTGCCGAAAAAATCGTATGCCCCCATCGCCACCGCCTTTACTGCATTCTCGCGGTCATGCTGGCCAGTCAACACAATCACCTTGGTATCCGGCGCCAACGCCAGCATCTCGCCTAACAACCGAAAGCCCTCAACCACATCATCCGGTGTCGGTGGCAGCCCCAGGTCCATCGTCACCACTGCGGGTTCGTGCCGCCGCAACTGGGCGATGGCACTCTCCCTGTCGTCGGCAACGATCGTCTCGAACGCATCGAACGCCCAACGCATCTGCTTCTGCAGTGCGGGATCGTCCTCGACTATCAGGAGAGTTCGTCGCTTGTCGTTCATGATCCCTTCGTCATCATCGCAAGATTGCGATCAACTGCCGCCCCCGCGAACCGCCGCCGGAAGCGTGACAGTTACCCGTGTTCCCCGCCCAGGTTCACTATCAAACAAGAGGCGACCACCGAGTTCGTGAATATACTGCTGGGCCTCAAATACGCCGAGCCCCATGCCACCCGCCTTGCTTGTCTGAAATGGCTTGGAAAGACGTTCACGGATAAACTCCTTTGTCATTCCGCAACCATTGTCCTCGACCAGAACACGAACTGCATCACCGTCAACCCGGGCCACCCGCGTCACTACACTACCATCCTCCGGCGTCGCGTCGAGCGCATTCTGCACGAGATGCCCAATCACTCGCTCCAACCGTTCAGGATGCGCCAAAACCTCGATTGGCAATTCATCCGAGATATCCACTTCAACTTGCGGGCGGTGATGACGCTTGGCCACCTGCACACGCCCGATCAACGCACCCACCTCCACCCGCCGCGGAGGATCAATGGAACGCTTCTCCTGCAACTGGGCCATCAACGCGCGCATACGTGACTCCACATGAGCGACCGTTGCGAGCATATCCTCCTGAAACTCCGGGTTATGCTTGTGTCGCTCGGCATTTTTCAGCATCAGCGATAGCTGCGCGACAAGATTCTTCAGATCATGCACCACAAACGCAGACATGCGATTGAAGGAGTCGAACTTCCGCGATTCGAGCAAGGCCTCAGCAGCCTGCATCCGCGCGAGATAACTCGCCGCCTGCCGTTGTGCCGTCTTGAGTAGATCCAGCACCTCCCAGTTAACCTCGAAAGGCGTTCGTGGTGCATTCAGCACTGCGAAGCCAACCAGAGCGCCCGCTGACTTAAGTGGCAACACCAGCCAGGCGTCCGGCATCGACGACAGCCACTCGGGCAGCGTCAGACCCTCGTAGAGCCCGGGACGAGCACGAAACTCCTCAAGGTTGATGATCCACTCGCGTTCGTCAAGAAATCGACAGAACGCGCTGCCTTCATCCTCGATTGCATCCGATGCGATCTGGTTGAGACGCGCGTGTATGGAATAGCGCCCACCCGAGTCCCTCAACCAGAGCGCGCCGCCAGAACTTTCGACAAGGTCGGATAATGCCTTGATGACCGACTGACCGAGGTCCATTGTTCCACCGGCAGCCGACATAGCCTGGGTAAAGCGCAACCACTCATTACGGTAATCGTAGCGATATGGAAACAGATGCTTGTTGAGGAACACACGCAGACGGGCCCGCTGAGCCCCCGAGAATAAAAAAACCCCGAGCAACAGCAGACCGGCGAACAACAACGCAAGCTGGAGCGCGCGCCCCCAGTCACCACCGACGTAGCGAACGTAATAGCCGGCCCCGGCAATCACAAGCAGGTAAAGACCCGACAATGCCAAGGCCGTCGAGTGGAAAACCATCTCCCGTGATACCGTGATATGCAGTGTCCAGGCAGGGTTTCGGCCTGCCGACAACGCAATCAGCGGAATCGTCAGCGCATGCGCCACCCCTCGCACGCCCCAGACGTCGGCGTCCAGCCGGCCGAACAGAAAACCATCCGCAAATAGATACAACTCAAAAATATACCCGGCTGATAGAGCCAGGCACAGTGGCTTCAAGCCCCACCGTGACTCACCCGGCATTCCGCGAAACAGCTGCTCGACCAACACCAGCCCCAGCACGGCCCCGCCAAGAAAACTTCCCAGCAGCAGTTTGGTCGCGACCTCCCCGAGCGCAAAGTCGAAGCCGGCATTAACGACCGCCAGGAGTTCCGCGAGAAGCACCCCGGTCGTCACCAGCACCGGCCAGCGCCGGCGTGCCGCCCCAAGCGGCTGTAGCAGAATGAGGAGAAACCCGAGCCAGCAGACCTGGCGCAGGATATCGAGCACCCAGCCCAACAGGCTGATCCAGGCAGCCGGATTCGCAACGACAAATGTGCTCGCGAGCGCCCACAAGGCGCTGCTCGCGACCGCCACTAGCAAGACCCCGCCGGCTACCCCGCCCCGCCACCCGTGCAAAAGGTAAACACCAAACAACACATAGGCACCGGAAGCAACGCCATAACCCAACCCCGCTGCGTTTGACAACTCAGCCCCCATTCACCCTCCACGGCAAGCCTTCGTCTGCGGCCGGCACGTTGGAATTCGGCGGCGCGGCACGCTGCACCCGGTCATACGTCACGGGAGATCTGCTCAGTGTGCCCCTTCTCCGGTCAGAACAACACGGACGGTCTCGAAAAGTACAAGCGTGTCGAGTACCAGATTGTGATTCTTCACGTAATAAAGGTCGTACTGGAGTTTCTGGATTGCGTCATCCACCGAAGCCCCGTACTGGTAACGGACCTGTGCCCAGCCGGTCACTCCCGGTTTCACACTATGGCGAACCGCATAAAAGGGTATCTCACGCTCAAGCTGGTCAACAAAATAAGGCCGTTCCGGCCGCGGACCAACAAGGCTCATCTCACCGGACAGTACATTGAACAGCTGTGGCAACTCATCAATGCGCAATCTGCGGATCACCCGCCCCACACGCGTCACCCGATCATCGCCGGATGATGCCCAACGCGGCTTGCCATCCTTCTCGGCATCCCGCCGCATGCTTCGGAATTTGATTACGCGAAATACTCGACCCCGCTGGCCAACCCGTTCCTGCCGATAAAACACTGGCGCGCCATCCTCAAGCACGATCAGTACTGCGGTCAGAAGCATAGCCGGCAAGGCTACGACCAACAGCGTACCGGATGCGATCAGGTCAAAACACCGCTTTACGGCACTGCGTGCCAGCCCCTGCCGGAACCCGTCACCATAGATCAGCCAACTCGCCTTCAGTGAGTCGATCCGCACCTGCCCCTTCGCGCGCTCAAAAAACGACGACAAGTCCATCACGCAAACGCCGCGGAGTTTGCAGTCAAGCAATTCGCGAATTGGAAGGACCCCTCCGCGCCGCTCCTTTACAGCCACGATCACGTCATGGACGCGCCGCTGCCTGACAGCCTCGAGGAGCCCGTGATCGCCGGACACAATCTGAGCGGGATCGACATCAATCGAATCCTCGTTTCCAGAGGGATAGAACCCGACAATCTCCATACCGCCCTGCGCCGGGCTACCGAGCGATCTCGCCACCGCCGCAGCCTCAGGCCCGGTACCGATAATCAAGACGCGTGGAGCAAACGCCGACGTCGCCCGATGCCGATTCACCACTCCCCGCATCAGGAGTACAAGGCCAAGCAACAGCACAACGGATATCTGCATCGCCTCCGATGCAAAGTAATTCCATGGCAACACCGAAAACACGCCGAAAGCCAAGGGGATGCTGACCAAAATCGAGACCAGCACACGTGCCGTGGTGCTACGCACCGAGCCATCGCTCGACGTTGACCGGTACAAACCCAACGCACTATTGAGTACGATCATCACAGCAGCAAACAACAAAGCGGACGGAACGATGACGCGCCAATCCACCGTTGTGCCGTGCACTTGAAAGGCAACCGCCAACAGGACTGCGACAAAGAGCACCGACGCATCGAAAACGATCTGCTGCAACGTATGCGATGGGAAATACTGGCTGAACACCCGTAGCATGGTACTCGTCCCCCGTTCCCAAGATCCGGCTTCCGATCGATGTCACGGCGACAATTAGCGCGCTATGCTGTCACCGTCGGTTCTCGGCACAGCCACGCGTCATCGCAGCAAGGACCTTGACGGACTCTAACGCCTGCAGCGAGAAGCTGTCGTTAAACACGTCACAGCCTCTCTATACACACTCGCTTGGCATTATTCATACCGCACAGAATGCAATTTTTTATCTTTTAGATTCAACAGATTGATAAATCTTTAAGACATCCTGCAAACGCCGTGAAATTTGCGCTACGACCTCCTCTGCCTCGTGAAAAAGCTTGCCCAATGTAATGAAGCCGTGAACCATCCCCTCTACTCCAAGATGCTCCACCGCGCCGCCCTCCAAACGTACACGTTCCGCAAACGCAAGACTGTCATCGGTAAGCGGATCGCATTCTGCGGTAACTAGCAGCACCGGAGGCAAACCGGCGAGCGACTCAGCTCGCATCGGCGACGCCCGCCAATCCTCGACGTCCCCTTGTGGAAGGTATCGCTCGACGAACCATACAAGACTCTCTTGATCGAGAAAGTATCCCTGCCCGAACAACTCCCGCGATGTCCTAGCACTCTGCATCTCCGTACTCGGATAAATCAACACCATGTAGCAGATAGGCACCGATCCACGATCACGCGCAAGCAGGGCCGTGACGATTGAAAGATTACCCCCCGCACTGTCACCCGCAAGCGCGATGCGATTCGGATCTACCCCTAACAGAGCGGCGTTCTCCCACGCCCATTCAGCCGCAAACAAGCCATCCTCGATCGCCGCCGGAAATGGATGCTCAGGCGCAAGCCGATACTCTACGGAGAACACCGCACATCCCGAGGCATTCGCGAGTTGCCTGCAAAGCGAGTCATGAGTTCCGACGTTGCCGACGCACCATCCGCCGCCATGAAAATAAATTACCAAGGGCAACACGTCGTCCGCAGCCGCCGCCAGAGGACGATATAGGCGGGCCAGCAGTGCCGCCCCATCGTCGCGCGCCATAGGTACCTCGGTCGTCGACGCCACCGGCTGCGGTGCGGCCCCGAACGCAAACTGCAACTTGCTGAACGAATGCCGTGCTTGCGCTACGGTCAATTCATGGAAACGTGGCGCGCCTACGCGATAAACCATATCAAGCAAGGTTTTCGCTTGTTCCGAAAGTGCCATCGTAAGGAGACGAACAACCCAGAGGTCCAGGTTGCTGCAATGGGAGTTCAAAGAAGATTGATTGTAACAGACCCCCCGAGCCGACCTTTCCTCTGACCTCTGCCCTTCGGCAACAGTCATCGGCTTCTTGCGGGGCAGGTCGCTCGCGCATGGTAAACCGTTCGGCGAATGGGAGGTGATGTTGAAGGAGCAGCGCGAAGTGTCGGCGCAGGCCCAATATTGCCCCTGCCCCTCTCGCGCGTTGATGCTGTTGTCGGGAGGGGGCGGCCGTCCCGTTGTTTGCCGCCGATTGCAAGGCCTTTTGCGTTTTGGCGGAGGGTGTCTGTGTGGAGTTGACGTAAAAAAGCCGCTGATCCTGTAGAGGAAGAGCGGCTTTTTTGGCATAGGTAGTCTGACGATGACCTACTTTCGCACCCACGAAGGGCACTATCATCGGCGCGGTCCTGTTTCACGGTC
>NZ_WTVQ01000002.1 GCF_012910955.1 Aromatoleum diolicum
TCGTTTCAAATACCGGCAAAACCTTTTCCCCTCTTCCCGACCCCCCGCTTCACCCGCCTAACCACCGCCAGTGCCGCGAAGAGGGGCGAATTATAGACACCCAAAATATACTGTCAAGCTCCCAAAACAAAAAAATTCTAGTAATGGTGAAAAAACTAGCTTCGCACGCACGTTCGTCAGGATTCTTCTTGCAATTCCCATATCCCCGCTGGCGGAGTGTTTCTCCATACCACCGACGTGCGCTTCCAGCGCAGATTTCGCGGTGCGGAGAATGGGGCTCGGGGTTGGTAGGTAAACTGGACAAGTTTGCGGTCGGGATTACTCGTGAGGAAGCCGCAAAGGCTATCAACGGTTTCGGCGGCAACATCCTTGGGAAGGGAACGAAATGGCAGACTGGAGACGAGGACGATTTTCCCGGGGCGATTGATCAAGGAATCGACGATATGTTTCGCCGAAGTCTGCCGTACGTCAGCTGCGGGGTATCGGCTTTTGAGCCGACGTGCAAGGGAAGCCTGAAACTCGACTGCGATCAGCGGCACGCCTGGCAGTTTATGCAGCAGTGCATGGGTGACAGGTCCGGTGCCTGCACCGAGCTCAACGACAAGATCTGCTCCGATTGCCGCGCTGGCCATGGCATTCGCAAGCGCGCGTGAGGACGGGAGCAGCGCCCCCGTCGAAGCCGGACTGCGCAGCATTGCAATGAGCAGTTGAACGGACATAATTGAATGATACGGAGAAGCGGAGGCTGTCATGTTAATGCGCGCCCAGGATTCGTGCGGCAGATGATTTGCCGACACCGCGTTGGCTGAGACTATCCGGGTTCGCCGGGGAATTTCCCGACGCCCCCAGGGCGGAGCTTCTGTAACAAGCAGGAGCGCGGGTGGCGCGCGGGGTTTTATGACTAAGATTTTTATGATCTACCGTGCCGTCACGCTCGCCCCCTCGCGCAAACGGTCATCCGGATGCACGATCACCTGTTCGCCCTCGCGAATGCCGGAAAGCGCCTGCGCGATGAGGCCGTTGCGCTGGCCGGGTTCGATGCGACGCTTGACGGCCTTACCTTGCTCCACGACAAAGGCGGCCCAGCCACTGCCGTCGCGAAACAGAGCGCTAGCGGGAATCTGCAGCACGTCCTTGTCTTCCCACAGGATGAAGCTGGCTTCGACGCGGTAGCCGTCGCCGAGGCGCTGCCATTGCGCGGAAGGAGAGGTGAAGGCGACAATGACCCAGACGCGCTGTTCTTCCACGCCCAGAGCGGAAACCTTGGTGAAACCGGCGGGCTCGATCACGCGTACCACGCCTTCCAGCGCCCCCTCGCCGCCCCAGCGTTCGAACAGCACGCGAGTACCCGGGCTGATCCGTACGGCGTCGGCGGAAAGCACGTCCACCTCGACTTCCAGCCCGCGCGGGTCGCCGATCTCCAGAAGCGCCTGCCCTGCGGAAACCGCGCCTTCGCTCTTGCGCGGGATCTTCAGCACATTCCCGGCGACCGGCGACCGCAACACGACCGGATCGGCAGGCCCGCCGGCGGCGGCATAGCCCAGTGCGGTTCGTGCGGCCTCCAGTTCGTGGCGCGCGGTCGCAACCGTGAATTGCGCCGAGCGCAGCTCCGAACCGGCGCGCTCGGCCTCGGCCACCCCGCGATCCTCGGCGTCGGCCGTGACATGACCCGCGGCACGCAAGGTCCGGACGCGCTGAAGATCCTTTAGCGCCAGTCCGGCGCCGGCTTGCGCTGCCTTCATGCGTTGCTCGACCGCTCCGATATTGGCCTGCGCACCCGCCACCCGTGCCTCGGCCTCGGCGCGCCGCCTGACGTCCAGCACTTCGGCCCGCTGCGGCTCGAGGGTCACCACGGGCATGCCGGTTTGCACGGCGTCGCCAACGTCGAGCGCGATGCGTCGCGCGTAGGCGGCGACGGGCGCGGTGATGACGTAGCGATCGACGACGCGCGTCCTGCCCTCCTGCTCGATCGCGACGCGCATGGGCGCGCGCGCTGCTGCGCCGAGGTCGACGACGACCGGCTGGGCACGAAAGCCGCTATAAAGGCCCCATCCGACCAACGCCGCGATCAGCGCGAGCACGATCCGCCTGCGCCATTGCACCATGTTCTTCATGCCGTCACTCCGCTGTCTTCAACACGGCGATAAGGTCCAGCCGGTCCAGGCGGCGACGCACCGCCAAGCCGGAAATTGCCGCCGAAATCAGCACGACCGTCGCCGCAAACGCGTAGGTTTGCGGCACCAGCACCACCGGCACCCTGAATAAGTCGTTCTGCATCGTATGCGCGATGTAATAGCACATCCATTCGCCCAGCCAGAGTCCGAGCGGGATCGCAATGAGCGTCAGGATGCCCAGTTCGCCGAGCAGGATGTAGCCGATCTCGGCGCGCGTGAAACCCAGCACGCGCAGGCTCGCCAGCTCCCGGCCGCGCTCGGTGAGGGCGATGCGGGCACTGTTGTAGACGACACCGAACGCGATGATGACGGCAAAGACGGTGGCCACGTAGGTGAAGAACAGCATGGTCTCGTCCATCATGCGATTGAAGTTGCGGATCTCCTGTCTGCGCTCGGCAACGCCGGCAACCCGCGGCATGTCCTTGAACTGAGAGAACAGCGGTTGCAGATACGCGCTATCGACGCCGAGCCAGGCGCCTGAGATCGTCGGCCCCTCGTGCACGAAGCGGTTCAGGGCGGCCAAGTCCATATAGGCGGACACCCCGAGATATTCCTTCACGAGCCCCGCCACGCTGGCCTCGCGCAGCGGACGATTGCCTTCGAGGACTTCGACGACGATGCGGTCGCCGACACGCACATCGAGGATCTTGCCAAGGAAGTCCGTGAGCAGGATGCCGTCGGCCGGCAGGTCCACCGGACGCAGATCGGCGTCCAGCAGACGCTGGATGTCGCCGCCCGGTTCGACCCCGCGAATGGCGGTGCGGTAGTCGAGATGGCCATGGCGCAGGCGCACCGGCACCGTGCGGAAAACCTCGACATGTTCGATCCCCGGCAGGCCGAGCAGGTCGAAGCGGGCACGGTAGGCCGTGGGGTCGGTAAAAGTCACCGACAGATCCTCGCGCTGCGACATGCCGTACTGGATATGCAGCATGTAGCCGACGGTGTCGCGCTGGAACAGCCCGGTGAGGATGATGCCGCAAGCCAATGCGATGCCCAGCACGGTGAGCGCGGACTTGAACGCCTTGCGCTGGATGTGGCGGATGATCATGCGCGTGGGCTGTGACAGCCAGCGCTTGAGGCCGAGCTTCTCGACCCGGCTTTCACGATAGTGGGGCGGCGGCTCCGGCCGCATCGCCTGTGCCGGCTGCAGTTTGGCGGCGCGCCAGACGGCGAGCACGGTACCGGCCCCCGCCGCCAGCAGGCTGGCGATGGTGGCCTCCACGACCGTCATCGGCTGCAGGCTGAACTTCAGCCAGGGGAAATAGTAGAACTCCATGTAGATGCCGGAGAGCAACTGGCCCAGCCACACGCCCAGCGCGATTCCGCTGACGATGCCGCAGCCGGCGATGACCGCCACCAGCTTGAGGTAGTGGCCCAGCACAGCAGCATTGCTGTATCCGAAGGCCTTGAGCGTGGCGATCTGCTCGCGCTGCATCGCCACCAGCCTGCCGATCACCACGTTCAGCAGGAAGGCCGCGACCCCCATGAACATCGAGGGAAACAGGCTCGCCAGGGTGCCGAGTTGCTCCAGTTCCTGGCTGAAGAAACGGTGCGAACGCTGATCCTTGCGCGCATACGCGCCGAGACCGCCGTAAGGCGTGATCAGCTCGTCGGCGCGGTCGATGACGTCCTGCGCGTCCGCGCCGGGGCGCAGGCTGAGCGCAAGGTCGTTGAAGGCTCCGTCCAGGTCATAGGCCTGGCCCAATGCACGGCGTCCCATCCACATCACGCCGTAGCGCTTGCTGTCAGGGAAGGCCGAGCCCGGGCGCAACTGCTGGATGAATTCCGGCGACAAGGCCGTTCCGACGAGGGTCAGCGCCTGACGACGACCATTCAGGATGGCGTGGAAATGGTCACCCGGGTGAAGCTCGTGGGCTTGCGCGAACGGCGTGCTCACCACCACTTCGTCGGCACGGCCCGGCACGGGCAATCGCCCCTCGCGCAAATGCAGGCCATTCAGTCCGTGGGGCTCGCTGTCGGACAGGGACACCATCAGCGCGGTCACCGGCTCGGCGAACTCCGGCATTTCCAGCCGTATCTGGGCGACGACGCGCGTCTCGACCCGATCCACCGCCGGGATATCGAGGATTCGCTGACGCAGGGACTCGGGGGCGCGTTTCAGCGAGACGAACACGTCCGCGAAGCGATACTCGCGATAGTAGGCGTCCTGGGTCGCGCGCAATGCCTCGAGGGTCGACAGAAACATGACGTAGGTGCCGACGCCGCACATCACCACGAGGGCAATGGCGAGGGCCTCATATGCCACAGGTCGCGCCAGAGTTTCCGGTTCAGCGCGCGCATCATCACCATTGCAGCTCCGCCGCCGCCTTCTTGTGCGCATTGCACTCGATGCGCACCACGCGGCCGTCGCCGAAATACACGACGCGGTCGGCCATCGCCGCGATCACCGCATTGTGCGTGATCACCACCGTCGTGGTACCCAGTTCCCGGTTCACGCGCGCGATCACGTCGAGCACCATCACGCCGGTCTGCGCATCCAGCGCGCCCGTCGGTTCGTCGCAAAGCAGGACCTGCGGACGCTTGGCCACGGCACGCGCGATGGCAACGCGCTGCTGCTCGCCGCCCGACATCTGGCTCGGGAAATGGTCCATGCGCTGCGCCAGCCCGACCAGGGCGAGTGCTTCCTCCGGCGTCATCGGGTTGTCGGAGATTTCGGTGACCAGGGCGACATTCTCCCGCGCGGTGAGGCTCGGGATCAGGTTGTAGAACTGGAACACGAAGCCCACATGCTCGCGGCGATAGTGGGTCATCGCCGCATCGTCATTGACGGTGAGGTCATGGTCGCCATAGCGCACCGTGCCGCTGGTAGGCGTATCGAGCCCGCCGAGGATATTCAACAAGGTCGACTTCCCGCTGCCAGACGGCCCCAGCAGCACCACCAATTCCCCCGCTTGCAGGTCGAGGTCCACGCCGCGCAGGGCGTCGACGCGCACCTCGCCCATCTGGTAGACCTTTGTGAGTCCGCGCGCCTCGAAGATGGGGCGCGGGGCCGGTACCCGTTGTTCCTGATCCGTCATACGCGATCTGTCCGGTGTCTGGCATCCAAGAACGTTCAGCCCATGCAGGTGGCAACGCGATCACGACACGGGTCGACTGGGTGTTGCTGCGGCGCAAAGCGGAATTGATCCGATTCGCATGGCTACGTCTTTAGCATAGTCGGCAACGCTGGATAAATCGCCCGGCATCGCGTCAGCGATGTGCGTTACTGCCTCACCGATCAGATCCAGCTTCCACACGATTCCGGACCCGTGCCTATGGAACGAACGGTGTTTACCGTGGTCTTTTTCGATTATGAAGGCGGCGATGAACAAATCCCTGGTCCTGGCGCTTTCCGACACCGGTGCCATGTCGGAACTGCGCCTGCCCGATGGTTCGCGCCCCCGCCGCATGGCCACTGCGCCCGACGGCAGTCTGTGGGTCACGCTTTACGGTAGCGGCAAACTCGTACAGATCGACCCCGCTGCGCGTCGCACGCTGCGGGAGATTGCCTTGCCCGCCGGACGGGATGGCGGACCCTACGCCGTAACGGTGGACGGCATCGGCAATGTGTGGGCGAACGAAATCAGTACCGACACGGTGGTACGCATGGACGCGGGTAACGGCGAACTCCGTGTCGTCAAGCTGCCGTCGAAAGGGGTGGGCATACGCAAGATGATCGTGGATGCCGAGGGGCGGCTGTGGTACATGGGCAGCCACAACGGCCGCCTGGGCATGTTGCGGTAACGACCGGCATCGGGTCCATCAGGCGGTCAAGGATTGAGACGCGCTTGCAAGACCGCGCCCAGTACTCGCAGCAATTGAAACCGCCGAAGATCAACATGTGCAAGGGATCGGGGTTGCAGAAACAGGTGGTTTTGACGTTTTCTTGACACCCCTACGACGGGGCCTTGACGCTCGGCGAGTCATTGTGGCAACGATTAACCTGCCCAGGCCCGGCCATGCCCTCGTCCCAATCGATCGAACTCGAACTCTCCGGAAAATATGACCGCGAGCAGTCGCTGAAATATCTGCGCAAGCGTCGCGATGGCCTCGCCCGCCGCATGCCCCCAAGTCGAAGACCGCTTGTCCTGAGCCGCTATTACGTGCTGCTCTATGTCGCAGTGTTCGCGATGATCGCGTTGTTCTGGTCGCACACCAGCACCGAGTCGCTTGCGGCACGGACGTTTCTTTTCGCCGCAACGGCGGGGTACGCGGCACTTTACACTGCGCCCTTGTGGCTGCTGAGCGCGCTGCTGGAGCGCTTTCTTCCCGGTCGCAGCGACCCGGGGGTCTGGCGCACGGCGCTGCTCTACGGTGTGGCTTTTCTCGGCGGCAGCATCGTCCTGCTCGGAATCTATGCTGACTATCGTCTGTACGAACTGTACCAATTTCACTTCAATGCCTTCGTCTGGAACCTGCTGACCACCCCGGGCGGCATCGACGCGCTCGGCGCGACCGAGGCAACCGAACGCACGCTGGCTTTGCAGGTCGCCCTTTTCCCCTTGGGCTGCGTGGCGGTCCTCGTTCTGCTGCACCGGTATGCCGAACGTGGTTGGACGCCGTCGCGTCGCACCATCGTCGTCAGCGCCTTCACGCTCTTTTCAGTGCTGGCGGTCGAGGAATTTGTCTATGCCTATAGCACGCACACCGGTCAGGAAGATTATCTTCAAGCGGCGGAAACCATCCCGTTCCATCTTCACACCGGGGCGCGAAAGTTCTTCAAGCGCATGGGCATTGAACAATCTGCTGTCAAGGAACTCCGCCTAGCCGGCGGTACTGTCGATTATCCCGGCCACGACCTGCCGGCCACGCCGGTAGCCGATCGGCCCAACGTCGTCATGCTGGTCGGCGAATCCTTCCGCTGGGATCTGTTGAGCCCTGAGATCACCCCGAATCTGTGGCAACTTTCCCGGCAGGGAACGCGCTTCGAACAGCACTACAGCGGCGGCAATCGCACGCGCATGGGGATGTTCTCGATGTTCTATGGGATCTACGCGCCCTATTGGTACAGCTTCGAACGACAACGCGTCGCCCCTGCCCTGATGAATTTCCTGCGCGAGCACGATTACCAGCTTGCGATCCACACTAGTCAGAGTTTCGACTATCCGGAACTGCGCCATACGGTTTTTGCCGGGGTACCGGAAGCCCAGTTGCAGGAATTGAAGACTGGCGAACCCTGGCGGCGCGACACGCAGAACATCGATGACCTGATTCGCAAATTCGATCGGCGCAATCCTGACAAGCCGTTCTACGGCTTCATGTTCTTCGAGTCCACGCATGCGCCCTACACCTTCCCCGAAGAGACGGTCCTGCGCACCGATTACATCCGGGAACTCGATTACATGAAGCTTGATCTGCGCGACAACATCGACGGCATTCATGCCCGTTACATCAACGCGGCACACCACGTCGACCAGCAGGTCGGCCGTTTGATCGAGCATTTGAAGAGGCAAAAACTGCTCGACAAGACCGTCATCATGTTCACCGGGGATCACGGCGAGGAATTCATGGAGAAGGGGCGCTGGGGGCATGGTCATGGCAACACCTTTCCCGAAGAGCAAATCCGCGTGCCGCTCGTTCTCTGGCTTCCGGGCCAGACGCCACAGGTCGTCACGCACCGGACCTCACACCTGCAAATCGCGCCGACGCTACTCGAATACCTTGGCGTAACGGCCCCTTCACGCAGCTACAGTTCGGCCGACACTTTGCAGCAGCCGGTGGAAAATCTGGTCATGGGTGAGTACGACTACATGGGCATCGGAGACGGCGAACACAAGATCACTTTCCCATACACCCGCAGTGCTTTCTTCCGTTATGCCGTCTTCGACGCCAACGACCACCCGGTTGCCACAGAGGAAGGCCAAAAGGTCATTGCCGAGAAACAGACACTGGTTGACGAAGTTGTTCGCGAGAGTCGACGCTTTGTAAGATAGGTGCTGCCGCATTGATATTTGGGAAGCTGCGTCAAACATTTGCGGCTGGATGGGGGATGCGGACGCATCCGCAAGAAGGGGGCGAAAACAGCTCTTGAAAATGCTTACCCGCGTCCCCATAATATCAAGCATGGTTGTAATTCCGGCAAGCCGGAGACGTTCTGGACGCGGGTTCGATTCCCGCCACCTCCACAGTGTGCATTTGTAAAAGTGTCCAGTGTGGGGGTGTACCGGTTTCGACAGGGCGGGCAATGGTAAGCAGGCAACCCGAGAGGCGACGGACGTAATCCGCGCAAATCCATAAACGCCAATGATGAGCGTTTCGCTGTAGCCGCTTAAAGGCCGCAGCCGGGGCAGCCTGAGCCCTGTTACCCAAGACGGCGGGCGGGGGCTTCGGCCCCCGCTGTCACGTTCAGAACATCCCGCGCACTGCCACGGTGCTGCAAGAAGCACGTCACCCCATGCAGCAGGCTGATTGCTCCCCGGTGATCCCCCGGCAGTTGACGGTCGTCAGAAGTAGAATTTTCTCGACCG
Source organism: Aromatoleum diolicum (assembly GCF_012910955.1). Lineage (GTDB taxonomy): Bacteria > Pseudomonadota > Gammaproteobacteria > Burkholderiales > Rhodocyclaceae > Aromatoleum > Aromatoleum diolicum. Next base: position 8,642 of record NZ_WTVQ01000002.1, read on the forward strand.
CGCTCGGAAGAAATTCTGCGTGAAGGCGTACCGTATTTTGAGACCGCCAGATCACCGCTAGTCTCAAACAGGCAGAAGGCGACAATCCCGCCCCGTCACTCCCGTCACTCGTCCGCCAGCTCGGGGTATTCGCGGCGTAGTGCCTCCCCGTCGCGCCGCCACCCATGACAGCTGCCGATGAAGGCGACGCTGCGCCCGTCCGGCCAGTGCCGCGGATCGGGGTCGATAGCGATCTGGCGGGCGACGCGGTCGGGCCAGGAGGCCTGCGTGTAGGTATTGCCGACCTGCGTGATCAAGTCCGTGAGATGCGCGCACCCTTCCCCGCTGCCAACCCGCTCTCGAATCTGTCGCCGGAACCCCGGACCGATCTGCAGCCCGATCAGCCGGCGATAGACCTCACTGGCTTCCGGGCACTCCCGCCACGGCGCTGCCATCATCCGCGCCTCGACGTCACGAATATTGAAATCCCCGTCGATCAGGAAGGCGATCGCCATGTGGTGGATGTATTCCCCGGGGCGCACCGGCTCCCGCGAGCGAAACACCACCGCCTGTGCCTTCTCGTCCGCCACCGTCGCCTCGATTTCCCACAACCCGTCCTTGCGACGATAGGCATGGCAGGTGATCTGGCGCGTATGCGTGAGTTCGCGCTCACTCGTCCCAAACATTGCTGACTCCGGATGATCTGTTCTTCGCATAAATCGGCTCCTTATCATTGGCGCATTTTCCATCGTTTCATGCCTCAATTGACAATATATTGACACAGCTGTGCGGGAGCCGGTCGGAAGTGCGGGACGACGCACTCCACGCCTCTGCTTGACTAAAAATACAGATATACATATAAGCATGTGCTAATGTATAGCATTGCTTCGCTCGGCGAGTGTCCAGGGAGGTCCTGCTGCAGTGGCTTCTTGCCCAGGCGGAAGCGCCGGCGCGGCTAACTCAGCGGGCCTGTTCCCGAAACGGTCGCCATGTCCGTAGCAGCACAGATATTTCGTTAACAAGACCCGGTCACCGGGCATCAGCAATCCACAAACCGGAGGAATGAGATGCCTCATATCGTGATCATCGGCGCGGGCATTGGCGGCATACCCATGGCCTACGAGATGAAACAACTGGCAAGGCCGGAGGACGAGGTAACGGTGATTTCGAACACCACGACCTTTCATTTTGTGCCGTCCAACCCCTGGGTGGCGGTGAACTGGCGCAAACGCGGCGAAATCGAGCAGGAGATCGCGCCCTTGCTCAAGGCGCGCAAGATCCGGTTCATCGCGCAGGCGGCGGCACGCGTGCATCCCGAACGCAACGAGGTCGAGCTGGCAGATGGCTCGGCAGTGGCTTACGACTACCTGGTGATCGCCACCGGACCCAAGCTCGCCTTCGACGAAATACCCGGCCTCGGCCCCCAGGGCCATACCCAGTCGATCTGCCACGTCGACCACGCGAGCGCGGCCGCCGGGGTATGGGGCGACTTCCTCGCCGACCCCGGCCCGATCGTGGTCGGTGCGGTGCAGGGTGCGTCGTGTTTCGGCCCGGCCTACGAATTCGCCTTGATCATTGAAACCGATCTGCGCAGGCGCAAGTTGCGCGACCGCGTGCCGATGACCTTCGTCACACCCGAGCCCTACATCGGCCATCTCGGTCTGGGCGGCGTCGGCGACTCGAAGGGCATGATGGAGTCGATGTTCCGCGACCGTCACATCAAGTGGATCTGCAATGCCAAGGTGACGCGCGTCGAAGCCGGCAAGATGTTCGTCACCGAGCACGACGAGGACGGCAAACCCAAGAAGGAACACGAACTGCCGTTCCACTATTCGATGATGCTGCCGGCGTTCAAGGGCGTCGATGCGGTGTTCGGCATCGAAGGTCTGACCAATCCGCGCGGCTTTGTCCTCATCGACGCGCATCAGCGCAATCCAAAATATCCGAACATCTACGGGGTCGGCGTCTGCGTGTCCATCCCGCCGGTCGAGACGACGCCGGTGCCGCTGGGGACACCCAAGACGGGTTACATGATTGAATCGATGGTGACTGCAACTGCGAAAAACATCCGCGCCGCCCTGGACGCCCGGCCTCAGACGGAAAAAGCCACCTGGAACGCGGTCTGCCTCGCCGATTTCGGCGATTCCGGCGCCGCCTTCATCGCACTGCCGCAGATTCCGCCGCGCAACGTGAACTGGTTCTCCGAAGGCAAGTGGGTGCATCTTGCGAAAGTCGCCTTCGAGAAATACTTCATGTACAAGCTGCGCAAGGGCAAGTCCGAGCCAATCTATGAAAAGATCGTGATGGACGCCCTCGGCATCATGAAGCTGAAAGGCAAGTAGCACCGGGCAGGCACGGTGAATCGCTATCGGGCTGAGTGATGGCCTTTATTGACTGAACCGATTGGCCGAAAACCTTCACCAACAAGGCAAAACGGAGCGCCCTAGGCTCCGTTTTTGCATTCCGGGCTGGTACACTTTGTGCGAGATATGACCACACTCGCCCGACTCCAACTTGATATTGACACACGCGTGCAAACCATCCGGGATATACACCCCGACTGGTTGTGCGGAAAAGGCTGCGACAGTTGTTGCCGGCAGCTCGCCGAAGTGCCTCGACTGACGGCAGCGGAATGGGATTTGCTGCGGGAGGGGCTGGCCGCGCTACCGCCGGAACGCCTTCGGGAAGTCAGCCAGGACATGGTCGCCCTGGCCAGTCAGCAGTCGCGCCCCGTCGTGTGCCCGCTGCTGGACCGGTCCACTGGCGCCTGCCCGGTCTATGCCCAGCGTCCGGTGGCCTGCCGAACCTATGGCTTCTACGTGCAGCGCGACAAGGGACTTTATTGCCATGACATCGAAACTCGCGAGGCTGATGGCAATCTGCTCGATGTCGTGTGGGGCAACCACGATGCCATTGATCATAGCCTCACCAGCCTAGGTGAAATCCGCCTGCTGACCGAATGGTTTGATCGTTGGGAGAACGGAAAATGAGGGGCAATCAAGTGGCGTGGAAACGACTTTTTCGGTGAACGCTTACTCTCTTCAGGCCAATCGCCACGACTCCCAGAAGGGGACCGACGGTCAAATATCGAGTTGCAGCGCCGCGAGGCGCGAATAGAGTCCGCCTTGACGGCGCAGGTCATCCGGCGTGCCGGTTTCCACGATGCGTCCTCGATCCATCACCACGATCCGGTCGGCGTTTTGCACCGTTGCGAGCCGGTGGGCGATGATCAGCGTCGTGCGCCCCTGCATGGCCGCGTTGAGACCTCGCTGCACCAGGATTTCCGACTCCGCATCCAGTGCGCTGGTCGCTTCGTCGAGGAGCAGCATCGGCGCGCCTTTCAGGATGGCGCGTGCAATCGCAATGCGCTGGCGCTGACCACCGGACAAGCGGGTGCCACGTTCGCCGAGGAATGTCTGGTAGCCCTCGGGCAACCGGTCGATGAACTCGTCCACCTGGGCCCCCCGGGCCGCCGCGATGACTTCCGCGTCGCTCGCCGTGCTGCGGCCGTAGCGGATGTTTTCCAGCGCGTTGGCCGAAAAAATCACCGGATCTTGCGGCACGATCGCAATGCCCTTGCGCAGGTCGTGCAGACTCAGTTCGCGGATGTCTTGTCCGTTGAGCCGGATGCTGCCGCCAGACACTTCGTAATAGCGCAGCAGGAGCTGGAAAATGCTGGTCTTGCCGGCGCCGGAGGGTCCGACCAGCGCAACGCTCTCGCCCGGCGCGATACCCAGGCAAATGTCGTCCAGCGCACGCGTTTGCGGGCGAGCGGGATAGCAGAAGGTCACATGCTCGAAGCTGATCGCCGCCTGCGTCGGATGCACCGGCATCTGCGGCCGGGGTACCTCGCGGATGGCGGAGTCGGCGTGCAGCAATTCCAGCAGCCGCTCCGCCGCCCCGGCCGCGCGCATCACGTCGCCCCAGACTTCCGCCATGGTCCCGACGCCGCCGGCCACGAGTGCCGCGTAAAGGACGAAGGACGCCAACTGGCCTTGGGTCAGGATGCCGTCGTGCACCTGGCGCACCCCGATCCATAACACGAAAATGATCGTTCCCATCACCGCGGTGATGATCAGGACCGTCAGCGCAGCGCGCACTCGCGTACGCCTGAGCGCCGTCGCGAAACCCGTTTCCGCGGCGTCGGCGAATCGTCTGGCTTCGTGCTGCTCCTGCGTATAGGCCTGTACCGTCGGCATGGCATTGAGGATTTCGCCGGCCAGTGCCGAGGCATCCGCAATCCTGTCCTGGGATTCGCGCGAGAGTTTCTTGACCTTGCGGCCGATGACGACGATGGGCAGCGTCAACATTGCCATCAGGCCCAGGTTCAGGGAGAACAAGTACAGGCTGGTGACGGCCAGCATGACCATGCCGCCGATGAACTGGAACAGGCTACGCAAGCCCATCGACACGGAACTGCCGACCACGGTCTGGATCAGCGTCGTGTCGCCCGTTAGCCGGGACAGCACCTCCCCGGTCTGCAAGGTTTCGAAGAACTGCGGCGACTGGGACAATACACGCGCATAGACCGCGCAGCGCAAATCGGCCGTCGCCCTCTCGCCGACCCACGACACGGTGTAATAGCGTGCGGCCACTGCGAGCGCCCAGGCGCTCGCCAAGCCGAACAGGGCAATGAAGTGCCCGTTCAGACTCAGCCCGCCGAGCAGGCCGTCACTCGGCTGTGCCCTTGCTCCAAACCCGAAATCGATGAGGTCGCGAAACGCCAGCGGCATCAACAAGATGGTTCCGGAACCCAGGCACAGCAGCATGAAGGCCAACGCAATTCGCGCCCAGTAGGGCCGCAAGAATGGCCACAGCCCCTTTAGCGCCGACAGGCGCCGCGGGTTTGGTGTCTGCTTCAGGGTATCGCGGGGCATACGTAATTATCGTTCTTCCCGATGCACCATGTAACACCCGCAGCGGTTTCACCTTAAACGCGCGCTCGCGAATTGACAGGCGGGTGACCTTCGCTGCATCGGCGTCTCTTCACTGTCGCCATCGCATTGCCGGCGTAGATCGGCCGCATGAAGGTGTCGGTCGGTTCCACGGCGACAGTGTCGGTTTGCGTGCGCCAAAGCGCAATACGGGGCACCAGCGTGGTCAGCCGTTGCGGCGGAAGAGCTGCGGACGCTGCTCGATCAGCTCGCGAATAAAGTCCCACACGACGCGGATGCGTTTGATCCGCAGCAGGTCTTCGGGCGCAGCAATCCATAGGGTCCGGGTCACGAGTGACTGTCCAGGGAACACACAGACCAGATCGTCCGACAGTTCGGCAACGAAAGGCGACAATGCCACGAGACCCATCCCGGCCGCTGCGGCCTCGCGCTGGGCAAGCACGCTGGTGGAGGTGAAGCTCCTTTTGGGATGTGGCGTGAGCTCTTCCAGGACTCGGAAGAGGCCGCTGAGCGAGCCGTCGTGGATGTAGTCCACGAAGCTGTGCTCGGCGATATCGCTCAACTGGCGGATGGGCGGGTGGGAGTCGCGGTAGCCCGGCGAGCAGTAGATGGAATAGTCGACGTCGGTCAGTCGCGCGACCTTGTAGCGTCCCACCTCGGGAGGGTCAAGGGTGATCAGGATCTCGACCTCGCGTGTGACCAGGCTCGGATACTGGGGCTGGGGCATCAGCTGGACATGCAGCTCAGGATGCTCGCGATGCAGTTTCGCCAGGCCAGGTGCGATCAGGTGAATGCCCACGCCCTCCGGCGTACCGACGCGCACCGATCCCTTCACCCGCACCCCCAGGCCCGCGCTCTCCTCGACGGCTTCGAGCAGGGCGCTTTCCATTCTGTCCGCATGCGGGATGAGCGCGTGGCCCGCATCGGTCAGCGAATACCCGGTGCGGCGGCGATCGAACAGCACTACGCTGAGATTGGCCTCAAGCCGGTCGATGCGGCGCGAGACCGTGGAGTGTTCGATCCCCAGCCGCTCGCCTGCGAGCGAAATCGTGCCCAGGCGAGCGACCGCGAGGAAGATGCGCAGGTCGTTCCAGTCAGGCAGGGAGTCCATGCGCACCATTGTGCATTGACGCACAGGTCGTGTGCAACTTCTTGCTTTGGCGAGGGAAAATCGAGCCGGATAATCCTCGAGAACAGGATCGTGTGCGTCGACCAAAGCGCGATGTCGCACCGAATCAACCACACTCGCTTCATACCAATAAGGAGACAAGCAATGGACTTCGACGCAGTCTTGCTACCCCCCCGCCGTGCCGCCAGCATTGCCGCGGGCCTGTGGCCCGATCGCACGATCAATGACGAACTGGACGCGTCCGTCGCCGCCTTTCCCGACAAGATTGCGCTGACCGCAATGCGTGCGGAAAACGGCGAAGTGCGTCGGTTTACCTACCGCGAGCTGGCCGCCCTGGCCGATCGCGTCGCCGTCGGCCTGTCGCGCCTGGGTGTGGGCCGCAACGACGTGGTGGCGATGCAGCTGCCGAACTGGTGGCAGTTCACGGTGGTGTATCTCGCGTGCGCGCGCATCGGCGCGGTGATCAATCCCCTGATGCCGATCTTCCGCGAGCGCGAGCTGTCTTTCATGCTTGGCCACGGCGAGGCGAAGGTGCTGATCGTGCCGAAGACCTTCCGCGGCTTCGACCACGAGGCGATGGCGCGCGGGCTGCAGCCGAACCTGCCGGCTCTGAAGCGCATTGTGGTCATCGACAGCGACGGCCCGGACTCCTTCGAAGCGCTGCTCACGGCGCAGGCCTGGGAGAAGGAACCCGACGCCGCGGACATCCTGACGCGCAGCCGGCCGGGTCCCGACGACATCACGATGCTGATGTATACCTCCGGCACCACCGGCGAGCCGAAGGGGGTGATGCACTCGACCAACACGGTGATGGCGAACCTCGTGCAGTACGCCCGCAGGCTGCGCCTGGATCACGACGATGTCGTGCTCATGGCCTCGCCGATGGCGCACCAGACCGGCGCTGCGTACGGAATGATGCTGCCGATCCTGCTGCACGGGCGTTCGGTGATCCTCGACAAGTGGGAGCCGGCGAAGGCGGTCGAGCTGATCCGGGCGGAAGGCGCGACCTTCACGATGGCCTCGACGCCCTTCCTGACCGACCTGACGAAGACCGTGCAGGAACTGGGGCTGCCGGTGCCCACCCTGAGAAGCTTCCTGTGCTCCGGTGCGCCGATTCCCGGCCCGCTGGTCGAGCAGGCGCGCAAGGTCCTCGGCACCAAGATCGTGTCGGCTTGGGGCATGACCGAAATCGGCGTGATCACGATGATCGACCTCGACGACGACGACGAGCGCGCCTACTCGACCGACGGCAAGGTGATCGACGGCGCCGAGATCCGCATCGTCGATGAAGCGGGCGAAGAGCTTCCGCGCGGAGAGGTCGGTCGCCTCGTCGTGCGCACGTGCTCGGCCTTCGGCGGCTACCTCAAGCGGCCGCAATGGAACAACGTCGATGCCGAAGGCTGGCTCGACTCGGGCGATGTCGCGAAGATGGACGAGCAAGGCTACATCCGCATCAGCGGCCGCAACAAGGACGTGATCATCCGCGGCGGCGAGAACATTCCGGTGTTCGAGATCGAGTCCCTGCTGTATCGGCATCCGGCCGTCGAGCAGGTGGCGATCGTCGCCTACCCGGACGAGCGACTCGGCGAGCGCTGCTGCGCCGTCATCGCACCCAAGGCAGGCCAGACGATCGACTTCGCGTCGATGGTCGACTTCCTGAAGGCGCAGAAGGTCGCCATGCAGTACATCCCAGAGCGCCTGATCGTGCGCGAGACGATGCCCTCGACCGCGACCGGGAAGATCCAGAAGTTCAAGTTGCGCGAGTTGCTGCGCGAGGAGCTCAGCCTCCCCCAGCGATAAACGGTCGCGCCCCGTTCGAACATCCACGGGACAGCAAGCGATGTCGATAACACATACAAGGCAGGAGACAAGGAATGGAAAAGACCGTGAAGACGGCCCGGCAATTGGTGAAGGAGGTCGGGGTCGGCGTGGTTTCGGTCGGTCCGGACGAGTCCGTGATGGCGGTGTTGCAGGCGATGGCCGACAACGACGTCAACGGCGTGCTGGTGATCGACAACGGGCAATTGCTCGGCATCGTCACCGAGCGCGACTACGCCTTGAAGGTGGAACTGAAGGGCCGCACGGCCAGGGAGACCCGGGCGCGCGAGATCATGACCAGCAACGTGATCTGCGCCTCGGCCGATGACTCCTGCGAGCGCTGCATGGCAGTCATGCACAGCGAGTGGGTGCGTCATCTCCCGGTGATGGAGCAGGGCAAGGTGATCGGCGTGCTTTTCTTGCGCGACGTGCTGGAGGAAGTGGTAGCCGAGGACGAGCACCTCATCAAGGATCTCGAGCGCGAGCGCATCGAATCCAGCGGTGCCACCGGCGGCAACTACTGACCAGGCCCTCCCACTCCTCAACGGGTTCTCGAAATGTACGAATTCATCGTAATCCTGGCTGCGCTCGCGTTTCTGATGTTCGTCGCGTACCGCGGTTTCAGTGTCATCATCTTCGCACCTGTCGCCGCCCTCGGCGCAGTGCTGTTCACCGATCCTTCGCTGGTTCCGGCCATGTTCACCAGCGTGTTCATGGACAAGATGGCCGGCTTCATAAAGCTCTACTTCCCGGTCTTTCTGCTGGGCGCCGTGTTCGGCAAGGTCATCGAGCTGTCCGGCTTCTCGAAGTCGATCGTCTCCGCGGTAATCAAGCTTGTCGGGCGCGACCGGGCGATGTTTTCCATCGTGCTAGTCTCCGCCATCCTCACTTACGGCGGGGTGTCGGTGTTCGTGGTGGTGTTCGCGGTCTACCCGTTCGCCGCCGAGATGTTCAGGCAGAGCGGCATCCCGAAACGGCTCCTGCCGGGAACGATCGCCCTCGGGGCCTTCAGCTTCACCATGGATGCGATGCCCGGTACGCCGCAGATCCAGAACATCATCCCCTCGGCTTTCTTCAAGACCAATGCCTGGGCGGCCCCCTGGCTCGGCGTGGTCGGCTCGGTCTTCATCCTGCTAGTGGGTCTGACCTATCTGACCTGGCGGCGCAAACAGGCGGCGGCGAGAAACGAAGGCTATGGCGAGGGTCACCACAACGAACCCGAGCCTTTCTCCGGCGAGGCCCTGCCCTCCCCCTGGATCGCCATCCTGCCCCTGCTCGCGGTGGGCGTGCTGAACCGGGTTTTCGGCGCGTGGATTCCGCAGCTGTACGGCAGCACCCACGAAATGGCGCTGGCCGCGGGCGGCAAACCCGTCGTCACCGAGGTCTCCAAGGTCGCCGCCATCTGGGCGGTGGAAGCGGCGCTGCTGGTGGGCATTCTCACCGTGCTGGTGTTCGCGTTCAGGACGGTGAAGGCGAAGTTCGCCGAAGGGACCAAGGCGGCGGTGTCAGGTACGCTGCTGGCCTCGATGAACACGGCTTCGGAATATGGTTTCGGTGCCGTGATCGCCATCCTTCCGGGCTTTCTCATTGTCGCCGATGCACTGAAGGCCATCCCCAACCCGCTGATCAACGAGGCGATCACGGTCACCACGCTGGCCGGCATCACCGGCTCAGCCACTGGCGGCATGAGCATCGCGCTGGCAGCGATGTCGGAGCAGTTCATCGCTGCGGCCAACGTCGCCGGTATCCCGATGGAAGTCCTGCACCGGGTCGCTTCCATGGCAAGCGGCGGCATGGATACGCTTCCCCATAACGGCGCGATCATCACGCTGCTGGCGGTCACCGGCCTCACCCACCGCCAGGCCTACGGCGACATTTTCGCCATCACCTGCATCAAGACTGTGGCGGTGTTCGTGGTCATCGCCTTCTTCTACCTGACCGGGCTGTACTGAGCACCGCGTTCGCCGCAACAAGGCAGAGGAAACGGACACGCGGATCTTCCGCACTTCGTGTGACGCCGCCGGCATGATCGATCGCCGGCGGCGTTCTCCACGGGATGCGGAGGGTCCGCGCTGTCCTAACGCGCACCGACAAGCGAATGACGGCGTGGGCCGGCACCGGACGGCTGATCGGTCTAGCCCGTTTCCCGCTCGCGACCGAAAGTGCTCGCGGATTCTGGGTTGCTGACAGCAGTTCTCCAGTATCGTCCAACTCGACTCAATCGAAGCCAGCGTGCCATGGCTCACCGGATGGCATACCGAATAACGACAGAAATGAAAAGGCCCTTGATTTTCAAGGGCCTTTTCGTTGTCTGTGGCGGAGAGAGCGGGATTCGAACCCGCGTTGGGATATTATCCCAAACACGCTTTCCAGGCGTGCGACTTAAACCACTCATCCATCTCTCCGCGGAAGCCGCGCATTGTAGCAGAAAGGTCGTTGTACGGAAGCCCCAATTCCCCCAAAATTCACGGTCTGCAGCCACGCTCTCCGGCACGCCGACGGCATTACTGAAAACTGCTCGCGGCTGCGGCGAAACGTTCGCCATGGTGCGTCTCAGGTGGGAGGCAACTTCGATTCAGTGTGTAATCCTGGATCGTCCGCAGGCAGGCGCGGGTAACGCACGAAGTCGACCAGGTTGCGAATTTCCGCCGGCGGCGGTCGCGTGATCAGGCTCACCAGCACAATCGTGAGAAAGCCCAGCGGGACACCAAACACGCCACTGGATATGGGATTTATGTCGAACCAGGCATGGTCCATCGACCCGCCGAAGAACGGGTGGGTGCGGACGACGTAGTACAGGGTCACGGCCGGGCCGGCGAGCATCCCCGCCACGGCGCCCGGACGATTGGCACGCTTCCAGAAGATTCCCAGCACGAGAGCCGGGAAGAAGGCTGCCGCGGCAATCGAGAACGCAAGGCCCACCATGAACAGGATGTTGTCCGGCCGCAATGACGCCACCCATGCGGCGACAACGGCCACCACCAGCAGTTGCGACTTGGAGATCACCAGCCTGCGCTGCGTGCTCGCGCTCGGGTTGATGACCTTGTAGTAGAAGTCGTGCGACAGCGCGTTGGAGATCGTCAGCAACAATCCATCCGCGGTGGACAGCGCCGCTGCCAGGCCCCCCGCCGCCACCAGCCCGGTAATGACATACGGGAGTCCGGCGATTTCCGGGGTTGCCAGGAGAATGACATCCGTATTGAGGCTGAGCTCGGCGAGCTGCAGCACGCCATCGCCATTGATGTCCTCGATGGCGACCATCCCGACCTTGCCCCACGAGGCCAGCCAGTTCGGCAGCATCGCTATGCTCGATCCGATCAGGTTGTTGTACACCTCCCACTTCGCGAACACGGCATACGCGGGGGCGGTAACGTACAGCAGCAAGATGAAGAACAGTGACCAGAACACCGACTTGCGCGCTTCCACAACTCCGGGGGTCGTGTAGTAGCGCATCAGGATGTGCGGCAGCGCCGCCGTACCCACCATCAGGACGAATACCAGCGCAAGAAAGTTGTTGCGCGAAATGTCGCGCTTTTCAGGGGTGTCGCCCGGGTGCGCCTGGGCATGCCGGGGTGGTATACGAGATCGCTCGATGGCCTCCGTCCGGGCGCGTTCCCAGACCGCGCGCGCCTGCTCCGTGGTGCGAGGCAGGTCGCGCAGCGCCCGCTCCGTGTGGGCAATTTCACGAGCGGGGGCGTTTTCCAATCGCAACTGATTCAGCCGCTCGATCAGCGCACGGCGTGCGGCATCGAGTGAATCGGGCAGGTGTGCAATCTTGGCCGCATAGTCGTTCGCACGATGGGCAAACTGCCTGCGTACCTCGATTTCCGCGGGGTCGGTAAAAAGTTCTTCCTCCTTTTCCGACAGCTGCCCCAGCACGGTTCCGTACATCACCGGCGCGACCGGCACCCCGGTGACTTTGTAGGACAGGATCGTCACCGGAACGAGATACGCGATGATGAGGATCACGTACTGCGCAACCTGCGTCCAGGTCACTGCACGCATGCCACCGAGGAATGAGCACACGAGAATGCTCGCCAGGCCGACGAATAGCCCGATCTCGAATTCGACGCTGACAAAACGGCTGGTGATCAGGCCCACGCCATAGATTTGCGCGACCAGATACACGAAACTGGCGAGCACGGTGGCGATCAGCCCGACCACGCGCGCGACGTTGCCCTGATAGCGGGCGCCAAGGAAATCCGGGATCGTGTATTGGCCGAACTTGCGCAGGTACGGCGCCAGCAACAGGGCAACCAGCACAAAGCCCCCGGTCCAGCCGGTGACAAACGCAAGACCTTCGAACCCCGAGAAATACAGGGTGCCGGCAAGGCCGATGTACGAGGCTGCGCTCATCCAATCGGCCGCCGTTGCCATGCCGTTGAATACTGCGGGCACGCGCCGCCCCGCGACGTAGTACTCCGACACGTCGGCGGTCCGGCTCATCACGCCGATACCTGCGTAGATGGCAATCGTCGCGAACAGGAACACGTGGCCGATGACACCCGCCGACATGCCGAACTGCTCGCCCACCGCCAGGAGTGCCACGAAAGCGATGAAGCTCCCCGTATACCAGAAGTAGTAACGGCGCAGCCGGCGGGCGAACAGCGATTGCGCCCTCATGGGGAGAGCCCCTCACACGCAGGATGCAAGGCGCCGCATGCGGACGGCCCCACCATCGCTGGACTCAATACTTCACCCGCGCGTAGTAGGACTTCTCTGCCGCCTCACGCGCCTGGCGCAAGGTGCGAATGCCCTTTTCGGCGAGTAGCGGAATCATCTTCAGGAACACCTCGGCGGTGACGATTGCATCACCCAGCGCCGTGTGTCGCCCAATGATCGGAAGATTCAGCCGCTCGGCAATCGCTTCGAGCCGATGCGATTCCTGGTTGGGGTGGATCACCGCCGACAATAACAGCGTATCGAGGACCGGCTGATCGAAGCGGATGCCTGTCGCCTCTTCCTTCATCTGCAGGAAGCGCATGTCAAACGCCGCATTGTGGGCGATCAACACCGTGTCTTCCGTAAACGCGAGGAAGGCCGGCAGCACCTTCTCGATAGTCGGTTGCCTGACCAGCATGTCCTGCGTGATGCCGTGAATCTGGATCGACTCGGGCGACAGGTAGCGACAGGGATCGACCAGTTGCTCGAATGACTCCTGCCGCAGCAGCTTTCCATTGACGATGCGTGTTGCACCGATCTGGATGATTTCATCGCCTTGCGAGGGATGCAGGCCGGTGGTTTCGGTATCGAAAACCGTATAAGTCAGCTCGCTGAGCAAACGGTCATCCAGCGCACGGGATTTGTCAGACCATTTGAAGAGGTCGAAGTCGTAGTATTCGGGGCGACTTTCACCCTTGAGAAAGGCCGCGGCGTCGATTTGTTCCTGCGGCACCGCTGCCGGAAGCAGGATGCGGAAGAACGCCCGGTGACGCACCTTCTCGCGCTCGAGCCACATCTCGCCATCGTGCCGCTCGATGACGTCACGCACCGCAAGCGGACTGTTTTCGTCGCCGAAACGCATCGGCTCGAGTTCCCAGCTCATCACCGTTTCGGTGCTCATGGCCTGACCGGACCAGATCAGATCCAGATGCACGAGGCGGCCCGCGCCGCTCAGGCGGAAGCGCACTTCGCGCACCTCGAATTCGTCGGACAGGCGGCTGGCGAGATAGGTCAGTGCTTGCAGCAGCGAAAAGCTGTCGACCTTGACCCACAGCGACTCGTCGATCTCCTCAAGCTTGGTCGGCAGCTTCAACACGTTCTCGATGCGTCGCTGCGCGGCCGCGATCAGGTCGGCCCCCAGCATCTCTTCCAGCGGCCAGCGCGCCTTGAGCGAATCGGCAAATTCATTTGCCGTTTCGTCGAGCCGCGTGCTCATGGCCTTCACCTCGTCGCGGATCACCGTGCGGAAGCGTTCGCGCAACTCTTCCTGCAGGTCCGGGTACTCAAGCATCTCCGCCGCCGCGCGCACATTGGCCAGCGAGGCGCGATTGCCTTCGGTGAGCGTGTGCAGCATCTGGTCGCGACGCGACTCATTCTCGAAAGTGCGGGTGATGTTGTCGAGCATCAGGATGAAGCCGCCGATTGCCCGCTCGCCAACTTCATCCTGTCCCACCGACAACACCGGCGCCATCTGCACGCGCAGCAACTGCCCGGCACGCGTCGTCGTGATGAAATTCGCCACCGGCTGGACGGTGCTGCGGCGCAAGCGGTGCTGGATGCTTTCCAGCGCATGGGTGATCAGATTGCGCTCGAATACTGAATAAATCGAGCGCCCCAGACCGATCAGCTCACCTCCACCGGCCACGGCAGGGGCGTCGGACAAGGCGCGGAACTGCATGCGCGCACGGTTGTTGTAAAGCAGGATGCGGCCGTCGAGATTGCACACCACGACGCTTTGCGTGAGTTCCGACATCAGCGCGGCGAGGCGGTTTTTTTCTTCCTCTACCGACTGTTTGCCCTGCGCAATCTGCGCCTCGACGTCCTGCATCAACTCGTCGCGTTGCTGCGCCAGCGCGTTGACCGTGTGCGCCAGCGCCTGCACCTCGGGAGGACCGTCCGGCTTGACGCGAAAATCGCGATTCGCCCCGAGCATCAGCTGAAGGTATTCCGCCATGCGCAGCAAACCCTGCACGTACTGACGAAACAGATTGCGCACCACCGACATGCCGACTGCAAAACCCACAATCGTCATCAACGCACCCAGCGGCAGGTGCGGAACGATCACTTCGGTCAGCCGCGCGCGGTCGGCCTCACCTGCCTCCAGCCACACGAGCAACGCCGTCAACACGAACGGGCCGGTCATCAACAGGGCAAGGATGCAGACCGCGAGGATGAAGCGGGTGCGCGCTGTCATCGATCAGTGCTCCGCGAGCATGCTACGCACGCGCTCGACGAGCTCCTTGGTCGAAAACGGTTTGGTCATGTAGGCATCGGCGCCGAGCGCCAGCCCCTTCGCGACTTCGGTGTCACGCCCCTTGGCGGTCAGCATCAGGATGCGTACCGACTGGAGGTCGGGATTCGACTTCACCTCCTGACACACTTCGAATCCGCTCTTCTTCGGCATCATCACGTCGAGCAGCACAAGGTCCGGCACCTCGGCGCGAATCCGCTGCACCGCCTCCTCACCATCGTTCGCGATCAGGACCTCGTAACCCTCGCGTTTCATCAGGAATTCAAGCGAAATGACGATGTTCTGTTCGTCGTCGGCAATCAGTATTTTTTTGGCCATGCTTCCCCTCTCCCACTGCTTCGCATTCTAAGTCATTGCGTGGATTGCACCGTTTCCGCATTCTCCGGCGGCACCGGCAGCACGAACGTAAATGTCGAGCCCTGTCCGACAGTGGACCTCACCCAGAGTCGGCCGCCAAAATGCTCCACGATCTGCCGGCTGATCGGCAGGCCGAGTCCGGTTCCCTGCGGGCGAGAGTGCTCGTCTCCACCCTGGCGAAATTTCTCGAAAATCACACCCAATTCATCGGACGGAATCCCGGGACCGTTGTCCGACACATCGACGCGGATCTGTCCCGTCTCACGCGAGAGGCTAATGCGGGCCCAGCCCCCCGCCGTCGGTACGAACTTGGCCGCATTCGACAACAGATTGAGCATCACCTGCACCAGCCGGTCGTGATCGGCGCGCAGATGCAGAGCCTCGTCCGGCAGATCGAGTTCGACCACCGCACCGCGGTCGCGAAACAGTTGCGCCGTGGTTTCTACCGCCTGTTCGACCAGCTCTCGCATGTCGATGTCGGTGTTATGCCACTCGGCGTGTCCCGATTCGATCTTCGCCATGTCCAGTACCTGATTGACCAGGCGCGTGAGTCGCTCGGTCTCCGACACGATGATGCCGAGAAAGCGCGTCCGGTCCTTCAGATCGATCTTCGGATCGTCGAATAGCATCTCCGAAAACGCCCGGATCGAAGTCAGCGGTGTGCGTAATTCGTGCGTCACCGAAGACATGAAGTCGTCCTTGAGGCGATCAAGCTCCTTGAGGCGTTCATTTGCCGCCCTGAGTTCGGCCGTCGCCGCTTCGAGCGCCTGCGACTTTTCCTCGAGCTGATGCGAATAGGCGCGCACCTGCGAGGCCTCGTCGAGGATGTCCATCACCTCGTCGAGCCCCAGCGGCTCCTCCTGCACCACCGACGACACCATCACGCGCGCTGACGCACCGCCGATGGCCCCCGCCAGTTGCGTTTCGGCAAACTGCACAAGTCCGGGGTCTGGCTTGAGCTGCTCGATGCCACCCAGACCGCGCTCGAGCGCATACGTCTGAAAAATCCGGCGTGCACGCTCCGCGCCAAGAAAACGAGCGACCAGCGGCAGTAAATCCTGCACCTGGGCGCTGCCGCGCCAGAAGGTTGCCGGAGCGTCCTGCCCGCGCCGGAAGACATCGACAAACAACGTCGCCTGGCTGGCCTCCTGTCCCGTGGGCACCCGTGCCAGCGAAACCAATACGTAGCTGGCGATATTTGCGGCAAGACTCCAGAACAGCGCATGACTGATGCTGTCCAGTCCGGCCAGACCGAACAGCTGCTCCGGCCTCAGGAAACCCAGGCCGAACAGGCCATGGTCGAGAAAATCCCGATCCAGCCAGCCCGACTTTGCCACCGAGGGGAGCATCAGCGTATAGGCCCACACCACGAAACCGGCCAACAGTCCCGCCAAGGCGCCTTCGCGCGTACCGCCGCGCCAGTACATTCCGCCGAGCATTGCGGGGGCAAACTGTGCGACCGCGGCAAAGCTGATCAGCCCGATACTGACAAGTGCATAGGCCTCGCCCGCCAGACGAAAATACAGGTAACCCAGCAGCAGTACCCCGAGGATCGCGCCGCGTCGGATGCCCAGCAGCAGGCCGGTAAGGTCCGGATGTTCGCTGCGCTTGAAACGCTCGGTGCGCAACAGCAACGGCATCACCAGATCGTTGCAGACCATTGTCGACACTGCGATCGTCTCGACAATGACCATGCCGGTCGCGGCCGACAGTCCGCCAACGAATGCCAGCAGAGCCAGCATCCCTTCGCCGTGGGCCAGCGGCAATGACAGGACAAACGTGTCCGGATCCACCGTACCACGCCCGAAATACAGCAGACCGCCGAGCGCGATCGGCAGCACGAAAATGTTGATGAGCAGCAGGTAGGCCGGAAACAGCCAGGTCGCACGCCGCAGATGCTGCTCATTCACATTCTCGACCACCGTCACCTGAAACTGTCGCGGCAGGAAGATCACCGACAGCAGGGCCAGCAGCGTCATCGCGAACCAACCGCCGTAACCGGCGCTGCTGGCGGTTTTCAGGCTAAGTAGCCCCGCAAGTTCGGGATCTGCGAAGGCTCGCGCGAAGATGTCGCCGAAGCCGTCGAAAACGACGTAGGTGACAAAAACGCCGATCACCAGGAAAGCCAGTAATTTCACCACCGACTCGAAGGCAATCGCCGCGACCATGCCTTCGTGCCGCTCGGTAGCGTCGAGATGGCGCGCTCCGAACAACACCGTGAACACCGCCAGCGTCAGCGCGACGTACAGCGTACCGTCGTTCACCCAACTGGAACCTGCGAAAGGGAAGAAACCGCTGTCGTGCTGCCCGGTCAACACCGTATAGCCGCTCGAGATCGCCTTCAATTGCAGGGCGATGTAGGGGATCATGCCGACCACCGCGATGATCGTCACCAGGCCGCCGAGCAGATGGCTCTTGCCGTAGCGGCTGGCGATGAAGTCCGCGATCGACGTGATGCGGTAAGTCTTGGCGATGCGGATCATCTTGAGCAGCACCAGCCACGACAGAGTCATGGCCAGCGTCGGCCCGAGGTAGATCGGCAGGAACCACACCCCACCCGAGGCCGCACGTCCGACGCTGCCAAAATAGGTCCACGCCGTGCAATACACCGCCATCGACAGTGCGTAGGTCCACGAATTCGCGATGATCGATCGCCCCTGCTCCGCGCGACGATCACCGAAGTACGCCACCGCGAACAGCACCAGCAGATAGGCGAAGGAAACGGCGACGACGACGGTACCCGAGAGCATCCGTGATTCCTCAGCGCGCGCCGCGCTCGACGATCCACGCCACGACGCCGATCATCATGGCCCAGAGGACGAACAGGCACACCCATAGCATCGGCATGCCGATGAAGGGCTCGCTCCGATCGAACAGTGACAGCACGGGATAATTGAATAGCAACGCGCCCACGAAGAACGCCGCCACCAGTCGCTGCCCGGCAAGACCTGTGCGCATCATGGACTCCTCATGATGACGATGGCTACCCGATTATAACGGTGTCCCGAACGGCACCCGCTCCGCCAGGGGCGGGGCCGCGGGAAAAAAAAGGCGCGCTTGCGCGCGCCTTCTCCTCCTCCCATCGCCGGCTTGCGCCGGCTTGCCTCAATTATTCTTGTCGGGGCCGGCCTCTGACGGACCGTACCCCGACTATTCTTTTAAGCAGCAGGCTGCTTCAACTGCTCCAGGATCGCCGGATTCTCGAGGGTCGACGTATCCTGGGTAATCTCCTCCCCCTTCGCCAGCTGACGCAGCAGCCGGCGCATGATTTTGCCCGAACGTGTCTTGGGCAGATTCTCACCGAAACGGATGTCCTTCGGCTTGGCAATGGGCCCGATTTCGTGCCCGACCCAGTTCTGCAAGTCCTTGATCATCGTCTTGGCTGCCTCGCCGGTCGGACGGGCACCCTTCAGCACGACGAACGCGACAATGGCTTCACCGGTCAGATCGTCGGGACGTCCCACGACGGCGGCTTCGGCAACCTTCTCGTGCGCCACCAGCGCCGATTCGATTTCCATCGTGCCCATCCGGTGGCCGGAGACGTTCAGCACGTCGTCGATACGGCCGGTGATCGTGAAGTAGCCGGTGTCCTTGTCACGGATCGCGCCGTCACCGGCGAGATACAGCTTGCCCTTGAAGTCGTCCGGGTAGTACGACTTGCGGAAGCGGTCCGGGTCGCCCCAGATCGTGCGGATCATCGACGGCCACGGGCGCTTGACGACGAGGATGCCGCCCTGGCCGTTCGGCACTTCGGTGCCCGTTTCATCGACCACCGCGCACTGGATGCCCGGGAACGGCAGCGTGCAGGAACCCGGCACCAGCGGCGTCGCGCCCGGCAGCGGGGTGATCATGTGACCACCGGTTTCCGTCTGCCAGAACGTATCGACGATCGGGCAGCGGCTGCTGCCAACGTTCTCGTAGTACCACTCCCATGCGGCCGGGTTGATCGGCTCGCCGACCGAACCGAGGATGCGGAGGCTGGACAGGTCGTACTTCTTCGGGTGTACCGTCGGGTTGTTGTCGGCTGCCTTGATCAGCGAACGAATCGCGGTCGGCGCCGTGTAGAACACGCTGACCTTGTGGTCCTGGATCATTTTCCAGAAACGGCCGGCATCCGGGTAGGTCGGCACGCCTTCGAACACGATCTCGGTCGTGCCGCAGGCGAGCGGGCCGTAGGTGATATAGGTGTGGCCGGTCACCCAGCCAATGTCGGCCGTGCACCAGAAGACGTCGTCCGGCTTGATGTCGAAGGTGTACTGCATGGTCAGGATCGCGTGCAGCAGGTAGCCGCCGGTCGAGTGCTGGACACCCTTCGGCTTACCGGTCGAACCGGAGGTGTAGAGCAGGAACAGCGGATGCTCGGCATCGACCCATTCCGGCTCGCAGGTCTCGGACTGGCTGGCGCACACCTCGTGGAACCACTGGTCGCGGCCGGCAACCATGTTGCAGGCAACTCCGGTGCGCTGCACGACGACGACGTTCTTGATGCTTTCGCAACCGCCGAGGCTCAGGGCTTCGTCAGCGATGGGCTTGAGCGGCAGGGCCTTGCCACCGCGGAACTGGCCGTCGGACGTGATCAGTGCAACGGCACCGGCATCGTTGATGCGGTCACGCAGGGCCTGAGCGGAGAAGCCGCCGAAGACGATCGAGTGGGTCGCGCCGATACGGGCGCAGGCCTGCATCGCAACCACGCCTTCAATCGACATCGGCAGATAGATCACGACGCGGTCGCCCTTCTTGACGCCCATGCCGCGCAGTGCGTTGGAGAACTTGCAGACGCGTGCCAGCAGATCCTTGTAGGTGACGCGGGTGATTTCACCGCCGTCGGCCTCGAAGATGATCGCGACCTTGTCGCCCAGACCGTTATTGACGTTGCGATCGAGGCAGTTGTACGAGACGTTCAGCTGACCATCGGCAAACCATTTGAAGAAAGGCGCATTGCTCTCGTCGAGCACCTGCGTGAAGGGCTTTTTCCATTCGACCAGCTCACGGGCCTGACGCGCCCAGTAGCCCTCATAGTCGTCCTCCGCTTCCTTGCACAGCGCGCGGTAGGCATCCATGCCCGATACCGCTGCGTTCTTGACCATTTCTTCCGACGGGGTGTAGATGCGGGGCTGCTGCTCGTTGGACATACTGACCTCTCCTCAACTATTCAAAGTGGTTGAAGCTGCCCCGTTGCGGGGCGGCCGGTTGGTTCCGGCCTATGTTGTCGTTCGCGAAAATGCTGCATCCGCGATCTGGTCGGCATTTAAGGATAACTATCTTACACAGGACTTACATGGCACGGGATCTCGGCATTGCCCATTCCGGTGCTGCGCTGCCGCGAGACTGCTAGAATTGCGGCCCTACCGAGTTCCTGTTACCCGGCCTTACCTGGAGACGCGCCATGACCGTGATTCGCGAAGCAGACCTCATCCAGTCCGTCGCGGATGCCTTTCAGTACATCAGTTACTACCATCCGCTCGATTATATCAAGGCCCTTGGTGAGGCCTGGGAACGCGAGGAAAGCCCCGCCGCGAAAGACGCCATCGCACAGATCCTGACCAACTCGCGCATGTGCGCCGAAGGCCACCGTCCGATCTGTCAGGATACCGGGATTGCGGTCGTATTCCTGAAAGTCGGCATGAACGTGCAGTGGGACGCGACGATGAGCGTCCAGGAGATGGTCAACGAAGGTGTGCGCCGCGCCTACACCAACGTGGACAACAAGTTGCGCGCCTCGGTGCTGCTCGATCCGGCCGGCAAGCGCCAGAACAGCAAGGACAACACCCCGGCGGTCGTGCATTACGAGATCGTGCCGGGCGACCACGTCGAAGTCATCTGTGCGGCAAAGGGTGGGGGCTCCGAGAACAAGACCAAGTTCTACGCGCTCAACCCCTCCGATTCGATCGTCGACTGGGTCCTGAAGACCGTGCCGACGATGGGGGCCGGCTGGTGTCCGCCGGGCATCCTCGGCATCGGCATCGGCGGCACGCCGGAAAAGGCGATGCTGCTGGCGAAGGAATCGCTGATGGCGCCCGTCGACATCCACGAACTGAAGGCGAAGGCCGCTTCGGGCGCGGCGCTGACGCGCGTTGAGGAACTTCGCCTGGAGCTGATGGAGAAGGTCAACGCGCTGGGTATCGGCGCACAGGGCCTGGGCGGCCTCACCACGGTGCTCGACGTCAAGATTCTCGACTACCCGACGCACGCGGCGAGCCTGCCGGTGGCGATGATTCCGAACTGTGCGGCGACCCGCCACGTGCACTTCGAACTCGACGGCACCGGCCCGGCGAAGCTCGAAGCGCCGAAGCTAGAGGACTGGCCGGACGTGACCTGGCAGGCCGACACCAAGGTCGCCACGCGAGTGAACCTCGACACGCTGACGAAGGAAGAAGTCGCGTCGTGGAAGCCGGGCCAGGTGCTGCTGCTCAACGGCAAGATGCTGACCGGCCGCGACGCGGCGCACAAGCGCATCCAGGACATGCTGGCGAAGGGCGAGAAGCTGCCGGTCGATTTCACCAACCGCGTGATCTATTACGTCGGCCCGGTTGATCCGGTACGCGATGAGGTCGTCGGCCCGGCCGGCCCGACCACCGCGACGCGCATGGACAAGTTCACGCGCATGATGCTCGAGCAGACCGGCCTGATCTCGATGGTGGGCAAGGCCGAACGCGGCCCTGCCGCGATCGAGGCAATCCGCGACAACAAGTCGGCCTACCTGATGGCGGTCGGCGGTGCTGCATACCTCGTCGCGAAGGCGATCAAGACGGCGAAGGTGGTCGGCTTCGCCGACCTGGGCATGGAAGCGATTTACGAGTTCGACGTGCAGGACATGCCGGTGACCGTTGCCGTGGACTCCAGCGGCACCAGTGTGCACAACACCGGACCGAAGGAATGGCAGGCCAGGATCGGCAAGATTCCGGTCACCACCGCCTAAGCGCAGCCAGACTCGCAGATGTAACAGAAGGCCCGCCCGGGAAACCGGTCGGGCCTTTTTCATTGGCGCAGAACCGGCTGCGGGCACACATCCTGATACAAGCGACACGGCTATCCGCCTTGACTCACCAATGTTCCGAGCCTAATCTTGGCTTGCGTGGGAAATATTCCCACTTAAAAGACCATCAGGAGAAAGAGATGAAAAGGACTTCGTGGATCACCGCCCCGCTGTGTGCGACAGCGGCACTGTTCATTGCCCTCCATGGCACCACCGTCGGCGCCGCCGACAGCGACGATCTGACCGCCGAGGGCGTCAAACTGCGAGGCGACGGTAGTGTCGACGACTCGCAGCCAATGGGCGCAGCCCCGGTGCAGACGGTCGAAACGGTCACCAATCCCGACGGTACGACGACCGTCACCCGCGTCCGCACGCTGAGCGCGACCGGCGCCGCGCCGACCCGCAACCGCAGCATGGAGATGACCTTCGGCACCGATGGCGGACTGCTTGAACAGTCCCGTACCGACATCCGAACCAATGCGGACGGCGTGGTCGTACGCGAACGCAGTTCCAGCCTGGAGCTCATCGACGGTGTTCCGGTACGCACGCGCAGCGACATCCGTCGCAACGACGCCGGCGAGGTCATCCGCAGCCTCGAGCGCGTGAAGACCGTCGATCGTCCCGCGTCATCGAGCATTGAGCGCGCAGAACGCATCGAGAAACGCGAGCGTCCGGAGAAGCTCGAGCGCATCGAGAAGGTGGAACGTCTCGAAAGGATCGAACGCCCGGAAAAGGTCGAGCGTCTGGAAAAGATCGAGCGCCGCGAGCGCGGTTGATCGCGTCACGTCCAACGGGAGCACATGGAAAGTTTTCCCACACGGCGATAGAATGAAACTTACTATCATCAGGAAAGACTTCCATGCCCTCCCCGAACCCGCCGGCGTCGGTCCTTCACGCGCTTCGGCGCGTGATGCGGCCGCTGGTGCGTTTGATGCTGAAGAAGGGCGTTACCTATACTTACTTCGCCGACATGCTGAAGGGAGTATTTGTCGAAGTTGCGGAGCAGGAATTCCGTCTTGACGACAAGCCGCCGAGTGACAGCCGCATCAGCCTCATCACCGGCGTACATCGCAAGGATGTCAGGCGTCTGCGTGACGCGCCGCACGATTTCTCGGAACAACTGCCGGAGGCGGTATCCCTCGGGGCACATCTGGTAAGTACATGGCTGAGCACGCCACCGTTCTGCATCCGGCCCGGCCAGGCGGCGCCATTGCCGCGGCTTGCGAGCGCTGGCGGCGGGCAATCGTTTGACGCCCTCGTCGGCCACGTGAGCAAGGACATCCGCGCCCGTGTCGTGCTCGACGAATGGCAGCGCCTGGGAATTGCGCGTATCGATGGCGAGGACCGGGTGCATCTGGAAACAACCGCTTTCGTGCCGCAGAAGGGCTTCGACGAGAAGGCGGCGTATTTTGGTCACAACGTTCACGACCACGCCTGCGCAGCGGTACACAACCTGACGGCCGACGGGCCGGCCTTTTTCGAGCGCAGCGTGCATTACGATGCACTCTCCCCCGCCAGCATCGAACAACTACGCGACGCCGTATCGGCAGATGGCATGCAGACGCTGATCGCCTTCAATACGCTCGCGTCCCAACTCGAAGCACGCGATGCCACGGGCCCCGACGCACAGCAGCGGGTCACCATCGGCCTGTATTTCTACAGCGAAGCGAGTGCTCCGCCGCCGACAGCGGTAGTCGATGAATCGGGGACCAAACATCCGTGACCACTCTTTCCGGCACTCTCTGCAAGCTTGCGAGCAGCCTTGCCCTGGCACTGTGTATGTCTGTGTCGGTACATGCTGCGCCGGTGTGTGTCGACCCCGGGGGCATCGGGGGCACCGGTGCCCCCCAACGTGAAGGTGGAATCGGTGGAACCGGTGCGCCGACCACCGACCACGGCATTGGCGGAACCGGCGCACCACAGCCTGCCAGTGCCGCGCCGGGGATCGGCGGAACAGGCGCTCCCGTGGCAAGCAACCCCGGCGGATCCGGTGGCACCGGCGAGATCGCTCACGGCGGCATCGGCGGCACCGGAGCCCCCGCTCGTGACGGCGGCCTCGGCGGCACGGGGATTGTCGGGACGATTACCGGCTTTGCCTCGATCTGCGTCAACGGCGTCGAGGTGCACTATGAGGAAGAGGTACCGGTCACCGAGAACGGCGTCAGCAGCAAGACCGCCCGTCTCGCGGTGGGTCAGGTGGTAGCGGTGGAAGCCGGCACCACCAGCCGCGGCCTGGAGGCACGCAACATCGCGATTCTGAACGCGTACGAAGGACCATTGACGTCCCTGCCAACCGCATCGTCGCCGCTACGCGTGATGGGTCAAAGCGTGCGCCTCGCTCCGGACGCGAAAGTCGATGCGGGACTGCGCTCCGGCGAACCGGTGCGGGTCAGCGGCTTGCGCAGTGCGCAGGGCGAAGTTGTCGCCACGCGCATCGAACGCGCGCCGGATATGCGCGACGCGAGCGCCATCGGCGCGATCGACCGCAAGGACTCGTTGCTGGGGCTGGCCTTGTCGGGCAAGGCTCCGGCTGATGGGCGCGAATTGCTGGTGCGCGGCACGTGGACCGGGACAACGCTGCAGGTGACGCAGGCGCGCAATGACCCGAGCATTCCGTTTGCCGGTCGCGTGCGGGACGCCATCGTCGAAGGACTGGTGCTTGATCGTCTCGACAACCGCGTTATGATAAGTGGCTTCTCGGTGGAGCTGGATGGCGGCACGGCGTTTAGCGGCGGCGAGGTAACCGATCTGAATACCAACCGGCGTGTGCGCGTCAGTGGCGTCTTCAGCGGCACCCGAGAGGTCAAGGCAACGCACATCGAGTTCGTGCGTGATGGCTCGGAGTCGCGCGGCGGCGGGCAGCGCGGCAAGTCAGGCGCGAAGTCCGACGGGCATGAAGACGAGGACGAAGACAGCCGCAGCGGCTCGGGCAAGTCGCGCGTCGACACGGACGACGGACGCATCCGCATTGAAACCGAAGACGAAAGCGGGCGCGAAAGGATCGAGCGCAGCGTATCGGCTACGGGGGAAATCGAACGTGAGAAGATTGAACGACGCGTCGAAAATGCCGATGGGGAGCTGCTGCGCCGGGAGCGTCTGGAGGTTCGGACATCAGGGGATCGGACGGAAATACGCGAACGTGTCGAAATCTTCAACAAAGGGGAGCGCATCGACCGCGTGGAGCGCATCGACAGAATCGAAAAACCGGAGAGAGTCGATCGACCACCGAAGATCGAAAGGCCGGAAAAAATCGAAAGACCCGATCACGATTAATTCAATACGCCAACACACTGCAATCTGACAGGGAGGAAACACATGGGACACACTCGTACGCTCGCAGCAGGCATTCTCGCGGCCATGACGCTGCCGGCAGTCGCCGGCGAGCTGACAATGACCACAGGACTCGACTATTCGAGCGGCAAATACGGCACGAACACCACCAGCGAAACCTGGTACGTGCCGATTGCGGCGAAGTACGAAACCGGGCCGGTGACACTGAAGATGACTGTTCCCTACCTGAGCATCACCGATGCCGTGGTGGGACCGGACGGCGATCCGCTGGAGGGTGGCGACTGTAGCGGCACGGAAACCGGCCTCGGCGACATCACCGCCAGCGCCGGCTATACGATCCTCGACGGTAGCAAGGGCGGTCTGCTGCTCGACGCCGTCGGCAAGGTGAAGATGCCGACGGCAGAGAGCTCCTGCCTCGGCAACAACAAGACCGACTATGCGCTGCAGGTCGACGTGGCCAAGAACTTCGGTTCCGTTACGGGCTTCGGTACGCTGGGCTGGAAGAACATGGGGGATTCCGACCTCGACGATCCCGTGTATGCGACGGTCGGTCTGGCACTCAAGCTTGCACCGGCCACCACCGTCGGCGCGGCCTACGACTGGCGCGAGAAGCTCACGTCGCAAGGCGATCCGATCAGCGAGATGTCGCTGTTCGTGAGCCAGAAGCTGAGCGACGCATGGAAGCTGCAGGTGTATGGCGTCAAAGGCTTCACCGACAACAGCCCGGAATGGGGTGGCGGCGTGATGGTGAGCCACACTTACTGATCTTTTAAGCCCGGTTTAACCGGCCGGCGGGGCCGGAATTGCGCGAAGGGAAACCTTTTCCGCAATTCCGGCCCCATTTCTTTGCCGCACCAAAACCCGCCAACTTTGCGAAATTGATTCAAATCATGGAGTCGCCCTCCCCCGCTGAGCATCATGCGTTCAACCTTCGGGTTATTTATCAACCACTCGGACGCATGACAAAACAATGAGGGGAAAACCATGAGCGGTACCTTCACCAAGGCGATGGCTCGCAACATCTTTTACGGCGGGACAGTGTTCTTCTTCCTGCTCCTGGTGGCGCTGACCTTCGACACCATGAGCGGACTGCCGAAATCCGACAACAGAGCCAATCTCACCCCGTCAGTGCTGGCAGGCAAGCACATATGGGAAACACGCAACTGTATCGGTTGCCACACCCTGCTGGGCGAGGGCGCGTACTTCGCGCCGGAGCTCGGCAACGTCTATCCGCGCCGCGGACCGGAGTTCATCAAGGCGTGGATCAAGTCGCAACCGACCGGAGCGCCCGGACGCCGGCAGATGCCTCAGTTCAACCTGACTGAGCAGGAACTGGACGACCTGGTGGCCTTCCTGAAGTACACCTCCGAGATCAATACCCAGAAATGGCCTCCCAACATCGAGGGCTGAGCGCAGCGAATCGAAAACTTCAAGGGGATATCAAACCATGAAATACTCATCGCAATCGGTCGCGCTGCCATACTTCATAGCGGCGATCGGACTTTTCGTCGGGCAGATCATCTTCGGCCTGGCCATGGGCCTGCAGTACGTGGTCGGCGACTTCCTGTTCCCGGAAATCCCGTTCAACGTCGCGCGGATGGTCCATACCAACCTGCTGATCGTGTGGCTGCTGTTCGGCTTCATGGGGGCAGCGTACTTCCTGATTCCCGAAGAGACGGAAACCGAGCTCTACAGCCCGAAGCTGGCACTGTTGATGTTCTGGGTCTTCCTGATCGCGGGCGCAGCGACGATCCTCGGCTACCTGCTGGTGCCGTATTCGACGCTTGCCGAGATGACGGGTAACAACATCCTGGCAACAATGGGTCGAGAGTTCCTCGAACAGCCATTGCTGACCAAGATCGGTATCGTCATCGTCGCACTGGCGTTCCTGTTCAACATCAGCATGACGATGCTGAAAGGCCGCAAGACCGTGATCAGCATCGTGCTGCTGCTCGGCCTGTGGGGCCTGGCGGTGTTCTTCCTGTTCTCGTTCTACAACCCGGGCAACCTGGTGAAGGACAAGTTCTACTGGTGGTGGGTGGTGCACCTCTGGGTGGAAGGCGTGTGGGAACTGATCATGGCGGCGATGCTGGCCTTCGTGCTGATCAAGGTTACCGGGGTGGACCGTGAAGTGATCGAGAAGTGGCTGTACGTGATCATCACGCTGGCGCTTGTCACCGGCCTGATTGGCACCGGTCACCACTACTTCTGGATCGGTACGCCGCAATACTGGCAGTGGTGGGGTTCGATCTTCTCGGCGCTGGAACCGATCCCGTTCTTCGCGATGACCGTGTTTGCGTTCAACATGGTGAACCGTCGCCGCCGCGAGCATCCGAACAAGGCTGCTGTGCTGTGGGCGCTGGGCACCGGCGTGATGGCCTTTCTCGGCGCGGGCGTGTGGGGCTTCCTGCACACCCTGGCCCCGGTGAACTTCTACACGCACGGTTCGCAGATTACCGCTGCCCACGGCCACATGGCCTTCTACGGCGCCTACGTGCTGGTGGTGCTGACCATCATCAGCTACGCGATGCCCTTGCTGCGCGGTCGTGCCGCCAACAGTGAGCGTTCGCAGGTGTGCGAGATGTGGGCGTTCTGGCTGATGACGATCTCGATGGTGTTCATCACCCTGTTCCTCACCGCCGCCGGCATCCTGCAGGTGTGGCTGCAGCGCGTCTCCGACACGCCGATGCCGTTCATGCAGGTGCAGGACCAGATCGCGCTGTTCTACTGGATGCGCCTGTGGGCGGGCGTGGTGTTCTCGATCGGCTTGGTGACCTACCTGGTGAGCTTCTTCGTCAAGGGCGAGAGCAAGCCTCTGATCACTGCGTAATCGAACTCTGCTCCCGGCTCGTCAAGAGCTGAGGACGCGGACTTGGGGCGGCGTTTGCCGCCCCTTTTTTATTTTGTGGGTGGGATTCCCCGAAGATCCGGAAGACGGCCGGCGCGAGTTAACCAGAATCAAGGTCCAAGGGGACGTCGCTTCGTAGACTGAACCCATGAACACTTGCGCCCAAACCCTGATGCCCTCCCTGCCCGTCCAAGCTCCTGCGCCGGCTGCTGCCGTGCGGCACCTTCCCGGCGACTTGGCGATCTGGGTCTTCATCTTCGCCGAGTTGCTCGTATTCGGTGTGTTCTTCATCACCTACGCCTTTGCCCGTTCGAACAACGTCGAACTGTTCAACGCCGAACAACTCGCGCTCGATCGAACGTCGGGTGCGGTCAACACCGTGCTGTTGCTGACCTCGAGCTTCCTGGTGGTGCGCGCAGTGCAGTTCGCGCAAGCGGGCGAGAGCCGACGCGCAGCCCCCTGGCTTGCCGGCGCGTTCGCATGCGGCGGCGGCTTCGTCGTCGTGAAGCTGTTCGAATACGCGGAGAAGATCGCCGCGGGCGTGAGCCTGTCGTCGAGCACCTTCCACATGTTTTATCTGTCGCTGACCTTCTTCCACTTCATGCATGTGATCCTCGGGATGGTGATCCTCGTTGCCATGTGGAACGGCGCCCGCAACGGTCGCTACGGTCCCGACAACATGAACGGAATCGAGACAGGCGCCGCTTACTGGCACATGGTGGATCTGGTGTGGCTGATCCTGTTTCCGCTGATCTACGTGATGCGCTGAGAGGTACCCAACAATGCAATCATCACTCTCCTCCCCGCGCGCCTCCTCGCACGGCACACCGCGGCGCGCCGCGATCATCTGGGCAATCCTGATCGCCGCGACGATGCTGACCTGGACCATCGGGGAAGGCGGCAAGGCTGGCCCCGTAGTAACGGCACTGCTGTTCGCGATCGCGTTCGGCAAGGGCTCCCTGATCATTCTCGATTATATGGCGCTGCGTCGCGCCCCGCTGATGTGGCCGATGCTCGCGCTCGGCTGGATGACCCTGGTGTGCTCGCTGATCGGTCTCGCCTACTGGAAAGGACTCGCAACATGAAGCTTGAATCTCCCCAACTCGACGCTCCGTTCTACCAGCCGGCGGGTGACGAAATCAGCGTCTTCGAACATGCGTGGAAGAACCGCCTGCCGCTGTTGATCAAGGGCCCGACCGGCTGCGGCAAGACGCGCTTCGTCGCGCACATGGCCGCACGCCTGGGCCTGCCGCTGTTCACCGTGGCCTGCCACGACGACCTGACCGCCGCGGATCTGGTCGGCCGCCATCTGATCGGCGACGGCCAGACGATGTGGTGCGACGGCCCGCTGACGCGCGCGGTGCGCGAGGGGGGAATCTGTTATCTGGACGAGGTGGTCGAAGCACGCAAGGACACGACCGTGGTACTGCATCCGCTGGCCGACGACCGCCGCATCCTGCCGATCGACCGCACCGGCGAACAGCTGCTGGCACCGCCGTCCTTCATGCTGGTGGTGTCCTACAACCCGGGCTACCAGAACCTGCTGAAGGGGATGAAACCCTCGACGCGGCAGCGTTTCGTCAGCCTGCGCTTCGACTTTCCGGCGAGCGAGCGCGAGGAAGCGATCCTGATCGGCGAATCCGGTTGCGCGCCGGACCTGGCGCGCCGCCTGGTGTCGATCGCGCACTCGCTGCGCACGTTGAAGGACCAGGATCTTGAAGAGGCAGCGAGTACCCGCCTGCTTGTATATGCGGCACTGCTGGTGCGCGACGGCATGGACCCGGTGACCGCCTGCCGCGCAGCAATTGTCGAGAGTCTCACGGACGACCCGGAAGTCGCCGAGGCACTGATGGAAGTGGTTTCGGCAACCTTCGGCCGCTGAGGATTGTCCCGGCGCCCGGTCCAACCGCCAGGAGACTGCACGATGCCCGTCGAGGAACACAATCTGCTGAAGGAGAACATGCCCGGCCCGCCACTCGCGGTCGCCGCGCAATCGCTGTTTCTCGTGAATCTGATGATCGCGCCGGGCATCGCCTTTCTCATCCTCGTCGCGCTGTGGTGGCATTACCGCGACAGCGCGCCGCTACTGGCACGCAACCACCTGCGCCAGACCGTCGCCGCGAGCCTGTGGGGCGGCGGCCTGCTGGTGGGGGTCAGCGTGGTCATTTTTCTGCTTGGCGGATTCGACAACCCGTGGTCGTGGGTGGTCGGCGTGATCTATTTCGTCAGTTTCCACGCGATGATGATTCTGTTCGGGGTAATCGGCCTGAATCGCGCAATGCTCGATCGTCCCTACCGCTTCCCGGTGATCGGGCCGAAACTTCTGGACTGAACCGATGAACGGACCGCTCCCCCCGTCGCTGATCTCGATGATGCCACCCGATTCGGCAAACGCCGCCGCGACGGGCAAACCTGCCCGCCGGGTCATCCCGATCGCAACGGCGAAACCGGCCGGCCACAACCGCACGCAGAAAAAACGCATCGCATTCCAGACCGCGTTCTTCACGCTGTTCATTCTCGCGCCGGTCTTCGACCTGTTCCGCTATGACCTGAACGCCGGGCACGCGTGGCTGCTCGGGATGGAGTGGCGGTTGGGGCTGGACGATTTCATCGCCGGCCGCATCGGCGCACTGGAAGCGGGGTCGAACGTGATGTTCCGGCTGTTCGCGCCAATCCTCGTCGGCGCGGGCGCGTTCCTGTGGGTGTCGTGGAAATGGGGCCGTCTCTACTGCGGCTGGCTGTGCCCGCATTTCTCGGTCGTGGAGACGATCAACAAGCTGATGCAAAAGGCCTCCGGGAAACCGAGCGTATGGGTGAAGGAGCCGCTGCCGCCGTGGAAGGCCGACGGTACGCCGTGGCGACCGGACGCACGCTGGTGGGCTGTCGTCGTGCCGGCGGCGGTGTTCTTCGCGTTCCTGTGGGCGATCGTGTTCCTGAGCTACTTGCTGCCGCCCGCCGAGGTCTACGGCAATCTCTTCGG
The DNA here is from genome assembly GCF_012910955.1 of Aromatoleum diolicum. Taxonomy (GTDB): domain Bacteria; phylum Pseudomonadota; class Gammaproteobacteria; order Burkholderiales; family Rhodocyclaceae; genus Aromatoleum; species Aromatoleum diolicum. The sequence continues at coordinate 39,828 of NZ_WTVQ01000002.1, forward strand.
CGGCGAGTTCACGCGCAACCAGACGATCTTCCTGTCAGCTGCAACCACCGCGCTGACGATGGAATTCCTGTTCGCGCGTCACCTGTTCTGCCGCTACGCGTGTGCGGTCGGCCTGTTCCAGAGCCTTGCATGGATGGGCAATCGCAATGCGATGGTTGTCGGTTTCCAGCGCAAGCGTGCGGCTGACTGTGCGACCTGTCTGCCGGATCGCCAGTCGGCCTGCGACGCGGTCTGCCCGATGCGGCTCACGCCGCGCAACATCAAACGCCTGATGTTCACCTGCACGCAGTGCGCGCAGTGCGTCGAGGCCTGCGAACAAAGCCAGCGCGACAATCCGCAAGGCCCGCTGTTGCAGTGGGTGAGCGCCGAGGCAGCACGTCAGAATGAGGCCGGCTTCCGCTCCGGCAAGGAGCGCTAGAACCATGGAAGAAGTCGTCGGCAAACTCTGGCATCGCTGGGTCACCCGCACTGCAATCGGCAATCACCCGGAGGCGGTGGTCAAGCTCAAGGAGATCGAGCGCACTGCCGGGGTATTTTTCCGGGCGCTCGGCGGCGATTCCGGACTGCGCGTCGCCGCGGCGACCAATGACGAACACGGCGCACGCCGCAGCCTGCTGGCACGCATCGCCGGCGCCGGCGACCGTGCTGCGCGGGCGCGCATGGACCCGTCCACCTTGCGCCTGCCGCCGGAAATCGACCTGTTCCCCGAACGCTCGCTCAACCGCGATCTCTACCTGTGGCTCGCCGCCCTTGCCGCGGCCCACGACGGCATCGAAGCCGAGGGCTGCGACGAAGCCGCAAAAACCTTCCGCACCAATCAGTTTGCCACCTGCGCCGCGCTGCATGCCTGGCCGGGGCTGGAGCCGCGCTACCGGCGCCTGGTTGCCGCATACCTGCCGACGCGTCCGCAGCCGGAAAAACTGCCGGCCGCCGAAGCCGAGCGCGAACGTGCCATCCGTCGTGCGCTCGAAGCACCGGGGACGGTATTCACCCTGCCCGCCGTTCCCGAGGGCACGCCGCCCGCCCATCCGGTGATGCTGTGGCTCACCGGCTCGCTCTGCTCCGCGGGCAGCGCAACGCGCCGCAGCGGCGCCGACCCCGAACAGACCGCCGACGGCGGACCGCCCGCGTTCGAGGAAACCGAACGCCGTGCGCACCGCGCCGAACAAGTCGACATGCCGCAGGAAAAGAATGGCCTGCTGCTGATGTTCCGTGCGGAAAGTCTGCTCGCAGTCGCGGAGTTCCTGCGCATCAACCGCCCCACCGACGACGACCCGGACCCCAACGCCGCCGACGCAGCGCGCGACCTCGACCACCTGTCGCTGACCCAGGACAATGAGCGCGTCGCCTCCAAGGTGCGTTTCGACCTCGACCTGCCCTCGGCGGCCGAAGATGACGTCGTGCTCGGCCCCGGCATACCCCTGCCCGAGTGGGACTATCGCAAGGGCATCCTGCTCGAAGACCACGTGCGGCTGGCGGAACTTGCCGCGCGCGACGCACCCGCCTGCCCGCTGCCGGAAAACCTGCGCCGTACCGCGCGCCGCCTGCACCAGCAGTTCGCCGCCTTGCAACCGGGGCGTCGCTGGATCAAGGCGCAGGCGGACGGCAGCGAACTGGACCTCGACGCCGTCGTCCGCGCACAAACCGACCGCGCCGTCGGCCGCCATCCTTCTGACCAGCTTTACCTGTCGCTGGAGAAGCGCGAACGCGATCTGGCCTGCATGGTGCTCGCCGATCTGTCGCTGTCGACCGACAGCTGGGTCTCCAGCGAAGCGCGCGTCATCGACGTGATCCGCGACACCCTGTTGCTCTTCGGCGAGGCGCTCGGCGCGACCGGTGACCGCTTCGCGCTCGCCGGCTTCTCGTCCGTCAAGCGCAGCCAGGTGCGCTTCCACCGCCTCAAGGATTTCGGCGACCGCTTCGACGACCGTATCCGTGGCCGCATCGTCGCAATCAAACCGGGCTACTACACGCGCCTGGGCGCTGCGATCCGCCGCGCGAGCCAGCTGCTCGCGGCCGAACAGGCCAGCCGGCGCATCCTGCTGATCCTCTCCGACGGCAAGCCGAACGACCTCGATCTCTACGAAGGGCGCTACGGCATCGAAGACACCCGCGTCGCAGTCGGCGAAGCGCGCAAGCAGGGTCTCGTCCCGTTCTGCGTGACGATCGACCGTGAAGGCGCGGGCTACCTGCCCCATCTGTTCGGCCCGGCCGGCTTCGCGGTGATCCGCAAGCCCGAAGAACTCCCCGCGCGGCTCCCGATGTTCTACGCCCAACTGACGCGGTGATGACATGCCGGCCATCGAATGCCTTGAAACGCCCCCCGCAGCCGCAACACCGAAGCCCGAAGCCGAACGGCTGTGCAAGCTCCTCGCCCACATCCCGCTGCTCGACGGCTTCGACCCCGCCGAACTGGTGCGTTTCGCCCGCGGGGTGCGTGAGCAGAATGTCGACAAGGGCACCGTCCTGTTCCACCGCGGCGACCCCTGCCATGGCTTTCACCTGGTGCTGTCCGGCCAGATCAAGCTCGCCTTCACCTCGTCCGAAGGACAGGAGAAAGTCATCGAGATCATCCGTCCCGGCCAGAGTTTCGGCGAGGCCGTGATGTTCATGGAAAAGCCCTACGTCGTGATGGCGCAGGCGCTTACCGACTGCAAATTGCTGCATATCGCCAAGAACGTGGTGTTCGAGGAAATGGACCGCGATCCCTCGTTCTGCCGCAGGATCATCGCCGGCCTGTCGCATCGCCTGCACCACCTGATTGCCGATGTCGAAACCTATTCGCTGCGATCGGGCCGCGAACGCATCGTCGGCTACCTGCTGCGCGAAGAAGAGATCAGCGGCGAACCCGGCGCCCGCGGCCGTGTCTCGGTGCGCCTGCCCACCAGCAAGGGCACCATCGCGTCGCGACTCAACCTCACGCAGGAACACTTCTCGCGCATCCTGCACGAGCTTGCCGAAGCCGGGCTGATCGGCGTCGAAGGCCGCACCATCCACATCCTCGATATCGAAAAACTGCGTACCGCGCAGATGCAGTACTGACCCCGCGCCGGGGCCGGTGTTGCGCCGGAGCAAACGCGCGCCGAAAAGGCTGGCGAGGCGTGCTGCCGTGCTGAATAATTCAAAAATATTTCAGCGAGCGCGACGACCATGAGCCTCAAAGACAGCTGGCAGGAATTCGCCGCATCCGCCGCCCGTCAGGCCAGCAATCTCCACATTGCGTCCGTCAACGACAAGGTCCGCGACCTGCACCAACGCATCCATCAGCGACACCCCGCAATTGCCCGCATTGCCGTCGCCCTGTACGACCCGGAGATGCGACGGCTCAAGACCTTCGTTGCCAGTAATGATCACGTCACAACGCCGCTGGCCGGCTATGAATGCACGATCGACGACGTCCCCTCGCTGCTGGCCATCGCCCGGAGCGGCGAAGCGCGCATCCTCAACGATCTCAGCACCATCGCGGGCAGCGACACCGTGCATTCGCGCTGGCTGCACCACGAAGGCTTCCTGTCCAGCCTCACCCTGCCGATCCGGCATAACGAACAGCTGCTCGGCTTCCTGTTTTTCGATTCGCGCGAACGCGACGTCTTTACTGACCAGGTCGTCGCCGATCTGCTGCTTTCCGGCCATCTCATCGGCATGATCGTCACCCAGGAACTCGCCTCCGTGCAGATGCTCGTCGGCGGCCTGCGACTCGCGAGCCAGTTCGCCCACGTACGCGACCTTGAAACCGGCGCCCACCTCGACCGCATGGCGCGTTATGCACGACTTATCGCCCGCGAAATCGGTCCCGCCCACGGCAAGACCGACGACTACGCGGAAAACATCTTCCTGTTCGCCGCGCTTCATGACATTGGCAAAGTCGGCGTTCCCGACCGCATCCTGCTGAAACCGGGAAAACTCGACGATGCGGAACGCACCGAGATGCGCCAGCATGTCGTCGTCGGACTCAGGATGGCCGATCGCCTGATCAGCGACTTCGGTCTCGACACCCTCGCCAACATCGGCATGCTGCGTAACATCGTCATCGCCCATCACGAGCGCATGGACGGCAGCGGCTACCCGCATGGACTGGCCGGCGACGCCATCCCGCTCGAGGCGCGCATCGTCGCCACCGCCGACGTCTTCGATGCACTCGCCTGCGCACGCAGCTATAAACCCGCCTGGACGCTTGCCAACGCCTTCGACGAAATCGAACGGATGAGCGGCGCACAACTCTATGCCCCAACGGTTAAGGCATTGCTGGACTGCAGGCCGGAAGTCGAAGCCATCTATCAACGCTTTCAGGATGGCAGTCATACGCTATAATCCGGCCCGCGCCGCTTTAGCTCAGTTGGTAGAGCAACCGCCTTGTAAGCGGTAGGTCATCTGTTCGAGTCAGATAAGCGGCACCAAATTCAGAGAAGGGCAGCCCCGGCGGGTTGCCCTTTTTGCATTTCCGGACATCGTGCGCCGATCGTGTCTCCGGCCGTGGTGCAAAAAAGTAGTCGGCAGGTCATCGGCGTGGCAAGACAGTCCGGCACGGTCACGCCCGGCCCCTACTCTCGCCGCGCGTCACCCCGCCCGCAATCAGGTGGGCGACGCGGAGCGGCTCCGGAACCAGGCTGTGCTGACGGAGTCCTTGAAGCAAGGACGTCGCGGCTGCGAGGGTAATGCCCGCGCGCTGCACGAATAGCGGGCCGATGGCTTCGACAGGTCCGGCCGCTTCGATCAGTCGCCACTTGCGTGCGCCGCCGCGGACGTGATCGAGAAGCGCCCGCCGGATCGCATCGAAGTCGGGAGGCTGGCGCAGCACGACGAGCACGGGCACACCGAGCGCCGCGTTCAGCGTCGACAGATCGACAACGTTGAAGCCCGCAAACGTGATGCCCTGCAGCAGCACGGCGTGGATTTGCGGGAAGAAGCGAGAACGCCGGACGATCTGTTCGAGAACGCGTGTCGCATTCGCGCCGTCGCGCCGCAGCTTGCCCGACAGCACGCCGTCAAGCCGGCCGCCGGCGAATACGGTACCGACGACGAGAACGTCACCACGATGCATGCGGTCGAACGGCGCGTCGTCGAACGCGACGACGTGACTTATCCGGTGAGGCATCGCGGCGACGGCGCCTGTTCCGCGCGCGAGATGAGGAGAGAGGATCCGGTCATGACGCCCCTGCATGAGTTGCTGAGCCGCATCCGCTGGGACGCAGAGTTCGGCGCCGCGCATTTCGTGCTCGGCTATTACGACCGCGTCGCACGTCGAATTGTTCGCGTCGACCTACGCGACCTGTCGGTCGATTTCGAAAACCATTCGATGCTCAACCTCCTTGATGAAGACGGCAATGCCCGGAGTATGCCGATGCACCGCGTCAAGGAGGTGTTCCGCAACGACCAGCTGATCTGGCGCCGCGAGCATTGAGTCGTGCACGCTTCCGGAAAACGCGGGCGGTCACGATTGGGACTAACGAGTCAATGCTTGGGGAATCCAAACGGAATGCGTTTGTACTGAGTCCGAAGGCCGACAGGGACTCGCTGATTTAGCGTGGTTCCCGGAGCGATCCATTCCGGATGAGCGAGGCATGGGCAGCCTCGCTCACCAAAGCAGCGGCACAAAGTCATGCCCGCCCCCGTTTTGTCAGAGCACCTGCGCTTCGCGCTTGGGCATCAGCCTGTCGTCGAAATCGTCCATGCTGGAAAACCTGAGGGGCTGCAGGCGTTCGACGGTGTTCAGCCGCTGGCGGTAATCGGCCAGGATCTGCGCCCTTCCCTCCGGACTGATGTAGGGAACGTGGTAGCCGACGAAGGGCGGCAGCAAGTCGAAGCCGCAGTACGCGAGCGTGCCCTGTAGCAGCGGGCGCAGCATGGATTCGATTTCTCCGTGGATCGCGTCCGGTCCGAACATATGCTCGCGCCCGCCGAGGGTGAAGGTGACCATCGCGCGCTTGCCGCGCATGCCGCCGCGGTCGTAGATGCGCTTGCCGCCGTAGAACACGCCCGAGATCATCACGCGATCGATCCAGCCCTTGAGGATCGCCGGTTCCGAGAACCAGTAGATCGGAAAGTTCAGGATCAGCAGGTCGCACCACCGAACCTTTTCGATCTCTTCGCGGATGTCATCGGCGATGGTGCCGGCCTCGTAGTTGTGGCGCTGTTCGAGCGCGTACACGAGGTAGTCCGGATTGGCCCGGCTGCCGAAATCCGCCCCGCTTGCCACCGGATTCCAGTTCATCGCATACAGGTCCGAGACTTTCACCTCGTGCCCGCCGCGTTCGAGCTCCGTGACGGCCGTGTCCTTCAACGCCGTGTTAAAGGACTGCGGCTCGTTATGGGCGTGGACGATCAGTACGTTCATCAGTGCGTTCTCCAATAGGGCGAAGGCCTTGCAGCGTTCAGTGTTCCCTGCGCGTATCGCTGGTGCCGCGACACACGCACTTTTGCATCTTGCCGATCACGCGCAGTGAGATGTCGCTGCGCGGATACACGCGACAGGCCAGCACGCGACCTTGCGCCTGTTCCACGACGCTCACGTGCTGCCTGCTCATCACCCGGGCCTCGAATTCGCCCGCAGTGACCTCGATCTTGCACACGCCGCAGCCGCCGCCGCAGCAGCCGGCCGGAATGCCCCGCCGGCCCAGGCGAACCATGCCCGCCAGCAGCGATTCCCCGTCGGCGCAGTCGTAGCGCTCGCCAGTATCCTCGATCGTGACGGCGAATTTCATGTCGCGTTCGCCGCTGCGGCGCGGGCGGCGACTTCCGCCTGCCGCCTCACGCTGCCGGGTTCGCCGCCGATGGACCAGTTTTCCGGCTGCACCGGGACGATGCCGCCGCGCACCAGTTCGCGCTCGACGCGCAACGTGTCGACGACGATGTCGGTGAAGCCCGCGAGGAGGCGGTGCCGCTCTTCGACGGGACGGCCTTCCATGACGATGAAGCTGAAGTACGGCGCCCTCCTCGCTTCCACGCTGACGGGCACGCCGGCAACGGCGACGAGGTCGGGGCGGTAAAGGTGAATGAAGGCGCGCACGCGATCGAGCGGGCAGCGCAGGACTTCGGCGAAGAAGTGGCTCGACTCGACCAGCAGGCGCTCGTGCTGCTCGGCACTGTACTGGCCCTCGACGAGGTGGAAGTGCAGGATCGGCATTGTCGATCTCCTGGTGATTCAGGGCAGACCGCGACGGCGGCCGGCGTCGAGCATCAGCGTGGAACCGGTCATCGCATCGGCTTCGGGCGCGAGGAGCAACCCTACCGCCCACGCGACCTGCGCGGGCGTGACCAGCGCGCCGAGCGACGATTCGGCACGCATCTCGTCGAGCACCGCGTCGACGGTCGTGCCCCGCAGCGTGGCCCGGTCTGCCGCGACACGATGCAGTCGCGCGGTGTCGGCCGGACCGGGCGCGATGGTGTGCGCGGTGACGCCCCGCGCGCCGTAGGCGAGGCTCAACTGGCGCATCGCATTGACCAGCGCCGCGTTGGCGACGCCCGCCGCTGCCGCATACGCGGTCGGCTCCAGCCCGTAATGCCCGGCGATGCCGACCAGACGCGATCCGGGCTGCAATTGCGCATCGACCGCGCGCACAAGGCGCAACATGCCGCCGACCTTGATGTTGACGGCGTCCGCGAGCGCCCCGGGCGGCGCCGTCAGGATGCCGCCGGCAACGGCGACACCCGGCCCGTGCACGACCATGCGTACGGGTTTCGTCGCCATCGCGGCGATCGCGTCGATCGCGGTGTCGCCTGCGATGTCGGCGACACAGGCGCGCACGCCGGGGTGACGCGCGGCGAGGTCGCGCAAGGCGTCCTCGCGTCGCGCGACGGCGACGACACCGAGGCCGGCATCGAGCAGCCGCGCGACGATCGCCCCGCCGAAGTCGCCGGTGGCACCGACGACGACGGCGAGCGCGTCACAACGATCGAAGGCTGTCATCGCCCGAACTCAGGCCGCCGCACCCTGCAGCAGGCCGCGCGCCTTCGCCATCGTCATCGCGGTGTCCTGGATCATGTCTTCCTGGCCGCCGATCATCTTCTGGCGGCCCAGCTCGACCAGGATGTCGCGCGCCGGCACGCCGAAGCGCTCGGCCGCCCGCTTCGCATGCAGCAGGAAGGTCGAATACACGCCCGCGTAGCCCAGGGTCAGCGATTCGCGGTCGACGCGGACGATGTGGTCCATCATCGGCACGATGACGTCCTCGGCGACATCCATCAGCTTGAAGAGATCGACGCCGGTGACGATGCCCATGCGCTCGCACACGGCCGCGAAGACTTCCAGCGGCGTGTTGCCGGCGCCGGCGCCCAGGCCCGCGACCGAACCGTCGATGCGGCTCGCGCCGGCTTCGATTGCGGCGATCGAGTTCGCAATGCCCATGCCGAGGTTGTGATGGCCGTGGAAGCCGATCTCGGTTTCCGGCTTCAGCACCTCCCGCAATGCACCGACGCGCGCCTTCACGTCATCGGGCAGCATGTAGCCGGCCGAGTCGGTGACGTAGATGGTCTGCGCGCCGTAGGACTCCATCAGCTTGCCCTGCTGCGCAATGCCGGCGGCGTCGTTGAGGTGCGACATCATCAGGAAGCCGGTCGTGTCCATGCCGAGCTTGCGCGCATAGGCGATGTGCTGCGGCGAGGTGTCGGCCTCGGTGCAGTGCGTCGCCACGTGCACGCTACGCGCGCCGGCGTCGTAGGCGGACTGCAGCTCCTTCATCGTGCCGAGGCCCGGAATCAGCAGCACCGACACCTTGGCCTGCTTCATCTTCGACGCGACCGCCGAAATGTATTCCTCGTTTGTGGCGAGCGCGAAGCCGTGCTGCAGCGAGTTGCCGCCGAGGCCCGCGCCGTGCGTGACCTGCACGTAGGGGATACCGGCGTCGTCGAGGGCGGTGGCGACCTTCACCATCTGCTCGACGCTGATCTGCTCACGCTTGGCGTGCATGCCGTCGCGCAGGCACATGTCGTGCAGGACGACCTTGCGCCCCTTGAGGCTGGAGGAAGTGTTGGACTGGCTCATCATGCGGTCTCCACGGCTTTCAACTGGATCTTTCCGGCGAGGATTTCCTCGGCGAACATCTCGGCGGTGCGCGTCGCGGCCGCGGTCATGATGTCGAGGTTGCCGGCGTATTTGGGCAGGTAGTCGCCGAGCCCGGCGACTTCGAGGAAGACGGACACCTTGTTGCCGTCGAAGATCGGGCCATTCACGAGCTTGTAGCCCGGCACGTACTTCTGCACTTCGCCGATCATCTGCAGGATCGACTCGGTGATGCGCGCGTGATCCGGTTCGTCGTCGGTCAGGCAGTAGATCGTGTTGCGCATGATCATCGGCGGCTCGGCCGGGTTGATGATCGCGAGCGCCTTGCCGCGGCGCGCGCCGCCCACGACCTTGATCGCGTTCGAGGTCGTAAAGGTGAACTCGTCGAGGTTCGCGCGCGTGCCGGGGCCGACCGACTTCGACGCGAGGCTCGCGACGATCTCGGCGTACTCGACGCTCTGGATGCGCGACACGGCGTTCACGATGGGGATCGTCGCCTGGCCCGCGCACGAGATCATGTTCACGTTCATCTCGAGCTTGTCGGCGTGCTGGCGCAGGTTCACCGGCGGCACGCACAGCGGGCCGATCGCGGCCGGCGTCAGGTCGATCATCATCACGCCGAGCTCGTTGAGCTTGCGGCTGTTCTCCGCATGCACGTACGCGCTGGTCGCGTCGAACGCGATCTGGATGTCGTCATCCAGCACGTGCGGCAGCAGGCCGTCGACGCCTTCCGCGGTGGTCTTCAGGCCCATCTCGCGGGCACGCGCCAGGCCTTCCGACGTCGGGTCGATGCCGACCATCCACACCGGCTCCAGCACCGGGCTGCGCTTGATCTTGTAGATCAGGTCGGTGCCGATGTTGCCGGACCCGATCAATGCGCACTTGATCTTCTTCATTGAGCTTGCTCCTGCAGTGCGGCGACGCGTTGCCGTTCGGCACGCTCCGCCAGGGTTTCGCCGGCAACGAAGAACTCTTCGTTGGCGTGTTCGGTAATCAGGATTCGCACGGCTTCGGACTTCACGCCGAGCGCGTGGATGACGGCTTCGGTTACGGCGGACGCGACCTTGCGCTTCTGCTCGGCCGTCCGCCCGTGCGAAAGGTGCATTTCGATGATTGGCATGGGTCTCTCTGTTTTATTGGAGTTGGGAGTGTTCAGGAGGGTGTTCAGACGAAGCGCATCGACACGCTGCCGAGTTCCTGGAAGCGCGCGATGACGCTGTCGCCCGGCTTCACGGGAATCGCCTCGGTGATGCCGCCGCTCATGACGAAGCTGCCGGCGGGCAGGTGTTCGCCCATGTCGGCGAGGATGTTCACCAGCATCGCGATCGCCTCCGCCGGGTGACCCAGCACGGCCGCCGAGGCGCCCATCGCGACCATCTCGCCGTTCTTTTCCATCACGACGCCGAGCGTGCGAAGATCGAGTTCCTCGACGTAACGCGCCCGGCCACCGCCGACAAAGCGTGCGGACGAGCCGTTGTCGGCGATCACGCTGGCGAGGTCGAACTTGAAGCCCGAAAAGCGCGAATCGATGATCTCGACGGCCGGCAGCACGTAGTCGGTCGCGTCGAGCACGTCCTCGCGGGTGCAGCCCGGGCCGTGCAGGTCTTTCTTCATCACGAACGCGACTTCGCACTCGACGCGCGGATGCACCAGATCGGCGGTGGAGATCGCGGAGTTCTCGGGCCGCGCCATGCGGTCGGTGAGGAAGCCGATCGACGGCACATTCACGCCCATCTGCTGCATCTTGGCCTTGGACGTCAGCCCGGCCTTCCAGCCGACGAGCCGGTGGCCCGCCGCGAGGTAGCGCCGGCGCAGTTCGGTCTGCACCGCGTAGCCGTCGGCGATCGTCATGGCCGGGTACTCGTCCGTGAGTTTGGGGATCGCGTAGGCGCGCGTCTGGGCGCCTTCGACGCGCTCGCTCAGGCGCACGATGTCCTCGCGCGACAGCGTCAATTCATTGCTTTGGATGGCTTCGCCGCTCATTGCACTACCCTCCTGTCGCTGCGCGACATCCTCCCCGGGGGAGGTAGAGCGCCCCCTTCGGGCGGCCGGGCGGGGGCGCTCACCGCGCTCCTTCCGGAAAATTTCACCCGGCAGCTGCCGAGGCCGCCGACCGTGCACACGAGTTCGTCGCCATCGACGACCGGCACGAGGGCCGACTGCGAGCCAGAGAGGATCACCTCGCCGGCCTTGAACGGAATGCCCAGTTCCCCGAGCGTATTGGCGAGCCACGCCACGGCATTGGCGGGCGAGCCCTGCACCGCGGCGCCGACACCGGTCGAATGCACTTCGCCGTTCTTCTCCAGCACCATGCCGGCGAGCGTGATGTCGAGCTTCCGCGGGTCGCCCTTGGTCTTGCCGAGGACATACACGCCGCAGGAGGCGTTGTCGGCGACGGTGTCCTGGATGCGGATCTTCCAGTCGTTGATGCGCGAATCGACGATCTCGAAGCACGGCACGACGTAGTCGGTCGCGCGGATCACGTCCATCGCGGTCACGCCCGGGCCCTTCAGGTCGTGCTTCAGCACGAACGCGAGTTCCGCCTCGGCCTTCGGCTGGATCAGCGTACCCAGATCGATGATGTCGCCTTCCTGGTACACCATGCCGGACGTGAGCTGGCCGAAGTCCGGCCGGAACACGCCGAGGAAATCCTGCACCGGCTTGCTCGTGACGCCGATCTTCTTGCCGACGATCCTCTCGCCCGCCTGCACGCGGCGCTCGATGAAGCGCAGCTGGATACGGTAGGCGTCGTCGAGGGTGATGTCCGGTTCGCGCTCGAGCAGCGGCGGCACCGTCTTGCGGGCGACAAAGCACTCGTAGAGTTCGTCGCCGTATTGCCTGATCTTTTCTTCGTTCATGACGTCCTCAGAGCTTCACGCAGATGTTTCGCGTTTCCGTATAGAACTCGAGCGAATGCACGCCGCCCTCGCGGCCGATGCCCGATTGCTTGGAACCGCCGAATGCGGTGCGCAGGTCGCGCAGGAACCAGCTGTTGATCCAGGTGATGCCGACCTCGACGCGGGCGGCGACGCGGTGCGCACGGGCGAGGTTGGTCGTCCAGATCGTCGTCGAGAGGCCGTAGTCCGTGTCGTTGGCCAGCGCGACGACTTCGTTCTCGCTGTCGAACGGCCGGATGTGGCAGCACGGCCCGAAGATCTCCTCGCGCACGACCGATGCGGTCTCCGGCAGGCCGGTCCAGATCGTCGGCTGCACCCACGCACCTTCGGCGAGTGCGCCCGGCATTTGCGGGACGCCGCCACCGGTCACGACCGTGGCGCCCTCCTCGACCGCCTTGCGGTAGTAGGAGAGAACCTTCTGGCGGTGCTCCTGGCTGATCAGCGGGCCGTAGTCGGCGTGGTGGTCGTCCGGGCGGCCGAACTTCACGCCTTCGGCCTTCTCCTTGAGCGCCTGCACGAAGCGCTCGAAGATCGGGCGCTCGACATACACGCGCTCGGTGCCGAGGCACACCTGGCCCGAGTTCAGGAACGCGGAGCGGAAGATGCCGTCGACCGCGGCATCGAAATCGGCGTCCGCGAACACGATGCCGGCGTTCTTGCCGCCGAGCTCGAAGGACACGTCGCGCATCCCCTCCGACGCCGCCTTCATGATCGCCGTGCCGGTGCGGGTTTCGCCGGTGAAGGTGATCGCATCGACTCCGGGATGACGGGTCAGGAACTCGCCCGCCGAATCCGGCCCGAAGCCATTCACGACGTTATAGACGCCCTTCGGCACGCCGACGGCATTCATCACCTCGCCCAGCAAGGTGGCGGTGTTCGGCGCTTCCTCCGACGGCTTCACGATGACCGTGTTGCCGCAGGCGAGCGCCGGACCGACCTTCCACGTCATCAGCAGGAAGGGTGCGTTCCACGGGCAGACGACCCCGATGACGCCCTTCGGCACGCGGATGCCGTAGTTCAGCGCGCCGCGTCCGTCCGGCGTCGCCATCTGGAAGGCTTCGGTCGGCACGTTCTTGACGACGTCGGCGAACACCTTGAAATTCGCCGCCCCGCGCGGGATGAAGACGTTCGTCATGACGTGGCGCGGCTGGCCGGTGTCGGCCATCTCGGCCTCGACGAAGTCCTCGAAGCGGCGCGTGATCTCGTTGGCGACGCCGTACAGCAGCTCGACACGCTGGTCCGTGGTCAGCCCGCCCCACTCGCCGTGAAGTGCGCTGCGCGCGGCCTTCACCGCGGCATCGACCTCGGCCTGGCCGGCCTCGGCGATCGACGCGATCACCCGGTTGTCGAGCGGCGAACGCTTGTCGAAGCGCTTGCCGCTCGCAGCGGCCACGAACTCGCCGCCGATGAAATTCTGAATCTGACGCATGGTCACCCTCACTCGTTGTAGCCGTTATTCCGCCCGCATCGTCTGCAACTTGCCGGGCATGGAAACCAGTCTAGGGAACGGCCAGCTATACCGTCCAATACTTTTATTCGCGCATTTCAATACCTCCAAGGTATTGATTTGCTCACATCTGTGTCCGCGTCGGGGCGAGCGGGAACGCCCGCCTCCGATCATCGGTCGCGAGCTTTTCCCTTGCCGCCGATCACTCAGATCGCCTTGAACAGCGGACTTCTCACCTGCTGCGCATCAGCCGCGGAGATGAACTTCTCCGTATAGATGTCGCGCTCGAAGAGCCGCCCCTGCATCAGCGTCGTGATGCACGCATCGATCATCAGCGGTGGCCCGCACAGGTAGGCCTTGTGACCGCGGAAGTCGTTGTCGAAGTGGTTCTTCGCCGCCTCGTGCACGAAACCGCGGAACCCCTGCCAGTCCGACCCTTCAGGTTCGTGCGAAAGCGCCGGCACGTAGCGGAAGTTCGGATGCTGCTCGGCCAGCGCGAGGAACTCCTTGTGGTAGTACAGCTCCTCTCGCGTGCGCTGGCCGTAGACCAGCGTGATCGGCAGCTCGAAGCCTTCCGCGAGCAGGTCGAGGATCATCGAACGCGGGCTCGAAAGCCCCGAGCCGCCCCCCATGAACACGACCGGCACCTGCGCCGACTTCTTCACGAAGAAACGGCCATACGGGCCCGCGATCTTCGCGCGGTCGCCGACGCGCAGCGTCTCGTGCACGTAGCGGGTGCCCTGCCCGCCCGGCACGATGCGGATGTTGAGTTCGATCTCGCCCGCGTCGGACGGCGCACTCGCGACCGAGAACGCCCGGCTGCCGATGCCGTCCGGCAGTTGCAGATTGATGTACTGCCCGGCCTGGAAGCGCATGCCTTCCGGATCATCGAGCTTGATCCACACGCCCTTGATCGTCGGCGTCAGCGTTTCGATGCGGGTCACGGTGCCGGCGAAGTCGCGCACCGGCAGGTTCTCGGCGTCCGGGTCTTCCTCGATCTCGGCTTCGATCACGAGGTCGCTCTGCGCCGTCGCGCAACACGCCAGCGTCTTCTGCTCGTCGCGCTCGAAGTCCATCAGCGCGAAGCTCGATGCCTCGCCGTGCTCGACCTCGCCGTCGACGACCTGCACCTTGCAGGTCGCGCACAAGCCGTGACAGCACGCATGCGGCAGGTAGATGCCCGCGCGCAGCGCGGCGTCGAGTATCGTCTGCCCTTCCTCGATCTCGATGGTCTGGCCGAGCGGTTCGATGGTCAGCTCATAGCTCATGGCAGACCCCTCAGGCAGCCGCCGACAGCGAAGCGAGGCCGGGCGTGCGCATGCGGATCTGGTCCTTGTGGCCGATGCCGTTGTCCACCAGGCTGCGATCGAAGTCCGGCGTCCACGGCTGATTCGACTTCAGCCACTCGACCTTGGTCCAGTCGATCGCTGCGGCGTCCGGGTCAGGCTGCACGAGCGCGCTGAGCGGCCCTTCGACCAGTTCGCGGAAGCTCGTCTGCGGCGGCAGGCACAGCAGGAACGGCGCTGCGAACAACAGGTGATGGTCCCAGCTCACGTACACGAGTTGCTTGCCGTTGAAGTTCTCGACGCGGTCGCGCGGCACGCCGACGTATTCCTTGATTGCGGTTACGGTCATCTTGTCTCTCCTTTCCTCTGGGGGCGGCTGCGCCGGGCGCAGCCGCGTCTCCCGCTGCTTTTGTCCGGCTTACAGGTTCGAGGTCGCCATCCCGCGCCACTGGTCGAAGTTGCGCTGATCGCGCGAACCTACGAAGTCGCCGTTATCCTCGCCGTCGCGCAGGCCCACCCAGTTCATCCAGGCGCCGATGTCGCCGTTGAGCTCCTGGAACAGCGACGGCATCGGCAGCCACGCCTGCACGTATTTCTCGGGCTCGTTGTCGAAGATGTGCTGGCAGCCGTCCGAGCAGAAGTGGTACTTCTCGCCCTTGTATTCGGTCTCGCGATGGCAGGACATCGTCGCGTCGTCCGGCTCGGTGAACACCACCGGCAGCTGGCAGGTCTGGCACAGCTTCGCCAGGCCGAAGTTCTTGAACGGCGTGCCGGCGGCGGCGAGCTTGCGGATGTGATCCCAGCGCGGGCGGTAGTACTTGTCGAAGGTCGTCGGGTACTTCGCCGACAGCCAGTCCATGTCCTCGTCGGACGGAATCCACGAGTGGAAGGACGTGCCGAAGCTCCACTGGTACAGCCCCAGCATGAACTGGTGCGACATGTGGTCGATGGCCTTCTCGGCGTCGTCCCAGCCCTTGGGCGGGCGGATGCCGTAGCGCGCCAGATCCTTGAACAGCGCGCCGCCGTTCTCGACGCCGTAGATCTCCCACGCCTCGCGCCACGACATCACGCGCTTGGGCAGCATGTAATCCATCATGGTCGAGACGAGGCCGAGCACACGGAAGCCGCGCCAGAACCACTTGTCGAGCCAGCCCTGCACGATCGGCAGGTTGTCCGGATCCTGCTCGAGCATGAACTTGATGCACTCGAGGCCCAGCGTCATGTGGCGCGCTTCGTCCGACTGCGCCGAGAAGCCGAAGGTCACCGTCGCCATGTCGCCGTTGTAGGCCGCGCCCGACATGAAGGGCACGAACAGCAGGTTGGTCAGCACGTACTCGAACGAGAAGCCGATCGCGATCATGAATTCGAACGGGCCGGCCGACATCGCGTCGTCGAAGAACGAACGTGCCACGGACGTATACCAGATGCGGTCGCGCGCATCGGCGAAGGCATGGAAGCCGTCGTAGTACTTGTTGTAGTTCGACAGCGCGTGGATCTGCGTCTGCGCGTGGCGGATCTCGTCGATCGCCTGCATCTGGCAGGCCACCTGCGTGCCGACACCCGGGAACTCGCGGCCGACGCGGGCGAAGCCCTTGTGCGCGGCATATTCGCCCGGGCTGATCGCCTGCAGGAAGATCTTCAGCGCCGACAGGTAGCGCGCATCGGTGATGTTCAGGTGGCCGTTGTTCTGCGCATGCGCGTCGATGATCGCGTAGAACTTGCGCTCCTTCTCGGCCTGGTACTTCCAGTACGAATCCATCGTCAGCCGGAACGGGTCTTCCCACTTGTCCCAGTCATGCACCTTGATCCCCTCGTAATTCACGTAGGGGAACACCTCGTCCTTGGCGCGGTAGGTCGGCTCCCAGCCGAGATCGCGCGTCATCAGCCGGTACTTCTCCTTCAGGCCGAGCTTCTTCTTCGCAACTTTCATATCCATGTCAGTCTCCTTATGGGTCCGATTACTCGGCCCAGCTCAGCGTGAGCGAGTCTTCGTCCTCGGTGACGTTGCCGCCGAGCGTGATCAGGTTGATGTGCAGTTCCTGGAGGTCGAACTCGCGGCCGATCTGCTCCTCGATCGTTTCCTTGCGGATCACCAGCCGGTTCGGCGCGTCGATCTTCACCATCGCGGGCTGGCGATTAACGACCGCCAGGGGGTTGTCGATCTCGATTGCCTCGATGATCGGGCGGGTTTCTTCGTTGGCCTGCAGGGCGATGAATACGGTGGACATACGGGGCCTCTCAGAGCGTGATGCCGGTTTTCTGGATGCGCGCGCGGAAGTCCGCGAGCTGCTCGCCGACGGCATCGTCGGCTTGTGCGCCGAGCGCGATTTCCACGACGGGCAGCAGCGCCGACGCGGCACGGGTGCTCCACGCGCGGATCCAGTCCTGCAGCACCGCGCGGTTGTTGTCGGACTCGGCTGCGGCGACCTTCAGCACGGCATCGACCCACTTCCTCGTCTCGTCGAACCAGTCGGTCATGAACTGCGTGAGCATCGCGACGGCCGAGCCGCCCTGCGCCGAGAGGGTGTCATCAACGATGCGGGCGTACACCAGCGGGTACAGCAGGCCATCGAGCGCGACGTTCTGCGCGACGAACGCCTCGAACGGGTCGCGCAGCACCAGCGTGTCCTCGACGTAGCGGCGCAGCGGCTGCCACGCGGAGCCTTCCAGCCATGCGGCCTTGGCGTCGTCCAGCGCCTCGGTGTCGCCCAGCAGCAGCCCGAGGCGCGACAGGTATTGCGCGATGCCGAGGTTGTCCATCGCGTGGTACATGCACGGCTGCGTGAAGATGGTGCTGTAGCCGTAGCCGCAGATCAGCGTGTTGTTCTGGTTTGCGCCCCAGGCGGCGTGACGCAGCGGCACCAGCAGCTTCAGCGCCGTCTCGCGCACCGCCGGCGGCAGCATGTCGGCGAGTCCGCGCGACTCGACGAACGAAAAGTTGGATTCGGTCGCGTCCTGCTGGCGGGCGCGCGCCAGCGTGTAGGTGCTGTAGTAGAACTGGCGCGGATCCTTCAGCGCGTACCAGTCCTGCATCACGATCTTGGTGATCTTGGCGTCGTAGAGCTCCTGGTCGGGATCCCAGGTCGGCTTGTAGTGCAGGTTCTCGGCGGCCTGGATGTCGTAGCTGCCTTCCTGGTAGCGCGACGCCGGCTTGTCGCCGAAGCGGCGGGCCAGGTGGTCGAAAGTCTGGCGCAGCGGCTGGATGCTCACCGTGCGGAGGTCGATCTGCATGTATGTCTCCTGAAGCGCGCTCCACGGCGGGAGCGCGGTTGTCCGTTTATCTGAAGCGGGTGCGGGTTGCGTCGGCGAGCCGCCAGTCCCAGTCGCTCGGCTCTTTCGAGTCGTCGGTCGAGGCGTCCGTCGAGTCGGCTTCGGCCACCGGGGGAAGGATCTCGACCGCGTTGCGTTCGCAGAACTCGGCGAAGGCCTCGCGGGGCAGGATCATTTCGACGGCGAGCTCGGGCTCGCCGACAGCGAAATCGAATTCGACGAAGCCGCTGGACCGTTCTCCGGTGACGCGCACGAAGCGGCGCGTGGTATCGAAGCCGGCGGGAGCCCTAAGGTCGCTCATCGCTCGCACTCCGCTCAGGTCACGACGGTGAGGAAGGTTTCGTGGAGCTTGCGCTGCGGGTAGTCGAGACCCTGGCCGAAGTTGTCGAAGGTCCAGGTCAGCGGCTCGGTGTTGTCCGGATAGGGCTGGTAGCCGCCCATGAAGGTCTCGAAGCGGTTGCCGGACGGATCCCACGCGTAGATCGTGCATCCCCGCGTAACGCCGTGACGGGTCGGGCCGATGTCCACCGCGACCTTGTTCATCGACATGATGTCGCCCGCGCGCAGCACCTGCTCCCACGTCTCCATCAGGAAGGAGCAGTGGTGCAGCTTGCCCTTCTCCGGATACTCGGCGAAAGCGATGTCATGCACCTTGTGCGAGCACGACAGCCAGATCGCCGCGTTGTTTTCGCCGTCCGGCGTCAGCACGCGCTCGACGAGGTAGAAGCCCAACACCTCGGTGAAGATCTTCTGCACCTCGGCCACGTTCGGACCGTACAGCAGCGCATGGTCGAGGCGCACCGGACCGATGCCGTGCTCGCGCTGGGGGCCCCACGGCGCCGGATTGACGACGCCCAGCCCGTTGCCGACGGCGGTCTTTTCCGCGTACAGCTCCATCACGTGACCCGACGGCAGCTCGAAGCGCACGCGCTCGCCCGTCGCCAGCATCTCACCCGCGGGGATGCGCTCGGTCTTCAGGCCGTACGCCTGCAGGTCGGCGTCGAGCTTGTCCAGCGTGGCCTTGTCGAGCACCTTGAAGGCGAAGAAGTCGAGGCCGGCACTATCGGCCTCGCGGATCACATAGCTGGCGTGATCGCGCTCGTCCCAGCATTTGAAATACACCCGACCCTGCACGTCACGGCCAGTCTCGACCAGCCCGAGCACGTCGCGGTAGAAACGTACGCTCTCTTCCAGATTCAGTACCCGAACCTGCGCGTGACCGGGGCGAAGTACACCTGTCATTGCCATGTCTCTTGTCTCCTTTATGGGTGGGACTCTGACTCGCCTGCCCTTGCGTCTCGGGGTCGTTTCTCGCCACTGGACGGGGGCTGACGTTTTCGTCACTTGGGGCGATCAATCAAACTCTTTTATGCCGCCCTCAGGCCTACTAATGCACCCGCCGTGCCATACGCCGTAAGTCGTTGTTTTTGTGGCGTTGGGTAAAATTTCGCACCAATTGGGTGAAATTCCCCACTGACACTTTTGTCCATCGACGGGTTTCGCCTTACAAAAGCGTCACGGTGCGGTGCACAAATTTTCATGACCGCGAATCACTTCACGCGTCCTGACCGGCGGGGAAAGGGTCTGGAGCCAGCCCCAGGCGGTGTTAATATACGGACCGTATACAAACCGTACATAGGGCAGCGTTGTGGGAATCGTCAAAATCTCTGAACAGATGCATGAAGCACTGCGGCATACCAGCGGGGCGCTGAGCCGGTCCATCAACGCCCAGGCCGAACATTGGCTTCGGGTCGGCATGCTCGCCGAACTGAATCCAAGCCTCAGCTACAGCCAGATCTGCCACCTGCTGATCCAGGATGAGGGCATTCAGGCCGCCATCGGCACCCCGGCTCCGGTTACCAGTTTGAGCAAGGTGGCCTGATGGGAAAGAAAGATCAGGTCGCGATCCGGTCACAGGCCGAGATCGCCATGGCCCGGCGTGCCGGCGGCTTGGCGGCCGATGTGCTCCACATGATTGCGGAACACGTCCGGCCGGGCGTGACGACAGACGAGCTGGACCGGCTCTGCCACGACTACATCGTCAACGTGCAGCAGGCGATTCCCGCCAACATCGGCTATCACGGTTACCCGAAGACGATTTGCGCCTCGGCCAACCACGTCGTCTGCCATGGCATCCCTTCCTCGAAGCGGCTGAACAGCGGAGACATCCTCAACATCGACGTCGCAGTGATCAAGGATGGCTGGTTCGGCGACAGTAGCCGCATGTACTTCGTCGGCAAGCCGGGCATCCTCGCGAAGCGACTCGTCCGCACGACCTACGAAGCGATGCGCGCCGGCATCCTGGCCGTCCGGCCCGGGGCGACACTCGGTGACGTCGGCTACGCCATCCAGACCGTAGCCCAGCGGGAAGGCTTCGGCGTCGTGCGCGAATATTGCGGCCATGGAATCGGCGACGTGTACCACGACGCGCCGCAGGTGCTTCACTACGGCCGCCCCGGGGCCGGGCTCACCCTCGAGCCGGGCATGGTCTTCACCATCGAGCCCATGATCAACGCGGGGCGACCGGAAACCAGGGAACTGCCCGATGGCTGGACCGTGGTCACCAAAGATCGTTCGCTGTCAGCTCAGTGGGAGCACATGGTGGTAGTGACCGAGGACGGATTCGAGATTCTTACCCCTTGGCCGGATGGTTACGGGGAATATCCACCTATCCAGGCAAGCAGCTCCCAGCCCGCGCTCGCGCTGTGAGCGGCCTCTAGCAGCAGAAGCAGTTCTTTGGCTTTGGGACATCCGAGCGTACCGAGTTCGGATGTCACCTGCGGGAACGGGCGCAGAGGCGAACTCCAGCGGCACGAACGCGGGCGATGACTTTTCCGGCGACGCCGGCGCCGGTGATGCGATCACCGCTTGACCGGTGCCCTCGTACTCGACCACCCAGCGACGAACGAGATTGGCGTTCAGTCCGTTGGCCTATGCCACCGGGGCGATCGACACGCCAGGCTGTCCGCACACCGTCGCAATCTGTGCCTTGAATTCCGCGCTATGGCGTCGCCGCGTGCGCCCGACGGGAAAACCGAGCCTGGCCCCTTTTATTGATTCGCGGCCTTGGCACGGCGACAACCGGGCACCAGAAATCTGCCGCAAAGATTGTTATGTGACGCCGCTCCAGGGCTTCTTTTGGGTTACATTCCGATCGATGCCATAAGCAAGTCGTGCATCGAAAACACGACCCCCAGAATGCATTCGTCGAGCAACTTCTCCTTCCTTGCCGAGCACGATCCCGTCTTCCTGCAATTGGCCAACACGGCTGAGCAGGTCTTTGCTGCTGACCCGAATACAACCCTGATCAAACTGCGGCAGCTGGGCGAGGCCATCGCTCAGGACATTGCGGCCCGCATCGGCATCGAGCTCACCGTCGAAACCAAGCAGGCCGACCTGCTCTTCAAGCTCGGCCGCGAAATCAACCTCGACCCGACCATCCGCGGGCTCTTCCATACCCTGCGCATTCAGGGCAACAAGGCCACGCACCAGTTCCGCACCCTGCACAAGGAAGCCATGGACGGCCTCCGGGTGGCCCGTGCGCTGGCGATCTGGTTTCATCAAAGCTTTGGCAGGGCGGGCAACAGCTTCAAACCCGGCCCTTTCGTGCCGCCGGCAGACCCTAGCGTCCACCTGCGAGCACTTCAGGCCGAGATCGCTTGCCTGCGCGCCGACCTCGCAGGCAAGAGCCAGTCGCTCGACAGCAACCAGCAGCTCGCCGAACTGATGCGGCAGGAGACCGCGCAGTACGCGGCGCTGGCGAAGCAGATGGAGGCCGACGTGGCCGCCTCGCTTGCCCTGGCTGAAGAGCAAAGCGCCCTGGTCGACACGCTCAGGGCAGGATTCGAAGCACGCATCAAGGAACTGCAAGCGCAACTGGAAGACAGTCAAAAAGCCGCCCAGCAGATCGCCCAAAGCACCCAGAGCGCGGCCAGGAAGCTCGTACTCTCCGAAGAACTCACCCGCATCCTGATCGATCAGCAGCTGATCGATGCCGCTTGGGAGGCCGATACTCAGCGCCTCGCATACGCCAAGGGCGCGCGCCCCGCCAAAGGCAAGAACCGCGCGATCGCCGAATGGCCAACAGCGGGCAAACAAGCCGCCGATTACGTACTTTTTGCCGGCCTGGTGCCGATTGCCGTGGTTGAAGCCAAGCGCGAAAACGAAAACGTCGCCGGCAAGATTCCGCAGGCCGAGCGTTATGCCGCCGGATTCAGGCAACTCGCCGACTTCGAGCCGGCCTGGAAGCTGGAAGGCCGCGCTGCCGGCTGGCCCGATGCGCAAGGCCAGACCTTCGAAGTCCCCTTCGTGTATTCCGGCAACAGCCGCCCCTACCTGCCCCAGCTCGCGGAGCAGAGCGGCATCTGGTTCCGCGACGTGCGCAGCCCGGCCAACCTCGCCCGCCCGCTGATGGACTTCCACACCCCGGCCGGACTGCTCGACCAGCTCACGCGCAGCAAGACCGCCGCCGAAGCCTTGCTCAAGGAAGAAGGCTTCGCCTACCTGGGTTTGCGCAAGTATCAGGAGCTCGCCATCCAGGCCGTCGAAAGTGCGCTGGCCGCCGGGCAATCGCGCTGCCTGATTGCCATGGCCACCGGCACCGGCAAGACGCGCGTCGTGATCGGTCTGATGTACCGCCTGCTCAAGGCCGAGCGCTTCCGCCGCATTCTCTTTCTGGTCGACCGAACCGCGCTGGGGGACCAGGCGCTGGAAAACTTCGACGAGGCCTTGCTGGAACAGAATCAGCCGCTCTCGAAAATCTACAACGTCGCCACGCTCGGCGACATGGCCGTCGAAGCCGAGACCCGCGTGCAGGTGGCGACCGTGCAGGCCATGGTCAAGCGCATTTTTCAGTCTGATGAATTGACCCAGCGGGCGCCCGGCATCGACGACTTCGACTGCATCATCATCGACGAAGCGCACCGGGGCTACACCCTCGATCAGGACATGACCGAAGGCGAGATGGTCGTGCGCGATCAGGCGCAGTACCTCTCCACCTACCGCCGCGTGCTGGACTACTTCGACGCCGTGAAAATCGGCCTCACCGCGACCCCGGCCAAGCAGACCACCGAGATCTTCGGCAAACCGGTCTACACCTACTCCTACCGCGAAGCCGTGGCCGACGACTGGCTGATCGACCACGAGCCGCCGATTCGTTATGAAACCCTGCTCACGCAAAAGGGCATCAGGTTCGAAAAAGGCGAAACGGTCAGCGCGATCAACCTCGGCACCGGCGAAATCGAACAGTCCGAACTCGACGACGAACTCAACTTCGAGGTCGAAGCCTTCAACCGCCGCGTCATCAACGAAGACTTCAACCGCGTCATCTGCGAACAGCTGGCACAGGAGCTCGACCCTTTCGGCGAAGAAAAGACCATGATCTTCTGCGCCACCGACCTCCACGCCGACATGGTCAAGCGCCTGCTCGACACCGCCTTCAAGGCGCTGCATGGCGACAGCTACGCCGAGGCGGCGGTACGCAAGATCACCGGCAAGTCGGACAAGGTCCGCGATCTGATCAAGCGCTACAAGAACGAGCGTTATCCGAACATCGCCATCACCGTCGATCTGCTGACCACCGGCATCGATGTGCCGAAAATCGGCCACCTCGTTTTCCTGCGCAAGGTCCGCTCGCGCATCCTCTACGAGCAGATGATCGGCCGCGCCACGCGCCGCTGCGACGAGATCGGCAAGACCGTGTTCAGGATCTACGACCCGGTCGACCTCTACAAGGATCTGCAGGACGTCAGCAGCATGAAGCCGCTGGTGAAAGATCCGAATGTCACGCTGCAACAACTGGTCGGGGAGCTCGCCGACCCGGCCAGCTTCGAAGCCCAAGGCACCCGCATGGGCACCAGCCACGCCCACGACGTGCTCGACGCCATCAGCCAGAAACTCATGCGCGTGCTGCGCGATGCCACGCACCAGGCCGAAAAGAAGCCGGCCCTGAAAACCCGCCTCGCCGAGCTCGAACAACACTGGAACGTTCCCCCGGCCGAGTTGCACCGGCACCTGCGGCAGCTCGGCCCCCAGGCCGCCGCTGAATTCATTCGCCAGCAGGCGGGACTGCTGCAGCAAATCGACGAAGTGAAGGCGCTCGTCGGCAGCGCCTACATGCCGGTAATCTCGACGCACAAAGACGAATTCAAGGTGCGCGAGCAGAACTACGGCAACTACAACAAACCCGAGGACTACCTCGACAGCTTCAACCGATTCATCCGCGAGCAGCTTAACCAGTCGGTCGCGCTCGGCGTGGTGGTCAATCGCCCGCGCGACCTCTCGCGCCAGCAGCTCAAGGAAGTGCGCCTGCTGCTCGACCAGCACGGCTACGCCGAAGCCAGGCTGCAAACGGCGTGGCGCAACAAGACCAACCACGAAATCGCCGCCAGCATCGTCGGCTATATCCGCCAGGCCGCGCTCGGCGAAGCGCTCATCCCCTTCGAGCAGCGCGTCGCCCAGGCCATGGAGCGCATTTATGCGCTGACCCCGTGGACGCCCATGCAGCGCAAGTGGCTGGATCGCCTCGCCAAACAGCTCGGCCACGAAGTCGTGATCGACACCGATTTCGTCAACCGCGCCTTCGCCCCCGACGGCGGCGCCAAACAGCTCGACGTGCGCCTTGGCGGCAAGCTCGACGCGGTACTCGACACGCTGGCCGAGGCCTTGTGGCCGCAAGCGGCCTGAAGGTGGCATTTGGCACCCGAGCAACATCCGGCGCTTGCCAATAAGTAACCTATACGTTACCTTTCAACATGAGCATCAAGCTTCAGGAATACATTCGCGAAGACGGCAGCAATCCGTACCAGAAGTGGTTCGACAGCCTCGATGCCCAAGCCGCCGCCAAGATCACCGTCGCCAAGGTACGGCTGGAGCTGGGCAACACCTCAAGTATCAAGTGGTTTCGCGGCATCGGCGAATGCGTCATCGACTGGGGTCCGGGCTATCGCATCTATCTGGCAAATGACGGCGACGCATTGATCATCCTGTTTGGCGGCAGCACCAAACGCGACCAGCAGAAAGCCATCGAGCAGTCGATCGCGCTGCATGAAGAATACAAGGCGAGGAAGAAAGCCCTTGCCGCCGGCCGGAAAGGAAAGAAGCCATGACGCTGACCCGCAACTTCAAACAAACCGTGGTCGATCGCGTCCATCGCGATCCGGAGTTTGCCAAGGCCCTGCTCGACGAAGCGGCGACGCTGTTTCTGAGCGGCGAACCCGACGCCGCCCGGCTCGTCCTGCGCGATCTGGTCAACGCCACCATCGGCTTCGAGGAACTCGCCCAACTCACGCACAAACCCAGCAAGAGCCTGCATCGCATGCTGTCGCCGAAGGGCAATCCGAGCATGGACAACCTCGCCGCCATTTTTTCGGCGGTCCGCAACGGGCTCAAGGTCAGCTTCGACGTGCGCGTTGTCGAAACCGCCTGAGCCGTAAAGCGCAGGTTCCACCCCGACTTATAACCAACCGTATCGATGTATAGCGGTGTCTAGCGAGTTTTCGATAGACATGGATATGCATGGGTAGAAATCGAAAGACACCCCCATGAGCAACAACGAAATCGTCCAGAAACTCTGGAACCTCTGCGACGTGCTGCGCGACGACGGCATCAACTATTCCGACTACGTTACCGAACTGGTCCTGCTGCTGTTCATCAAGATGGAGCACGAAAACGCCCAGAGCGGTGTCATGTCCGGTCACAAACTGCCCGAGGGCGCGCGCTGGCCGGACATCGCCCGACTCAGCGGCATCAACCTGCTCAACCACTACCGCAGCACGCTACTCGAACTCTCCAAGAGCACCGACCCGCTGCTCGCCGCGATCTATGCCGACGCGCAGACCCGGCTCAAGGAACCGCGCCACCTCGAACAGCTAATCAAGAGCATCGACGGTATCGACTGGTTTTCGGCACAGCGCGACGGCCTCGGCGACCTCTACGAAGGCCTGCTCGAAAAGAACGCCACTGAAACCAAGTCCGGCGCCGGCCAGTACTTCACCCCGCGTCCGCTAATCGACAGCATCGTCACGCTGATCCAGCCCCAACCCGGCGAAACCGTGCAGGACCCGGCGGCCGGCACAGCCGGCTTTCTGATCGCCGCCGACGCCTACATCAAGGCGCGCACCGACAATCTCTACGACCTCAAGGAAAAGCAACGCAGATTCCAGCGCAACCACGCCTTCCTCGGTATGGAGCTGGTGCCGGGCACGCGCCGGCTGGCGCTGATGAACTGCCTGCTGCACGGCATGGAGGGTGACGATGCCGGCGTCGTGCATCTCGGCAACACGCTCGGCAGCGCCGGCAGCAGCCTGCCGAAGAGCGACATCATCCTCAGCAATCCGCCCTTCGGCACCGCCAAGGGCGGCGGCGGGCCAACCCGCGACGACCTCACGCACAGCACCAGCAACAAGCAGCTCGCCTTCCTGCAGCATATCGTCCGCCACCTCAAGGACGGCGGCCGCGCCGCCGTGGTGCTGCCCGACAACGTGCTGTTCGAAGCCGGCGTGGGCGCCGACATCCGCCGCGCGCTGATGGACAAATGCAAGCTGCACACCCTGCTGCGCCTGCCGACCGGCATCTTCTATGCGCAGGGCGTCAAGACCAACGTCCTCTTCCTGCAAAAAATTTCCGAGAACGCCACCGCCAGCACCCGGAACGTCTGGGTCTACGACCTGCGCGCCAACATGCCGCGCTTCGGCAAACGCACGCCCTTCACCCGCGCCCACTTCGCCGACTTCGAAGCCGCCTACGGCAGCGACCCGCTCGGCCAGTCGCCGCGCACCGATATGGGCGAAGCCGGCCGCTTCCGCTGCTTCAGCCGCGACTGGATTCGCGAACGCGCCGACAGCCTGGACATCGCCTGGCTCAAGGACGATAGCGCCGAAGACGCCGCCGACCTGCCCGAACCGGCGGTGCTGGCGCAGGAAGCGATGGGCGAACTGGAAGGCGCGCTGGCGGAATTGCAGGCGATTTTGAAGGAGTTGGGAGAGGTGGCCGCCTAATGTCTGCTGTGCATGGATGGAGTTTTCTTAAATTGCGCGACATCGCCTCGCTAAAGACAGGGCCTTTTGGTAGCGCGTTGCATAAATCTGATTACATCGTCGGCGGCATACCACTCATCAATCCCACGCACATCAAAGGCGGACGGCTCGTTCCATCGACCGACGTCAGCGTACCGCACTCAATTGCTGCCGGTCTTGCCGAATACCGGCTAAATGAAGGCGATATTGTCATGGGGCGCCGAGGCGAGATGGGCCGATGTGCGGTTGTTCCGGGCCACGCTCAAGATTGGATATGTGGTACTGGCTCCGTAGTCGTGAAATGCTCGCCGGCTGCAATGCCTGCCTACCTGCAACGCTTTTTGACAGCACCTGCAACCGTGGCAGCGTTGATCGGTGACTCTGTCGGTTCGACCATGATTAACCTCAACCAAGGTGTTTTACTTGACCTTGATATTCCGCTGGCGCCACTCCCCGAACAAAAACGCATCGCCGACAAACTCGACAGCGTGCTGGCGCGGGTGGATGCCTGCCGCGACCGCCTCGACCGCCTCCCGGCCCTACTCAAACGCTTCCGCCGATCCGTTCTTGCGGCCGCAACGTCTGGGCGGTTGACTAAAGACTGGAGAGAGGCGACATCGAATTGCATGCCCTCTTGCGACGAGCCCATCGGTTGGACCGTCTGCAAAATAAAGGACGCAGGAAAAGTGCAGCTTGGGAGGCAGCGCTCACCGAAGTTTCACTCCGGCGAGAGCATGCGCCCATACTTGCGGGTCCAGAACGTCTTTGAGGACCGCCTCGACTTTTCAGACGTAATGACCATGGATTTCCCCGGCGAAGACTTTGAACGGTATCAACTCCACCCCGGTGACATTCTGCTAAACGAGGGGCAAAGCCCTGAGTATCTCGGGCGCCCAGCTATGTATCGTGGAGAGCTACCCGGGGCATGTTTCACAAACACACTAATCAGGTTTCAGGCGTATTCGCACGTGAAGCCCGATTACGCCTTGATGGTTTTTCGGAATCACATGCACTCGGGTCGTTACATAACAGAGGGCACTATTACTACTAACATCGCCCATCTGGGTGCAGGAAGATTTAGCGAAGTGGAATTTCCCTTGCCTCCCATGCAAGAACAACACGAAATCGTCCGCCGCGTCGACGTCCTGTTCGCTTTCGCCGACCGCCTTGAAGCGCGCCTCGCCACCGCCCGCAAGCAGGTCGAGCAACTGACCCCGGCTCTGCTCGCCAAGGCCTTCCGCGGCGAACTGGTGCCGCAGGACCCCGCCGACGAACCCGCAGCCGAACTGCTCAAACGCCTCGCGACCAAGCGCGCCACCGCCCCGCAGACCAGACGGGGCAGGAAAGCAGTGCCATCAAACTGATCAGTCTGGCGTTAATCGGCGAATACAAGGGCCTGCGAAGCCAGACTTTCGACTTCTCCGACTCGAACGACGGCGTCATTGCACTGATCGGCCTCAATGGTTCGGGTAAGTCACAGCTACTTGAACTACTGGCCGAAGCCTTTGCCTACATTGAGCGCACGGCTCGCAAAGGACGAGAAAACCGAGCCCGGCCCCTTTTTCTTCCTTTTCTTCGATGAACCTGCCGGTAACATCCTCAGGTGCTATGTGCGACTAGTCGTTGTTTTGCTGTCGCAACTCAACCTCCTCCCAGAGGCGCGAACATGCAGCCAATAGACTCACGATTCGCGTTGCCGCCAGGGCAGCGCGGGCTGGTAATCAGCACCCCTGCGCGGCAACAAGAGAACGGATCATGGCGGATCGGCAAATACCTTGATCCGCAAAATTTGCGATGTGCGTTGCTGTTTTGGGACCGGCTCGCGTGGCCAAGCCCACATGTGATGACACAAATGAATGAAGAGGAATCCACGACGGTTGACTACTTGGAGTCGAGCGGCGTTTTGGTAAGGCCCGGCTACCCCGGCGCGGTGCGAGTTCAACCGGAACCACGCCCCTTTTCAGGCCCTCAAGGTTCTGGCATCTACTCCGATCTTGCCACGGAAGGTTTGCGCCAGAGAGTAAACGCCCTGGGAGGACGTATCCCGGAGAAAAACGGTCTTCCTTCTCCCTTGCTTGGTATCGCCATCAGGCACTTGCTGACATACATGGAAGCTGATGCGGTAGAGCCAGGCGCATGGGCGCTTGCCAATGATGTGTCATCGATGCTTGAGGGGACCGCAGAAAGCGATACGACCGCTCGCGGCCTGCTCGTCAGCCTTTTCAATTGCATTCCGATTCCAGAAGTCAGTGTCCCCTTAGCGGAAATCCTGAAATTCAAGTGCCGAAGATACGACGAGCTAATCGCCCTGCGTACTGAAATCGAACAGTTGTACCTGCGGGCGCAGGGCGACACAGATCTGGCGTTACGCAGCGCTAAAGAGCGGATCGATCGTGCCTGCGCCGATGCGATCAAAGTAGCCCGCGAGGCACACTTTCCGTTTCGGCTATCCGGAATCAAAGCCGGCTTCGCGTTGCCCGTTGGCACGATCATCGGAGAGGCGCTTATCGGAGGATGGATGGACAAGCCCTTCGCTATGCCTACGACAGAAGCGTTACTGGTAGGCGCCTTCAGCACGCTGGCGCTGGCCTGGGACATCGTTCCCCGTGTGGTCCAGCCGAGCAACATGCCATATCGATACATTACAGGGTTGCACAGTGAAATGCTGTGACCGTTGGAGAAAACCGAACCTGGCCCTGAGCCTGGCCCCTTTTCTCACTCCCGGTTGATGACTTTCCGACGACGCCGGAGCGGCTAAAGTACCTGCAATTACCGACTGGAAGTGAGTCCCGCCAGCGAGAGTAATTCGGTAGCGGCAAGGGTGCCTCCCCACCAGAGCAACATGACCGACGCGACAGCCGCCAGAGTGACCAGATAGCCGACCAACAGCATCAGGCCGTCTCGGAGACGCAGACCCCAGGAGATCAAGACGATGGCCAGCGCAGGCAGTACATTGTCAAAGCTGATGATGGGGACCGGAATCATCATCGACAGTCCTGCGGCGGAAAGCATTAACCCGTTCAGCACTCGGGCCGGCTTGTTGCTCAAGGGGAGCATGCGGGGTCGTCCCAACGACGCGATGATATTGATGCCCCGGTTAATCATGCCTTTCAGCAGCATCCTGGCGCGACCATTCACCTCCCGGTTGGCGAGCCAACCCGGCAAGGGCACCGGCTGACCGATACACAGCCCGGAAGCGATCAACAGGCAAAAAGCACCAACCACGGAGGCCATGCCGGGTAGTGCGATCGGAAAAAGCAGCGGCATTGCCAGTAAACCCAACCAGACCAGCCGTTGCCGATTGCTCTGGCCAACGGCGTCAGCCATCGTACCGCCCATCGACGCCAGGCGCGCCGCGGCAATCCGTTCCACGGTAGCCCGTCGTTTGTCCTTCAGGAATTCTGACTTGGTCAGTGCTTGGGGGTTCTTGTTTGCCACGATTGTCCAGAGAAACGAGTTACTAAAATTAGACCAAATGGCGGAATTTTGATCTGTTGGGACGCACTGAAAAAACAGCGGTTTGAGAACGCCTACATCTGAAAAAACTGAACACACGACAAGGCATCGGTCGCAAACTTCCGTTCTTTGCGGCTGCGGCTCGCATACTCTCCAATCCGCAGACCTCCTAGAGCGCTGCATCTTCCGGAGAACATATTCTATGCCCAACACCCGAAACCCAAACGCCGTTCGTCTGGAGTTCGCGCCCGGGTCCCTGATTCAAAACAACTTATCGGGTGCGGCCTTCACCGGCGACTGGCTCTGGGTGGCAGGCGACGAAGCCTGTGGCCTGGACCGCCTGCGCCGGCTCGACGCCGTGGGCCGCGAGGCCTTGCGTTTTGGCGAAGCCCGCGACTTCCCGCTGGCCGACCTGCTGGACCTGCCCGGTGCGGCCGACGAAGAGGCCGACCTGGAAGGCATGGCGGTGGCCGATGGTTACCTGTGGGTGGTCGGTTCGCATGGCCTCAAGCGCAAGAACGCCAAACCGGACCGGGACCACGCCGACAACGCCAAGCGGCTGGCGAAGGTGGCGCTCGACAGTAACCGCCGCCTGCTGGCGTGTCTGCCCATCGAACCCGACGCCCAGGGCGAGCCCTGCCTGGTGCACCAGGCTCAGGACGGCCGGCGGGCATTGCGGCTGAAGGGCGATTCGCAGGCGAACCTGCTCACCCGCGCGTTAGCCGACGACCCCCACTTCGGGCCCTACATGGCGATCCCGGGCAAGGACAACGGCTTCGACATCGAAGGCCTGGCGGTGGATGGACGCCGGCTGCTGCTCGGCCTGCGTGGCCCGGTGCTGCGCGGCTGGTCGGCGTTGCTCGAGATCGAGGTCGAGGCGCGCGACGATCAACTGCGCCTGGTACCCCTGGACGACAGCGGCACGCTGCTGCGCAAGCATTTCCTGCAACTCGACGGCCTAGGCGTCCGCGACCTGCACTTCTCTGGCGATGATCTCTATATCCTCGCCGGTCCGACGATGGTGCTCAACGGCGATATCCGTGTCTTCAAGTGGCCGCTCGCCCGACCCACAATGAAAGCCAACCGGGAACCGGTGCGTTTCGAAACGGCGCTGACAGAGTCGGTTTCGCTGCCCCATGGGCGCGGCACGAACCGCGCCGAGGCGATCTGTGACCTGCCGCCCGAAATCGCCGGTGGCAAGCCCCGCTGGCTGGTGCTCTACGACGCGCCTGGCGCCGATCGCCGGGACGGCGAGCACATTGTCTTCGGCGATCTGCTGCATCATGAATGATGGTTCCCAGCCTGAGTCGTCAGGGACCGACAGCGCGCAGCGCTCCGCGATGTCGGTCCCGCGCCTCGATCCTGCGTCGGCTCTCCTATTCGTGATCAACGACGCTGCGGGAGCCCTCGACGTTGATGCCAAGCGTGCCGTGATCCAATCGGCCCTCGCGGCGAAAGGGCGCAAGGGCGAACTGTTGACTTGCCGGCCTGCCGAGCTGGCGTGTGTGGCCACCGAGGCCGCAGCGGCGGCGGTGGCGCGCGGTACGGCTGTGGTCGCCGTCGGCGGCGATGGCAGCCTCAACACGGTGGCCCAGGCCGCACACGCAGCCGGTTGCGCAATGGGCGTCATCCCGTACGGCACCTTCAATTACTTTGCCAGGACGCACGGCATACCCACCGAACCAGCCGCTGCGGCGCAGCAGCTGTTGGAAGCGCGCCCGATGCCGGTGCAGGTGGGGGCCATCAACGACCGGGTCTTTCTGGTCAACGCCAGCCTGGGCGTCTACCCCGAACTGTTGCAGGACCGCGAGGCCTACAAGGCCCGCTTTGGCCGCAGCCGCTGGGTGGCGTTCGTAGCGGCCTGTGCAACGCTGCTGCGCGCGCAGCGCCGGCTGCGCCTGCACATCGAGACGGGTTCCACGGTTCGCGACGTGCAGACCTTGACGCTCTTCGTGGGCAACAACCGGCTGCAGCTGCAACAGTTCGGTGCGGAGCCGGAAGACACCCTGCCCGGTACGCCCGGCGACGGCAGCATGGCCGCGCTGATGCTACGGCCCATCGGCACGCTGTCGATGATCGGGCTGATGCTGCACGGGGCGATGGGCAGGCTGGGGGAAGCCGCCGGCGTGGAAGGCTTCGAGTTCCACCACATGGTGGTGAAGCCCACGCTGGCACCCGGCCGCAAGAAGGTCATGGTGGCGTTCGACGGTGAGGTGGCACGCATGCGCGCGCCCATCGACATTCGTGTGCTGGACAAGCCCTTGTACCTGCTCCAGGCCACTGGCGCAGCAGGCACGGCAAACGCGCCACAGGCTGCGGCATGAGTGTCCTGCTGCAGATCTCCGACACCCATTTCGGCACCGAACAGCCGCGCGTGGTCGAGGCCCTGATCGCCCTGGCAGCTCAGCAGCGGCCGGATGTGGTGGTGCTGTCGGGTGACATCACGCAGCGTGCGCGGCCCGCCCAGTTTCGCGCGGCGAAGGCCTTCGTGGACCGACTGGGGGCACCGGTTCTGGCCGTGCCGGGCAACCACGACATCGCGCTGTTCGACCTGTGGGCGCGGCTGACCCGCCCGTACGCGCGCTACGCAAAGGTGTTCGGAGCTGATCTCGAGCCCGTGCACGCGTCGCAGGATCTGCTGGTCATTGGCGTCAACACCACGCGCGCATGGCGGCACAAGAACGGGGAGGTGTCCACGGAGCAGATCGATCGCGTGGCAAACCTGCTGACCGCCGCCAGCCCGCAGCAGTTGCGCGTGGTGGTGGTGCACCAGCCGGCGGCCGTGACCCAGCCTGAGGACCGCTGCAACCTGTTGCGCGGCCACCATGCCGCCCTGCGGGCCTGGTCGGCCGCCGGGGCCGACCTCGTGTTGGGCGGGCACATTCATCTGCCCTACACGCTGGCGCCGCACGGTTTGGCGCGGCGACTGTGGGTGCTCCAAGCCGGAACCGCCGTCTCGTCGCGCATACGCCACGAAGCGCCCAATTCGGTGAACATCCTGCGATGGGGCGACGCGGGGGACTACTGCCTGATCGAGCAGTGGGACTTTGCGCGCCACGATCAAGCCTTCGTACGCACGGCGGTCACACCCGTACAGCCGGAACGCGCCTGATCGCAGGACCGGCAGCCCACTTTCCGTCAGAACGGTGGAGAACTATTCAGACGCGTTGGCGTCCTGTTTCAGGCGGTAGGCAAGCTGACGTCGCGTAACGCCGAGCAGCCGCGCCGCGTGGGTCAGATTGCCCTTCGCGCGGCGCACTGCCAGTTCCACAAGCCGGCGCTCGTGGGCCTCGAGATCGAAGCCTTCGTTGAGCAGCGCGTCGTAGAGCCTGCCGCGGTTCGCTTCCACGGCATCACCAATGAAGCCCTCGCGGCCGATCTCGACGCCGTTCTGCGGTTCGGGAGCACCGGCCGCGAACAGGTGTTCCAGCTCGATCTGACCGCCCGGTTGCGCGAGCAGCACGCCGCGTTCGATGAGGTTTTCCAGTTCGCGCACGTTGCCGGGCCAGTCTTGCGCGAGCAGCGCCTGCATCGCGCGGTCGGTGATGCCGTCGACCTTCTTGTGATAGGTCGGTGCGTATTTCTCGACCAGGGCCGCGGCCAGCAGGGGGATGTCGGCCTTGCGCTCGCGTAGCGGCGGGATCGTGACGGGATAGGTTGCGAGCCGGTAATAGAGGTCGGCGCGGAACCGTCCTTCGGCGATGGCCTGTTGCAGGTTCACGTTGGTCGCGGCGACGAGGCGCACATTCACCTTGCGCGTCTGGTCGTCGCCCAGCCGTTCGATCTCGCCGGTCTGCAGCACGCGCAGCAGCTTCACCTGTGCGGCGGGCGACAGGTCGCCCACTTCGTCGAGGAACAATGTGCCGCCGTTGGCGCGCTCGAATCGCCCTTGGCGCGAATGCTGCGCGCCCGTGTAGGCGCCCTTCTGCACGCCGAAGAGTTCCGATTCGATGAGGTCGTGCGGGATCGCGGCGCAGTTGATCGCGACGAAGGGCTGGTCCGCGCGGTCGCTGTGCTCGTGCAGCCAGCGCGCGAACATCTCCTTGCCGACGCCGGTCTCCCCGAGCAACAGCACGCTGATCGGGCTCTTCGCGGCCTTGCTGACGAGATCGAACGCGGTGCGGAATCCCGGCGCGCTGCCGACGAGCCGGCCGGTAGGGGCCTGCTGCGCGGACAGGGTGGCCTTCAGCTGCTTGACGTCGTCCTGCAACTGGCGGAGCTTGCATTCGACGTTGTCGGGCTGGAAGTAGTCGAGATAATCGTCGTCGAACTTCCACGCCTCGGCGGGCTTGCCGACGATGAAACAACGCGGGTCGCCGCGCCCGGTGCATTCCATCTCGCGAAACACGATGAAGCGCTTGAGGAAATAGCTGGTGTAGCCGGAGGCATAGCCGACGAGGCTCCAGCACGCGACGTCTTCGCCGACGCCGAAGTGCTGGACGTGCGACTCGGCTTCCCACGAGTTCTGCCATTCGACCTCGCCGAAGAAGGTGCCGGCCTCCCAGTCGATCTTCGCGTCGACGATGGTCGCTTTCACCAGACCTTCAAAGGCGTGGAGCTCCGGGCCGATCTGGAACGCCTCGTAGGGGTTGAGCTGATTCGAGAGCTTGTAGGCGAGCTCCGCGTCATGGCGGCCGGAGGCGAAGCCCATGCGCAGCAGCACGCCCTTCGCCCGCTTGGCGCCGAGCGAGTCGAACAGTTCCTTGCGCAGCGCACCGAAGGCCTGCGCGTGGAACATCAGCATGCGGTTCTCGCCAAGCCAGATGTGCCCGCTCTCGAGGTTGAAGCGCAGCCGCGAGCGCAGGTTGAACTGCTCGATCAGCTTCTCGTGTTGCATCCGGACGTCTCTCCTCGCCGTGTGGGGGCGTCGTTCAAGCGCTGCCCTCTCGTTGGTATTGATCATTTTCAAGCTACTGCCAATTATCCCCCGCTGCAGTGACATTCATCAGCTTCGCGAAGCGCTTTTTGAAACCTTCGTCGTATTCGCCGCCGACGCGGGAGTCGCCGTTTTCACGGAAGGCCTGCTCCACTTCCCGCCAGTCCTCGTCGCTGAGGTGCTCCAGCGCCGCAGGCAGGATGATCTCTTCCTCGGTGTTGAGGTGGCGCCACTGCGATTCGATGAAGGCATCGACCGCCAGGGCGAGCGTGGCAAGGCCGGAACGATCGCTGCGGCAGCGCTCCACGGCGGCCTCGACATCGGCGACGATCGCGCCGCCCTCCTCGTGCTCGCGGCGCAGCACCGCGAGGGTCTCGTCCGCGTCGCGGGTGCGTGCCGCGAGCTTGCTGAACAGAAACCGCTCTTCCTTCGGATGGTGCAGCACCTCGGGAAAAACCTTGATGTAGTGCAGCAGGGCGGCGATGAAATCGAGGTCCGGCAGGGTGTCGCGCTCGCGCGCCTCGCGCATCGCTGCGCGCAGCCCGGCGAGCACGGACGCGATCGAGCGATGCTCGTCCTGGATGATGCCGATTGCCGCCCGCGCCGCGCCCGCAGGCGCGTTGCGCTCGACGGTCGCGACCAGCACCGGCAGGCGCGCGTGGGCCAGCACTTTCTGCGTCTGCGAACCGGGAACGAACGCCTGCAGCCCGCGCCGGCCATGCGAGGCCATGAAGATCAGGTCGCAGCCGCGCTCTTCCGCGACCTGCAGGATCAGCTCCCACGGCCGCGCCCCGGTACGCACGACGGTGTCGCACCGCAGTTCCACCTGCCCCGCGGCGGCCTTGGCCTTGGCGAGGATGGCGTAGGCGTCGCCCGCGGCCTCATCAATATAGTCCTGCGGCGCCAGCGTGCGCTGCAACGCGCCCTCGCCGCTCGCGCCGAAATCCTCGCGGGCGGTAAAGAAGGTGATGCGCGCGCCCAGCGTCCGGGCGAACTCGACCGACTGGGTGACGAGATTCGTTGCCAGCTCGGAACCATCGAGCGGCACCAGCAAATGACGGTACATGTTCAGTCTCCCTGGGGCTCAGTGTCAGATGGCGACGGTTTTCTTCGGACGCAGCAGGAAATGGCCCAGTGCCGGCAGCAGGATCAGGGCGCCGAGCATGTTCCACACGAACATGAAGGCGAGCAGGATGCCCATGTCGGCCTGGAACTTGATCGGCGAGAACGTCCAGGTCGCGACCGCGATGCCCAGCGTGATTCCGGTCAGCACGACGACCTTGCCGGTGAAGAGCAGCGCCTTGTAGTACGCCTCCGACAGGCTCATGCCGTGCTTGAGTTGCGCGAGCGTGACCGTCATGACATACAGCGCGTAGTCGACGCCGATGCCGACGCCGAGTGCGATCACCGGCAGGGTCGCGACCTTGACGCCGATGTTGAGCCACACCATCAGCGCCTCGCACAGCACCGAGGTCAGCATCAGCGGCAGCACGGCGCAGATCACCGCGCGCCACGAACGGAAGGTGATGAACGCGAGGATGATCACGGCCGCATAGACGAGGAACAGCATCTCGACGTTGGCCTTGCGCACGACGATGTTGGTCGCGGCCTCGATGCCGGCGTTGCCGGCAGCATTGAGGAAGCGGATCTCGTCGCTGCCGTGCTGCGCGGCGAAGGCCTCGACCGTGTTCACGACGCTCGTCAGCGTGTCGGCCTTGTGATCCTTCAGGTAGACATACACCGTCGTCAGGTCGCAGTTCTGGTTGAAGAGTTCGCGCGGGGCGCGGGTGATGATCGCGTTCAGCATGTCCTGCGAGCGCGGGATCTCGAACCACTTCAGGCTGCCTTCGTTCATGCCGGCGTGCGACACCTTCGCGAGGCCGGCGAGCGAGCTTGTCGCCTCGACGCCCGGCAGCTGCTGCAGCTCGCGTTCGAGCGCGTCGACCGACATCAGCGTGTCGTAATGCGCGCAGGCGTACTGCGGCGTCTTCACCATGACGATGTACACGTCGCTGCTCGCCGCATAGTTGGCCACCATGAAGGCGTTGTCGCGGTTGTAGCGCGAATCGGCGCGCAGTTCGGGGGCGCCCGGGTCGGTGTCGCCGATCTTGAGCTGGAAGCTGGTGGCCAGGCCCACGACGCCCATCACGACACCCGCAGCGACGGCGATGGTCGCCCATTTGCGCTGGGTGAAAAGGTCGAGGAAGGCCCAGAACGCGTGCTTGCCGTGCCCCGAGTCGTTCGCTTCCATCGTCTCGGCACGCAGGCTGCGCTCGGCGGCGACCGGACTCACGCCGGTGTAGGACAGCAGGATCGGCAGCAGCACGAGGTTGGTGAAGATCAGCACCGCGACGCCGATGCTCGCGGTGACGGCCAGATCCTGGATGACCTGGATGTCGATCACCATCAGCACCGCGAAACCCACCGCGTCGGCGAGCAGCGCGGTCATCCCGGCGAGGAACAGCCGCCGGAAGGTGTAGCGCGCGGCGACGAGCTTGTGCGTGCCGCGGCCGATGTCCTGCATGATGCCATTCATCTTCTGCGCGCCGTGACTCATGCCGATCGCGAAGACCAGGAAGGGCACCAGCACCGAATAGGGATCGAGCTCGTAGCCCAGCGTGGGCAGCAGCCCGAGCAGCCACACCACCGCGATCATCGAACACAGCACCACGAGCAGCGTGCTGCGCAGGCAGCGCGTGTACCAGTACAGCACCGCGGTGCAGATGGCGATGGCGATCGCGAAGAAGACCATCACCTGCTGCAGGCCGGCAAGGAGATCGCCGACGACCTTGGCGAAGCCGGTGACATGAATGCTGACGCGGTCGTTCTCATACTTCGCGCGCAGTTCCTCGATGCGCTCGGAGAGCTGCGCGTAGTCGATGCGCGCCCCGGTTTCGGCGATCTTTTCCTGCAGCGGCACGAGCACGATGCTGGACTTGTAGTTGGCGGCGACGAGCTGGCCGATCTCGCCCGAGCGTTCGACGTTGAGTCGCACCTGCTCGAGGCTGTCGGGCGAGCCGTCGTAGTCATCCGGCACCACCGGGCCGCCGTCGAGGCCGTCCTCGGTCACGCCGGTCCAGCGCACCGCCGGCGTCCACAGCGATTTCATGTAGGGGCGATCGACGCCAGGCAGCAGGAAGAGCTCGTCGTTGATCTTGCGCACCGTGTCGAGATAGTCGGCGTCGAAGATCGTCCCTTCCTTCGCTTCCACCGCGATGCGCAGCGTGTTGCCCATCCCGGCGAGCTGGCTGCGGTTCTCGAGGAAGTTCGCGATGTACGGATGCCCGGTGGGGATCATCTTCTCGAACGCCGCGTTCAGCGACAGCCCGAGCGATTGATAGCCGAGCGCGAGCGTCGTGATCAGGCACAGCACGACGATCACGAGGCGGTTGTTGAACAGCAGCCGTTCGCCGAGCGAACCGGAGCGTGAGTCGAAGGCCGCGAGGTCGCCGATGACGACGCCTGCGGGCATGGCGTGAGCGTGGCTCATTTTTTTACTTCCGCAACGAGGAATTCCGGCTCGATGCGCGTGAGTCCGCGCGGTCCGGAAAGAATCAGGGCGCCGTCGGCGGCCTGCACGAGACCGGTGAGACCGGAGGTGGGTGCAACGGTCAGCGCGACGAGGCTGCGTCCGCCGTCCGTGCTGCGCAGCAGACGCCCGCTCGCGTCACCGAGGATGATCGAGTCGTCGGCCAGCGTGCGGCCCGCGGCGAGCGTCACCGGCTGTCCGGCGTCGATGCGCTCCCAGCTCGCCCCGCCGTCGGCACTGCGCCAGGCGTTGCCACGCAGGCCGAATGCGAGGAGCGTGTCGCTGCGCGTGCGCAGCGCGCCGAACCAGGTGCCGGCATACGGGGTCGCGAGCGCGCTGAAGGCGCTGCCGCCATCGGTCGAGCGGAACAGCGCGCCCTGCTCGCCCGCGACGAGGAGCGCATTCGCATCGCCACGCACCTGATACAGGTGCTTGCCGCGCGGATTGGGGATCGTCCCCATCAACGAGGTCCAGCTCTTGCCGCCATCCTTCGTGGCCAGCGCGAGGCCGTAGGCACCGACCACCCAGCCGCGCTCGGCGTCCGCGAAATGTACGCCGAGGAAAGGCTTGTCCGGGCCGTCGGCGACCAGTCCCTCGGCCTCGCGCAGCCGGCGCGCGGCGGCATCGCGATTGCCGGCGTCGAGATTGCCGCCCTCGCTCTCGCCGGCGCGCTTCCGCGCATCCTCCACAACCACCTGGGCCGCGAGCTTGCCGTCGAGCTGACGCGCCCAGGTTTCACCGCCGTCCGCGCTGTGCAGCACGACCCCGCTGTGCCCCACCGCCCACCCGAGTTGCGCGGTGGGGAAATGCACGTCGGTCAGCGCGACGCTCACCGGCACGCGGCGCGCTTGGCGCCAGTTGCGGCCATGGTCGTCGGACAACAGCACGTTGCCATGCTCGCCGACCGCGACCAGGCGATCACCGGCACGCGTGACCGCGAGCTGGAGCGAGCGCACTGCACGCGCATTGACCGGGGCAGGCAGGTCGAGGAGATCGGAAATGGGGGCCGCCAGCGCGCCGCCGACACCGCCCAGGCAGGCGATGGCCAGGATTGCGGCGGTGAGCGCGGTGCGTCGGGTGCTGGGAAGATTTGGGCGCATCATCGGTACTCGGTTCGACAACGATCCCGCGCGTCGCCATACGGCGACGGGCGAAGGATCGGACATGCAGGAGAGCGGAATCCGGCCCCGGGAGGAAAAAAGGGGACGAAATCAGGGCCGGATCCGCAAGCGGGAGAGGACGTAACAGCGTGGCGTAACAGCGTGGCGTAACAGCGAGGCGTATCAGCGCACGCCTTCGGCAGCGACGGCATCACCGGTGAAGAAGGTTTCCTGCTTGCGCGGCACGACCTTGAAGTCCTCGCCGTTGAGCGCCTGGATCACACTCATCGTGCCGGCCTGCAGGTTGAACACGGTCGCGGTCTTCATCAGCGTCGCCGGGATCGAGGGGACGAGGAAAGGCGTGACCTGGGTGGTGCGCCACAGCTTGCCTTCGGCGTCATAACCATCGACCAGCGCGATCAGCCAGGTGTCCTCGTCGATGTAGTAGCGACGCTTCGGCACCGCATGACGCTTGCCCGACGCGACGCTCGCCTCGACCACCCAGACGCGGTGGCGCTCCCAGCGCACATGGTCCGGATTGAGGTGGAACTTGGCAAGCGCGTCGTCCAGCTTCGCACCGATCAGCCCGTTGTTGTTGTACGGGATCAGCATTTCCTGCTTGCCGATCAGCTTCCACTGGAAGCGGTCGAGCGAGCCGAAGAAGCCCTGCACCTCGTCGAAGTAGTTCGCCCCGGAGGCAACAAAGTCCGGCGTGTCGTACGAGACGGTCGGCGCACGACGCACACGACGCTGGCCGACCAGGTACTGCCACGCCTGGCGCGCGTTCTTCTGGTCGACGCTGTCGCGGATCACCAGCGACTCGCCGGCCTTGAACGGGGGCTCCAGCGTGTTGAAGCGGAACATGGCGTACTCGCCCGACCAGCTCTCCGGGGTCGCATCCTCGTAGTACTGCGGGTACTGGAACGAGATCTCGTTGCGCGTCGCCAGGGTATGTGAGCCATCCGCGTTGCCGACGATGTTCTTGAAGCGGTACTCGATCGACGGCGCCTCGACGCGCATCAGGTAGTTCCACATCACCTCGACGCCTTCCTTCGGGATCGGGAAAGGCGTGCCGCCGATACAACCCTCGATCGAGTAGCCGCCGTCCTTCAGCTTGCAGCGGGTCGCGTTCTTCGCGACGCTGTCATAGACCTTCTGGGGCGCGGCAGCGGTGCGGTGGGTCGGGTAGACGTCAAGCCGGAACGACTCGGGATACTTCTGCAGCAGCGCCTTGGTCCCTTCCGACAACAGCGCGTCGTACTGCGCGATGTTCTTGGCGTTGACCTGGAGCACGGGTTTTTCGTTGGCGAAGATCTCGGTCGGGATGTCGCCCATCTTCTTGCCGGGCAGCGGCTTGGTGACACCGCCGTCCCATGCCGGGATGCTGTTGTCCTTGTTGCCGGCTTTCTCGCCACCCAGGGGGGTCAGCGTCGTCTTGAGCTTGGCGGCCTCGTCGGCGCCGACCGCGGCGTGCGCGACCTGCGCGCCGCTCAACATGGCGGCAATCGCCGCCGACAGAATCAGATGCTTGTGCATTCTCGTCTCCTCGATTTATGGATGTCTGAAATCAGAACGTGCGCTGGACCGACAGCGAGATGAAGTCGCGGTCGCCGTGGAAGTTGTCGTACGAGAGTTGCGGCACCGCGGTGTTGTAGCGGATGACCGAACCGGGCGAGCCGATGTAGTGGGTGTAGGTGATGCCGGCCTGCCAGGTTTTCTGGTACTCGGCCTTCACGCCCACGCTGAGGTTGCCGCCATGCTCCGACGGGAACAGCGCGCCGTTCACCGACGACCGACCGGTGAGGCCGTAGCTCACGCCGATCGGCACCTGCAGGTCGAGGCCGGGCAGCACCTGGAAGTACTCGGGCTGGAAGATGAACTGGATCGCGCTCGCATCGCGCGTCGCGCGCGGGTCGAGCTGTTTGGCGTTGTCGGTGATCTTCAGGCGGCGGTTGTAGGCAAATTCGCCAATGAAGGAGGCACCTTCCCACAGTTCGTTCGCGGACAGCACACTGATCGCCGACAGGTTGAGGTGCAGCGTGCGACCGACCGGGA
The DNA here is from genome assembly GCF_012910955.1 of Aromatoleum diolicum. Lineage (GTDB taxonomy): Bacteria > Pseudomonadota > Gammaproteobacteria > Burkholderiales > Rhodocyclaceae > Aromatoleum > Aromatoleum diolicum. The sequence goes on from NZ_WTVQ01000002.1 coordinate 81,756, forward strand.
AGGCGGCATTGCTGTCGCCGTCGGCCGTCGTGTTGCCCGGCAGGATCACGGTGTTGCCGCTCGCCACCAGCGGCATGTTGTCGCGGAAGGAGATCTCGCCGCCGACGTTGGTCTCGCCGATCAGCGTGCTGAAGCTCGCGCCGACGGTACGGATGTTTTCCGCGAAGACCTGGACGTAGTCGCCGATGCTGCCGTTGCCCGGGTTCACGCCGGGACGCAGGTAGAACTGCGGCATCTTGTCGTGGTATTGCGCGGCATACACGCCGTATTCGGTATCGCCCGCCTTGAATTTCAGCTGCAGGCCGCCCTGCCCCGAATCCTTCGCCTCGATGTCCTTGCCGCGGTGCACGAAGGCGCCCGGCCCGAGGATGACGGTCTCGCCGCCCTCGTCGACGAAGTCCGCGAAGCTGAAGTACGAACCCGCGGCCGGCAGGCGCGTCTTGCGCCATTCGGCCTGATAGTACGCGCCGATCGAGAAGGTCGGGCTGACCTGCAGTTGCGCCGACACCTGCCCCACCGGGCGCAGGATCTCCTTGAACTGCGAGTTCGGCACCGACAGCGCCTTGATCAGGTCGAGCGAGGTCTGGGCGGCGGCGATACCGTTGCTGCCGAAGAACAGGCTCTCACCATAAATCTGCGTAAAGCGGCCGGCCTTCAGGTTGACGTTCATGTCGCCCGGCGCGAGGTTCGTCCACACGAAGGCATCCAGGAACTCCGCCTTGCGCCCGTGCAGGTCGCGGGTGTCGTCGGTGAATTCGTTGTAAGCAGCCGAACGCGAATTCACCAGCGCGCCACCGAGCGCGCCCGGATTGTCGTTGCGACGGTTGTACACGTCGTCGTACCACGCCGCGCCGCTGACGCGGAAGCCGAAGTTGCGCTTGTAGCGGAAATCGAATTCCGACAGGAGATCGAGGCGATTCGAGATGAGCCCCCGGTCGAAGTTCAGGTCGCCGTCGTTGGTGTTTGCCTGCACGCCGATCGAATTGTCCGCGACATTCGAATCGGCACTGCGGGTGCGCCACGCGGCGCTGTACTTGACGGTGTTGTCCCACGTCATCCGGATGTCCGGATTGCCCGCGTCGATCTGGAACGCGAACGCGGCCGGCGCGGCGGAAAGCGCTGCCAGCGCGCCCAGCACCGCATTCACGGCCTTCCTCCGACGAATCTGCGGCGTAGCGCGATACGCCAACTTCCTGGTCCCCATGTCTTCCTCCTGGAGCAATGACTTTGTGGTTCTTGTGGCGGCGCCTTGCGGATGAGCGATGGGCCGTCTGTGCAGGGAGGAAGTTATCGGGGTCGAGGATTACCGTCCAATACCATTAATTGGCAACGTCAATACCTTCAGGGTATGGTGTCGGACACACGCTCCCTCATCGCATCCGGGCAAGATATGGACCTCAGACACCTTCGTTACTTCATCGCCGTGGCCGAGGAAGAGAACATCGGCCGTGCCGCCGCGCGCCTGCATATCTCGCAACCGCCGCTCACGCGCCAGATCCAGCAACTGGAGGACGAACTGGGCGTGCGCCTGTTCACGCGCACGCCGAAGGGTATGGAACTGACCCAGGCCGGCGAGCTGTTCCTCGCCGAGGCGCGCAACATTCGGGCGGTCGTCGAACAGGCCACCGAGCGGGCGCAGCGCGCCGGCCAGGGCAAGCTTGGACGCCTGGATGTCGCGATTTTCGGCTCGGCCATCCTCGACGCCATCCCCAAGCTGCTCCTGACCTTCCGCAAGGCCTATCCGGACGTCAAGATCGTGCTGCACACGATGACGAAAGCCGAGCAGATCGAGGCCTTGCGCCAGCGGCGCATTACCGTCGGCTTCAACCGCATGCTCGCGCCGCAGCCCGATCTCGCCACCGAGCTCGTCGCGACCGAACCCCTGCTGCTTGCGATCAACGAGAATCATCCGCTGGCACGCGAGACGAACATCCCTTTCCGGATGCTCGCCGAGCATCCGATGGTGCTGTTTCCGACCGGAGCACGGCCGAGCTTCATCGACAAGGTCATGGGCCTGTGCCAGGAAGCGGGCTTTGTGCCGAAGGTCTCGCAAGAAGTCGGCGATGCCGTGACCGGCGTCGCGCTCGTCGCCAGCGGCTTCGGCATCTGTCTCGTGCCGGAGTCGGTGACCACGCTGACCCTGCCAGGCGTCGTTTTCCGCCCGCTTCAGGACGCCCCCGCCCAAGCGTGGGTCGATCTCAGCTGCATCTACCGCGCCGACGATCAGTCTCCGATCCTTGCCGCATTTCTCGAAACCGCGCGCCTATTCCGTCAGCACAAGCAAAACGAAGACGGTGCAATCATCGCGACTGGCACCGAGAGCTGGGTGGCCGACATTTGAAGCGCTCCGCAACGGCCCTCGGCAATTCTCAGATTCCTCCCGCCAGTTTGGCGTTGCGCATGAGCGCCTGCTACAACGCATAGGCACGGTCACCTCCCGATGTGCCCGGCCCTGACTCGCGGCGCAGCCGCGACATGATCGCTTCGCGCGCTTGCATCGAGCCCCATCAACGACCGAGACCCACATGCCCACGTCCTTCGAAGATCGCGCCGCCGGAGCGCTGCTGGGTGCCTTCATTGGCGACGCCCTCGGCCTCGGCCCCCACTGGTATTACAAACTCGCGGACTTGCGCCGCGACTACGGGCCGTGGATCACCGACTACACGGATCCCAAACCCGGCCGATACCACGCGGGGCTCAAGGCAGGGCAGCTTTCCCAGGCCGGCCTGATCCTGCAGCTCCTGCTCCGCTCCGTCGTGGATTGCGGTGGCTATGACGAAGCGGACTTCTGTCGCCGTCTGGACGACGATCTCTTTCCGCAACTCGACGGCACCCCGATGCACGGCCCGGGCGGCTACACCAGCCAGTCGATCCGCGAGGCGTGGCGCCGCCGGGTGCAGCAAGGCCTGCCGTGGTCGCAAGCGGGCGGACACGCGGACACCACTGAAGCCATCGAGCGCACCCTGGCGCTGGCGGTCCGCTATGCGCTCCAGCCGCATCGACTCGCCGACGCGGTCGCCGGCAACACCCGCCTCACCCAGACCGACGACACCGTGGTCGCGATGACTGTCGCCTACGCTGCGGTCCTCGGGCTGCTGGTGCAGGGAGAAAGGCTCGACACCGGCCTGTCGGGCAAGCTCGTCGCCCTCTCGAAGTCCGGCGCGCTGCCCTTCCACACGGTGACGAGCGGTCAGCTGGATGTCCCGCACTCCGGCGAAGCCGAACCCTCGCGCGCTGGCAAGTTCGCCTCGCCCGACGCGCTGCTCACGCCGTCCTATATGGCCGCGGCGGCCGCCGATCCGGACATTCGCATCGAGCCGGCGTGGAAGGTATCCATCGTCTACGGCATGCCATGCGCCATCTACCACCTGCTGCCGGCCGTCTATTACCTCGCCGCGCGCTTCCATGACGATTTCGAGTCGGCCGTACTTCACGCGATCAATGGCGGCGGGCAGAATCAGGCACGCGCCATCCTCACCGGCGCGCTCGTCGGCGCGCAATGCGGCCTTGCAGGCATACCCCGGCGCTTCGTCGATGGGCTGGAGAATTCCGCGCAACTGGAGGCCCTCGCGATCAAGCTCGCGTCACAGATCGGTGAGAGCAAACCGCTCCGCGAGGCTTGAGCGGCTTCCTGGCGCGACAGGTCGGCCAGGATAAAATCCGGCGGCCCACTCGATTGGAGGTCAACCATGCAGCTACCGGCAGCACCAGGGGCGGTTCTCATTGATCTCGCGGGCGTTCTGCACGTCGGCAGTGATGCGGTTCCGGGCGCGGTCGAGGCCCTGACGCGGCTGCGCGCAACCGGCGTGCCGCTGCGCTTCCTGACCAACACCACGCGCTCGCCGCGTCAGGCGATCGTCGCCCTGCTCCACGAACTCGGCTTCGAAATCGCCGCGGCCGAAATCCATACCGCGGTGCACGCGACGCGGCAGCTCGTGGACGAGCGCGGCCTGCGGCCGCATTACCTGATCCATCCGGACATCGCCGACGAGATGGGGCCGAGCCACACCGAGCCGAGCGCGGTGGTGATCGGCGACGCCGGTCCGCATTTCACCTTCGACGGGCTCAACCAGGCGTTCCGGCTGCTGATGCAGGGCCTGCCGCTGATCGCAATGGCGCGCAACCGCTACTTCAAGGAAACGGACGGGCTGAGCCTCGATCTCGGCGCCTTCGTGGCCGCGCTGGAATACGCCGCAGGTATCGAAGCGGAAGTGGTCGGCAAACCAGCGCTGCCCTTCTTCCACGGCGCGCTGCACGAGCTCGGCGTCGAGCCGGCCGCCGCAGTGCTGATCGGGGACGACCTGCACGACGACATCGGCGGCGCGCAGCGCGCGGGCATTGCGGGCATCCTCGTGCGTACCGGCAAGTTCCGCGCGGCGGACGAAAGCGACGAGGAAGTCCATCCCGTGCTTGTCGTCGACGACTTCGCGGCCGCGGTGAGAGCGATTCTCGGCGGCTGAGGGCTCACCGGACACGCCAGCTCCGGGGCCGTCGGATTTCGCTGCGGGCCGTGATGATGAACGGCGATGCCTCGCGAAACCGTCGCTGCATTCACCCCTTCGGAATGCGAACATGCTCCCGGTTGAGTTCGGCCAGCACCGGACACCCGAGCAAGCCCAGGGTGCGGTCGATTTCCGTGCGGAGGATCTCGAGAGCACGAGCGGCACCGGGTTTTCCACCGGCGGCCAGGCCATACAGGGTGGCGCGTCCGGACATTGCTGCGTCGGCGCCGAGCGCGCGCGCCTTGACGAAGTCGCTGCCGCGACGCAATCCGCTATCCACGATCAGCGTCATTTCCGGCCCCACCGCGTCGCGAATGTCGGGCAGGACTTCGATCGGCGCGGTGCAGCCATCCAGTTGCCGCCCGCCATGGTTGGTGATGACCAGCCCATCGACGCCCAGGGACTTTGCGCGAAGCGCGTCTTCGGCCGACAGGATGCCCTTGATGATCAGCTTGCGCGGCCACAAGTCGCGCAGCCATTGAACATCGCGCCAGTTCAGCGACGGGTCCATCTGCGTCGATAGAAAGGTGGCGGCATTCCGCGCGCTGTCCTGCCCCGGCGGCAGAAAACCGCCCAGATTCTTGAAGCGCGGCATGCCATGCGGGACGAGCACATCCCACACCCACCGCGGACGCATGGCAACGTCGATCAGGCTGTCGAGGTTGAGCTTCATCGGCGCACGGTAGTTGCGCCGGTCCCATTCGCGGTTGCCGAACAGCGGAACATCGGTGGTCAGGACGATGGCTTCTGAACCCGCCTGCTCGGCGCGCCTGACCACGCCGGCAAGATTGTCGCGGTCCTTGAACGGGTAGATCTGCATCCAGTGGCGCACCCCGGTTGCGGTGATCTGTTCCAGCGAAACCGTCGACACCATGCTCTGGCACATCGGAATGCCGGCATCGCGGGCCGCTTCGGCGAGCATCAGGTCGCCCTGGTGCGACAACAGGCCGTTGAAACCCGTCGGTGCGATGACGACCGGCATGTCGACGCGCGAGCCGAACAGCGGGCAACTCAGGTCGCGCACGGACACGTCGATCAGCGTGCGCGGCAGGAAGCTGATCGCGTCGTAACTGCTGCGGTTGCGTTGCAGGCTCAGTTCGTCGTCGGCCCCGCCCTCGAGGTACTCGAAGCAGAAGTTCGGCACCCGCGCCGCCGCCATGGCGCGCAATTCAGCAATGTTCTGGGCGCGACGCAGGTCGCGGCCACGGTAGAGTCTGCGCCTGGTCATTCCCGCTGCCGAGTCCGTGTCTGGTACGTCAGCCGTTTCAAGGCACGGCAGACATGGGTTGATAGCCGGACATCATTACATGGCGGAAACCGTTTGCACAGGACGGCGCGCCCTTGCCGCCGCGGGCCGCCCTGTGCGCGCGGAACGCCGCGCCGTCCCCGCGCTAACTAGCGCAGCAAGGCATTGAGCGCATCGAGCGCCTTGCTGCCGGGGCACAGGTAGGCGTCGCCGAGCTGATTGAGCGGCTTCTCGACGGTGTTCAGGTGGGCGTGCATGTCCTGCACACTGCTGTTGACGTACAGCAGGCCGGTGACGATCTCGCCCAGCGCCTGACGCTCCTGCAGGTGATTGATCGCGCCGATGCGGTCGGACGGGTCGTAGTCCACGCCCAGCTTGCGCAAATGCAGGATCGAGCCGTCGTGCTGCACGACGCGGCGCAGCGAGCCCGGCGGGTAGGAGGTTTCGATCTGCGCTTTCGGCAGGATCACGTCGACGCGGTTGACCGCGGCATTGTGCTCGCGCACGTAGTCGTAGCTCTTGGTCGAGCCGCTGTGGTTGTTGAAGGTCACACAGGGGCTGATGACGTCGATGAAGGCCGGGCCACCGTGGCACAGCGCGCCCTTGATCAGCGGGATGAGCTGTTCCTTGTCGCCCGAAAAACTGCGCGCGACGTAGGTCGCCCCGAGTTGCAGCGCGAGTGCGGCAAGGTCGATCGGGCTGTCGCTGTTGATGACGCCCTTCTTGCTCTTCGAGCCCTTGTCGGCGGTCGCCGAGAACTGCCCCTTGGTGAGGCCGTACACGCCGTTGTTCTCGACAATGTAGGTCATATTCACGCCGCGGCGCATCGCGTGCGCAAACTGGCCGATGCCGATCGACGCGGAATCGCCGTCGCCGGACACCCCCAGGTAGGTCAGGTTGCGGTTGGCGAGTGCGGCACCGGTCAGCACCGACGGCATGCGCCCATGCACGCTGTTGAAGCCGTGCGAGTTGCCGAGGAAGTAATCGGGGGTCTTCGACGAGCAGCCGATGCCCGAGAGCTTGGCGACCTTGTGCGGTTCGATGTCGAGGTCGAAGCAGGCTTGCACCACCGCGGCGCTGATCGAGTCGTGGCCACAGCCGGCGCACAGCGTCGAGATCGCACCTTCATAGTCGCGGCGCGTGTAGCCGAGCGCGTTCCTCGGAGCATCGGCGCTGAGGAGTTTGGGTTTGGCGAGATAGGTCATGGCGCCACCTTGCGCAGCGGGGTTGTGATCGGGCTGACTTTGCGGTCCGACAATGCATTGGCAATCTTGCCGGCAATGAAGCGCGCAGTGATCGGCGAGCCGTCGTAGTGCAGCACACGCACCAGTTTCTTCGGATCGATCTCGCCTTCGTTGATCAGCAGCGAGCGCAACTGCCCGCTCTCGTTCTGTTCCACGACGAAGACGCATTCGTGCTCTGCGATGAAGCGCATGACCTCGTCGCTGAACGGGAAGGCACGCACCCGCAGGGTGTCGACATGCACGTCGTCGGCTTCGAGCAGCACGCTGGCTTCGGCCATCGCCGGCCCCGTCGAGCCGAAGTGGATCGCGCCGTAACGCGTGGGCTGCGCTGCATTGCGCAGGACCGGTGCCGGGACGAGCGTCTTCGCGGTGTCGAACTTGCGCCGCAGCCGCTCCATGTTATAGACGTAGTCGGCGCCGAGCTCGCTGTACTTGGCGTAGGCGTTGCGCGTGGTGCCGCGCGTGAAGTACGCCCCGCGCGTCGGATGGGTGCCGGGGATCGTGCGGTAGGGAATGCCGTCGCCATCGACGTCGAGATAGCGGCCGAAGGTCTTGCCGGCTTCGAGTTCGTCGTACGTCATCAGCTTGCCGCGGTCGTAGCGGCGGCTGTCATCCCAGTCGAAGGGCGCACACAGGCGTTCGTTCATGCCGATGTCGAGATCGGAGAGCACGAACACCGGAGTTTGCAGGCGGTCGGCGAGATCGAAGGCCTGCGCGCCCAAGGTGAAGCATTCGTGCGGATCTTCGGGGAACAGCAGCACGTGCCGGGTGTCGCCGTGCGAGGCGTAGGCGCAGGAAATCAGGTCGGATTGCTGCGTGCGCGTGGGCATGCCGGTGGAGGGGCTGCCGCGCTGCACGTCGAAGATCACCGCCGGCACTTCGGCGAAATACGCGAGACCGAAGAATTCCTGCATCAGCGAAATGCCCGGCCCGGAGGTCGCGGTGAAGGCGCGCGCGCCGTTCCACGCCGCGCCGAGAACCATGCCAATCGACGCCAGTTCGTCCTCGGCCTGCACGATCGCATAGCGCGCGCGGCCGTTGTCGGGGTCGGTGCGGTACTTGCGGCAGTAGCTCGAGAAGGCTTCGATCACCGAGGTCGACGGGGTGATCGGGTACCAGCCGGCGACCGTTGCGCCACCATACACGGCACCCAGGCCGCAGGCACTGTTGCCGTCGATCAGGATGCGGTCGCCGACCGCGTCCGCGCGCTTGACGCGCAAGCCGATCGGGCATGGCAGGTTGGCCTTCGCGTGGTCGTAGCCGAGCCGCAATGCATTGACGTTGGCCTTGATCAACTGGTCCTTGCCGCGATAGCGGTCGACGATCAGCTTCTCGGCCGCGGCGAATTCCATGTCGAGCAGCGCGAGCAGTGCGCCGACGTACATGATGTTCTTGAACAGCTGGCGCTGGCGCGGGTCTTCGTATTCGCGATTGCAGATGTCCGTCAGCGGCACCCCCAGCACGGTAATGTCGTCGCGGAACTTTGACTGCGGCAACGGCTTCGTCGAGTCGTAGAGCAAGTAGCCGCCGGGGTCGATCGCAGCAACGTCACGGTCCCAGGTCTGCGGGTTCATCGCGACCATCATGTCGCAGCCACCGCGCGCGCCGAGCCAGCCGGCTTCGGACACGCGCACCTCGTACCAGGTCGGCAGCCCCTGGATGTTGGACGGAAAGATGTTGCGTGGCGCGACCGGCACGCCCATGCGAATGACCGCGCGCGCGAACAGTTCGTTGGCCGAGGAGGAACCCGAGCCGTTGACGTTGGCGAACTTGATGACGAAGTCGTTGCAGTTCTGGATGGCTTGTACGCGTGTCATGATCTTTGCGCCTCCGCGCCGGCATGGGCGATGTTCAACAGGAATTTCTGCATGTCCCAGGCGCCGGTTGGACAGCGCTCGGCGCACATGCCGCAGTGCAGACAGACGTTCTCGTCCTTGACCATCACACGCCCGGTCTTGAGCCCTTCTGCCAGGTACAGCGCCTGATCGGGGTTATGCGCCGGCACCTTCAGCCGGGCGCGCAACTCGCCCTCTTCACCGTTCGCGGTAAAGGTGATGCACTCGGTCGGGCAGATGTCGACGCAGGCATCGCATTCGATGCACAGCTTGGGCTTGAATACGGTGGCGACGTCGCAGTTCAGGCAGCGCTCGGTCTCGGCGCACGCGAGCGCCAGGTCGAAACCCAGTTCGAACTCGAGCTTGATGTCCTTCAGGGTGTCTTCAAGCTTCTTCACCGGCACCTTGCGGCGCGCCTCTTCCGAGATCCGGTTGTCGTAGCTCCACTCGTGGATGCCCATCTTCTGGCTGATGAACCTGCCCGTAGAGGGCGGGCGCTGCGTCAGCGCCACGCCGCGGCAGAACAGGTCGATCGAAATTGCGGCCTCGTGGCCCTGTGCGACCGCGGTGATGATGTTCTTCGGCCCGAGCGCCGCATCGCCGCCGAAGAACACGCGCGGCAGCGTCGATTGCAGTGTCTGTGCATCGAGCACCGGCATGCCGTGGCGGTCGAAATCGAGGCCGATGTCGCGCTCGATCCACGGGAAGGCGTTTTCCTGCCCGATCGCGAGCAGCACCTCGTCGCATTCCATATGCACGTCCGGCTCGCCCGTCGGCACCAGCGAACGGCGGCCGGTGTCGTCGTATTCGGCGCGCACCTTTTCGAACATCACGCCGGTGAGGCGCCCGTTGTCATGCGTGAAGGCCTTCTGCACGAGGTAGTTGTGGATGGGGATGCCTTCATGGATCGCATCCTCCTTTTCCCACGGCGATGCCTTCATCTCGTCGAAGCCGCTACGCACGACGACATGCACTTCTTCGCCGCCGAGGCGCCGCGCCGAGCGACAGCAGTCCATGGCGGTGTTGCCGCCCCCGAGCACGATCACGCGTCGGGCGATCTTCGTGATGTGACCGAAGGCGACGCTCGACAGCCAGTCGATACCGACGTGGATGTGCGCCGCGGCCTCCTTGCGTCCCGGCAGATCGGTGTCGCGGCCGCGCGGTGCGCCGGTGCCGACGAAGACGGCGTCCCAGCTGTCGGCCAGCACCTCGCGCAGGCTGCCGATCCACTGATCCTGGCGCAACTCGACATCGAGCCCGGCGATGTAGCCGCATTCCTCGTCGATGACGCTGTCGGGCAGGCGGAACTTCGGGATCTGGCTGCGCATCATGCCGCCGGCGGACTTTCCGCCGTCGAACACGGTGATCTGGTAACCCAGCACGGCGAGATCGCGCGCCACCGTCAGCGACGCGGGACCGGCCCCGACGCAGGCGATGCGCTTGCCGTTCTTCTGCGTCGGCGGCTGCGGCAACTGGTCGTGGATATCGTCCTTGAAGTCGGCCGCCACGCGTTTCAGGCGACAGATCGCGACCGGCTCCTTGTCGACGCGCCCGCGCCGGCACGCCGGCTCACAGGGGCGGTCGCACACGCGACCGAGAATCCCGGGGAATACGTTCGAGCGCCAGTTGGTCATGTAGGCGCCGGCGAAATCTCCGGCGGCAATCTGGCGAATGTATTCGGGAACGTTGGTATGGGCCGGGCAGGCCCACTGGCAATCCACGACCTTGTGAAGATAGTCGGGGGCGTTGATATCAGTCGGTTTCACGTGCGTCCTTCCTGTCTCGGAAAACTCAAACGTCCGAACATCTGCTACGGCTTCATGCATCATTGTGCACTAAATGCATTAAAACGCACGCCGCACTGCAGCAAATCGTCAACAACGGCTGTCGTTCGCCCACCGAACGCAGCTGCAAGGGTGTCGGCAACTTGCTCGACGCGACCACCTGCACGTCACGTGATGCCCGGCCACAGGCTCCACACGCGAATTGCAGCATCTTAATACCGACTTGGGCGCGTTCAGCATTGATTCAGATTAAGGCGCAGACAATGTGTTCCATGCCACCCCGGCATAGATACAAGAAAGAAAGGAGAGCAGCCATGAACATCCGTCACCTCACCGTCGCCGCCGTCGCTTTGCTGATCGGTACCAGTGCCTTCGCGGACGACCCGAAGTGCACCGCCGCGGCGCCGCAGAACACCCAGCCCGCAGCGTCCTCGCTGCGCACACTGGTCGACGCCGGCTTCATGTTCGAACGCGCCAAGGTCACCAAGGGCAATTGCTACGAGCTGAAAGGTACCGACAAGGTCGGGAACAAGGTCGAGATCTACCTTAACCCGCTCGACGGCACCAACGTGAAAACGGAAACGAAGAAGATCTGATGGGTTCGGGGTTGCGGCCGTGCTCGAAGAGCGAGCGCGGCCGGGCGCCCGGCGCAGCAGCGTCACGCGGCGCCGCCTTCGACCGAACAGCCCTCGGCACGCCAGCGCAGCATCCCGCCGGCCAGATTGGCGAGATCCTGAAAACCGTCTTTCTGCAGCATCACCACCGCCTGCGCCGAACGCGCGCCCGATCGGCAGACAGTCACCACCGGCCTGGTCCGGTCGATTTCTTCCACGCGTCGATGCAACTGATCGAGCGGAATGAGCTTCGCTCCACGGATGTGGCCGAGCGCTCCGGAGAATTCGTCCGGCTGGCGGACGTCGATGATCTGCACCCTCTCCCCCGCTTCTTCCAGTGCCTGCGGCTGGAGTTCCCAGATACCGCCAAAAGTGAAGGTCAGACGCGCCCACTGCGGGTCGCCCGCGGTCGCCTGGCCGACGTCGGGCTGGCCGCACTTCAGATTGGCCGGCACTGCGACATCGAGTTTCTTCGGATGCGGCAAGCCGAGGTTGTTCATGTATCCGGTGAAATCCTCGACGCTGATGTCACCGCCAAGGCGCGGGTTATAGCTGCGTTCCTCGTCGACGCTGGTCACGGTCAGACCGTGGTAGTCGTGGGCCGGGTACAAGAGGCAGGTCGTCGGTAGCGTGAAGATCCGCTCGTGCACCGAGCGATACATCGCGGCGGGATTTCCCTGCTGGAAATCCGTTCTGCCGCTACCCCGGATCAGCAGGCAGTCGCCGGTGAAAGCCATCGACTCGTCGTCGAGCACGTAAGTCAAGCAGCCGCTGGTGTGGCCGGGCGTGGCCCGCGCTTCGATGTAACGCTTGCCGAAGGAAATCCGGTCGCCATGCTCGAGGAGGCGGTCTGCACCGCTCGCGCCACTGGCCGCCGACAGCGCAATGGCGCTTCCGGCGCGCTGTTTCAGCAGCCAGGCGCCGGTGACATGGTCGGCGTGGACATGGGTATCAAGCGTCCACAGCAAGCGCAAGCGCAGTTCATGCACGAGCGCGGCATCGCGGCGTACCTGTTCGAACACCGGGTCGATCAGTACCGCGTCGCCGCTGTGGCGATCGCCGAGCAGATAGGTGTAGGTCGAGGACGACGAATCGAACAATTGGCGGAATACCAGCATGTTTGGCCTCCTCGCCAATCATGCCACTGCGCGCGCCAGCCGTCAGCACCCGTGCCGCGCCACGGCTGCCCGGCGGCGCGCACGCGTGGCCTCTATCCTCAGTGCTTCGGACTGACCGGCTTCCAGCCGGGGTGGTCAAAATAGCTGCCGTAGTTGTTCAGCCCATTGACCATGTGCACGACGCCATTGCTCCGCTCTCCCGCGGCTTTCTTGCCGGTGACCACCTCGACACCGTCCGACATTTCGGCGATCACGCCATGCAGCACGGCATCTGCCGCGGGCTCGAGCTTGCAATTGCCAACGATATAGGCAAGTTGCGCCTCCACCGCCTTGCCGAGCGCAGCGTACTGAGCGTCGGCGAACTTGCCGGCATGGATCGCAGGCAGCTTCTGCTCGACATCTGCCCGAATCTTCAGCATTCCTTCCCGCAGGGGCGCATCCGTGCGCCACTTGCTACCCGCATTGAGCTTCAACACCGGGGTCGCGGCACCGTGGTCATGCGCGTCCGCCGCAAGCGCATGGTGCGTGCCGGCAAGTCCCGCCATGGCGGCGAGGGTGTACGCGATGAGTAATCCTCTTGCAGATTTTCCGTTCATTCAATTGTCCTCAGTGACTTTCAATGGAAAGAACCGCACTCGACAAGTGCTTCCATGTGTATGTCGATACGGCTCGGTCTCGCGGCGTTCAGCGTGCCGACAATTCGGCGCCATTCGCCGCGCTTCGCCATGTGCCGCCCGCCTCATCAGATCGGGGCAAGGTCGGCCATCTCGATGAGCGCTTACGCTACGCCCCCGTTGATGAACCCAAACTGAACGGAATGAATGCTCCCAACAGCGTCACGGCGACAGTCGACCGAATATTTCTTCCAGCACCTGCTAGATTGAAATTGAACCGTCTTTCCATCGCAAACGCGGGGGTGTGCCATGACCAATCGTTGCATTTCAGCCATCGTCAAGGGGCAGGAACCTCTGATGCTCACGGCCGACACGTCGGTGCAGGTCGCTTGCCAGCACATGTACGAGCGACATGTCGGCGCGGTGCTGGTCGTCGATCACGCAAAGCATCTGAAGGGCATTTTCACCGGCCGCGACGCCGTACACACGTTGGGAGAAGGCCGCGATCCGGCGCGAACCCGGCTGGACGCGGTAATGACACGTGCTCCGGCCACGATTTCGCCCGATCAGCACGCTATCGACGCCTTGCGCGCGATGAATGACGGCGGTTACCGCCACCTGCCGGTCGTCGAGGGCAAGAAGGTCGTCGCCATCGTGGCGCGCGCGGACTTCGAGGGCCTGGAGCTCGATCGTCTGGAAGAAGAAACGTCGCTGTGGGAGCGCGTCGGCTGAAAGTCGCGAGGCAGCGCCGACATTCCGGCGGCAGGTCGGGATCCTGTGCCTGCCGCATCCGTGCGAGGGATGGCAGCCCTTCAGACGCCGCGATCCCCGGCGATGTAATGCTCGAGCTGCTCGATGATGAATTCCTGCTCGGAGACGATGCTCTTCACCAGGTCGCCGATCGAGATCAGGCCAACGAGCTTGCCGCGGTCCATGACCGGAAGGTGACGCAAGTGCCTTTCGGTCATCAAGGTCATGCATTCTTCGTCGGTCTGATCGAGGCGTACGTGCGCAACCGGCGACGACATGACCATGCGCACCGGCGTCTCCCTCGATGAGCGTGCCATCAGGACGACTTTCCGCGCGTAGTCGCGTTCGGTAATGATGCCGACAACACGCTCGCCTTCCATGACCAGCAACGCGCCGATATTGCACTCTGCCATCAGCTTGACGGCATCGAACACCGAGGCATCGGGACCGATGCCATGAACGGTCGGGTCGGACTTCGACTTCAGAACGCGGGCAACGGTTTTCACGATCTTCTCTCCGGTGACACGATCACTTTTGATCGTAGTCCCGGACGGTTCGGACTGCCAGTCGCGCGGGCCGCTGCGAGTCGTTCGCAGACGGCCCGGCGACCGTTCTCAGGCGCCGGGTACGCCGGCGTCGCCAACCCCATAGGGCGCAGGCACCATGTTCACGATGCGCGAGAACAGCGCGCGGAACTCGCCGGTCGGGCCTGACCAGGGATCCTTGTTGGCCTCGAAGGCGGCGTCGATGCCGGCCCAGTCTTCGGGCGTCAGCGATTGCCGGGCGAGCGGCAGGAGTTCCGTTTCCTCCTTGGTGACATGCTTCCACGAGGCGTCGAGGTAGGTGCCGGCGATCGCGTCGAACCCGGCGAAACCCGACGCGCCCATGCCCTGGTAATGCACCAGCGCGCCGCGCAAGGCCGCCGTGCGGCGTGCTCCTTCGGCGTGATCGGCTTCGAGCTGGTCGAGGAGCCCCGCCGCGGCCGGAATGCGCGCGCGCATCCTGACGAACAGGTAGTCGTCCTCCTTCGGGTGATGCAGCTTGTCCGGCACCTGCGTGATGTACTCGATCATCGCGGCCAGCAGCTGGAAATCCGGTTCGAAGCGACCATCGCGGATGCCGTCGAGCACGAAACGGAAGGCCTGCAGCACGGCGCCGAGCGCGCGATGTTCGGCGTGGATGATGTCGATTGCTTTCATGCTTTTTTCCTTCGTTCAGTGCGCCGCCGGTGTCGTGCCGCATGCGAGCCAGCTGTCGAGCAGTTCGCGGTCGTCGCGCAGGGTGGCGCTCTCGCCCAGATAGACGGCACGCCCGCGTTCGAGAACGAGCGCCTGGCGCGTCAGCGGCAGAATCTGGCGCGCGTGCTGTTCGACGAGGATCACGGCCATGCCGCTTTCCTCGGTGAGCTGCTGGATGATAGCCAGCAGTTCCTGCACGATCAGCGGCGCGAGGCCTTCGAGCGGCTCGTCGAGCAGCAGCAGCTTCGGGTTGAGCATCAGCGCGCGGCCCATCGCCAGCATCTGCTGCTCGCCGCCGGAGAGCTGGTTGCCCATGTTGGCGCGGCGTTCGTTGAGGCGCGGGAACATCTCGTACACGCGCTGCAGGTTCCAGTGCCCGGGGCGCGACACCACCGTGAGGTTTTCCTCGACCGTCAGCGACGGGAAGATGTCGCGCTCCTGCGGCACCCAGCCGAGCCCGAGGTGGGCGCGCCCATGCGCCGGCACCACGGCGAGATCCTGGCCGCTGAAGTGCAGCGCGCCGGAGTGGTGGCGCGCGGCTCCCATCAGGGTGGAGAGCAGCGTCGTCTTGCCCATGCCGTTGCGGCCCAGCAGCGCGAGGCTGTCGCCCTCCTCCATGCTGAAGGAAATCCCTTCCAACACCACCGCTTCGCCATATCCGGCGAACACGTTTTCGAGTCGCAGTAGTTCAGACACTGATCGCCTCTCCCAGATAGACTTCCTTGACCTTCGGATTGTTGGCGATGAACTCGGGCGTGCCCTCGGTGAGCACCGCCCCGCTCACCAGCACCGAAATCTGGTCGGCAAAACGGAACACCAGATCCATGTCGTGCTCGATCAGCAGGATCGTCACGTCGCGCGGCAGGTTCGCGATGCTCTCGAACAGCTCGCGGCTCTCGCTGGTCGGCACGCCGGCCGCCGGTTCGTCGAGCAGCAGCACACTCGGCTTGGCCGCCAGTGCCAGCGCGATTTCGATCAGGCGCTGCTTGCCGTAGGCGAGGTTGCGCGTCTTTTCGTGCGCGACGTCGAGCAGGCGCAGGGTCGCGAGCAGGTGTGCGGCCTCGTCGACCGCTTCGGCGTAGGATGCGACCGGCTTCCAGAAACGCGCGCCGAGACCGAGGCGCTCATTCACCGCCATCGTCACCGAGTCGAGCACGGTGAGGTCGGCGAACAGCCGGTTGATCTGGAAAGTGCGCGCCAGCCCGCGCTTGACTCGCTGGTGCTGCGCGAGCTGCGTGACATTCGTGCCGTTGAGGATCACCTCACCGCTGGTGGGCTCGAGAAAGCCCGTCAGCAGGTTGATCAGCGTCGTCTTGCCGGCGCCGTTCGGGCCGATCAGCGCGTGACGCGCGCCGGCTTCGACGTTGAGGCTGACGTCATTGGTGGCGACGAAACCGCCGAATTTCTTGACCAGATTGCGGGTCTGCAGTGCGTAGTTCATCACTTGGTCCCCCCGTTGGCGCCGAAGCGTGCCCCGATGCGGCGCAGCCCGCCCATGACGCCGTCGCGCGCGAACAGCACGATGACGACGAGCAGCGCGCCGAGCCAGAATTGCCAGTACTGCGGGTTCAACTCCGAAAGCAGGTGGTGCGCGGACATGAAAACGATGGTGCCGATCAGCGCGCCGTACAGCGATCCCGAACCGCCGAGCACCAGGATCAGCAGCAGCTCGGCGGAGCGGTTGAACGACAGCACGTCGAGCGCGACGAACTGGGTCGTCTGCGCGAGCAGCGCACCGGCGATGCCGGCATACGCGGCGCCGAGCGTATAGACGGCGGCAAGGCGCGCATTGACCGGCGTGCCCAGCGCCGGCATGCGGCCGACGTTGAGGCGGATGCCCTTCAGGCTCAGGCCGAAGGGGCTATGCACGATGCGCCGCGCGACCCAGAACAGCACGAACAGCACCGCGAGCGCGTACCAGAAGGCGGTCTTGCCATAGAGGTCGAACTCGAAGGGGCCGAGCAGCGGCAGCACTTCGATGCCCTGCAGGCCATCGACGCCGCCGGTGATCGGGGTCAGCTTGTTCGCGAGCTCGTACAGCATCATCGCGACGCCCAGCGTGACCATCAGCCGCGTGAGGTCCGCGCCGCGCAGCACCAGCAGGCTGGTGACGAAGCCGAGCGCGGCGGCGACGACTGCAGCGACGCCGAGCCCGAGCAACGGATCGCCGAAACCATGCGCCGCGAGGAGGCCCGCCGCGTACGCGCCGAGGCCGAAGAACGCGGCGTGGCCCAGCGACACGATGCCGGCGTAGCCGAGGATCAGGTCGAGCGACAGGCAGAACAGCGCGGTGATCGCGATCTGCGTCAGCAGCACGAGGTTGTCGGGGAAAATGAAATACGCCGCGACCGGCAGCAGCCAGAACACGAGTTCGGCCGGACGCCAGTGGTCGGCGCGGCGGACGGGCGCGAGGCCCGCTTGAAGTGCCAGAGTAGTCATGGGGAATCCTTAACGGGACGCGGCGCGGCCGAACAGGCCTTGCGGGCGGAAGATCAGCATCGCCACCATCACCGCGTAGATGACGAAGGCACCGATTTCGGGCACGTAATACTTGCCGGCGACATCGAAGATGCCGAGGATCAGCGAGGCGACGAGCGAGCCCTTGATGTTGCCGCTGCCACCGACCGCGACGACGATCAGGAAGTACACGATGTACTTCACCGCGAAGGTCGGATCGAGGCCCAGCATTTCGACGCCGAGAGCGCCACCGAGGCCGGCGAGCGCGGTGCCGAGCGCGAAGGTCAGGGTGAAGATGCGCTCGACGTTGATGCCCATGCCGCGCGCGGCGCGGGGGTTATCGACCGATGCGCGCAGCTGCGCGCCGAAACGCGTGCCGCTGACCATGCGCTGCAGGCCGATCGCGATCGCAAGGCCGAGGATCACCAGGAACAGCCGATAGATGCCGATGTCGAGCCCGGGCAGATTGATCTGGCCTTGCAGGAAGTCCGGCAGCGTCAGCGGCTGTTGCTGCGCGCCGAAGAAGTAATGCGCCGTCGAGATCGACATGAACACGAGGCCGATCGAGAACAGCACCTGGTCGAGATGGGTCGCGCCGTAGAGGCGGCGGTACAGCGTGCGCTCGAACAGCACGCCGACCAGCGCCGTCGCGACCGCCGCCAACGGCAGCGCCGCGAGGAAAGGCACGCCGGCGTGGTTCAGCAGCGTCACGCCGATATAGCCACCCAGCATCGCGAACGCGCCGTGCGCGAGATTGACGAAATTCATCAGGCCGAGCGTGACGGACAGGCCGACGCTGATGAGGAACAGCAGCATCCCCGAGGCGATGCCGTCGAAAATGACAGTCATGGAAGTCTCCAGTTGCGGGGTCGAGAGTCCGGCCGGCCGGGCGGCACGGGGGCGCTGCCCGGCCCCTGCGGCTTACTGCTTGCCCGGATCCTTGAAGTTCGCAATCTGGTCGAACTCGACGTTCTGCAGCTTGCCGCCGACCTTTTCGACCTTGCGGACGTAGATCGTCTGGACGATGTCGCGCGTTTCTGCATCGATGCTGATCGCACCGCGCGGGCTCACCCAGGCCATGCCCTTCGCCGCCGCCATGAACTTCGCGCCGTTGGCGTCGCCGCCGGTCTTCTCCAGCGTCTTCGCGATCAGCTGCATGCCGTCATAGCCACTGACCGACATGTAGTTCGGCCGGTCCTTCGGGTAGGCCTTGTAGTACGCCGCGGTGTAAGCCTTGTTCTCCGGCGAATTGTGCACCTCGGAGTACTGCAGCGAATTGATGATGCCCAAGGCGTTGTCGCCCATCGCGTCGAGTTGATCCTCTTCGGTCAGGTCGCCGGTGGCGATGATGCGGATGCCGGCCTTGGCCAGGCCGCGCTCGGCGAAGCCCTTGATGAAGCCCACCGTCTGCTCGCCCGGCGGCAGGAACAGAAAGACCGCGTCCGGTTTCACGTCCTTGATCTTCTGCAGGAACGGCGCCAGATCGGGACTCTTCACCGGCGTGCGAACCTCGCCGACGATCTCTCCGCCACCCGCGGTGAAGGTCTTCTTGAACTGCGTTTCGGCGTCGTGGCCGGGACCGTAGTCCGCGACCAGCGTAAAGACCTTCTTGATATTGTTCTTGAGCGCCCAGCTCGCGATCGGCGCGGTGATCTGCGGCAGCGTGTGCGATACGCGCAGCACGTAGTCCGACTTCGTGGTGATCGACGAACTCGCCGCATTCATCACGACCATCGGCGTCTTCGCCTGCGTCGCCAGCGGCGCGACCGCGAACGCGGACGGCGTCAGGCCGAAGCCGGCAAGGATCTCCACCTTGTCCTTGACCACCAGTTCCTGTGCGGCGCGCTTGCTGATCTCGGGCGCGACGCCGGTGTCGTCCTTGACGATCAGCTCGACCTTGCGACCGGCGAAGGTGTTGTTGTGCTCCTGGAGGTAGAGGCGCGCACCGTGTTCGATCTGCTTGCCGTAGGACGCGAACGGCCCGGACATCGGCAGGATCATGCCGATCTTGAGCGGCTCGACGGCAGCCACCGACAACGACACGACCGACGCGCCGAGCGCCACCGCCAGCAAGGCGAAATGCTTTCTGAATTCCATCATGTGTCTCCTCATCTCTCTCATCAGGGTTCGGGGGGCGAACTGGATGGCAACCCAGCCCCCCGATTTCTTGTAAATGCTTGTGCGTTACTTGCCCGGTGCGTCTGGCTGCATGGCCGGTGCCGCGCGTCGGAAGGCGTCGAGTTCGCCGCAGGCGCGGTCCACCTCAACGATGTTCGGATAGGCACTCAGATCGACGTTGAAGCGGCGCGCACTCTCGACCTGCGGCACCAGATACACGTCGGCGAGCGTCGGCCCATCGCCGAAGCAGAACGCACCGCGGTTCTTGTCCGCAGCCAGCAAGGCTTCCAGCGCGTCGAACCCGGCGGTGATCCAGGTTGCGCACCACGCCAGCACCGCGTCCTCGTTGCACCCGAGGGTCTTCCTCAGGTATTCGAGGACACGGCGGTTGTTGATCGGGTGGATGTCGCAGCCGACGATCGCCGCCAGCGCGCGTACCCGCGCGCGCTCGTCCGCGTCGGCCGGCAGCAGCGCCGGCGCCGGGTAGCGCTCTTCCAGCCACTCGATGATCGCCGGCGACTGGATCAGCGTCAGGTCGCCCGACACCAGCGCCGGCACCAGCGCCTGCGGATTCACCGCCTTGAACGCGGCACCGAGGTGCTCCTCGGTGCGCAGGTCGACCGGCACGTAGTCGTACGCAATCGCCTTCAGGTTCAGCGCGATGCGCAGGCGGTGCGAAGTGCCGCTGCGGAAGAAGTTGTGCAGCTTCATCGGCGCGCCCACGGTTCAGCCCTTCGCCAGGCAGTTATCGACGTTCCAGCCGTACAGCCACTCCATCGCGTCATAGAAACGCTCGGGCGTGCGGCCCTTCCACAGGTCGTTGCGCACCAGGCGCTCGACACCCTTGGCGTGGTAGATGCGTCCCATCTCGCGCGAGGACAGCACGATGCGTGCGGTGCGGGCGACGCGCGAACGCTGATACAGGTCGAAGGCCTTCGCGAAGTCGTTGCCATTGACGCGCAGCGCCTCGCCCAGCGTCACCGCATCTTCGAGGGCCATGCACGCGCCCTGCGCCATGTATTGCGTCGTCGGATGCGCGGCATCGCCCAGCAGCGTGACACGGCCGAAAGACCACTGGCCGATCGGCTCGCGGTCGGCGGTCGCCCAGCGCTTCCAGCTCTTCGGCAGGTCGATCAGCTGGCGCGCCTTCGGGCAGATGCCCTGGAAGTAGCTCTGCACCTCCTCCGCGCTGCCCTCGGTGACGCCCCACTCTTCCTTGTTGCGGCTGTGGAAGGTCACGACGACGTTGTACTGCTCGCCGCCGCGCAGCGGGTAATGCACCAGATGGCAGTTCGGGCCGACCCAGATGCTCGCGGCGTTCCACTGCAAGTCCTCGGGAAAGTCCTTCTTGTCGATCACGGCGCGATAGACGACGTGGCCGGTGACGCGCGCCGGGTCATTGACGTACTGCGCCCGCACCACCGACTTCACGCCGTCGGCGCCGATCAGCGCGATGCCGCGATGGGCCGTGCCGTGCTGGTCATATACGGTGACGCTGTCGGCGTCCTGCTCGACGCGATCGACGCGGGTCGAGGTCAGGAATTCGACGCGGCCGGTTTCCTGCGCGCCTTCGAGCAGAGACAGATGCACGTCGACCCGGTGAATCACCGCATATGGGTTGCCGAAGCGCTTGCGGAAGGCTTCGTCGGTCGGGATGCGGCCGACCAGCGCGCCGTCGATCGCGTCGTGCATCACCATCTCGTCGGTAAACACCGAACGGGCACGCGCCTTGTCGCCGACGCCGAGCGCGTCGAAAGCGTGGAAAGCGTTGGGGCCGAGCTGGATGCCGGCGCCGATTTCACCGATCTCGGGCGCCTGTTCCAGCACCTTCACCGAAAAACCCTGACGCACCAGCGCCAGCGCGGCTGCCAGACCACCAATACCGCCCCCTGCGACGATTACCGGAAGTTGCTGAGTCATGTTGTCTCCTCCAAAGCATTCAATCGGCTGCGGTCAGTAACCTGCCGCTGCCGTCGGGGTTCACTCGGCGGCGCCGATGGTCAGTTCGATGTCGCCAACGTTGTCGATGTGGCCGACGAGTTTGTCGCCGGACTTCACCGCGCCGACGCCTTCCGGCGTGCCGGTGTAGATCAGGTCGCCCGGCTGCAGGTGGTAGAACTTAGACAGGTCGGCGATCAGTTCCGGAATGCTCCAGATCAGCTGCGACAGGTCGGCCGACTGGCGCGTCTGGCCATTCACGGCGAGGTTGATCGCGCCCTTCTCCAGCACACCCAGGTTGCCGACCGGCACGATCTCGGCGCAGATCGCCGACAGCTCGAAGTCCTTGCCCAGATCCCACGGACGGCCCTGTTCGCGGGCAACCAGCTGCAGATCGCGGCGCGTCATGTCGAGGCCGGCGGCGTAGCCATAGATCAGGCTTGCAGCGTCGGCTTCGGCGACACGGAAGCCCGGTGCGCCGATCGCGACGACGAGTTCCATCTCGTAGTGGTAGTTCGAGGTGCCGGTCGGATACGGCACGGTGGCACCGGATTCGACCAGCGTCGCAACGCCCTTGGTGAAATAGAAGGGCTGCGCATTGGCCTTGTCGACCGGCACGCCCATCTCCACCGCATGCGCGTGGTAGTTGCGGCCGACACAGAAGATGCGGTTGACCGGGTAACGAGCCTCGATGCCGCGCACCGGCAGTGAATACACGGGCGGCGGGTTCCACAGATAATTGGCTTGAGTCATGTGCTTTCTCTCTTGATCGTTGAAGTTGGGGTCAGGCGCGGACTTCATAAACGCCGAGCTTCTTGTGCAGCGGCGTTTCGTCGGCGATGAACACGAATGCCGGCTTGTCGGCGGAACGATTCTTCAGCGTCACCGGCGTGTAGCCGGGCGCGCAGCAGGTGTCGGCTTCGGCCAGCGTGAACACGCTGTCGTCGACGCTGATCTCGCTGCCGCCTTCGATCTGGTGGAACACCATCGCCGGCGAACGCGCGGGCAGCCGCAGCGTCTCGCCCGGACGCAGCATCAGCGCCGAGAAGCCGAGGATGGCCTGGCAATCGGCACCGTTTTCCGGATTGACGTAGGCGACCTGCACCGCCTCGATGCCGGGCTGGGCCGCAGCCAGCGCCAGCAGCGCGGCACGCACATCGGCCCACGGATAACGCAGCATCGGGAAGCGCTTGTCGGCGCGCGCAAAGATCGGCGAAGGCACCACACCGCCGCGCTGGTAGGCGCGCTCGGTGGCCTCGGCGATGACCGTCTGGGCCTTGCCCTCGGTAACGTAGGACGCTTCCATGTAATACACGAGCGGCAGATCGAGCACGTCGAGCCACACTACCGGCTGCGTGCCGTCATGACCATGTTCGTGCCACAGGCCGGTCGGCGTCAGGATCAGGTCGCCGCGGCTCATCGGGCACTTCTCGCCATCGACCGTCGTGTAGGCGCCCTCACCTTCGACGATCATGCGCACCGCGTTCGGCGTGTGCTTGTGCGCCGGCGCCCATTCGCCCGGCAGCAACAGCTGCATGCCGAGGTAGATCGACGAACTCGCCTGCATCTTCTCCAGACCGTGGCCCGGGTTCGCCAGCACCAGCACGCGACGCTCGGCCTTTTCGATCGGGGTCAGCTCACCCGCCTGGATCAGCAGCGGACGCAGGCCTTCGTACGACCAGTGAATGGGGCGCGTGCGTTGGGCGGGCTTTCCGGGCGGCAGCACCGAGCGCAGGCTGGGCCACAGCGGCACGAGATTCCGTGCGGTGAGTGCTTCCCGGTACGCTACGGGTAAGTCGTCGAGTCGACCTAGTTCCTGCATTTTGTCTATTCCTCCATCCGGTGCATCGCCGCCCCGCTTAAGCACTGAAACCTTGTTCCAGATCAAAGCAAGCGGCGATTTGTTGTGGTGGACGCAATTTATCGATCGATAAGTATTCCGTCGAGACGATGCATGAAATACTATTTATTCGAATTTCGAATAGAGAGATCGCGATGAGCACACCCGACCTGCGCCTGCTGATGGTGTTCGACGCGATCTACAAGACACGCAGCGTCAGCCGCGCCGCCGAAGCGCTGGACCTCGGCCAGCCGGCCGTCAGCATTGCGCTGGCGAAGCTGCGCGAACACTTCTCCGATCCGCTGTTCGTGCGCACCTCGGCCGGCATGGACCCGACCGCCCTCGCCGAGGAACTCGTCAGCCCGATCCGGCATGCGCTCGATTCCATCAACGAAGTGCTCGGCCACCGCAGCGTCTTCGACCCCGCCTCGTCGGACCGCACTTTCCGCGTGTGCATGACCGACATCACGCACCTGGTGCTGCTACCGAAGCTGTGGCGGCAACTGCGCGCCACCGCACCCGGCATCCGCATCGCGATCGAGCCACTTTCCGCCGACACCGGGCGGATGCTCGAATCGGGCGAAGCGGATCTCGCGGTCGGCTTCATCCCCGACCTCGAAGCCGGCTTCTACCAGCAGGCCCTTTTCCGCCAGCATTACGTCTGCCTCGCCAGTGCGGACCATCCCCGCATCCACAACGGCCTCAGCCTCGAGCAGTTCGAAGCCGAAGATCACGCCGTCTTCAGCACTTCGGGAACCGGGCACCAGGTCATCAATCACGAAATCGCCCGCCAGGGCATCAAGCGGCGGATCGTCCTGAACATCCCGAACTTCCTCGGCGCCGCCTTCGTCGTCGAACACACCGACCTGCTGATGACAATCCCGCGCCGCCTCGGCGAACTCCTGCGAGGGCGCGGCGAATTCAGCATCTTCCCGGTCCCGTTCCCGCTACCGGACTACACCATCAAGCAACACTGGCACGCGCGCTTTCACCACGATCCGGCCAATCGCTGGCTGCGCGGGGTGATTGCGGGATTGATGTCGGAGATGGGCTCCGATACGGTGGCACCGTGAGCGGGACGGGCACGGGCATACCGATACCAACGCACGTATTGCCCTGCCCTGCTAACTGATCTGGGCGCCGATCGGGTCAAGCTGATATATCCTTCAAAGATGCATTTATCAGCCGACAATCGTGCGCTCAGCACAGACAATGTCCATTCTGATCGCCGCTTCGGTGTCGAACACGGAGGGATCCACAAGCCGATTCACACCTCGGTGCAGTACGGTTTCGACCGCGTCGAGGACCTGATCGGCGCTTTTCAGGGCACCTACAAGGGTGGCTACCAATACGCGCGTCAAGGCACGCCGACCACGGCCGCCCTCGAAGCCAAGATCACCGCGCTGGAGGACGGCGTGGGAACGGTGTGCTTCGCGACCGGCATGGGCGCGATCGCGGCGACTTTGCTCACGCTCCTGCGTGCAGGCGACCACCTTGTCGCAAGCCGGTACGTCTTCGGCAACACGAACAGCCTCTTCGGCACCGTTGAGGGCCTGGGGATCGCCGTCGACAAGGTCGACGCCTGTTCCGTCGAGGCCGTCGCCGCGGCGATCCGCCCGGAAACGCGCATGGTCTTCGTCGAGACCATCGCCAATCCGCGAACGCAGGTCGCGGATCTCGCGGGCATCGGCCAGTTGTGTCGCGAGCGCGGGCTCATCTACGTGGTCGACAACACGATCACCTCGCCGGCACTGTTCCGGCCGCGCGCAGTCGGTGCGAGCCTGGTGATCAACTCGCTGACCAAGACGATCGCCGGCCACGGCGAGGCGCTGGGTGGGGCCGTGACGGACACCGGGCTGTTCGACTGGCCCCCCTACCCGAACATCTTCCCGTCCTATCGCAACGGTGACCCCATCGGCTGGGGGCTGCTGCAGATCCGCAAGAAAGGCCTGCGCGACATGGGCGGCACGCTGTCGTCGGACCAGGCCCATCGCATCAGCATCGGCAGCGAGACCCTGGCGCTGCGCGTGAAGCAGAGCAGCAGCACGGCGCTCGCGCTGGCGCGGTGGCTCGAACGACATCCGAAAGTCGATGCGGTCCACTACCCATTTCTGCCGTCACACGCCGAACACGAGCGCGCCACGAATCTCTTTGCTGCCGGTTCTTGGTTGCTGAGCTTCGAACTGCGCGACCCGTCGTCGATGGTCGACGTCCTCAACCGCCTCACCCTGCCGATCAAGGCCACAGGCCTCGGCGACACGCGCACCTTGATCATTCCGGTCGCGCCCACCATCTTCTGGGAAGCGGGTCCGGAGGCACGCGCAGCGATGGGGATTGCCGAGGGCCTGATCCGCGTCTCCGTGGGTCTCGAAGACGAAGCCGACCTGATCGCCGACTTCGACCGCGCCCTCCAGTAAAACCGCTCGCCCCACCATCGCTTCGGGCTCGTCGAGATCTTCAACACCTTTCTTCATGGTCAAAGAACATGGACGCAGATTTCTGGCATCGCAAGTGGGCGAACAACGAGATCGGCTTTCACGGGGACGCGGTCAATCCGATGCTCGTGAAGCATTTACCGGCACTCGCGCTTGAAAAGGGCCGGCGCTTGTTTCTCCCCTTGTGTGGCAAGACGCTGGATATCCACTGGCTGCTGTCGAATGATTACCGCGTCGCGGGAGCGGAGCTGAGCAGGCTTGCAGTCGAACAGCTCTTCGCCGAACTCGGTGTCGAACCCACGCTATCGACCTGTGGCCCCATCCAGCGCTTCAGCGCAGACAATGTCGACGTCTTCGTCGGCGACATCTTCGATCTGTCGGCCGAGCTCCTCGGCCCGGTCGACGCCATCTACGATCGCGCCGCCCTGGTCGCCCTCCCCGACGCGATGCGTGCCCGATACACGCCCCACCTGATGCAGATCACGGTCCAAGCTCCGCAACTGGTTCTCTGCTTCGAATACGACCAGAGCTTGATGGCAGGCCCGCCGTTTTCGATTTCAGGCGAGGAGGTGAGCCGACACTATCGTGGAACGTACGGGGTGACGCTCCTCGACAGGATCGACGTTCCCGGCGGGTTCAAAGGCAAGATTGCTGCGACGGAGAGTGTCTGGCTGCTCGAGCGGTGAGTGGGCTGTGGTCAGACCGTCCGAGGCAGCACGCGTGCCGTGGGGGGTGCTATGGTGAAAGCGGTAGGCGTGCGAGGAGCGAGCTCTCATGAACCTGATTGCCGTAAGGATCGACAAGCCGGAGCCGATCAACTTCATTCTCGGCCAGACGCATTTCATCAAGTCAGTCGAAGACATACATGAAGCGTTGTTCACTACAGTACCGGGCATACGCTTCGGACTCGCGTTCTGCGAGGCGTCGGGCGACCGCCTGATACGCTGGTCGGGCACTGACCCGGCGATGATCGCGCTTGCGCAGCGCAACGCGGAGGCGATCGGCGCCGGACACAGCTTCATCGTCTTCCTTTGTGAAGGCTACTATCCGGTGAATGTCCTGAGTGCGATCAAGCAGGTGCCCGAGGTGTGCGGCATCTTTTGCGCGACGGCCAACCCTGTCGAAGTGGTGATCGCCGAGACGGAGCTGGGGCGCGCAATCATCGGGGTGGTCGACGGCTTCCCGCCCCTCGGTATCGAGGACGAGGCGAAGATCAGCGCCCGCAAGGAGTTGCTGAGGCACATCGGTTACAAGCTTTGAGCGCCCGCGGCGCGCGCGAAAAGCCCCGTGGGGTTCAACCTTGAGGCAACCGGGCGGTCTAAT
Organism: Aromatoleum diolicum; assembly: GCF_012910955.1. GTDB lineage: Bacteria > Pseudomonadota > Gammaproteobacteria > Burkholderiales > Rhodocyclaceae > Aromatoleum > Aromatoleum diolicum. The sequence goes on from NZ_WTVQ01000002.1 coordinate 108,812, forward strand.
TTTCGTGCTGCCGGCGTGGTGCCATGGCCGGACCAGCGACGCATGAGAGGCTTGCCATCATGAACGCGAAACTGTCGGCTAAGGGCGGGCCACCCGCGGTGCCCCTTCTGGAAGGTCGGTCGGCGAACAGGGCCCTGGTCGCACTGCGTGTGGTCCACGCCACGCTGCGGGCCGTGACCGACGAGGCGCGTCTGCTGCAGGACATCTGTAAAGCGGTGATTGCGACCGCCGGATACCGGTTCGCGGCGATCCATTACGCCGACGCCGAGTGCCGTACGCTGCGGAGCGTCGCGTCCAGCGGCCTGGCGCCGGACAACCGTGCCGAGCGGGGACTGCTGGAACTCGGTAGCGAACCGGAAGCGGAACCGTTACGGGATGCGATTCGCGCAGGACGGCCGTTCGTCGTGCCGGGTGCTGCCGACGCCGGCGATCCCGATGCGGCGGACAGTGCCGATCGGCCCACCGGGGGCCCGCCGTTCGTTGCCGTGTTGCCGCTGGCGAGCCGCATCAAGGTGCCTGGCGTGCTGCTGATCGCCACGGACTGCGCCGACGGTTTCAGCCCCGAGGCGATAGACCTGCTGCAGGAAGCGGCGGATGGCCTTGCCTACGGCATCGCCGCGCTGCGGCGCGCGCTGCGCCATGCAGAAGCCGAAAAAGCCTTGCAACGCGTCAACCGCGCGCGCAAGACGCTCAGTGCTGTCAACCGTTCGCTGGTCCGCGCGACCGAGGAGCGCGCGCTGCTCGAGGATATCTGCCGCATCATCGTTGAAGAGGGTGGCTATCGCCTGGCGTGGGTCGGCTACGTGCAGCACGACGAAGCGAAAAGCATCGCGGTGATGGCCCATTGCGGCATCGACCGCGAGTTTCTGGATGCGCAGGGCCTCACCTGGGGCGAAGGCGAGCGCGGGCGCGGTGCCACCGGCGTGGCAATCCGCACCGGGCATCCGAACATCGGCCGCATTGCCCGTGACGATCCGGATTTCGCCCCGTGGCGGAAGGAGGATCTGCGACGGGGACTTCTTGCGTTCAGCGCTTTTCCGCTGCGTCTCGGCGACGAGATCCTGGGCAATCTGACGATCGCGGCCGGCGAACCGGACGCCTTCGATGAAGCCGAAGCCGATCTGCTGGGCGAGCTCGCCGACGATCTCGCCTTCGGCATCGCCACGCTGCGCCTGCACCAGAAGAGCCGCGAAGCGCAGGAAACGATCAAGCGGATGGCGGAGCAGGACTCTCTGACCGGCCTGCCGAATCGCTGGCGGCTGCGCATGCGACTGGCAGCGGAAATCGACGCCGCGAAGTCGTGCAGCGGCCCCCTTGCCTTGCTTATCCTCGGTGTCGACCATTTCCAGGAGATCAACGAGACCCTCGGCTACCAGCAGGGCGACGCAATGCTGTGCGAGATCACCGCGCGTATCGGCAAGGTGATTCCGGACTCCGCGAACATCGCGCGCGTCGGCGAATCGGAGTTCGCGATCATGCTGCCGCACGCCGACGCGGCCGCCGCCTCGCGCACGGCGCAACGCCTGCTGCTCGAACTGCTCGAACCGGTGGCGATCGGCGAGATCATGCTCGACGCCGGCGGAAGCATCGGCATCGCGGTGTTCCCCGGCCACGGCAACGAGCCCGACGTCCTGATCCGCCGCGCGAACGTCGCGATGCACCAGGCACGCCACCAAGGACACGGCCACGCGATCTACACCGGCGGCCGCGACCGCGAGTGCGCCCAGCGACTGGCCCTTATCGGAGACCTGCATCGCGCCATCGATCAAGGCCAGATGCGGCTCTATTGCCAGCCCAAGGTGCGCTTCTCGAACGGTGCCGTGTGCGGTGTCGAAGCCCTGGTGCGGTGGGAACATCCGCAGCGGGGCACGCTCTGGCCGAGCGACTTCATCGGCCTTGCCGAGCATAGCGGACTGATCAGCCCGCTGACCGACTGGGTGATGCAGGCTGCCTTCCGGCAAAGCTACGTCTGGCGCGAATCGGGCCTCATCATGCCGGTGGCGGTCAATCTGTCGGCGCGTGACCTGCGCGATCCCAAGCTGATCGAGCGAGTGCGCAACCACTTTGCCACTTGGGGGGTAGACCCCGAGTCGGTGCAGTTCGAACTCACCGAAAGCGCGCTGATGCAGGACCCGCAAGGCAGCTACGACAGCCTGCGCCGCCTGAAGGATCTCGGCAGCGACCTCTTCATCGACGACTTCGGCACCGGCTACTCGTCGCTCGCCTACCTGCAGAAGCTGCCCGTCGACGCGATCAAGATCGACAAATCCTTCGTCGAGGACATGCTGTCGAACAGCGATTCCGCGGTGATCGTGCGCTCGACGATAGACCTCGCGCACGATCTCGACCTCGAAGTCGTTGCGGAGGGCGTCGAGAATCGCGCCGGATGGGAGCACCTGTCGGCGCAGGGCTGCGACGTGGCACAGGGCTACATCATCAGCGAACCGCTCCTCGCGGAATCATTCGCGAAATGGAAGTGGGTGGGCACGGCGGATCCGGGCGTGCATTGATCTCGGCGCAATTCGACAGCGAGAGCCGGGGTGCAATGTCCCGCTCAGGGGCAGAGAGGATCGCCGTTCGAATCACTGTTTCGCGCGCCCATGAGTTCGCGGCAGATTCGGCGTATCGTCGTCTGCACCGGCCCGATCGCCAGCTTATCCAGCTCCTCAAAGTTGAAATATTCCATGTCGGCCGGCGCTTTGGCGGTCTAAAAAGAATTCATGTCTTGATCGTTGTGAATTGCGCGGTTCGGCATCAGGCGAATGGCGTTCAAGTGGGTCAATATCCGTTTGTTTCAGCTCTGAACGGGGCAAAATGAAACACGCTGGCATCGAAAATCGCCATTCCGACCCGTTATACGCAGAGCAGGTAAGGCTGCTCTACGAGGGTGCGCCACTCGCCTATACCGTAACGCTGATCAACGGAGCGATCCTCGCTTATATTCAGAGTGCATTGATTCCCATTACCGTCGTGCTTGCGTGGTATGGCTGCCTGTTGTTCGCAACAGTGCTCCGGGCCCTGGTCACATGGCGTTACAGCAGGGTCAAACCGGGCCGGGATCAAGTCCGTTTCTGGAACATTGCCTATGTGATTGGCGCAGCGGTCGCCGGCAGCGTTTGGGGCGCGGCGGGCTTGGTGCTGTTTCCATTCGATTCGATCGCGCATCAGGTGTTTGTCGCGTTTGTTCTGGCCGGCATGGCCGCGGGGGGTATCAGCGTACTGGCGCCGCGAATGGAAGCCTGCGTGGCCTTCCTGTTGCCTGCCCTGCTGCCGCTTGCCGTTCAATACCTGACACTGCGCACCCCGTTGCAGACGGCGATGGGCGTCATGACGCTGATCTTCCTCGCAGCCCTGTCGTTTTCTGCGTGGAACTTCCATCGCGTGATCCGCACCTCCCTGCATCTCCGGTTCGACAAACTGGAACTGGAAGCCGAAATCGCGCGACGCGAGCGCGCCGAGGAGCGGCTTTTTCAGGAAAAGGACAGGCTGCAGACGACCGTGAGTTCCATCGGCGAAGGCGTCGCCTTGATCGACGCCGACGGTCGCATCGAATACATCAATCCTGTCGCGGAACAACTTTTCGGCCAGCGTAGTCAGCATGCCTTGCACCGCCCGCCGAATGAAGTGTTCGACTGCTTCGACGATCAAGGCGAGCGCATTAGCACCGCGCTGGAAGACTGCCTGCTTTCGGGCACGCCGCAAAAGAAGCAATGTGTCTTGTATGACAAGGACAAAGTGAAGTATGTCGTCGAAGAAATCGCCACGCCGCTGCTGGACCGCCTTGGCACACTGGTAGGTGCCGTCTCGGTATTTCGTGACGTGACGGAGGCGCAGCAACTGACCGAACAACTGATGCACGCCGCCGATCATGACGTGCTTACGGGGCTGCCAAACCGCAACTTGTTAATGGATCGGACCAGGCAGGCGATTGCGCGGGCGCACCGCAAACATGGAAGCTTTGCCCTGCTGTTCGTGGACCTGGACGAGTTCAAGGAGGTCAACGACACCATGGGACACGCCAGCGGCGACGCGCTCTTGGTGGATGTCGCCAAGCGTCTTAGCGACTGCGTGCGCGACGAAGACACCGTCGCCAGGTTCGGCGGGGACGAATTCGTCGTCCTGCTCGACAATCTGACGCACCAAAACCAGGTCGAAGCCATCGCCAACAAGATTCTGCGCACCTTGCGCGAGCCTTTCCAGCTCAGCGCGAAGTCCGCCACCGTTGGCGCCAGCATCGGCTCCAGCCTGTACCCCCGTGACGGCCTGGATGCAGAAAGCCTGCTCTGCCACGCCGACACGGCGATGTACCGCGCTAAGCGAATGGGGCGCAATCAGATCGCGTAAAGAGCAAAAACTCCCCTGGCGTTTTGCACACGCCCATCGGATCGCCCAGCTCGCTGCCGGCCGCTATTTCTCCGGCAAGGTTTGCGTCAATGCCAGGAGATCGGCGATCGTTGCATCGGGCAGGGTGATCAGCGAGATCATCGGGATTCCCGGCTGACCGAAGCGCGCCTTGTGCATGAACTCCCACGGGTTTTCGCGGGCCACCGTGCCAACGTACTCCGGGGTCTCCTGCGTGCCGAAATTCAGGGTCTTGCCATCGAAGCCGTGACATACGGCGCAGATCGTCTGGAAATACGGCGCGCCACGACCGGGCTCGCCGCGCGACTTGCGCGTGGTTCGATCAATGTGCAGGTCCATGTCGATCTGCCCCAGGCTGACGAAGAGCGCCAGCTTTTCCATCTCGCCGCGCGCGATCATCGCCTCGCTGTAGCCGTGGGTGCCGTCGGTGAGGACTTTCAGGATCGCCTTCGGATCGGCGCCGACCATGGCCCGCAGCCCCTTGATGCCGGTCTGGTGAGACCCCTTTGCGTAGGCGCCGTCGGCGCCTTTGTAGTCCCAGCCGTGACACTCCTTGCAGCGCCAGGTCGCAGCGCCCTTCTGCTTGCTGGCGGCCGGATATGCCGGGTGCGTCTCGTTGGGCAGCTCCTTGCCGAGGACCTTGGCCCAATTATCGTAAAGCTGCCCGCCGCGCGCGATATCCCAGACCTGGCTACGGGTGCCGGCGTCATCGGCGGCGGCGGAGATCGGAAATCCTGCGGTCGCGGCCAAGGCCAGGCCGCTCAGGATCACCCCGAAAAATTGCTGAGCATGGTGAGCCATGATCTCCCTCCCCGCATTGACATTGAAAATGCAATCGGCACCTACCTTCTATGTGTTTAGCACCGGGTGGAGTGAAAGGATAGGCAGCCGCTCCAACCGACGGGCGCAAAAAAAAGTGCCGCCGGCTGAACGCGGACGTTTCAGCCGGCGGCACGAAGCTTGGTGAACGGCGGAAGCGGACTTAATGAGCGAGCATCACGCCCGTGTCGTCACGCCGCGGCGCGTCGGTCCGGAAAATCGATCATCATTTCGTGCTGACGACGGTCGGCAAAGAACCAGGGCTCGTGGGCGGCACGCTGCGTCCCGCCGGTGCGGGCACTCACCGAGGGGAAACCCGGTATGGCCGACAGGTTCGCCCGGGCGGCAGTCAGCAACGCGAAGCAGGACGCTGCGAGTGCATCGATGCGCTGGAGGTGCTCCGGGCTCAGCGGGGAAAATGCGTCCTCGGGATTCAGTGCCACGGAGGTCGAGGCCTGACGCAGCGACATCTCACCGATGGCCACATTCGCGGCCTCGATCTGAATCTGTTGCAGCCGTTCCCCCAAGGCCACGAGGACAGTGTTCATCCTGGTGATGGTCCGCATCGTCGGCAGATGGCGTTCAGAGCCCGACCGGGCGTCCGCCGCAGTCGTCTGCGAATCGGCCGATTCTTCGACGTTGCCGCCGGCCTCTTGCCACGCCAGCGTCGCACTCACCTGCTGTTCCCAGGAAACGCCATGGGTTTCCGGCAGGTCGAGCGGCGGGATGAACTCGCGCTCCAAATCTTCGGTCCGGATGCTTTTGGTCGTTACATTTTCCATTTCAAGTCTCCTCCAGTGATTTTCCGTTTACGGTCTGATGCCGACTGCGGTTCAGTCGCGACAGGAACGCGCCCAAGAAAACAATTTTGAACCACATTGACCGCATAACCGATACCGCCGTTCCAGTATTGTTGCGATCGATTGTTACAAGAGACGTACTCGACTTGGGGGCTGGCGAAATCGATACCGCAATCCCGCTTGCAGGGCGGATGGGCCGAATGCGCCATGCGCGGCGGGCACGCAGGCCTTAGCCTAGCCGCCAATCGCCGGAAAGCTTGGGCGGGCCTTACGCGTCCAGGGTGTCGCGCACCGTCTGCGCGAGATCCTCGATCGCGTAGGGTTTGCTGATCAAGCGGACCTCGGAGCCCAGCGCTTCGAGCTGCTGGATCGCGTTGCCGGTGTAGCCGGAGGTGTAGAGCACCTTCAGCCCGGGGCGTCGCAGCTGTGCCTGGCGGGCGATCTCCGGGCCGTTCATGCCGCCGGGCAGGACGACGTCGGTGAAGAGGAGATCGACGTCGGGTTCCGCGTCGAGGATCGTGATGGCTGCCTTGCCGTGGGACGCCTCGAGGATGCGGTAGCCGAGTGCCGTGAGGAGACGGCAGACAAGATGCCGGACGTCCTCCTCGTCCTCGACGACGAGAATGGTCTCCCGGCCGGTAGGCTGCGGTACGGGCGCCTCGGCGGTCGTCGCCGTAAAATCGATCGGGCTGGTGAGCTCCGGCAGGAACAGCTTCACCGTCGTGCCCATGCCCGGCTCGCTGTAGATCTTCACGTGCCCGCCCGACTGCTTGACGAAGCCATACACCATCGCGAGGCCCAATCCGCTGCCCTTGCCGGTGTCCTTAGTGGTGAAGAAAGGTTCGAAGGCCCGCGCCGCGACTTCCGGCGGCATGCCGGTGCCTGTATCGGACACGGCGAGCATCACATAGGGTCCGGGATTCACGTCGCTTTCGAGCGCGGCATAGTGTTCGTCAAGCCGCACCGCGGCGGTTTCGATCGTCAGCGTGCCACCCTGCGGCATCGCGTCGCGTGAATTGACGGCCAGGTTGAGTAGCGCCGATTCAAGTTGCGTCACATCGGCCATCGCGCGCGGCAGATCCGCAGACTCGGCCACCATGATCTGCACCTGCTCGCCCAGACTGCGCCGCAGCAGGCTCGCCATGCCGGCGATCATCTCGTTGAAATCCACCGGTACCGGCGCGAGCCGTTGCTTGCGCGAAAAGGCGAGGAGCGTCCGGTTCAGGTCGGCGCCGCGCTTCGCGGCCTTCAGCGCGCCCTTGATCAACTCGTCGGCCGCGGCGTCGCCCTGGACACGCCGCGCAAGGAGCTGCAGATTGCCCATGACGACCGTCAGCAGGTTGTTGAAGTCGTGCGCCACCCCGCCGGTGAGCTGGCCCACTGCTTCCATCTTCTGAGCCTGGTGCAGCGCCAGCTCGGCGGCGTGACGATCGGCCATCTCGGCCTGCAGCGCCGCGTTGGCCTGCTCAAGCTCGGCGGTCCGCTCGCGCACCCGCAATTCGAGTTCGTTGCGCGCTTCGTGCAGCGCCTGCTGGGCTTCGCGGCGCTCGGTGATGTCGCGGATGGACGCCGAAACGAGCACCCCTGCGTCGGTGTGCAGCGGGCTGAGGCTGATTTCGATGGGTACTTCGGTGCCGTCCTTGCGCCGGCCGGCGAGGTCGAGCCCGGTGCCCATCGGTCGCACCGAAGGATGTCCGATGAAGCGGTCGCGCTTTTCGACGTGGCCCGCTCGCGCCGATTCCGGCACCAGCATCTCGATCGCCATGCCGAGAAGTTCCTCACGCGGATAGCCGAAGAGATCCTCGGTCTGCGCATTCACCAGCACGATCCGGCCGGCCCGGTCGACCACCACGATCGCATCCGGCGCCGCTTCGATCAGCTCGCGGGAACGCCGTTCGAGAGCCTTCTGGGCCAGGCTGACCCTGAGTCGGGCAATCTGAACGGCAGATGATTTCTTGGCGTTTTTCATCATTTACACCTCACGGGTGCCGAATCACGCCTCGCGGCGGGGCAGATTTCGATTCGTGACATCGTAGTCCGGTTCGCCTCGCGGTCCGGCGTTAATCGATCACATTGGCGGGCGACTATAAAACCCCTTCCGCGGAGCCGGGCCGCAGCTTCGATGTCAGTGGTCGGGCAGGAAAGAAATCAGAACGTGATTGTGCACAGGATAGGAGGATCGCAACGTACGCGTACAGCTAAACCACACCACGTCGGATATCGCCACAAGCGGCGGTGGCAGCAGACCACACAGCAATCGCCGGCCTGCCAAACCCCGTGCCATTCGGCCCCAAGCCTGGCGTCCGGCTCGACAATTTCGGCTACTTGACTTTTGGGACTTACGGGCCACAATACCATCCATACAGATGGCAAGGGGATGGTGATGAGTGTTCACGAGCTTCGCCCGAAGGCTGGAGAAACGACCGAGAAAATCACGATCAACCTCGGGGTCGTCGACCTCGGGCAGATCGACCTGCTGGTCCAGGAAGGTTTCTATTCGAATCGCACCGATCTCATCCGCACGGCGATCCGCAATCAGTTGGCCACCCATGCCGACGTGATCCGGGACACGGTCGCCCGCAAGACTTTCGTCCTCGGCCTGCAGCACTACACCCGCCGCGATCTGGAGGCGGTGCAAGCGGCCGGACAGACCTTGCAGATCCAGGTGCTGGGCCTCGCCAGCATTGCCGACGATGTACCTCCCGAACTCGCGCTGGCCACGATCGATTCGATCGTCGTGCTCGGCGCGCTACATGCCAGTGCAGCAGTCAAGGCTGCGTTGGCAGACCGAATCAGGTGACGCAGTTGCGCCACGCCAGGAGATTCACCACATGAATGCACGACTCAACTCCGATTTACTCGAGGCCACACGCCTGACGCGGGCGGGCCAGTTGTTCGAAGCGACGGCGCTCATTCAACGCGCGCTTCGCGGCGCCGCGGCGCCCGATGTTGCGGCCGACACCGGGGCCGCAAGCCGCACCGCGGAACCGCCGATCGAGGGGCACTGCCGCGTCATCGACACCGGCCCCTTCGTGGCGGGCACCGAACCGCCGGACGCCCCCCCCGATCACCTGCACGGTCCCGGTGCGCCAACCGGTGAGCACACCTTCGCGCCCCCGCCGCCACGCTTCGGCGCAGCCCTGCGCGAGAAATTGTTCAAATTCCGCAGCCCCGCGCCGGCGTTCGAACCGATCGTTCCCGAGCGCGTGCCCGACGCCGTGCCGGACGGTGCCCGCTTCATCACCGGCTCGTACACGAACCCGGCGGGTACGCGCAGCTACAAGTTGTACGTACCGAGCGCTTATCGCGGGCAAGCGCTACCCTTGATCGTCATGCTGCACGGCTGTACGCAGAATCCCGATGATTTTGCCGCTGGCACCCGCATGAACGAGCAGGCCGAGAAGCAGCCCTGCCTCGTTCTCTATCCCGCCCAATCGGCCCACGCGAACGGGTCGAAATGCTGGAACTGGTTCAAGCCTTCGGACCAGCGAGCCGACGCGGGCGAACCGTCGCTGATCGCCGGCATGACCCGCGAGGTTGCAGCCAGCTTCAACGTCGATCCGCGGCGCATCTACGTCGCAGGCCTGTCGGCCGGTGGCGCGATGGCGACGACGATGGCGATGACCTACGCCGATATCTATGCCGCCGCCGGCATCCATTCCGGATTGCCTCACGCCACCGCGCACGATCTGCCGTCGGCGCTCGCCGCGATGCAGGGAAACGCGGCGCCCGCCCGCCGCGGGACGACCCGCGCTGACACGGGCCGACCGGCTGTGCGCGCGATCCCGATCATTGTTTTCCACGGCGACCGGGATGCGACGGTACATCCCCGCAACGGGGAGCAGGTGATCGTGCAGTTTGCGTCGTCCGAGGCCCGCGCTTGCGAGCGGCCCGAGACAGATGCGAACCCGCGCGTGAACGTGGAACGGGGCCAGGTGCCGAATGGCCGCGCCTACACGCGGACCACCTATCACCACGCGAGCGGCTCACCACACGTCGAGCAATGGACGATTCACGGTGCCGGTCACGCATGGTCCGGCGGCAGCACGCGGGGCACCTACACCGACCCTCGGGGACCGGACGCGACGGCGGAAATGCTGCGCTTCTTCTTCGCGCATTCTTTGGACGAGATTTCTGCACGGAACACAGCGTCGCCCGAGTGATCGAGTGCTACGTGCTCTCGCGCCGGCGATTGCAGTGACGGGTCGCCGGCAGCTTATTCGGCCAAATTGAAACCGGAATCCTGTTTCCCGAAAAGGCGCAGATCGGTGATGAATTCCTGCGGCTGCCCGATCGCGATTTTTGCAAACGACGGGTGTAACGGGTTCAGCAGGTAGTTGGTTTCCGAGGGAATCACGGCGCTCGGCACGGCCAGCACGGCGGCCGACTTGCGTTTACCCCATTCGCTGCCGATGGCCTGCAACTGCTCGCGCGCGGCGAGACTGCGCCAGTCGTCGGGGAGCTCTTCGGCAACGATGCGCTCGATCTTCAGGTTTTTGGGCAGCGTGGCCGGGATCATGACGTAGCGGGCGCGCAGCGGTTCGTCCTGCACGAGCATTTCGAGCATCGCCAGCGACTGGCTCCCGGCGGTGTACACCATCGGCGTGCCCTTGCGGTTCCAGCGTCCGCCGTACAGGCGGGCCCCCTCGCCCGAGAATGCGGTCTCGGCGAAGCGGGCCGTCAGCAGCCGCCACACCGTGAGCATCAGGCGAAAACGCCGTGCTCGATGCGCCCCAGTGTATCCAGCACGCTTTCCGCGCCGATGTCGGTGTCCATCAGGGACAGCGGGATGACCCCGGCGAGCGCCGCGTTGGGCGATTTCAGCCAGTTCAGGGCCGCGTCCAGATCCTCGAAGACCGCGTCGGCGCGCTCCACCACACGCGCCAGGCGCACCAGTCTGGCCGACTCCTCGCTGTTGAGCGTGCCCTCCTTCTTGCGCCGGGCCAGGGTACGCTCGGGGATGCCGAGTGCAACGGCAAGCTCGGCCTGGGTTACGCGCAGGGTTTTCGTCACCGCATCGACGGCTGCCGAGGAAATTCCCCGGCGAATGACCGACACCCAATCCAGCGCGGTACGCGGCTTCGCGTGCAGCACGCCGATGCCGCCGAGCAGCGATTCGATGGAGTGACCGACAGGGATGGTTGCTGCGTGTGATGTCATGCTTGCACCCACTTATTGCCAACTGGCATCCAGTATAGGCAATTTTGGCGCAACCAGCCAATTCGACCGCACGCTGATCGGCCGCAGTCCGGGCACGTTACGCCCGGGATCCGTTGTGCCATCAGGGGTCCTGCATCAACTCCCGGTGCATGCGCACGGCGGTCACCCGCGGGCGCACGACGAGGCCACGCGCCTGCACGTTGGCACGCGTGAAGGCGGCGCCCAGCAGGAGGATCAGCGACGAATAATTGACCCACATCAGCAGCAGCACCAGCGAGCCGGCCGCGCCATAGGTCGATGCGGTGGCCGTCGTCGACAGATAGAGCGCGATCAGTGCCCGGCCAAACGCGAACAGCAATGCTGTCACGAAGGCCCCCAGCCACACGTCGCGCCAGTCCAGCACGACATCCGGCAGCACGCGGAAGATCGTCGCGAACAGCAGCGTCACGACGAACAGCGACACCACGCTGTCGAGCCCGAGCAGCAGCGGCGCCGGAACCGGCACCCGGTCCTGCGCGAACACCACCAGCGCCTGCACCAGCACACTGAGCAGCAGCGACACCAGCAACACGAAACCGATCCCGAGTACCACGGTCAGGGACAGCAACCGCCCCTTCAGGTAGATGGAGACACTGCTGCGCGTCGGCCGCGGGGCCACGCCCCAGATCGCATTCAGCGCGTTCTGCATCTGCGCGAACACCGTGGTCGCACCGAACAACATCGCCCCGATCCCGGCGAGCGTCGGCAGGATGCCGCTGCGTTCGATGCGACTGCCCTCCACCGCCGTCTGCACGGCTGCCGCCGCCTCCGGCCCGATCGCAGCCTCCAGTTGCTGCGCGATCTGGCCCTGCGCCGCCTCATCGCCCAGCACCAGTCCGACGATGGTCACGGCGACGATCACCACTGGTGCAATGGAAAACACGGTGAAGAAAGCCAGGGCCGCGGCATGCACGAACACCTGCGCCTCCAGCCACAAATGCACTGTCGCCTTCATCACTCCGAACCAGTAGCGCAGCCAGTCCCTCATCGTCCGTCACCCGCTCGTCGTTCAGATTCCTCTTTTATCCGATGCATGCCGCATCGGGCAAGCGTTGCGCACGCGACATCCCTTCGCGGCGTCGCCAACAGGCGCGGACGATCGCGACGGTCCGTCGCCACGCCCGGCCGCCCGGACTCGATTGGCTCAGAACGTAACGGGCGGTCCCGCCCACGCTTCGTCTCGCGGGCGCGCGCGCGCCAGCGCATCCGCGGCATCGCACCAACCCTCGCAGGCATTGCGCCCGCCGTAGCGGCGCCAGAAGTTCAGCAAGCCCTTGCACTTCGCATAAAAGCGGAAGAACCGCAGCACCGCACTGCGTTCGCTCGGGCTCGGGCGATGATCGCTGCACACGAGTTTGTCGTCCACCATGCCGCGGTCGACCAGGATCACGGCGCCCCAGGCGCTGGTCTTGAGGCGGGTTCCGCGCGGCAATCGGGGGCCGAGCACCAGTGCGTCGAGCAGATCGCCCTCCTGCCCGAGGTAATCGGGTACGGAGCCGTAGTTGAACGGGCACGGCAGCGGCGAGATGAAGTCGATGTGACCGGTGGAGCCGCGTTTTAGAAAACTTCCGCGCGGAATCTCGATCACTACCTCCAGCTCGAGCGCTGCGGGCACTGCCTCGTCGCTCCGGCGGCGATTGAAGTTTGCGTCGTTCATGCTGCAAGCCTACGCCTGTCCGCCCCGAACCACTATCGCGGGACGGAATCTCGGAGCAGTATTCCGAGCAGGCCGCGCAACGGCCAATCGGGGGATGGAAATGGCCTACGCGTGCGCCATCGGCACCCGCAACCACCGCTTCGCCGACCTTCGCGAGCTGCTCGCCAAGGCGTCGCCGCCACGCTCCGGCGATCAACTCGCGGGGATCGCCGCGGCCAGCGCCGTCGAGCGCATGGCGGCGCGCATGTGCCTGGCCGATGTGCCGCTCGCCACCTTCCTCGGCGAGCCGCTGATTCCATATGAGACGGACGAAGTCACCCGCCTGATCCTCGACAGTCACGACGCGGCGGCCTTCGCCGAAATCTCGGCGCTCACCGTCGGTGACTTCCGCGACTGGCTGCTCGCCGACACGACCGATAGCGCCACGCTCGCCCGCGTCGCACCGGGCATCACGCCGGAAATGGCGGCCGCGGTCAGCAAGCTGATGCGCAACCAGGATCTGATCCTCGTCGCCAGCAAGTGCCGCGTCGTCACGCGCTTTCGCAACACCATCGGCCTGCCGGGGCATCTGGCGGTGCGCCTGCAGCCGAACCACCCCACCGACGATCCGAAGGGCATCGCCGCGTCGATGCTCGACGGTCTGCTATACGGGTGCGGCGATGCGGTGGTCGGTGTCAATCCGGCGGGCGACAACCTGCAGGCCATCATCAGCCTGCTGCACATGCTCGACGAGGTGCGCAGCCGCTTCGACATTCCCACCCAGACCTGCGTGCTGACGCACGTCACCAGCACGCTGCAGGCGATCGAACAGGGCGCGCCGGTGGACCTCGTGTTCCAGTCGATCGCCGGCACGGAAAAAGCGAATGCGGCGTTCGGCGTCAGCCTCGCGCTGTTGCGCGAGGCGCGCGACGCGGCCTTGTCGCTCGCACGCGGCACGCTCGGCGACAACGTGATGTATTTCGAAACCGGCCAAGGCAGCGCGTTGTCGGCCGATGCGAACTTCGGCGTCGATCAGCAGACCTGCGAGGCGCGCGCGTATGCGGTGGCGCGCGAGTTCAAGCCGCTGCTCACCAATACCGTGGTCGGCTTCATCGGCCCCGAATACCTGTACGACGGCAAGCAGATCATCCGCGCCGGGCTCGAGGATCATTTCTGCGGCAAATTGCTCGGCGTGCCGCTCGGCTGCGACGTCTGCTACACGAACCACGCCGAAGCCGACCAGGACGACATGGACACGCTGCTGACGCTGCTCGGCACGGCCGGCGTCACTTTCATCATGGGCGTGCCGGGCGCCGACGACATCATGCTCAACTACCAGAGCACCTCATTCCACGACGCGCTCTACCTGCGCGCCCTGCTCGGCTTGCGGCGTGCGCCCGAATTCGAAGCCTGGCTGGAGAAGATGCAGGTCACGGACGCCGCCGGCCGGCTGCTGCGCGGCCCCTCGCCGCCCTTGCTGGCTGCCGTCGGCGCTCTCGGAATCGGTGACTAGGATGAAACACCCCCCCACGCTCACTGCGTCCGAGAAGGGCCGGCTTTGCACAGCCGACCCGTTCGGCAGGCCCGGCGCGTACTGACATGACCGACATGAAATCCGCCGATCCCTGGCAGGCCCTGCGCCGCTTCACCTCCGCGCGCATCGGGCTCGGCCGCGCCGGTGCGAGCCTGCCGACCGCAGAGATCCTGCGTTTCGGCCTCGCCCACGCCGAGGCGCGCGACGCCGTGCATCTGGCGCTGGATGTCACGGCGCTCGAAGCGGCGCTGCGCACCCGGCACGGCCCCGGCCTTGTCGTGCATAGCCGTGCGCCGAACCGCGCGAGCTATCTGCTGCGCCCCGATCTCGGCCGGCGCCTCGACGACGCTTCCGCTGCGCTGATCTCGCAGGCGGCCGGACAGCCCCCACAAGGCCACGACCTCGCTTTCGCCATCGCCGACGGCCTCTCGGCACTCGCCGTACAGCGCCACGCGCCGGCCTTGCTCGACGCCCTCCGGCCGCTGCTGCCGCCGGACTGGACCCTCGCCCCGCCGGTGATCGCGGTGCAAGGGCGGGTCGCGCTCGGCGACGAGATCGGCGAACGGCTCTGCGCCCGCATGCTGGTGATGCTGATCGGCGAACGCCCGGGCCTGAGTTCGCCTGACAGCCTCGGTGCCTACCTGACCTGGGATCCCCGCGTCGGACGCAGCGACGCGCAGCGCAACTGCGTCTCGAACATCCGGCCGGAAGGCCTGGATTACCCCGCCGCGGCAAAAAAGATCGCGTGGCTGCTGACCGAAAACCGGCGCCTGCAGCTGAGCGGCGTCGGACTCAAGGAACGCAGCGACCTGCTCGCCTGATCCTTCCGTCAGCGCTCAGTCTTCGAGCAACATCCGCTTCAGATGGTCCGGGATGTTCGACAGCACCAGCGTCTCCGAGTCCTTGTCGTAATGCACCGCCCCGGAACGCAGGCTGCTGCGGTCGAATTCGAGTTTCCATTGCTGCGCGTTGGCCCTGAAGCGGATCAGCGGCCGCAGCGCGCGGCGGTCCGGCACGAAACCGCTCGCCAGTTCCAGCGCCTCGTCATGCAGCGTCTCGCGCAGGCGTTCGGGGGCGCTCGGCCACACCTCGCGGGCGATCGAGTCGAGACTCAGCGGCGCGCTGGTTTCGCCCAGTTCGTCGAGGTACACGTGGGCGCGCTCGAGCAGCGCGTCGCGCACCGGCGCCTCCAGCTGCTGCGTTTCGGCGAAGTGGCCGAGGGTCTGCACCAGCTTCTGCGTTTCCTTCAAGGCGATGACCACATCGTTGCAGCCGAGGAACAGCTTGAAGTATTGGGCGACGTCGCCACGTCCCTTCAGGAAGCTGATGTAGCGCTCGGCGCCCTGCTGCCAGGCGCTGAGGTCGATGCGGCCGGCCACGCGCAGGGCGGCCAGATCGAGCTGCGGACTGTCGATGATCTCCAGCCGGCCGCCGATCGCGGTGCCGACCGTCTCGGTGAGGATCGCCACCCACAGGCAGTCGGCCCCCAGTTCGCGCACCCGCGCGATCAGCACGAAACCGCCGCCGCCCAGATCCTCGCCTTCGGCGCGCTGCCGCAGGTGCTCCATCATCCGCTGCGACAGCGTCGTGAAATCGATGCTCTGATCCACGACGTGCTGGCGAACGAGGCCCGGCATCGGAAAGTTCGCCTCGTCATCCTCGAACTTGCCATAACCCTTGCCCGGCCGCGCCGCGTAATGCCGGCAGAGTCGCTCGACGAGCCGCGCGGCGGATTCGGTGACGGGGTTGGTGCCCGCGCGCACTTCGATACTCGTTGCGCCCTGCGGCTCCTGGATCAAGCGGTGAATGACGAGGTCGGAGATCGTGTTTTGCAGTTCGGTCATGCGGAGAATTCTGGAAGCCGGGGGCGGCGATTCTCTCACGCCGCGCCCGCATTACTCAGAAGAACCGATACGTGTAGTCGAGATAGACACGATGGTCGGTGTTGTCCTCGAGGACGCCATCGACGCGGCCGGTCTTGTCCGACGTGTATTTCAGGTAGCGATAGCGGAAGTTGAGGCCCTTGAGCAGCGGAATCTGGTAGCGGACATCGAGCTCCAGTTCGCTTTCGTCCGCTTCGCCGAGCGACGAGACATGACTGTTCCTGGCGTCCGTGCCGTACTTGTATTTGACGGTGGTCTTCAGGCCTTTGACGTAGTCCTTCCAGTCGTATCCGGCACGGACCATCCACACCGTTTCGTCGTTATTCGTCATGTCGGCCAGCACCCCGCCGGTCGGGAACGGGTTCATGCCATGATCGCCGGTGAAGTTGTCCTCGATCCAGGAACCGTCGAACTTCGCGACCGCGGCCCCGAGCGAGACATTTCCGTAGCTCCAGTCGGCATCGAGGTAGACACCGCGACCATCGTTGTCGCTGCGCGTCACACCAGCGCGTGCTCCGGGCACATCCTCGTCGTCGAGTTCCGAGTTTTCCGACGACGTGACGAACAGCTTGCCCGCATCGCGCGCGGTATGCAGGCCGGCGGTCAGTTTGAGCTTGTTCTTGTCGGCCAGCGCGAAGGTGTATGAGCCGACCAGCCCGACCTTGGTGAGGAAGTCCTTGGAATTCAGATACTCGAGGTTGAGGTCGTAAGGCCCTTTCGAGTAGGCCGCGCCGATCACGCCGACATAGTCGATATCGCCTTCGTCGGAGCGGTCGGTGGCGAATTTCTCGAAACTCGCATCCGCCCGCCGCGACCATTCATCGAACATCGCGCCGTAGAGCTTGAGTCCCGCCACCGGCGTCAGCTGGCCGCTCGCGCCGGAATAGGTGTTCGGAATGGCGCGGCTCGTCGAGCTGATCAGCAGCATGCTGTCGTACAGCTGCCTGCCGAGCTTGAGCTGCGCCTTGTCGCGGTACTTCAGCTTGACGAAGGCCTGCCCGACCTTGCCGAACGAATCATGCAGGTCGCCATGGTTGTCGACGGAGAGAACATCCGTGGTCGCCAGGCCGCTTGCGTCGAGCTTGGTGACGCTGTAGCCGGACACGCCGAATCTGATGATGTCGCCGAAATACGGCGAGTCGTAGTTCAGCTGCAGTCCGAGGGCCGTCTGCGTGCGATCCTTCGACGACGTTTCGAATTCGCGATCGAAATGGACGCCGCGTAGCTTCAGTTCCAGCTTGTGCCCGTCCTCGTCGGCCGCCACCGAGATCGCGGGGACGAGAACGCTGGCGACCAGCATGGGCAGGATGCCCCGGTTCATCTTGTTTTTCATGCTTCCTCCTTGGTTGATTCCGTTGTTGCCCTTGCAGGGCACGACTGACTGGTGTGGTCGCGAAGCCCCGTCCCGGTGGGAGATCCCGCCTTTGGTGGTCAAGCGCGGACCGAGTATGGCGCGCGTCGTTAATTGCGTTAAATGCAAAGCTCAGCTCTATTCATGCTGTTTCGGCATATTTCAGGCAACGCCATCCTGTGTCGTCCTCAGGTAGCCGGACGCTGATCGCGTGTTCGTTGTGTGTGCGTCTAGGCGGCCTGACCGGGTTCGCACAGCGGAACGTGAACGGTTCCGCGGAACAGTCGCCGGGCGGTTCGGATCAGCCCTGCGGAGAGAATTACGGGCTCGGCCCCCGCTGCATCGGTCGCAACTTTCAGGCGGATATCCAGCGATCCGGCCGGCTGCTCGATGGTCACCAGATGCGGGTCGCTCGCCTTCGGGCGCGCCAGTCGATGAACCACGGAACCGGGAATGATGCTGGCGGCAGCGAGACATAGCGCACCGGTCACGGCATAAGCGGAATGGCAGTTCCACGGCGTGAAGTAGCGCGAGGCGATGACGCCCTCGCCCTGCGGCGGCGCAACCAGTGCGATCTTCGGCAGGACCTTGTCGCGGACGTCGCCGAGCCCAGCCATCAGTGCGACCTGAAGCCGGACGGATTCCAGCCGGCTTTTCAGTTTGCGATCAGCATCGAGTTCGGCCTTCGATTCGTACCCGGTCTTCCCCATCGCCGCGGCCGGAACGAAAACCAGCGGCGTCGAGAAATCGACGCAGGACACTTCCACGCCGTCGACGACGTCAAGGGGCTTGCCGGTCGGCAACAGGCGGCCGGTCTTTGCGCCGGCGGCGTCGCGGAAGTTCAGCTGAATCGGTGCGCCGTTACCGGGCACGCCATCGATCCGCGCGAGGCCGTCGTAACTGACCACTCCGCCCGGCGTCTGGATCACGGCCTCGACCACCTTGCCAGTATTCACGTTGAGGATGCGCAGGGTTGTGACCGGGTCCGTGGCGCGCACCAGTCCGTTTTCGATCGCAAAGGGTCCGACCCCCGCGAGCATGTTCCCGCAATTCGGCGTGGTGTCGACCGTGGCGGTTTCCACCGACACCTGGGCGAAGAGATAGTCGACATCGATGTCGGCCCTGCTCGCGGGGCTGACGATCACGACCTTGCTCGTGAGCGTGTCCCCGCCGCCAATGCCGTCGATCTGACGCGCATGCGGCGAGCCCATTGCCGCCAGCAGTACGCGGTCACGCTCGGCCGGGTCCGCGGGAAGATCCTTGGCGTAAAAATAGGGGCCCTTCGAGGTGCCGCCACGTATCAGCGTGCAGGGAATGCTCAGCAACATGGTCATGTCCTTCCGTCGTCAACGATGGGGCGATTCTGGGCCCGTGACGGAATAACCTGAAATGCAATAATTGATTAGATTATTGCGATTATTGCACTGCGATCACCCGTCGCCTTCGGGGTGCCGGGCCGCCTGCCGGCCGTCGACAAATCGCCGCACATGAGCGAACGCCTCGTGGAAGTAGGCCTCGTAGGTGTCCTGTTCGACGAAGCCGAGATGCGGCATGCACAGGATCGACGGGTGATTCAGGTAGGGCCCCGCGCCTGCGGGTTCATCCTCGAAGACATCCAGCGCGGCGGCGCCCGGCCGCCCCCGCTCCAGCGCCTCGCGCAAGGCGCCGGGGCCGATGGCGAAGTGCGCGCCAGGACCGTCCCGTCGTCCGCGGCGCCGATCGCGCGGCCGCAGAAGTGGTCCGACCCGGGCGCAATTTCGTCACTCGCTGCCGACGCCGACCGGATTGGGCCTGCGCTTCTCGATCGCCCATTTCAGCAGCGCGGCGGTGCGATAGATGCCATGCGCGAACTTGCCGTAGGGCATGGTCAGGAACAGCGCCATCACCGCGCCGAGATGCGCCGCGAGGAGCAGTGCCATTGCTGCGGTGTCGCGGCCGGCAAGCAGCGCGAGCCCCGTCGCGCTGGTGAGCAAGAGTAGCGCGATGAAGCCGCGGTCCATCGGTTTCTGCGCCGCGTCACCGTGCTGCGGGTGGCGCCGCAGGTTGAGCCACAACAATCCGGCCGGGCCGATGAGCAGGCCGATGCCGCCCAGCGTGCCGAGCACAACCGGCAAGCTCGTCAGCGCGTACGGGGCTTCCCAGCCGAGGACATAGTGGTAAAGCGTGGCCACGCTCGTGGCCGCGAAACACAGCATGAAGCCGTAGAAGGTCAGATGATGGAAGCGCCGCCGCAAGAGCGTGTTGGCGTCGTCCTCGTTCGGACAGCCCTGTCCGTGCCCGCCATCGAGATACTTGAGTTTGAGCACGTCGTGCGCGGTCTCGGCGATCGCCGCGGTGTTGGGATCGCCCGCGGAGATCCCGCGCCAGAAGCGGGTCACGCCGACCCCGAGCGCCAGCGCGACGAACAGGAAGACCGGACCGAACATGGACACCAGCAGGTTGTGCGGGAAGATCGCGTAGAAGTCGCCCGCCAGCGGGGCATGCAAGAGCGTGCCGCTCTTCGCGAGCGCCAGCACCAGGAATAGTGCCAGACCCGCTGCGAGGGCCAGCGCCACGGTGAGGCCGTTGTTGCGGTACAGCGCACCGAGTCCGGCCGGCCATGCGAAGTCCGCGTAGGTCTGCCCGCGCACCTTCGCCATCGCCTGCGGGATATTGACCGCGAATTCGTGCGGTGGCGCGTACTGGCAGGCGTGCAGGCAGGCGCCGCAGTTGTGACACAGGTTCGCGAGGTAATGAATGTCCGCCTGGCCGAATTCGAGCCGGCGTGTCATCGCCGGGAACACCGCGCAGAAGCCTTCGCAGTAACGGCAAGCGTTGCAGATCTTCATCACCCGTTCGACTTCGGCTTCCGCCGCGCTGGGCACCACCGCGGCACCTTGGGCGAGATCGCTCGCCTCGCGGAGCAGGGCTTCAAGCTGCTGCATGTTCGACTCCTTCCTTCATGACCGCCGCGGCCGCCGAAGCGCCCGCAATGCGGCCGAATACCGTGCCGATCGTCATGCCGACGCCGGCGGTGTAGCCCTGCCCCAGCACGTTGCCGGCCATCATTTCGCCGGCGACGAAGAGGTTGCGGCTCGGCTCGCCGGAAAAATGCGCGGCGGCCCGCTCGTCGACCTTCACGCCGAGGTAGGTGAAGGTGATGCCGGGCTTCAGCGCGTAGCCGTAGAAGGGCGGCATGTCCAGCGGCAAAGCCCAGTGCGTCTTGGCGGGACTCACGCCCTCGGTGTGGCAGTCGTCGAGCACGGTGTGATCGAAGCTGCCGCCGCGGCAGGCCGCGTTGTACTCGCGCACGGTGCACACGAAGGCGAGCTCGTCGAGACCGAGCTGGCGCGCAAGGCCTTCGAGCGTGTCGGCCTTCGTGCCGGGGAACACCGGCGGCATGAAACGCCCGACCGCCTTCGCGTCGATCACCGAGAAGCCGACCTGGCCGGGCTGCTGCGCGACCAGGCGGCCCCAGATCGCATAGCGCTTGGGCCAGAAGTCCTCGCCCTCGTCGTAGAAGCGCTGCGCATGTTTGTTCACGACGATGCCGAGCGACACGCAGTCGATGCGCGTGCAGATTCCGCCGTCGTAGAGCGGCGCCCGCGCATCGACCGCAACGCAGTGCGATTGCGACGGGTCGCCGATGGTGTCCGCGCCCGCCTCCATCATCGCCTTCAGCAGCACGCCGCGATTGAAGCGCGTGCCGCGGATCGCGAAGTTGTCGGCCGGCCACTCGCCGTCGGCGTTCTGGCCCCACGCCTCGCGCAGCCACTCGCGGTTCGACTCGAAGCCGCCGGCCGCGAGCACGCAGGCGCGTGCCTCGATGCGCTCCTGGCCGACCCACGCGGCGCGGAATTCTCCATCGACGAGTTCCAGCCGATCGACCGGCGCGTCGTAACGGATGCGCACGCCGAGCGCCTCGGCACTGCGATAGTAGGCGTTGACCAGCGCCTTGCCGCCGCCCATGAAGAAGGCGTTGGTGCGCGACAGGTGCAGCGTGCCGGACAGCGAGGGCTGAAAATGCACGCCGTGCTTGCGCATCCAGTCGCGACAGCGCGAGGACTCGCGGATCGCGAGGCGCGCCAGCCGCTCGTTGGTCCGGCCGCCGGTGACCTTCTTCAGGTCCTGCCAGAATTCTTCCTCGGGGTAGGCGTCGGTGAGCACATCCTGCGGGGCGTCGTGCATACAGCGCAGATTGCGCGTGTGGCTGGAATTGCCGCCGCGCCACTCGCGTGGTGCGGCTTCCAGTAAAAGCACCGAGGCGCCAGCCTCGCGTGCCGTCAGCGCTGCGCACAAGGCCGCATTGCCGCCGCCGATGACGAGCACGTCGGGCGTACCCAGGTTTGTTTGTTTCATGTCCTGAACTCCTATTGGCGCAGTTTTTTCTTCGCGCTTGGCCACCGGGACCGGGTCTTGCTACGCGTCGACGCCTCCACTATCGCGTCCGGCGCACCTGGCGCCCTAAGCCGGTCCGATATCGCCTCATCTCGATTCGAGATGGCTGCTCGTGACCCCGCGCCAACGCCCTTCCTCGATGAGCTGCCGCACCACCCGCGTCACCGTGCTGCGTGTCGCCAGCGCGGCCGGCGACAATTCGTCGTCCGAAAGACTGCACAGCAGATTGCGGCGCGACGTTCCTTCGTCGGCGATCTCGCTCCAACACAGGCGCGACTCGGTCTGGCGTGCGAGGGCAGACCACGGCTGGAGCGTCGCCGCCATGCCGCGCGCGACCATGTCCATCAGCACATAGAGGGAATCGACCTCGGCGATGACCGAAGGCCGGACATCGAGCGCCGCAAACGCGGTGTCGATGACCCGCCGCAAGCCATGGCGCGGCGTCGGCACGACAAGCGGCACGTTGACGATCTCGGCCAGCCGTGTCGGCAGGACCGCGGGCCGGGCGCCGCTGCCGCAGATGAAGAACAGCCGCTCCTCCAGCAGCGGCTGGACGCTGCAACGGCGGGCATGCCCGTTGTCGAACAGCACTGCAAGATCGAGCTCGCGCCCGTTCAGCATCTGCCCGAGATGCCCGGACATACCCTCGACGAGATGGATGCGGATGTCCGGATACTGCTCGCGCATCGCCTCGATCAGCGGGAAGCCGAGCACCCCGGACGTCGATGGCGCAAGCCCGATGCTGACGACGCCCGACAGCCGTGATTGCTGGGCGGCCGATGCGGCCTCGTCGGCGTGGCGCAAGGCGAGTTGCGCATGCGACAGGAACGCGATGCCGGCATCGGTCGGCACCACACCTGTCGCCGTGCGCTGCAGCAGACGCGTGGCAAGTTCACCTTCGAGACGCTGAATCTGCAAACTGACCGCAGACTGTGCGATCCCAAGGTCGAGGGCCGCCTGACTGATGCTGCCGAGTTCGATCGTGCGCACCAGGTAGCGCAGCTGTCTTAATTCCATGTCGTGCCCCTCCCGTTCGGGTCGCCCGGCCGCCCCGACGAGCAAGTCGTCGGGGACTGGCTCAGTTGGTGCTCAGCACTGCGACATCGGCGAGCTCGTCGGATTCATCCCCCCGGCAACTCGACAGCTCCTTCACCGGCACCGCAGGCGCAGCGATCGGCGCTCGCGGCAGATCGGGCGTTGCCAATTGCGTGGTGCTCATTGCCCTGCTCCCGCCGCACGCTGCAGCACCTTGTCGACCATCACGCCGGCCTGGCCAAGGTAGTTCGCCGGATCGCACAGGCGCGCGAGCGCCGCACGGTCGAGATGGACGTTGATTTCGGGATGCTCGGCGAGAATGTCGAGCAACGGCCGATTCGTGCGGATCGCTTCGCGGCACAAGTCATAGACCAGATCGTGCGCGTACTCGCGGCCGATGTAGGGGCCGAGTCCCATCATCACGGCCTCCGACATCACCAGTCCGTTCGTGAGGTCGATGTTGGCGCGCATCTTCGCCGCATCGACCTCGAGCCCTTCGAGCACGAAGCGCGTCTGCTTGAGCGCCCCGGCGAGCAGGCAGAAGGCCTCCGGCAGCGCGATCCACTCGATCTCCCACGGCCCGGTGGAGCGCTCGTGATCGGCGATCATCGCGTCCATCAGGGCCGCCGCGTGCTGGCGCACGACCGAGACGGCGGCGTGGATGTAGCAGCTCGAGATCGGATTGCGCTTCTGTGGCATCGTGCTGCTGGAGCCGCGGCCGGGGTGGAAGGGTTCATACACCTCGGCGACCTCGTGCTGCATCATCAGCTTGACGTCCATCGCGATCTTGCCGAGCGAACCGCCAACGATCCCGAGAAATGCCCCCACTTCGGCGATCGTGTCGCGCACCGTGTGCCAGGCGATATCCGGCTGCGCGAGCCCCAGTTCTTCCATGAGGCCAGCCTGGGTTTCCATCGCGCCCGTTTCGATCGACGCGAGCGTGCCGCAGGCGCCGCCGAACTCGCCCATCAGCACGCGCGGCTTGAGTTGTGCGAGCCGCTCGCGATGGCGCTCGATGCCGGCGAGGATCGCGGCGGTCTTGAAGCCGAAGGTGACCGGAATCGCCTGCTGCAGGTTGCTGCGGCCGATCACCGGCGTATCGCGGTAGCGGCGCGACAACCCGGCCAGCGCATCCGAGATGGCCTTCAGTTCGCCGTCGATGATCGCCAGGCCTTCGCGCATCTGCATCACGGTGGCCGTATCGGTGATGTCCTGCGTGGTGGCGCCCCAGTGGCAATACTCGCCGAGCTTGTCGCGGCACAGCGCGTTGAGCTGGGAAACGACGCCGAGCACGGGATAGCCGATGCGCTCGGTCTGCTCACGCAGCTTGTCCATGTCGATCTTGTCGATGTCGCAGTTCTTCACGATCTCCTCGGCGGCTTCCGGCGGGATGATGCCCAGCCGGCCCTGCACCACGGCGAGCGCACGCTCGATGTCGAGATACTTTTCGGTGCGGTTGCGGTCGGACCACACCTGACGCATCGCGTCGGTGCTGAATATGTTGCCGAAGATGCTTGAGTCGATGATGCTCGCGCCCATGGCGGATTCTCCTGGAGTTGTGAAAGCGGTAATTCGTTTGAATGCTCGCGGATTCTGGGCTAGGCGCTGTCGGTGCATCGCGCGAGGATGGCCTGCGCCTTGAGCACCACCGGGCGGTCGATCATCTTGCCGTCGAGCTGCACCGCACCGTCGGATGCCGCGGCAGCCGCAAGCACGCGCTCGGCCCAGTCCTTCTCCGCGGCCGACGGACGACAGGCGGCGTGGATCACCGCGACCTGCCTCGGATGGATGCACAGCTTGGCGCCGAAGCCGAAGGCCCGCGCGAAGGCGAAGTCGGCCGCGATGCGGGCCTCGTCGTCGATGCCCGGCGTAACCCCGGCGACCGGCGCGGCAAGCTCCGCGCAGCGCGACGCGATCGCGATGCGACCGGACGGGTAGATCAGCCCGGTCTCGTCGCCCGACAGGTCGAGGTCCACGGCGTAATCGAGCGTGCCGAAGACCAGGCGCTGCACGCCCTCGGCGGCGGCGATCTCATCCACGTTGCGCACCCCGCGCGCGGTTTCGATCAAGGGCAACACCCGTGGTGGCGAGGCCATCGCACCGATGACGCGCGCAATCTGTGCCGGCCACTCGGTCTTCGGCAGCATCACCTGGGTGACACCGACTTCCTTCAGCAACGCGAGATCGTCGCCAAACCAGGCGGACTGGGTGTCGTTGGTGCGTACCACGACCCGTTCCGCGTATTCGGCTCGCGCGGGAAACCAGTCGGCGATCGCATCGCGCGCGCGCGCCTTGTCGGCGGGCACGACGGCATCCTCGAGGTCGAGGACGATCGCCCCGGCGCCGGCCGCGAAGGCCTTGTCGAAACGTTCGGGCCGGTTGCCCGGCACGAACAGATAGGTGATCGGCAGCTGCATGACGGTTCTCCCGGTGCGTCGTTCAGATCACGCCGGCGCTGCGCAGCGCGGCGATGCGATCGGAGGAGTACCCGAGCCCGGCAAGGATGGCGTCGCTGTGCTCGCCCAACGCCGGCACCGGATCCATGCGCGGCTCGCCCTCCTCCCACGAGCCCGGCGGCAACAGTGCAGGGACGGTACCGACCGAAGTGCCGACTTCGCGCCAGCGATTGCGCGCCTGGAGCTGGGGGTGCGCCCACACCGCGTGCATGTCGTTGACGTGCGCGTTGGCGATCTGCGCATCCTCGAGGCGCGCGATCACCTGCTCGGCGGTGAGACCGGCGAAGGCCTCGACGATGATCCCGCGCAGCGCATCACGGGCGGCGCTGCGCTTCGAATTGCTGGAGAAGCGCTCCTCGCGGGCCAGCCCCGGCTGCAGCAGCACCTTGCCGCAGAACGCGGCCCATTCGCGCTCGTTCTGCAGGCCGAGCATGACGACCTTGCCGTCGCCCGCCGGGAAGGGGCCGTAGGGGTAGATCGTGGCGTGGCTCGCCCCGGTGCGGCGCGGCGGCGCGGCGCCGTCGAAGGCGTAGTACAGCGGATAGGTCGTCCACTCGACCAGGCTCTCGAGCATCGAGATGTCCAGGTGCTGGCCGCGACCGGTCTTCTTGCGCTGCAGCAGCGCCGCCAGGATATTGCTGTACGCATACATACCGGCCGATATGTCGGCGATCGACGGTCCCGCCTTGGATGGCTCCTCCTCGGTGCCGGTCACCGACAGGAAGCCGGATTCGCTCTGGATCAGCAGGTCGTAGGCCTTCTTGTCGCGATACGGACCGTCACTGCCGTAGCCGGAGATGTCGCAGACGATGATCTCCGGCTTCAAGGCGGAGAGCTCCGCGTACGACAAGCCCAGCCGTGCGGCGGCGCCCGGCGCGAGGTTCTGCACCACGATGTCGGCCTCCTCGACGATCAGGCGCTTGAGGATCGTCTGCGCCTCCGGATCCTTGACGTCGAGCGTCAGGCTTTCCTTCGAGCGATTGGTCCACACGAAGTGCGACGCCAGCCCGCGCACGCGCTCGTCGTAGCCGCGGGCGAAGTCGCCGACACCGGGGCGTTCGACCTTGATGACGCGAGCACCCAGATCCGCGAGCTGGCGCGTCGCGAACGGCGCGGCGATCGCATGTTCGAGGGTGATGACGGTGATGCCTTCCAGGGGTCTCATTGCATGCTCCTCACTTGATCACCGCGGTGGCTTCCATCGTCAGCCAGCCTTCGTGGTCCTTCGCCCACAGGCGGATCGTCTTGCCGTCCGCCTGCGGCTCGCCGCAGACGAAGAAATGGTTGATGTCGAACACCGGCCGCACCGCGCGGAACTCGTAGCGCACGACCTCGGCATCGGGCATCCGATGGCGCAGCAGATCGAGCAGCAGCGTCGCGACCATCGGCCCGTGCACGATCAGGCCGGGATAGCCCTCGACCTCGGTCACATACTTGCGGTCGTAGTGGATGCGATGGCCGTTGAAGGTCAGCGCCGAGTAGCGGAACAGCAGCACGTCGTCCGGCACCCACTTCTTCTCCCACGTCGCAGTCGCGGGCGCGGCCTTGGGCGGCGGCGCCACGTCGTCCGGCCTGGCCGCCTCGCGATAGACGATGTCGTGGTACTCGGTCAGTGCCACGTCCGTCTCGCCGGGACGGCGGATCTCGTGGCGCACCTTCACGAACACCAGCGGGCCGGTGCGTCCGGACTTCTCGCTGACGTCGTGGATCGTCGAGGTGCGCGTCATCGCGTCGCCGATACGCAGCGGCTGGTGGAACTCGAACTGGCTGCCGGCCCACATGCGACGCGGCAACGGCACCGGCGGCAGGAAACCGCCCCGCTTGGCGTGCCCATCGGGGCCGATTTCGGACTGCCGATGCAGCGGCAGGAAGTACAGCCAGTGCCACAGCGCCGGCAGCGCGGTGCCGACCGCCGGACGTTCGGCAGGACGGTCGAAGGTCGCCGACAGCGCGGCGTAGGGAGTAGCGGTCGCGACGTCGGAAACTTCCTCCGCGCGGCCGATCCAGTCTTTGAGATTCATGTTTCGTTCTCCGTGGGGTACGACGAGACCTGAGGGCGGCCCGGCGGCCCCGATCCGGGGGGCCGGGCGGCGCATCACATCATTCCGAGGGTTCTGGGCAGCCAGATGGACAGGCCTGGCCAGTAGGTGACGACAACCAGGAAGCCGAGCATCGACAGCAACCACGGCCAGACGGCGACGGTCAGCTCGGTGATGCCCATCTTGGTGATGCCGGAGGCCACGTAGAGGTTGAGCCCCACCGGCGGGTGGCACATGCCGACTTCCATGTTCACCACCATGATGATGCCGAAATGCACCGGGTCGATCCCGAGCTTGACCGCCACCGGGAACAGGATCGGCGCGAAGATCAGCACGATCGACGACGGTTCCATGAAGTTGCCGGCCAGCAGCAGGATCACGTTGACCGCGAGCAGGAAGGCCACCATGCCCAGCCCGTGCCCCAGCATCCATTCCGAGAGCGCCTGCGGGATGTTCTCGCTCGTCATGATGAAGGAGAACAGCACCGCGTTCGTGATGATGTACAGCAGCATCGCCGACATGTTGGCCGAATTGAGCAGCACCTTCGGCACGTCCTTCAGCGACATGTCCTTGTACACAAAGACGGCAACGATGAATGCATAGACCGCGCTCATCGCCGCTGCTTCGGTCGGGGTGAAGATGCCCGTGTAGATGCCGCCCATGATCAGTACGATCAGGAACAGGCCCCAAACCGACTCCCGGAATGAGCGGATGCGCTCGCCGAACGTGGCCTTGGGCTGGCGCGGATAGTTGTTCTTCTTCGCGCGCCACCAGGTCACCCCGCCGAGCACGCCCGCCAGGGCAATCCCGGGGATCACGCCCGCCATGAACAGCGCGCCGACCGAGGTGTTGGTCGCGACCGAATACATGACCATGCAGATCGACGGCGGAATCAGGATGCCGAGCGCGCCCGACGTGGTGATGACGCCGGCGCCGAACTTGTTCGGGAAACCCGCCTTCACCATCGCCGGCAACAGGATGGCGCCGATCGCGACGACGGTCGCCGGGGACGAACCCGACACCGCGGCGAAGAGTGCACACGCCAACACCCCCGCCAGCCCGAGCCCACCGTGCCAGTGACCAACCATCGCCGACGCAAAGTTGATCATGCGGCGCGCGACTCCCCCGTGCGTCAGGAAGTTGCCGGCCACGATGAAGAAGGGAATGGCCATGATTTCGAACTTCTCGATGCCGGTGAATAGCTTCAGCGCGACCGACTCCAGCGGCACCTGCGTCATCGTGAACAGGAAGGACAAGACAGTCAGGCCGAGCGAGATCGAGATCGGCATGCCGGTCAGCATAAGGGCCAGCAAGAGCCCGAAAATTACGGCAGCGTTCATTTCGTCTTTCCTCCGCCCTCACCGCGCACGCTCTTCTGCGCTTCGCCTGCGTCCTTCAAATCGTGCGGATGCAGGTTGTCTTCGAGCGCAAACCCGTCGAATTCAGCGCCTGGTCCGGCCTCCTCCAAGCCCTCGACATGGCCGTGGTCGTGATGCGGCAACTCGCCGGTGCGCCAGAAACTGAAGGCGACCTGCAGGAAGCGAAAGCACATCAGACTCGAGCCCAGCGGAATGGCGCTATACACGATCCATGTCGGCCACTCGAGATCGGGCGTGGTCGGTCCTTCCACCACATCGTCAAGCGCCAGGCCGGCCATGTCGAAAAAGGCGTAATGGGCACCGTTTTCCCACACGAACCCGCCACCAAGAGTCGCGACGATCCCGGTAAACAGCGCCCCGGCTAACAGGCCGAAGAGGATGAATTTCGACCGCAGCTGCGGCTGCAGCTGGTTGATCAGCACGTCGACGCCGACATGGATGCCGGTGCGAACGCCGTAGGCCGCCCCGAACTTCGCCATCCATACGAACAGAATGATGGTCAGTTCCTGCGCCCAGCTCAGATTGATCGAAAGCAGCCAATCCTGGAGCCCAGGAATGGAAAAACCCGAGGCATAGCGATGCATCACGGCGGCGAAGGTCACGAGCGTCGCCGTGCCGATCAACAGCGTGATGAGCCATTCCTCGAGGTAGTCTAGGAATTTCATCGGAATCTCCCGAAGGTAGTGGGCGGGCAGCCGTACGCCGCAGGCAGGCCCTGCAAGGCCCTGCCCGCCCGAGATCTGTGCTGCGCCCTTACTTGCTCGCGACTGCTGCGGTTTCCTTGCGTACCGCGTCGATGACGTCCTTGCCGATACGGCTTGCCATCTCATCCTGCACAGGCGCCATCGCCTTGATCCAGGCTGCCCTTTCCTCCGGCGTCGGCGTGTGCACCTCCGTCTTGCCGGTCGCACGGATCCCCGCGAGCGCCTTCGCGTCGTCCTCGGCGGCGACTTTGGCGTTGTACGCGGTGGCGTCCTTCATCGCCCCCTCGAGCTCTTGCCGGATATCCACGGGGAGCTTCTCCCAGAAGGACTTGTTCACGACCACGACGTAGCCGCTGTAGGTGTGATACGTCAGCGTCACGTGCTTCTGCACCTCATGCTGCTTCTGGGTGTAGAGGTTCGACAGGTTGCCGTCCGCGCCATCGACGACACCGGTCTGCAGCGCCTGATAGACCTCGGAAAACGCCATCGTCTGGGGGATGGCGCCGATCGATTTCATGATCGCCTGATTGACCTTTGACGAATTGATCCGGATCTTCTGTCCCTTGGTCTGGTCCGGCGTGTGTACCGGCTTGTTGGAACTCAGGACGCGGAACCCCGCGTCCCAGTACGACAGACCAACGAATCCGCGGGACTCCAGCTTCTTCAGCAACGATGTGCCGACGGGTCCCTGCGTCACCCGGTGCAGGGCTGCCTCGTTCGGGAAGATGTAGGGCAGGTCGAACACCTCGAACTCCTTGATGCCCGCCGGACCGAACTTGCCCGCCACCGGGGCGAGCATGTGGACCGAGCCCATCTGCAACGCCTCGAGTTCCTCCTTGTCCTTGTAGAGCGTGCTGTTGGCATAGACCTCGATCTTCACCCTGCCCTTCGTGCGCTCTTCGGCGGCCTTCTTGAAATATTCGGCCGCCTGGCCCTTCGGCGTGTCGGCTGCCGCGACATGCGAGAACTTGATGACAATCGGGGCCTGTGCGCCGGCCAGGCCCGAAAACGCAATGCCGACGGCGGCGGTGATGGCGAAGAGGGTTTTCATGTTTCGTCTCCTTGGTGTGTTGAGTCTGTTTCGGTTCCAGCCCGACGGACTGTCTGGCCAGAACGCTTTGCTATATGCGATGCGCGTTCAGGGCGGCGAGCGCACGAACACCTCGCCGCTCAGCAGGGGTCTGGCCGAGGTCACGAGGGATGCCGCACTGATGACGGGGACTCCGCTGTCGGAATCGGCTGCAAGATGAAGCTCGCAGGCCATCTGCCCGCTCGGGTGTTCGATGACGATGCGATTTGGCGAATTCTCGTCAAGCTCGGCCAGCTCTTCGGCCACCGTGTCGGGCGTGTGGCAGGCAGCGGCGAGCGCCAGTGCGCCGGTGGCGGCGTGCACCGGATGGCAGCTCGACGGCACGAAATAGCGCGATGCGATGCTGCCACCTTGGCGCGGCGCCGCGATCATCGCGATCTTCGGCACCCCCCGATCAGGCGACACGGCAAGCCCCATGAGCTTCGCCGCGGCAATGCGAATCTCCTCGAGCCGCTCGAGGAAGGCCGGGTCGCCATCCAGTTCCTGCTTGCTTTCGTGGCCACTCTTGCCAAGCGAAGCGGCTTTGACGAAGACGATCGGAATCGCGAAATCGATGCAGGTGACGGGCAAGCCCGCGATCAGATCCTGCGCGTTACCCGTCGGCAGCAGCCGCCCGGTTTTCGTCCCGGCCGGATCGAGGAAATTGAGTGTGATCGGTGCGCTCGTACCCGGAACACCATCGAGGTGAAAGGTCCCGCTGTAGGTGACTTTCCCGCCCGGCGTCTGAACAAGCGCCTCGACATGCTTGCCGCTGTTGATGTTGAGGATGCGCACCTTCGTGACCGGACTCGACGCCCTGACGAGCCCGCGCTCGATCGCAAAGGGCCCCACCGCCGCCAGCATGTTGCCGCTGTTGGGCAGCACATCGACCAGATCGCGGGCCACGGAAACCTGCGCGAAGAGATACTCCACATCGGCGTCCGGCCTGCGCGACGGAGCCACAATCACGACCTTGCTGCTCAGGTCATTGCCGCCGCCCATGCCGTCGATCTGCCTCAGGTCGGGTGAGCCCATCGCCGCAAGCAGCAGGCAATCGCGAGCCGAACGGTCTTCGGGCAGGTTCTCGGCCAGGAAGAACAATCCCTTCGAGGATCCGCCACGCATCAGCACGCAGGGAATGTGATCCACTTGCCTGTCTCCTTATTGCACGTTCTGCTGTTTTGTGAGGCAATATTAGACAAGCGCGCTGATTTGCAGAAATGCAATAAATTCCTGTTTTATTGCGTTCCTAGCATAGATAGACAACTCTCCTTTTGCATCCCATTCTGGAAAGCTGCCATGAAGATCGATTTCGACGGAATTCAGGCCTTCGTGGTGATTGCCGAGCTGGGCGGATTCAGCAAGGCCGCCGAACATCTGCATGTGACACAGACGGCACTCACCCGCCGCGTGCAGAAGCTCGAGTCCTACCTCGGATTGCGGCTCCTCGACCGCACGACGCGCTACGTCGAACTCACCGCGGTTGGGCGCGAGTTCCTGCCCCAGGCGAAAGCGATCGTCGGCGAAATGACGCTCGCGGTCGGGCGCATGAAGGACATGTCGAAGCACGCCCGCGGCAGCTTCACGCTCGCCTGCGTGCCGACGATGGCCTCGCATGTGCTGCCGGCGGTAATCCGTCGCTATGCAGAAGCCCATCCGGGCAACCGCGTCCGCCTCATCGACACGAGTGCGTTCGAGGTCCGCGACGCAGTGCTGCACGGGCAGGCGGAGATCGGCATCGGCATCCCGACGGACCGTCATCCGGATCTGATCGAAACCCTGCTGCTGGAAGAGCCGCTGATGTTCTTCTGCCGCGAGGAGCACCCACTGAGCAAAATGAAGTCGGTGACCTGGTCCGACATGCGCGAAACCGAGCTCGTCGTCGTCAGCAGCATGACGGCGACGCGGGTCTTCATGGACTACCAGCTCGCAAAACGGGGCATCAGCCTCAGCGGCGCCTACGAGGTACAGCACCACGCGACGGCAATCAGTCTCGTCGCGGCCGGTGTCGGCACGGCGATTCTTCCTGCATCGACCCTCGAGGAAGGTGCCCGCCCCGGCGTATGCCGGATTCCTCTCGTCAGCCCGGTCGTGAAAAGGAAGATCACGCTCCTGCGCCGCAAGAACAGCACGCTGTCGCCTGCGGCAAACGCGTTCTTCGAATTATTGAAGGACCAGGCGCAAAACAGCTCGGGGCAGCGCTAGCGACCGGAATACGCGCAGGCGCGCAGGGCGTGCGTCGCGGGTTCGCTCACATCGACTCGCCCTGCACGGGCACCGTCTTGCCGCCGGTCACCGCCGCACGCAGTTCCGCTTCCAGGCGCTTGGCCACGCTGATGTCGATGAAGGTGATGACGACGCCCTCGATCACGTTATCCGTGGTGCGGTACGGCATGATGCGCACGGTAAACCAGCGGCCGTCGCGCGTGGCGATCTGCTTTTCCGAGAACATCAGGGTACGCAGAACCTCGCGGGCATCGTCTTCCAGTGCCGGGTAATCGAGATCGGTTGCGAGGTCCGACAACGGCCGCCCGGCATCGGCGGCGATGAGCTTGATGACGCGCGTGGCCAGCGGCGTAAAGCGCCGGACATGGAGCCGGCTGTCGAGGAAGATGGTGGCGATTTCGGTGCTGTTGAGCAGGTTCTGCATGTCGTTGTTGGCGCACGACAAGTCGTCGACCTTCGATTGCAGCTCGACGTTCACCGTCTGCAACTCCTCGTTCAGCGACTGCATCTCTTCCTTCGACGTGGTGAGTTCCTCGTTGGTCGATTGCAGCTCTTCGTTGGTCGATTGCAGCTCCTCGTTGGCCGACTTGAGTTCTTCCTGCGAGACCTGCATCTCCTCGCGCAGCGTGCGGATTTCGTCGCGCGCCTGCTGCAGTTCGCGCTCCAGCTCGACCTGCCGTGCGCCGCGCGGTGCCCGGCCACCACCCTTCCTGGTTTCGGGCAGCGGCGGAAGCTCGCTAAACGCGATCATCACCATGCCGCGCAAAGGCTCGGGTTCCTCGATCAGCTGCACGACGAGGCCGACCCTGCGCGTTGTGCCGTCGACGCTCACGCTGATGTCGGCTCGCTCGATGCGGCCACCATTGCGCGTGACCTGGTGCAGGGCGCTGCCGATTTCCGCGCGCAGGCCCTCGCGCGCCATCGCATGAATGTTCCAGTTGGCCTTGCCGGCGGCGGGCTCCAGGTAGCGGCCGGTACGACCGTTGATATAGATGATGTCGCCGCGCTCATTGACCAGCACCGCCGCCGGCGCGAACTGCCGCAGCAGCAACTGGTCGGCAAGGCTTTGCAGGTTGGCGGGGGGTGGCGGGCCCTTGACCTCGCCCTCCCCGACGGAAAGGCTGCGGAAGTGTGCGGGGAAGTCGATCTCGATGGCCTGTGTCGGAATGTCGATACGGCGAAAAAGACGCGCCTTGGCGTCGAGCGGGGCAAACAGATCGGTCGCACTGCCGAGCGCCTCGGAATTGCCCAGGAACAGCACACCGCCCGGCGTGAGACTGTAATGGAACAAGGGCAGCAGCTTCTTTTGCAATTCGGCGCTGAAGTAGATCAGCAAGTTGCGGCAGAGTAGCAGATCGAGCTTGGTGAAAGGCGGGTCCTGGATCAGGTTCTGCGGCGCGAACACGACCATCTCGCGGATTTCCTTGCAGACCTGATAGCCGTCGTCGGTGGCGACGAAGAAGCGCGCCAAGCGCTCGGGCGAAACGTCGGCGACGATGTTGGACGGGTAGCGGCCCTGACGCGCCCGGTCGATGGCGTCGCCGTCGAGGTCGGTGGCGAAGATCTGCAGCGAAAAACGACCCGCGGGCTTGTGCCTTTCGATCGCCTCCTTGAAGGTGATGGCCAGCGAATACGCCTCTTCGCCGGTCGAACATCCGGGCACCCAGGCGCGCAGCACACGTCCCGCATGGCTGCGCGCGAACAATGGCGGCAAGGCCTCGTCGCGCAGGCGGTCCCAGGCCGCGGGGTCGCGGAAGAAGTTGGTCACGCCGATCAGGAACTCCCTGAACAGCAGCTCGAGCTCCTGCGGGTTCTCCTGCAGGAAGCGCACGTAGGTCGCGATGCGGTCGATCTGGTGAATGCCCATGCGCCGCTCGATGCGGCGGTAGAGCGTGGTCTTCTTGTAGAGCGAGAAGTCCTGGCCGTTGTGCGCCCGCAGGAGAATCAGCACCTTCTCCAGGCCGCTTTGCAGCTGGCCGTCGACGACGGGTTCGGCTGCGGCCGCGTTCGTACCGTGCCGGAGGCTGGCAAGGATGCGGGCGGGCAGTTCCGCGGCGGAGGCGACGATGTCAACCACGCCGGCATCGATCGCGCTGCGCGGCATCGCGGAAAAGGCGGCCGAGGCTGGATCCTGCGCCAGGGTGAGACCTGCGTTTTCCTTGATGGCACGCATTCCGGCGCTGCCATCCGACCCCATGCCGGAGAGAATCACACCGACGGCCAGCTGGTGACGATCGTCCCCCAGCGAGCGCAGGAAAAAGTCGATCGGCAGGCGCAGGCCGCGCGGCGCGGCGGGCTCGAACAGGTAGAGCGCACCGCGCAGGATCGACATGTCCCGATTCGGCGGGATCACATAGACATGGTCCGGTTTGACCTTGAGGCGATTCTTCGCCTGCACCACCGGCATCGCCGTGGTGCGTTGCAGCAGCTCGGGCATCATGCCCTTGTGGGTCGGATCGAGGTGCTGAACGATCACATACGCCATGCCGCTACCCGCCGGGATCTTGGCGAGGAACTGTTCCAGCGCCTCAAGACCGCCCGCCGATGCGCCGATGCCGACGATCGGAAACGCTTCGCCACGGGTCGCCTTGGGCGATGCGGTGGGCGCGGGGAGATCGGGTTCCTGCTTGGCGGGTTCCTGCTTGGCCATGGCCATTTCCTTTCAGCGCCGGTAAATCTCCGGCCACCATGCCTGGACGGCACTGCCGTGCCTGAAAATCCGAATGTGCCACGAAGCCCGCTGCCCCATTTTAACAGCCATGGTTTGAGCGTCGTGCCACATATCCGGCTTGGCCCGGCAAGGATGTGCGCAGGACGACTCGGGGTCTGTACGGCAGCACACATGAATAAGGCGGCCTTTTGCCCCCGGTGAACATATGTGCGACACCGTACAGACCCGGCCAGCCTGAGCGACTAGGCTCTTTTCATGTTTTCCGGAAGCGGGCGCACCGACACCTTGCCGACGGATCAAGGAGAGAGATCAGCATGGAAAAAATGAACCTGCTTTTGTTGCCGGGGCTACTCAATGACGCAAGCCTGTTCGAGCACCAGGCGGACGCCCTGGCGGACCTCGTCGGCATCACGGTCGCCGACCTGACCGGTTCGGATTCGATTTCTGCGCTTGCCGCGGACGTCCTGGGGCAAGCCCCCGCGGGGCCCTTCATGCTCGTCGGAATGTCGATGGGGGGCTACGTCGCATTCGAGATCATGCGCCAGGCAGGGGAGCGTGTGCGGGCGCTGGCGCTCCTGAGCACGAGTGCACGCCCCGATACGCCCGACGCCACCGCGGCGCGTGAGGAGCTGATCGCACTGGCCGAAACCAATTTCCCCGCGGTCATCGAAAAGCTGCTCGCGCGCATGGCGCACCCCGAGCATGCGAATACGCCCGAGGTCGGCGGCGTGTTTCAGTCGATGGCGACCGGACTGGGGCAAGAGGTGTTCGTGCGCCAGCAGCGCGCCATTATCGGACGCGCGGACAGCCGCCCTAGCCTGGCCAGCATCAGATGCCCGACGCTCGTCCTGTGCGGGCGCGAGGACCTGGTCACGCCGCCGGAGGTCCATGAGGAACTGGTCGCGGGGATTGCCGGGGCGCAGCTCGCGATGATCGAGGAATGCGGCCATCTCCTGCCGCTGGAGCAGCCCGAACAAGTCACCACGATCCTGCGCGACTGGCTATCGGAACTCGTCAGCCCGCCGCGTTCAAATCCGAACTGACCCAATCAACCGGACAAGAAAATGAGCCAATACCAGATCGGCGTAATCGTCGGCAGCCTTCGCAAGGGTTCGCTCAACCGCAAGCTGGCTGACGCCATCGTAAAATTGGCCCCGTCGGCATTCAGCTTCAAGCAGCTCGAGATCGGCGACCTGCCGCTCTATAACCAGGACGACGACGCAAACCAGGCACCCGCGGTGCAGCGATTCAAGGGCGAAATCGTCGCAGCCACGGGCCTGATATTTGTCACTCCCGAATACAACCGCGGGGTCCCCGGCGTGTTGAAGAACGCCATCGACCACGCGTCACGCCCCTATGGCCAGAGTGCCTGGACAAACAAGCCGGCCGGCGTACTGGGTGCCTCGGTCGGAGTCATCGGTACGGCCATCGCGCAGCAGCAGTTACGCACCATTCTCGCCTGTCTGGACGTTCACACGATGGGACTGCCGGAGGCGTTCATGCATGCCAAGTCGGGTTTCTTCGACGAGGCCGGCAACATTGCCAACCCCGACACCACGAAGTTCCTGCAGAGCTGGATGGACCGCTATGTTGCCTGGGTGAAACAACACGCCGCCTGATGCATGGGCAGGCAAACCGGTGGTGGTTTCCACCCCGGTGATTCGAGATGACGGGCGCTCACACGACCGCCCCGAACAGCGCCCCCACGCCCGCGGTGATGGCCATCGCGAGCGCGCCCCAGAAGGTGACCCGCCACGCGCCCGTCAGCACGGAAGCCCCGCCCGCTCGGGCCGCAACGGCGCCCAGCAGGGCAAGAAACGCGAGCGAGGTTCCCGAGACCCACGGAATCAGGTTCTGCGCGGGCGCCAGCGCCGTCACCGCGAGTGGCAGCGCCGCGCCGACCGCGAAGCTCGCGGCCGACGACAGCGCGGCTTGAACGGGCCGCGCGCTGAGTGTTTCGGAGATTCCGAGCTCGTCGCGCGCGTGGGCGCCAAGCGCGTCGTGCGCCATCAATTGCTCGGCAACCTGCTGCGCGAGGCCCGGCTCGAGTCCCCGGCTGACATAAATGGCCGCTAATTCGCGGTGTTCCGCCACCGGGTGCGTCTCGAGTTCGACGCGCTCGCGCGACAGGTCGGCGTTTTCGGTATCGGCCTGCGAATGCACCGAGACGTATTCCCCTGCGGCCATCGACATCGCCCCGGCCACCATTCCGGCAACGCCAGCCACCAGGGCAGCCCCCTCGGCCGGACTAGCCGCCGCGACGCCGACCACGAGGCTGGCGGTCGAAACGATGCCGTCGTTGGCACCAAGCACGGCGGCACGCATCCAGCCGATGCGGTCGCTGCGGTGACGTTCGGGGTGGCGCCGCGCGAACTTCATGATTAGCCAATCCTTGCGGGTCGATCGGGACAGCACGGCTGCGGCACGTCGGCCTCAAGCCCGGGACGCATCCTCGAGCAGCGCGCGGCGGGATTCCTCACGGGCCTGCAAAGCCTTTTCGGCCAGTTTCTCAGCAGTGATGTCACTCACCACCATGCGGCATTCGCGACCGCTTTCATCCGCGACGGCCTCGATGCGGACGATCGCTTCGGGCCGCTGGCCCGTAGCCGTGAGGACGACCTCGCATTTCTTCTTGCATTTTGCGTCAAGCGCCTCGGCGAGGAAGCGGTTGAACACCGGCAGGAACTCGGGCGTGATCGAAGCGGCAAAACGATGACGTCCATGTTGTGAGCGCTTGATGCCGAGCAGGATCGCACCTGCAAGGTTGACATTGAGAATGACCCCGAGCGCATCCAGCGTGAAGTAACCCACCGGTGCAAAGTCATAGATATCGGCGCATTGCTTGCGCAGCGAATCCGCTTCCTCGTATGCCTCGCGAAGCTCCTCGTTATGCAGTTCCAGTTCGATCTGGTGCACCTGCAGTTCGTGCAGCAAACGCTCGGTATCCCAAGGCGCAGTCGCCATGACCGGCTGAGCCTGCCTCAGTCGGGCCTCGGCGCGCTTGCGCAGGTTTGCCGGATTCGGCCGCATCCGATGCTTGGACTGGTTAGTCGGTAACAAGTGGAACAGACGGTCGTATTCCGACTTGACCACGCCATAGCACTCGCACGCCCGCGCTTCCAGGCCGGGGCGATCGGTCACCGTGATATGCCCGCGGCGGTACTGAATCAGTCCGGCTGCCTGCAATTTTCCGGCGGCCTCGGTGACGGCTTCGCGACGCACCCCCAGCATGCGGGCAATCAGTTCCTGCGTCACATTGAGCTGATCGCCCGGCAGCAGGTCAAGACAGAGGAGGAGCCAGCGACACAATTGCTGGTCCACGGCGTGGTGTCGATTGCACACGACGCTCTGCGCCATCTGCGTCATCAGCGCCTGGGCATAGCCCAGCGACAGGCGCAGCAGGCTCCCGCCCTGATCAAGCTCCCAGCGCAGCACCTCCGCCCGCAGGCGGTAGGCACCGCCCTCGCACTGCACCGCCACCGTGTGCGTCGTGGTTTCGCCACCCAGCACCAACGGAATACCCACCAGGCCATCGTTTCCGGTCATCGCCAACTCGGTCGATGAACCGTTTTCGGTGGCAAAGATCAGCGAGACGATGCACGTTGTCGGAAAATAGACGAAATCCAGGCTGTCACCCGACTCATACAGAACTTCGCCCAGTGGAAACGTGACGAGTTCCAGATCGTCCACCAGCCGGGCGTACTCTGTCACGGGCAGGGCCGCCAGAATGCGGTTCTGCCGCGGGTTGTGGATCAGTGTATCCGGCATTGCGCTTTCCTCATGTCATCAGTCTGCGGGGTTCGGTGGGGGCGACACATGAGTTCGCCACCCGCGCCGCAACCCCCGCGGAGTTGCCTGCACATGAGGTGACTCGCGGGCGGGAGCACCGCTACAGCACTTTGCGTCCGCTGATCACTCTGAGCAGCACGACCACGATCGCGATTACCAGCAGAATGTGGATGAAGCCACCCAGGGTGGTCGACGTGACCAGTCCGAGTAGCCACAGGATCAACAGTACGACTGCAATGGTATAGAGCATGAAATCCTCCTTGTCCGTCGGATTGAGATGTCTCGGGCGCCACACCCCGTCATCCGCATCCACCTGATCGAGTCAGGTGGATTAACGAGGTTCCGGCGTCCTGCGGCTCACTTCGACTCAGCAAGCTGCCCGGCAGTCGTGCAGGACTCACCGTGCCGATAGCAATATTCCATTTCACCGCGAGCGTCTGTCTGCCAGCGCACATAGCCGGCAAGGACGGACTCGCGACGCGTCTCGTGGCGGAAAGCGGCTGCGGATCGGCAAAGGCGCGCACGAGGCGAATGCTCAAGGACTCAATGCGGGAACAAGGTGGGCACAAACCTGATCCGGGGCCTAAAAGCAAAAAACCCAACCACCGTTAAGTGATTGGGTTTTCTGTACATATTTGGTTGCGGGGGCAGGATTTGAACCTGCGACCTTCGGGTTATGAGCCCGACGAGCTGCCAGACTGCTCCACCCCGCGTCGGAGAAACAGAACTATAGTCTATCGATTGGACCTGGTCAATAGATATCCGAAATTATCTTGCCCACCACCTCATGGCCTGTACGCCTGTCGGGCTCTTGCGGTATCTGCGCGCTCGCCGGGCACGACACCGGATGCAGTGATTTCCGGTGTCGTGTGTGCGAGCGAGGGCGCCGAGCTAAACCGCATCCCCCTTCCCGTTCGGCGAGCCGGCAATGCGACCGAGCACACCCAGGAAGGTCTGCAGCAGCGGGCTCGGCGCACGGTCGGGATAGGCGACGGCGAGCGACAGATAAGCGCCTGCGTCGCTGATCGCGAGGTAGCGCACACGGGGCAGCTGCACGCACTCGAGCGGCGCGGGCAGCAATGCCACGCCCAGGCCGGACGCCACCAGTCCGATCTGCGTCGTGGCCTCGCGGGCACGCTGGACGATACGCGGCTCGAAGCCGGCGTTACGACACAGATCGCTGAAAATCGCCGGCAGTCCGGTGCCGACATCCGGCGCATAGGCGATGAAGCCCTCGTCGCGGAATTCGGCAAGCGACACTTCCGCGCGTGACGCCAGCGGGTGCGCCACATTGACCACCAGGCGCAGGTCATCGCGTCCGATTTCCCGTGTGACGATGCCCGCGGGCACCTCCAGGCCGCGGTAGCGCACGAAACCGACATCGATCGTGCCGCGCAGGATCGCCGTGAACTGGTCCGCGGAAAACATCTCGCGCAACTGCAGGCTGACCTGCGGATAGTGCTGACGGTAGGTGTACAGCACATCCGACAGGGTCGTCGTGTAGGGCAGCGAAGAGGTGAAACCGATGCGCAGCTCGCCGAGCTCGCCCCGCCCGGCACGACGCGCATCCTCTGTGGCCTCGAGCGAGCGCGCGAGGATCTCCCGCGCATGATCGAAAAAGCGGTTGCCCGCCTCGGTCAGTGCGACGCGGCGCTTGCTGCGTTCGAATAGCGGGGTGCCAATTTCTTCTTCCAGGTCGCGGATCTGCATCGACAGCGGCGGCTGTCCGATGTGCAGGCGCTCTGCGGCGCGGGTGAAATTGAGCTCCTCGGCGACCGCGACGAAGTAGCGTAAATGGCGTAGTTCCATTGGTTGCTTTTACAGATATATCGATACGATTAAATATATTGGACGTATACATCCAACGCAACCTAGGATTCACTCACACAACACGGCATCGCCAGCAGCCGTGCCGGGCGCGCGACGAAGGCAGCTCCCGGACGAACTTCCGAACGGACCCACGCACCATGCACAGCTCCTGCGCGACGCCCGCCTCCACCCCCGACACGGCACTGATCGAAGCCGGCACTCCTGCCTTCCGGCGGGCGAATCTGGCGATGTTCCTCGGCGGCTTTGCGACCTTCGCCATGCTCTATGCGACGCAGCCGATTCTGCCACGCCTGGCTGCGGACTTCGCTGTCGCGCCGAGCACAGCCAGTCTCTCGGTATCCTTGGGCACGGCCGGTCTCGCGGCGATGCTGATTCCCGCCAGCGTGCTGTCCGACCGTTTTGGACGGCAGCGCATGATGAAGGCTGCCCTGGTGCTGGCCACCCTCATCGCCTTTGCCTCAGCCATCGCCGCGGATTTCACGCAAATGCTGGTGCTAAGGGTGCTGCTCGGCGCTGCGCTCGCCGGGCTGCCCGCGGCGGCGATGGCCTATCTCGGCGAGGAAGTCGCCCCCCAAGCCCAGGGCCGCGCGATGGGACTGTACATCGCCGGCAACGCGCTTGGCGGCATGAGCGGACGCTTTCTGGTCGCGTTGTTGACGGACTGGAGTTCGTGGCGGATTGCCCTCGCGGGGCTCGGCGCGCTCGGCCTCATTGCCACCCTGGTGTTCCGCTACTGCCTGCCGCGCTCGCGACATTTCCGCGCGCGCGACATCCGCCCCGCACGGGTGTTTGCCGACAGCCGCGCCCTGCTCGCCGATACCGGACTCCGCAAGCTGTTTGCGATCGCGTTCCTGATGATGGGCGTCTTTACCAGCGTGTACAACTACCTCGGATTCCGCCTGCACCTGCCGCCGTTTTCGCTCGGGCAGACGGCCATCGGTGCGGTATTCCTGCTTTATCTGGTCGGCACCTGCTCGTCGGCCTGGACCGGTCAACTCGTCGACCGTATCGGTCGCCGCAAGCTGTTGTGGGTGATGATCCTCGCCAGCGGCGCCGGCCTCGCGCTTACGCTCGCCAACCATCTCGCGGCCGTGCTCATCGGCGTCGCGACGTTCACTTTCGGCTACTTCGGCGCCCACACCACGGCCAGCGGTTGGGTCAGCCGGCGCGCCGGCGAGCGGCGCGCACTGGCTGCAGCGCTCTACCTGTGCAGCTATTACCTCGGCGCCAGCGTCATCGGCACACTGTCGGGCCTCGCCTGGGAGCATGACGCCTGGCCCGGCGTGACCGCAGCGCTGTCGCTGTGCGTAATCCTCGCGCTGATCACTGCCTGGCGGCTGCGCCATCTGCAGGCGCTTGCCGGCCAGCCGGCGCTCACCCCCGCAACCTAACCGCCGCAAGTCACCGCACGCAAGGCAAAGCGGCGCGTCGGGGACCGTCTCCGCATCGTCGTGATGCTGCGGCTCACGCCGCCAAAGCCATCTCCGGCTCCTCGAGACGCATGCGGACCAGTGCCGCCACCAGGTCGGATTGCGTCACCATGCCAATCACCGCGCCGCGCATATCGACGACCGGCACATGATGCAGCCCGACGTCCGCGAACAGATGCACGAGTTCGACGATCGGCTGCTCCGGGCGCGCAGTCACCACCTCCGGCGACATCAGATCCTGCACCGTGCGATGCACGTCGATGCCGTTGAAGAAACGCAGTTTGTACGGCGCGTCGCGGTGCACGAAAAAATCGTGCAGGGACACGATTCCCACCAATATCCGCTCCGCCGACACCACCGGCATCGCCTTGACGCGGTGCCGCGACAGCAGCGCCCACGCCTCGCCGATCGACGCCTGCGGCGACACCGACACAACATCTCCGGACATGATGTCCGCGCAGCGGATTTCGCCGAACCGGCGCCGGGAAGCGCGAAGCTCCGCCGCTACCAGGATTTCCTCGAGATCCTCGCTACTGACATCAAGCAACTCCCCGCGCGCCGCCAACACCTCGTTCAGATCATCGAGCGTGACGCCCAATCGGGCGCTCGGCACGGGGTCCGCAGTCAGGTGCGGATGTGCGTGCTCGTGTGCACGCTGCGGGTAGCGGCGCCCCAGCGCCATGTTGAATGCCAGGGCGGCTGCCAGCAGACACAGCGAGTCGATCGCAACCGGCCACACCGCGAAGCCGTAGCCCAGCTCAGTGACGGAGCTTCCCCCGAGCACGCTGGTCAGCGCCACCGCGCCGCCCGGCGGGTGCAGGCATCGAAGCTGGAACATCGCCCCGA
The DNA here is from genome assembly GCF_012910955.1 of Aromatoleum diolicum. Taxonomy (GTDB): domain Bacteria; phylum Pseudomonadota; class Gammaproteobacteria; order Burkholderiales; family Rhodocyclaceae; genus Aromatoleum; species Aromatoleum diolicum. Next base: position 152,247 of record NZ_WTVQ01000002.1, read on the forward strand.
TCGACACGGCAACGGCCAGCGCCGCCGCCAGCCCGGGATGGCCGATGAACTTGGCGCACGTCACCCCGACCAGGGCCGAAATCACGTTGCCACCGACAATTGACCACGGCTGCGCCAGCGGACTCGACGGCACCGCGAACAGCAGCACCGCAGACGCGCCCATCGGCGCGATGAACCACGGATGGGACTCGCCCAGCGCCAGCCGGCTGATCCACTCCGCACAGAACAGTCCGAGCAATGCGCCGGCACAACTCAGGACGCGCTCGCGGCGGCTCACCGCATGCGCCACCGGCACGAACGAACGCAGCCACGACAACGCCCCGCTCACTCTGCGCTCCCCTCCGGCATCCCATCGACTTGAGCCGACGCAGCGTCGCATGCGGCCCCGTGGACCGCGACACGCACCCACTGTTCAGCGTTCGCTCCGGTGGGCGCGACCGGTTGTGCTTCGGCACCGGACAAGGTTTGCTTGTGAGACTTAAGGAACAACGCAATTCTCCAGCCGGGCGACAGGTTAATAGTCGAGTAGTTTACTCAGCTATAAATCCGCACCCTTGACGCAACTCAATTCGAACTTCCCGAGAATCCCGGGCCATCCTTGCCCACTGCAGGGCCACGCGGCTGCCGCGCAGCACGGCGACCGCCCTGACTACGCTTATCCGGTGCGCGGAACGTACTGCAGCACCTTGCGCTGTGGCGAATCAATCAGATCAGCCAGGGAGACCTGATCGAGCGTCTTCAGGAAAGCCTCCAGCGCCTTGCCGAGCACGCCCTTCAGCCGGCAGTTCGGCGTCAGCAGGCAATGGCTATCGCTGCCGAAGCACTCGACCAGCTGCATTCCGCGCTCCATGCAGCGCACGACGTCACCGACATTGATATCCGCCGGCGCACGCGCCAGCCGCAAACCGCCCCCCTTGCCGCGCAGCCCGTCGACGAAGCCCTCGCGCACGAGCTGGTTGGCCACCTTCATCAGATGACTGCGCGAAACGTCGAATCGCTCGGACACCTCGGCAATCGTAACCAGCCGATCCTCGTTCGCGCCAAGGTAGATCAGCACGCGCAAGGCGTAGTCGGTGTGCTGCGTGAGGTACATGAAAGCTCCCGGTCGCGGCAGGGCACTTACCCTGCCGAAGAGATTATAGAGAATTGCCCTTAAAGATTCATCCAAGTTGACTCTTTTAAAGAGTCATTTTATATTCATCTTCAAGAAAGCCGCGCGGCGAACGCACTGCCCGATGCGGCGCGACGACCACTGCGGCACCTTTATCCCCCGACAATCCAAGGAGTCGACCATGCGCCCGACCGGATTCACTGCCCGACAAACGCTCACCCTCGGAAGATTGACAATGGTACTGTCCGCAGTCGGGATGATTGGCGCCACGCTGGTGGCCTATCCATTTGCCGAGCGCTTCAGTCTGCCCATGCAGATCGCCGGTCACCTGGTGCTGCCGGTATCGGCGGCATTCTTCAAACTTGGCTACGTGGCGCGCCTTGCCGCCCACCACGCTCTTGGCAACCTGCGCGCGGGGTAAGACAACATGGTCGCGGTCATTCGTATCGAAGAGCCCTTCAAGCGCCCGAGTGGCCCGCAACGCCCCGGCTGGAAAGCATTCCTGTCGATGGCCTTCCGCCCCTTCTACCTGCTCGCCGCCATCCAGGGCGCGGTCGCAATCCTTTTCTGGGCCTTCGGCTTCGGCGGCACCAGCGCCCTGCCCGCTTACCTTTGGCACGGACACGAAATGATCTGGGGCTACGCCGGCGCGGTGATCGTCGGCTTCCTGCTCACCGCCGCCGCCACCTGGACCGGTCAGGCGCCGCTCCGCGGACTCCCCCTCGCCGCTCTTGTCGCATTGTGGCTTGGCGCACGCGTCATGCTGCTGGCGACGCCCGATTCGAATCTCTGGGGCGGCATGCTTTCGGTGCTGTTCTTTGTCGCCGCGGCCATCTGTCTCGCGGTACCCGTCGTGCGCAGCCGCAATCGGCGCAACTACGGCGTACCGCCCTTGCTGCTCGCCTTCGGCGCGGGCAACCTCGCATTCCACCTGGCAGCGGCCGGCATCATCGATCTCGACCCGCGGCACATGCTGCACGTCGGCCTCCTGATCGTCGCAACGGTGATCTTCTTCATGGGCCTGCGCGTGATCGCGTTCTTTACCAGCCGCGCGCTGAACATTCCGCAGGTGACAAACGCGCCATCGATCGGCGTCATTGCGATCGGCGCGCCGCTGCTGATGGCGCTCACGGTCGCCGTCGGCGGCCCCGTCATCCTGACCGCGGCGCTCGGCCTGATCGGCGGATTCGCCAACTTACGCCAACTGGTGCGCTGGTGGCATCCACAGGTGCTTCAGCGTCCCCTGCTGTGGGTCCTGTTTGCAGGCTACCTGTGCGCCGCGCTCGGTGTCGGACTTTATGGCGTCGCCGCCCTCGCCGCACCGGCGCTTACGAGTGCCGCGCTGCACAGCATCGCGGTCGGCGGCATTGGTCTATTGACGCTGGGGATGATGAGTCGCACCGCACTCGGGCATACCGGACGGCCACTGGAACTGCCATCCCCCATGCCCATAGCCTATGGCTGTCTGCTCGCCGCGACCGTCCTGCGCCTTGCTGCGGCACTTGCAATTCCGTATGCGCCGCTCGTGCTGATCGCCAGCGCGTTGTGCTTTGCCGCGGGTTTCGGCCTTTTCGTGTTTCGCTTCGGCCCGTGGCTGATCCGCCCGCGTGCCGACGGCCGTTCTTGAGAGCGCCGGGGAGAAAGGAGACGACCGATGATGCTGCTCGACGACAAGGCCACCACCGCACGCGTGCTGTGGAAACGGCAATGGACCCCGAAGCTGCTGTCCTTCCGGATCGCGCGTGATGCCGCCTACCGCTTCGTGCCGGGACAGTTCGCGCGCCTGGGATTGCGCAAGCCGAATGGCAGCCTGGTCTGGCGGGCCTACTCAATCGTGTCCGCAAGCTGGGATGATCATCTCGAGTTCTACTCGATCATCGTTCCGGGCGGACAATTCACGTCCCTGCTGAACAGCGTCGCCACAGGGGACGAAATCCTGATCGAAAGGCAGGCCTATGGCTTTCTCACCACCAACCGCTTCACCGACGGTCGCGACCTGTGGATGCTCGCGACCGGCACCGGTCTCGCCCCCTTTCTGTCGATCCTGCAGGACGAGGAGACTTGGCGGCGTTTCGAGCGTCTGATCCTGGTTCACGGGGTCCGCGAAACGGCCGAATTGGCCTATAGGGAAGAAATCGTTGCGCTACGCAAGCACCCATTGTGGGCCGAGCACGGCGAACGCTTGATCTACCAGCCGGTACTCAGTCGAGATACGCACGGGGACGCCCTGCGCGGGCGCATTCCGGCGTTACTCGCCAGTCAGGCGCTCGAAGAACGAACCGGCATCGCACTTACGCCCGAACATTCGCGCGTGATGGTGTGCGGCAGCCCGGCGATGGTTGAAGACACGCATCGCGCGCTGATCGCGAAGGGTTGCCGCCTGAGCCGCCTGTCCGCGCCGGCACAAATCGCGGTCGAGAATGGCTGGTGAGTTGCACGCGATGAACTGAAGAACCGAAGGCCTTGCGCTGCGGACCAGAGCCCTTCCGGTCAGCGCCGCTCGACCCAGACCAGCATCCCCGCCGCCGCAATCAGGAACAGCAGGCTCGGCGTCAGCGCCGCGAGCGCCGGATTCCAGCTGTTGATGACGCCGAGGTTGGAAAACAAGCCGTTGAGCAAGTGGAAACCGACACCAAGCATCACGCCCAGGAACACCTTGACGCTGACGCCGCCCATGCGTTCATGGGTCAGGGCGAAGGGCAGCGCAAGGGCGATCATCACCAGCGCGGCAAACGGATAGACCAGCTTCTTCCACAGCGCGATCTCGTAGCGGTCGGCGTTCTGCTGGTTCTCGCGCAGGTGACTGACGTACGCAAATAGCGTCGTCACCGACATCCGCTCCGGCACCACCATCAGCACACTGAGCACCTCGGGCGTCAGATCGGAATGCCACTCCAGTTCAGGCAACTCCACCACTTCGGTGCGATCGCCGAGAAAACGCGTCTGCCGCACCCCGCTCAAGCGCCAGGCCTTCTGCCCCGCCTGATACCGCCCGCTCGCCGCATCGCTCACCGAGAGCAGGGCATGGCGATCGTCGAACTCGTAGATCCGCACCTTTTCCATGCTGCGGTCCGGCTGCACGGTCTGCACATTGACGAAGCGCGGACCATCCTTGACCCACAAGCCGGAACGCAGCTGGCTGGAAACTGTCGATTTCGTCGCCGTCAGACGCCACTGTTGCGCCGCCCGCTCGGCCGGGGGCGCAATGTATTCGCCGAACACGAAGGTCGCAACAACGAAGATCACCCCGATCCCGGACAAGGTCCAGAGCATCTTGAGGGTCGACAGGCCCGCCGCCCGCATCACCGTGATCTCGGAATGCCGGGCAAGCGTGGTCAGCGCATATAGCGTGCCGATCAATACCGCAACCGGCAGCAATTCATACACCCGCCCCGGCAGGATCATCGCGACATAGAGCAGCGCGTGGGGCAACTCGTAGCCGTCCTTGCCAACCGAATCGAGTTCGTTGATGAAATCGAAAAAGGCGAACAGGCCGAGAAAGGCGACTAAAACCATGATGGTCGAACTCACGATCTCGCGCGCGAGATAGCGCGTCAGCACCCGCATCATGCCCGTGCCCGCCAGAAAGGAGAGATCGCGAGGCGCGTGTAGAACATCAACGCCAGCAGCATGAGCACCACCACATGCGGCAGCCACACCGCGAGTTCAAAACGCAGGCGCCCCTGCGACACCCAGGCCTGGAACACGCTGATCGCATTGCTATATACAAGGTAGGTCAGGATCGCGAAGATCAGGTTGTTGGCCCGCCCTGCGCGTGGATTGACGAAGGACAGCGGAATCGCCATCAGCGCCAGCAACAGCGCGGCCACCGGCACACCGATTCGCCCGAGCAGTTCGCCAAGATTTCGCGCTGTTGGCGCCTTCAACAGATCGACGGTCGGGATGACGCGGGTGCGCGCCGACGGACTGGCCACCTGGCGCTCCTCGATCAACACCGAATAGCGCTCGAACTCCATCACGCGGTACTCGGGCGACCCGGGCTCGCCCTCATAGCGCCGCCCCTTTTCCAGCACCACGAAGCGGTCGCCGTTGCTATCGGTGTGCAAGGAGCCTTCCGCCGCGACGATCACACCGAGGCGACCGTTCTGTTCCGAGCTGACGAACACGTTGCGGACCTTGCCGTCCTCGCCCGCGCCCATCTCGACAAAAAACACCCGTTGCGCCCCGGCGGATTCGCGGAACACGCCGGGCGCCACGCGCGAAGCATCGTCGCGCGAATCCAGCCGCGCCTGAAACTCGGAACTTTTCAGATGCGCCCACGGCGCGAGGAACAATGTCACCGCCGCAATCGCCAGCACCATCGGCAGGGCAAATTGCAGCACCGGGCGGATGAAGGCCGTCAGGGGCAGGCCGGAGGCGAACCACACCACCATCTCGGAATCGCGATACGAGCGCGACAAGGACAGCAGCACCGCGACGAACAGGGTCAGAGACAGCACGATCGGCAATTCGGTCAGGGCGCCGAAGCCGATCAGCGCGAGCACTGCATCCGACGGCACGCGGCCGCCCGCAGCCTGGCCAAGCAGGCGGATCAGCACTGTGGTGATCAGAATGGCAAACAGCGCAACGAACACGCCGGCGGCCGACTGGGAGAATTCACGCCGGAGGGCGCGGCTGAAGATCATCGCGCGAAAGATTCGATATACGTTGGGGGAAGTGGTTTTTGACGCATTTGCCGCGAACGGGCCATAATCAGCGGCAATCGAAACGAGGCGTCTTATAAAGGAACTGCGCGTGGAATTTACCATAAAGACCGGGGCCCCGGAAAAACTCAAGACCGGCAGCCTGGTTGTCGGCGCCTTCGCCGACGGCAAGCTCACCGAAGCCGCCGCCGCGCTCGACAAGGCTTCCAAAGGCAAACTCGCCGCCATCCTCGGTCGCGGCGACCTCGACGACAAGGCCGGTGCGCTGCTCACGCTGCACGACCTCCCCGGCTGCGCCAGCGAGCGGATCATTGTCGTCAGCCTCGGCAAAGAGGACGAATTCGGCGACCGCGCCTGGCGCGACGCCCTCGCGGCCACCGGCAAGGCGCTCGCTGCGGCCCCCTCGCACGACGCGGCGGTGTGTCTCGCCGACGTCGAAGTTCCCGGACACGACATCGATTGGGCGCTGCAACAACTGACCCGCGCGATCGCGGACGGCGCCTACCGTTTCGACGCAACAAAATCGAAGAACAAGGACGAGAAGCGCCGCGGTGCACGCAAGGTCGTGCTGCTTACGCGCCACAAAGTCGCCGCGAACATGGAAACCTCGGTCAAGCGCGGCCAGGCGATTGCCGAAGGCATGGCGCTGGCGAAGGATCTCGGCAACCTTCCGGGTAACATCTGCACCCCGACTCACCTTGCGGAAACCGCGCAGGAACTCGGCAAGCAGTTCAAGCTCAAGGTCGAGGTCCTGGAGCGCGACGAGATGGAGAAGCTCGGCATGGGCTCGCTCCTCTCGGTCGCGCGCGGCTCGCATCAGCCACCCAAGTTCATCGTCATGCACTACAAAGGCGCCAAGGCCAAGGACAAGCCGGTCGTGCTGGTCGGCAAGGGCATCACCTTCGATACCGGCGGCATTTCGCTGAAGCCCGGCGCCGAAATGGACGAGATGAAGTTCGACATGTGCGGCGCGGCCAGCGTGCTCGGCACCTTCAAGGCGCTCGCGCGCATGGCGCTGCCGATCAACGTCGTCGGCATCGTCCCGACCACCGAGAACATGCCCGGCGGCGGCGCCACCAAGCCGGGTGACGTGGTCACCTCGATGAGCGGCCAGACCATCGAAATCCTCAACACCGATGCCGAAGGCCGCCTGATCCTGTGCGATGCGCTGACCTATGCCGAGCGCTTCAAGCCGGCCTGCGTCGTTGACATCGCGACGCTGACCGGCGCCTGCGTTGTCGCGCTGGGCAAGATTCCCAGCGGGTTGCTCGCCAATGACGATGCGCTCGCACGCGAACTCATCGACTGCGGCACCACCTCCGGCGACCGCGCGTGGCAACTGCCGCTGTGGGACGAATACCAGGAACTGCTCAAGAGCAATTTCGCCGACATGGGCAACATCGGCGGCCGCTACGCCGGCACCATCACCGCGGCCTGCTTCCTCGCGCGATTCACCAAGGCCTACAAGTGGGCGCACCTGGACATCGCCGGCACCGCATGGCTGTCGGGTGACGCCAAGGGCGCCACCGGCCGGCCGGTTCCGCTACTCAGCGAATTCCTGATCGCCCGCAGTCAGGAGGCGCAAAGCTGAACGCGAGGTCGAGCACCGTGCCGCGGGTGCAGTTCTATCACAACGCCGAAAACCCGCTTGCGCTGGCCTGTGAATTCGCGACGCGGGCCTTCGCCAGCGGCCGCAAGGTCGCGCTGCGGGTGCCCGACGCGGCCTCGGCACGTCAGCTCGACCAGATGCTGTGGAGCTTCGAGCAGCAGGCCTTTGTCCCCCACGTGATGGCGGGCTCCCCGCTGGCGGCGGAAACGCCCGTCATCATCGGCCGCGCCGACGCCCCGGCCGACTGGCCGCATGCGGAAATCCTGCTCAACCTGGCCGACGACATCCCCGCGGGCTTCGAACGCTTCCGCATGCTGATCGAAATCATCGGCCAGAGCGAAGCACAGAAACTGCCTGCGCGCGCACGCTGGAAACACTACAAACAGCAGGATCTGCCCTTGCAGGCTTTTGACGCGGTACGCCGGGAGGCACTATGAGCAACTGGTCACTGCCGCCACGTCTCGACCCCGACGACGAACTCAGGGCCGCCGATCTGCTGCTCGGCAAGGCGGACGCGCTGCTGCGGCGGCACCGGGCGGCGGAGCCGCAGGCCCCCCTTCTGCCCGAACCGGAAGAATTCGTATCCCTCGAGGATGACGATCTGCCCGTACTGACCGAAGTCGTCGATCCATCCGAATGGGAGACTTCGTCCCAAGTCGCACAGATACCGCCGGCGCCGGCCGCCCCCACGACGCCGGTGCAGGTCAGCCAGCTCGCCGAGCAGCTCATCAGCCTGGACACCGAGATTTCCCGCGCGGTCGAAGCGTGGTTCGCAACCGAGTTGCCGCAACTGCTCTCGCGTGAAATGGACAAGCTTTCGTCGCGCCTGCAGGAAGAGGCCATCGCCCACCTGCGCGCCACGCTCCTGCCGACGCTGTCCGAACACATCTCGCGCAGCCTCGAAAAGCACGCCGACCTGCCACGCTGAGTCCCGCCTGCCGGGATGCGGCGCTCGCGGCCGCGTGAGCGCAACCGAGCGGCACCGGGCAGCGGCCGTGCATCCGTTATAATCCGCCCTTTGCCTTCACGCCCCCGAGCACACCATGGAACTGGCCAAGAGTTTTGAGCCGGCGGAGATCGAATCCCGCTGGTATCCGGAATGGGAATCCCGCGGTCGCTTCGACGCCGGACTGGACAAGTCCAACCCTGACGCGTTCTGCATCCTGCTGCCGCCGCCCAATGTCACCGGCACGCTGCACATGGGCCACGGTTTCAACCAGACGATCATGGACGCGCTCACCCGCTACCACCGCATGCGCGGCTTCAACACGCTGTGGCAGCCGGGCACGGACCACGCCGGCATCGCCACGCAGATCGTGGTCGAACGCCAGCTCGACGCCAAGGGCATCTCGCGCCACGACCTCGGACGCGAGAAGTTTCTCGAGAAAGTCTGGGAGTGGAAGGAATACTCGGGCGGCACGATCACGCGCCAGATGCGCCGCATGGGCACCTCGCCGGACTGGAAGCGCGAGCGCTTCACGATGGACGCCGGGCTGTCCAAGACGGTCACCGAAACCTTCGTGCGCCTGTACAACGAAGGCCTGATCTACCGCGGCAAGCGCCTCGTGAACTGGGATCCCAAGCTCGGCACCGCGGTGTCCGACCTCGAAGTGGTGTCTGAAGAGGAAGACGGTTTCCTGTGGCACATCACCTACCCGTTCTCCGACGGCCCGATTGGCGATCTCATGGGCCTCACCGTCGCGACGACGCGTCCCGAGACCATGCTCGGCGACGTCGCGGTGATGGTGCATCCGGAAGACGAACGCTACGCGCACGTGATCGGCAAGACTGTCCGCCTGCCGCTGTGCGACCGCGACATCCCGATCATCGCCGACGACTATGTCGATCGCGAGTTCGGCACCGGCTGCGTCAAGGTCACTCCCGCGCATGACTTCAACGACTACGCGGTGGGCCTGCGCCATGGTCTGCCGATGATCAGCATCCTGCGCCTCGACGCCCACGTCAGCGACGATGCGCCGGAAAAATACCGCGGCATGGACCGCTTCGCCGCGCGTGAAGTCATCGTGCAGGACCTCGAGGCGCTCGGACTGCTCGCCGGCATCAAGCCGCACAAGCTGATGGTGCCGCGCGGTGACCGGACCAGTGCGGTCATCGAGCCGATGCTCACCGACCAGTGGTTTGTCGCCATGACCAAATCCGGTGCGGACGGCAAGAGCATCACCGCGAAGGCGCTCGAATGCGTCGCGTCGGGTGAGATCCGCTTCTACCCGGAAAACTGGGTCAACACCTACAACCAGTGGCTCAACAACATCCAGGACTGGTGCATCTCGCGCCAGCTGTGGTGGGGCCACCAGATTCCGGCGTGGTACGCGGACGAAGGCACCGAGCAGCGCGTGTGGGTCGCGCACGACGAAACGGAGGCGCAGGCACTCGCCACGAAGGACGGCTACACGGGCAAGCTGCGCCGGGACGAGGACGTGCTCGACACCTGGTATTCGTCGGCGCTGTGGCCGTTCTCGACGCTCGACTGGACGCCGGAATGGCCGGAGAAGTCGAACGACGCGCTCGACCTCTACCTGCCCTCCAGCGTGCTCGTCACCGGCTTCGACATCATTTTCTTCTGGGTCGCGCGCATGGTGATGATGACCAAGCACATCACCGGCAAGATCCCGTTCCGCGACGTCTACGTGCATGGCCTGATCCGCGACGCGGAAGGCCAGAAGATGTCGAAGTCGAAGGGCAACGTGCTCGACCCGATCGACCTGATCGACGGCATCTCGGTCGAAGAACTCGTCAAGAAGCGCACTTTCGGGCTGATGAACCCAAAGCAGGCGCAGAGCATCGAGAAGAAGACCCGCAAGGAATTCCCTGAAGGCATCGCCGCATTCGGCACCGACGCGCTGCGCTTCACCTTTGCGTCGCTGGCGACGCCGGGGCGTGACATCAAGTTCGATCTGTCGCGTTGCGAAGGCTACCGCAACTTCTGCAACAAGCTGTGGAACGCCACCCGCTTCGTACTGATGAACTGCGAAGGTCACGATTGCGGCATCGACGTCACCGCCGGCAGCGCCGCGTGCAACAGCGCGAATCTCGACTTCTCGTTCGCCGACCGCTGGATCGTCTCGCAACTGCAGCGCACCGAGGCCGACGTCGCCGGGCACTTCAAGGAATATCGCTTCGACCTCGTCGCGAAATCGATCTACGAATTCGTCTGGGACGAATATTGCGACTGGTATCTGGAACTCGCGAAGGTGCAGATCCAGAACGGTAGCGCAGCCCAGCAGCGCGCCACGCGCCGCACGCTGCTGCGCGTCCTGGAAACGGTACTGCGCCTCGCGCATCCACTGATCCCGTTCATCACCGAAGAGCTGTGGCAGACCGTCGCCCCGCTCGCCGGTCGCAAGGACGCCGACAGTCTCATGCTGGCCCGCTATCCGCAGGCCGACCTCGGCCGCATCGACGCTGCGAGCGAAGCGAAGATCGCCGAACTGAAGGCCATCGTCGGTACCTGCCGCAACCTGCGCAGCGAAATGAACATCTCGCCGGCGCAACGCATGCCGCTTGTCGCCTGCGGCGATTCGGCCACGCTCAACGTCTACGCGCCGTATCTGGCCGGTCTGGCGCGTCTGTCCGGCGTCGAGATCGTCGATGAGATCGGCACCGACGAACTGGCACCGGTCGCCATCGCCGGTTCGTTCAAAGTGATGCTGCGGGTTGAAATCGACATCGCCGCGGAGCGCGAACGGGTATCGAAGGAAATCGCGCGCCTCGAAGGCGAGATCACCAAAGCCGAAAGCAAGCTGGGTAACGCGAGCTTCGTCGAGCGTGCCCCGGCCGCAGTTGTGCAACAGGAGCGCGAGCGCCTTGCCGGCTTCGCTGCGACGCTGGACAAGCTGCGCCCGCAGCTGGAGAAATTCTCCGGTCGCTGATCTGCATCGCCAGCTGAAAAGGGGCCGCCCGCTTCGTCGGGTGGCCCCTTTTTTCATGTACTGAACGTCCCGGTCCTACTTGCGGCGCAGGAAGAACTCGAATGCCTTGTCGACCGTCTCGCCCTGCCCGATCAGATCATTGCCGGTCTGTCTCGCAAACGCCTGAAAATCCTTCACCGACCCCGGATCCGTCGCCAGCACCCGCAGCACCTGGCCCACGCTCATTTCGGCGAGCATCTTCTTCGCACGCAGAATGGGCAACGGACAGTTGAGCCCGCGCGCATCGACTTCCTTGTCAAACTCCATCACCCACAACCCCCGCTAACAGTTCGCGCAATTCTACCCTACAGCCATATTGAACCTGTGCGCGGAACTGGCGTTACTCCTCCCGCCCGGTGCGGCGTTGCTCCGCCCGACGCTCGCGCTCCCTTTCCTTGAGTTCGCGCATGCGTGCATCCACGGCCGACAGATCGTAGAAATCACCGTCACCAGCGCGACGCGCAAGTTCCAGTTGCTCAATGGCAGCCGGCACCGCCCCGCGCAGCACATAGACTTCTGCCTGCGCACGGTGCTCCGCGGTACGCCGCCCCTGCGCCGCCTCCGAACGTGCGACAAAGGCCCACAAGCGCGGATCCTCGCTGCGACCCTGCAACGCGGCGCGCGCCAGCCCGGCCGCCTCGCGTGCGCGCCCGGCCTGCAGCATCGCATCGATCAGGGCATAACGCACGGCACGACTATCCGCAAAGCGCTTCTCGGCGGCCTCGAGAACCTTCACCGCGCCCGCCGGATCGCGGGCAGCCAAGCGCAGTTCCGCCGCCACGATTTCGAGGAAGGTCGACGGCGGTGTGTCACGCCGCAGCAACGTCAGCGTCTTTTCCGCGTCATCGAGCCGTCCCGCCGCCAGCAGCGCCCGCACCAGGCCATAACGCACCGCAGTATCGGCTCCTGCCTTCGCGACCGACGCCTCGAAGTCCCGCACCGCATCGAGCGGCTGCGCCGCCGACACGCGGAGCTTCGCACGCACGAATCCGAAATCGGGCGAATCCGGAACCTGACGGTACCGCATCTGCCCCACCCGGTTCTCCATGTCGGCGATCCGCTCGCCCGTCAGCGGGTGAGTACGCAAGTAACTTGGCGCGTTGTTCTCGTACAGGCGGCTCGCACGCTGCAGACGCTCGAAGAATCCGGGCATGCCACGCACGTCGAATCCGGCACCCTCAAGTTTTTGCAGCCCTATGCGATCCGCCTCGCGCTCGAAGTCGCGCGTATAGCCCAACTGTGCCTGAATTGCCCCGGCTTGCCCCGCCGCCAGCGCCGCCTCGCTGATCTGGGAGTTACTGCGCGCCGCCAGCACCGCTACCAGCAGCGACGCGAGCATGACCATGCTGGTCTGGCTTTGCTTGCCGAACATCTGTGCGATGTGCCGCTGCGTGACGTGCGCGATCTCGTGACCCAGCACCGACGCCAGTTCGGATTCCGATTCGGCCGCCAGAATCAGGCCGGTATGCAAGCCGATATACCCGCCGGGCAGGGCGAACGCATTCAGCGTGCCATCACGAATCACGAAGAAATTGAAATCCTGTGGCGGCGCATTACCGGCGGTGACCAGGCGCTGTCCCAGACGATTGACGTAATCCTCGATTTCGGGATCGTCAAAATACGCCGGGTCGCGCCAGCGAATGTCGCGCATGATCGATTCGCCCAGGCGGCGCTCGGCCAGCGGGGACAATTCCGACGCTGCCACGTCGCCCAGGTCCGGCAGGTCCGCCGCATTGAGGCGCGGCACCAGCGCAACGCACAGCAGCAGGATAAAAAGTCGTTTCATCATCGGGTGCTATGATACCGGTCCAATCGCAAGCGTTCCGCACGGAATGTATCGCTGTGTAGCCTGATCGCGTCCACAAGCCCATGACCCAGCCCACCAACGCCCAATCACTCACCCACTTCGACGCTCACGGCCAGGCCCATATGGTCGATGTCGGCGACAAGAGCGAAACCCGGCGCGTTGCCGTCGCAGGGGGCCGCATCTCGATGAAGCCCGAGACCTTCGCCATGGTCAGGGCCGGCAATGCCAAGAAAGGTGATGTGCTCGGCATCGCACGCATCGCGGCAATCCAGGCAGCCAAGCGCACCAGCGACCTTATTCCCCTGTGCCATCCGATCCCGCTGACCCGGGTCGCCGTCGAATTTTCGCTCGACGAAGCGCAGAGCAGCATCACCTGCACTGTCACCGCCGAAACGGTCGGTCGCACCGGCGTCGAAATGGAAGCCCTGACCGCCGTCAACGTCGCCCTGCTCACCATCTACGACATGTGCAAAGCCGTGGACCGCGGCATGCGCATGGATGGCATCCAGCTGATGGAAAAGCTTGGCGGGAAGTCGGGACACTGGGTCGCGGGACAATAGCCCGCACTTCGGCAGACGTTGCCGGAAAATGTGAAAGTCGCGCGTCGCGGTCGAGATTCGCGATGACGCCGTTCCACTGAAGGGGTTTTTCTTGCGGCGAAGCGCCCGCCGGAACGATGCCCCGGCTTATTCGAGCACTTTGAGTGCGGACCCCAGGCTAAGCTTTTTTCCCGAAACCTTGTCCTTGACCGTTGCAATCACCTTGTACTGGCCAACGGGGTCGTTCACGTCAAAACTGACCCCCATGCTGGCGTTGCCAAGGTGCAGCCGCCCGGGCATCGGTTCGTCTGACCACAGCAGCCCGGTGCCACCGGGAATGAGTGTTCCATCGGGAGCAAGCAGGGAAAAATTTGCAACGACGTCGCATTTGCCGGAAACGTCCGGTGTGCAGCCTTGAAAGACCAGCATTGCAGTAACCGATGAGCCACGGCGTACGGAAGCGGTCGCGGGAAGACTCGAAGGTGCGCCGGATGCGCTCCATGCCCTGACGAACTGCGCTTCATCCGGCGTCAAGACAAGCTGGACACCGAAATGCTCCACATTGCGCACATAGTCATCATGCGGCGGCCGGGTCATGCCCCGGTCGTTCCAGGCAGCCTGTGCGAGGAGAGGAAGGCACGCGACAATCAGGGCGGCAAGTGGTCTCACGATGCGACAGCCTCAAGGATTCGAAGGCAAATCTTGCTTGCTTCAGCGGATGCGTGCCGCCGCTCGGTGGCCCGTGTCCCGCGCGCTACAGAAGATATGAAAAGTAATTATCGCCCAAGAATCCGGTGCGATTGCGTGTGTTTTACATATCCATACACATCGAATGGGAATTGGAGCGCAGGCCGCGCGATACGCAGCATCGGGAGTCCGGGCGCGCGTCGGCCCTGTGCGGCTGGCCGGCTGATTCCGCTGCGAACGGGATTCACGCAGGACGATGGGTCCGCTCGCCTGCATCACGTTGGTGAGCACCGCGCAAGTTCGGGGAATTCAGCCGCCCTGACACGTTCCGGCGGGGGGTCAGACGGAGCAGTTGGAAATATTGCTGCCCACTCGGGAGAGCGGGCAGACAGGGCGCGGGGATGCGCCCCGGCGGACTTACAGCTTCTGATGGGAACCGTCGCACATCACGCCGTTGTTGCCGTTCTTACAGCCGCAGAAGTAGGCCGTCTTGCTCTCTTCTGCCTTGTATTCCACAGGGCTGAAGCTGCTGCCCTTGTGGCTGCCGTCGCAGAAGGGCTGGCTGGCGCTCTTGCCACAGGAACACCACCAGTAGCTCTTGCCGGCTTCGACATCGACGGCATACGGGGACTTCTGGGCGATTTTTGCGGTTTCTTGGGACATGCTTCGATTCCTCGGGCTTGAATGGGAAACCACCCCACATTGGGTGGCGAAAACGGCCCCGGCGACTGACCAGGACCGGGAGAGACGTGGCTTACTGCTTGATCGCTTCGACGGCAATGACGAGCTTCACGTCGTCGCCGACGTAGGGGGCAAACTTGCCCGCGCCGAATTCGGAGCGCTTGATGACGGTGCTGGCGTTGGCGCCGCAGGCTTCCTTCTTGGCCATCGGATGTTCCATGCAGTGGAACGAGCTGACTGCGAGCGTGACCGGCTTGGTGACGCCCTTGATGGTGAGGTTGCCATCGACCGAGGCCAGCTTGTCGCCGTCGAAGGACACTTTGGTCGACTTGAAGGTGATGGTGGGGTACCTCTCGGTGTGGAAGAAGTCCTCGCCCTGGATGTGACCGTCGAACATCGGGAAGCCGGTGTCGACCGACTTGGTGTCGATGGTCACGTCAACCGAGCCGGTCTTGGCGGCGCGGTCCAGGGTGATGGTGCCGGTGGTCTTGTTGAACCGGCTTTGCTGCGTCGAGTACCCGAAGTGGCCGTATTCGAAGCGCGGGAAGGTGTGCGAACCATCGATACCGAAAGTTTCCGGCGCGGCCAATGCGGGTGCGGCGAACGAGGCCGCGAGCGTGGAGACGAGGGCGAGTCGCTTGAGTTGCTTGATCATTGTGAATCTCCTTTGAAACGGAACGGTTCTGGATAAATCGGGGTTGGGGTGTGTCGTTATTTGCCTGCGGCACGGCGATCGGCTTCGACGTGGAAGCTGACCTTGACCTCGTCGGCAACAACCGAGGTATCGGACCAGCTGCCATCGCCAATGGCGAACTCCAGACGCTTGAGGGTGAAGCCGCCGTCGAACACCGCGGTGTTGCCCTTTTGGGTGACGGTGATCGGCGTCGTGACATCGCGGGTTTTGCCCTTGATGCTGAGCTTGCCGGTCATTTCGTAGCGGTTGCCGCCGAGCGGCTTGACGGCCGACGAGACGAAAGTCGCGCTCGGGAAGTTCTTGAGGTCGAACCAGGGCTTGCCGACCACTTCCTGGTTCGCGTCGGAGGAGCCTGCGTCGATGCTGCCGAGGTCGAGATCGAGCTTTACGGTGGATTTGGTCGGCGTCGCGGCGTCGAATACCAGATCGACCTTGGCCTTGCCAAAGCGGCCATTGACCGGCACACCCATCTGCGTAAAGACGAAGTCGATGCGGTTCTTGGCTGCCTGGACCTGATCGAATACGCCAGCCGGTTCGGCGGCGTGGAGCATCCCGATACTGGTCGGAAGAGCGGTCGCAACCAGCACGGTGGCGAGCAGGCGAGAGAGTTTCATCGGTGAAATTCCTTTGGAATCAATTTGAACGCTTGAGAACAGGCACCATGCGCACCAGGGTTTCGTCGCGGTCGATCACGTGATGCTTGAGTGCGGCGGCGACATGCAGACCGACCAGCGTCAGCAAACCGAAAGTGAGGGCTTCGTGGGCGGCCTTGAAGAAGTCCCCAAGGGCCTGGTCCTTGCCGACGAGGTCAGGCAGCGGCAGCACACCGAGGTACACCACCGGAAAGCCCTTGGCGGAACTCATCAGCCAGCCGCTCAGCGGCACAGCGAACATCAGCGCATAGAGCAGACCATGCGTGATCGTGGCCACCTTGCGCTGCCACAGCGGGGCGCTTTCAACCGGGGACGGTACGGGTCTCGTCAGGCGGAACAACAGGCGCGGCAGGAACAGCAGCAGGACGGTCACGCCCAGCCACTTATGGTAGGAAATGAGTTGCAGCTTGGTTGGCGATAGCGGCAGGCCGCTCATGTAGAAACCCAGCGGCAAGGCGCTGAGCACCAGCAGGGCGGTGAGCCAGTGCACGAGCACAGCACGCGTCGCGTAACGGTCGGGAGCTTGCATGGAGGATCCTCGTATCCGGGCGTTCGAATGGGGTCAGGGGGCGCGGAAGAATTCGGCCACCAGACAATCGATGGATTTAGGCGGATGTCCGACCAGCGCGGCGAAGTCGTTGGTGCTGCGGGCGAAGCGGTTTTGCGCGGCGGCAGAATACATGTTGGCGAGTGCGCGGGCGAGCCAGGCCGGCAAACCGGCACTTTCCAGTGATTCAGCATACGCGTCTTCGCTGACGGCTTCGTAACGCAGCGTCTTGCCGGTCGCGGCGCCGACCCGTGCGACGATGTCGTAGTAGTCGTGCGCGGTCTGCCCGGTGAGTTCATAAACCTGCTTCTCAAGGCGCGGAGCAACCGCGGCCGCCGCGATGGCTTCGGCGAGTTCATTGCGTGACAGGTAGCTGACCTTGCCCTCCCCGGCCGGCAGATGCAGCACGCCGGTCTGCAGTGCGCCGGCGAAGGTCATCGGCAGGAAGTCCGCATACATGCCATTGCGCAGCAACGTACAGGTGATGCCGGAGGTAGCGAGGTCAGCCTCGGTGGCAGCATGCACCTGGGCGAATTCCGAAGGTGAAGTGGAGTCCGCGTCGAGGAAGCTGGTGTAGAAAATGTGTTTCACGCCGGCGACGCGGGCCGCCTCGATGGCGTTGCGATGCTGCGCGATGCGCACGGCCTTGGGGCCATCCGTGGAAATCAGCACGAGGCGGTCGACACCCGCAAACGTCACGGGCAGGGTTTCCGGCTGGTCGAAGTTGCCCTGGCGAACTTCGATGCCGCGCGCCGCGAGGTTTTCGGCGCGCGCCGGGTCACGCACGCTGACCGCCAGCTGGCCGGCGCCGGCACGTGGCAGACGGGCGGCAAGGTGCTGGACGATGCGCTGACCCAATTGGCCAGTGGCTCCGGTTACCAAAATCATGCCAGTCTCCTGATTCGTGCGACATTGCGATGTGCGCACTTTAGGGCAATGATTGGCCCTAAAATAGGTGCCATAAGCAAACTCTTTGTTGCATCGAGGGGAACAATGGACCGTCTGCAGGCAATGGAAGTGTTTCTCCGCGTCGCCGAGGCTGGCAGTTTCACTGCCGTGGCCGACCGGCTTAACGTCGCCCGATCCGCGATCACGCGACAGATTGCGGCGCTGGAAGCCCATCTGGGCACCAAGCTGCTGGCGCGCAGCACCCGTCGGCTGAGCCTGACCTCGTCCGGGTCGGCCTACCTGGAAAAGTGCCGCGAGATCCTGGCGATGGTCGAAGCGGCCGAAGGCGATCTGGCGGGGGAAAAGCGCGCGCCGCGCGGGCAGATCCGTGCCAGCGTGCCGATGAGCTTTGGCGTGCGCCATCTGATGCCTCTGGTGGGCGATTTCATCACGACGTATCCGGACGTCAGCGTCGATCTGGAATTCAGCGACCGGCGGGTCAATCTGATCGAGGAAGGCATGGACTTTGCCGTGCGCATTTCCGAACAGATCGACCCGACGCTGGTGATTCGGCGCCTGAGCGTGAGTTCTCTGGTGACGGTTGCGGCGCCGGCCTATCTCGACCGCCATGGCCGCCCGCAGCATCCGGACGATCTGCTGAACCATCACTGCCTGACGTACACGCTGGGGCCGGGTCTGGGGTGGGGCTTTCGCGTCGATGGCGAGCCGTATTCCGTGCCGGCGAAAGGGCGCTTCCGCGCGAATAATGGCGATGCGCTCCTCGATGCGGCGATTCGCGGGCTGGGCATCGTGCGCGAGCCGACCTTCCTGGCGGCGCAGGCGGTGCAGGCAGGCCTGCTGGAGGTGTTGCTGCCGGAATACTCGGCGACCGAATTGCACATCTACGCGGTGTTTCCCGGCAGCCGCTATGTGCCGCACCGGGTGCGGACGCTGGTGGATTATCTGGCGGAGCGAATCGGGCCGGTGCCTTACTGGGATCAGGGAACGCTGGCGAGGAAATAGCCAAGCTGCGGCCCACCACGATGGTGCGCGCTATGCGCGCGCTGCCGCCCCCGGCGCGGCGCCGACGCCGGGACAGCCTCGATGTGGGCGGATCAGGTCAGAAATTCATCCGCCACGGTAGTTCGCCCTGGATGAACAAGCGTGCCTCTTCGGAGGAGGGACGCGCGAAGAAGCGTTGCACCGGGGCGTGTTCGCGCACGCGGCCGGCGCTCATGAACACCACGTCGTCACCCAACCTGGTGGCCTGACCGAGGTTGTGGGTGGTCATCAGGATGCGTGTTCCATCGGTGCGGATCTCGCGCACGATGCGCTCGACGGCGGCTGTCGCGGATGGGTCGAGGCTGGCAGTGGGCTCGTCGAGCAGCAGCAGGCGCGGCGCGGTGACCCATGCGCGGGCGAGCGCCAGGCGCTGCCGTTCGCCGCCGGATAGCTGCCGTGCGCTGTCGCCGGCGCGCGCGGCGAGTCCCACGCGTTCGAGCACCTTCGCGGCGCGCTGGTGCCGCTCGCGGCGTGCGATGCCGTGCGGTTTGAGCGCGAGCGCGACGTTTTCCAGCACCGATGCACGCAGCATCATCGGATGCTGGAAAACCATCGTGACGCCAAGTTCAGGGCGCCCGCCGCCGCCCCAGTCGATCGAACCGCTGCTCGGTTCGAGCAGACCGCACAGCGTGCGGAGCAACACGGTCTTGCCCGCGCCGTTGGGGCCGAGCACGAGCGTGATGCCCTCCCCGCCCAGTTCAAGGTCGACGCCGTCGAGGATGGCGCGGCCGTTGGGCTGAAAACGCACATCGCGCAGACGCAAGGGAAACATCGGGCTCACCCGTATCGCCGCATGGCCCAGCCGCGTACCGCGAAGGCGACGGCGTTGAGCGCGAGGATTACGGCGATCAGCACGAGTCCAAGCGCGATCGCCAGCGGCAGGTCGCCCTTGCTGGTTTCCAACGCGATGGCGGTCGTCATCACGCGCGTGGCGTGGTCGATATTGCCACCAACGATCATTACGGCGCCGACTTCACTCATCGCCCGGCCAAGTCCGGCGAGCACCGCCACCATCAGCGAATGGCGGCAGTCGTACAACAGCGTAGTGACGCTTTGCCACCATGAAAAACGCATCGCACGCAGTTCCTCGGCGTAGCGTTGCCAGGTGTCTTCGACCACCTGACGGGCAATCGCCGCCATCAGCGGCACGACCAGCAACGTTTGTGCTGCGACCATCGCGCCCGGGGTATACAGCAGGCCCCATTCGCCGAGCGGCCCTGAACGCGACAGGAACAGGTAGACGACAACGCCGACCACCACCGAAGGCGCGCCCATCAAGCCATTGATCAACACTGACAGCGCATGCTTGCCCGGGAAGCGTCCGATCGCAAGACAGGCACCCAGCGGCAGTCCGATCAGGGTGCCGAGCACCACCGCAGCACCGCTGACGCGCAGCGAGAGCGCGACGATTTCCATCGCGCGCTGGTCAAAGGTAGCGAGCAGTGAGAAGGCATCGGCGAAAGTCGTTGCGAAGGCGGACATCGGCGGGAGAATAGCGTAAGCGCACGGATTAGGCAGCTTCGCAGGCCGGAATGCGAAGCGTGGGCTTCACGGGCAGAAGCGAAGTTCGGAAATCAACCGCCGCCGCGCTGCATCGCGCGGTCGAGCGGGGTCAGCAGATTGCGCCGCGCGGTCTCGTCGCCACCGCAGAATTCATAACGTGCAGCGAGGAGGGGAAGTTCGAACAGGCCGAGACGGCGGATGCCGCGTGCGTCGATATGAATATCGAGTCGGGTCGTGCCGGAATGCAGGCGGAAATGGCTGGCGGAGACCGCGTCGACGCCGGCGGGCCAGGCCTTGCGCAGATCGCGCTCGAACTCGGCCGGCGTGGCGGTGAGTTCGCGCTCGAAGCGTTCCGGCACCGGGCCGGTGATGTATGCCAAACCTTAGCCGCCGGCGATCGGCGGCCAGATGGCGAGTTCATCGCCATCGGCGAGCCGGTGGGCGGGGCGCTGCGAGGGCGGAATGAACAGGCCATTGACCAGGACGAGATGGGCGCTGCGCTCGGGCACCTGGTAGCGCGCGATCAGGCTGGCGATGGTGGTGCCCTCCTCCACCTCCAGTTCGACGCGGTTGCCTTTGCGGTCGGACGGGAGGTAGTCGGTGAGTGAGGCGAAGAGCTTGAAGCCGATCTTCATTGCGCGCGCATCTCCATTCGCTTCATCGCGCCAGGGCCATCGGCTGCTGTGAGCGCGCGACGTAGGCCTCGACGAACTGCAGCGGATTGGCGAGCAGGCGGTCCTTCCAGTCGCCGAGTTTCACCTGGCCGTGGATCAGGCCGCGCAGTGCGCCCACATGCTGGGTGAGGCCGATCGAGGTCGCGCCGATCATCACGTCGTCCTTGAACTGCAGGCTGAGGTAGCGGTATGCGGTGTCGTCGGCGTGTTCCACGCCGGTGCCGCCGCTGTCGCTACCCTCGCCCCACCACTGGCCGAAGGATGCCGAGATCAGGCCCAGGGTATCGAGCACGTTGATCGCCAGCACGCCGTTGAGGCGCGTATCACGGCCCGCCATGTTGAGCGCGGCGACGCGCGCCTGGTCCGCGGCATTGGGCTGGATCGCGGCGACCAGATGGGCGCCGGTGAAAAGGTCGGGCGCTTCGGCCACATCACCGGCGGCGAAGATGCCAGGCACGCTGGTTTCGAGCTTGTCGTCGACGAGCACGCCCTTGGCGACATGCACCGGCGTCGAATCGAGGAAGGCGGCGTTGGGCGCCACACCGGCCGCGACAATGACGAGATCGCAGGGCAGGACTTCGCCGGTCGACAGCGTGACGTCGACCGTCGATGGCGCACTGCCGCGGTCGATACGCTGCACGCCGGCGTTGGTGACGACGCGGATACCCTTGTTCTCGACCCAGCGCTTGATCATGCCGCCGGCCTTGGGCGTCATCATGCGCGGCACCATGCGGTCGCCCATCTCGACAACGGTGAGTTCCACGCCGCGCGCGGCGAGTGCCTGCATGATGATGCAGCCGATGAAGCCCGCGCCCAGCTGCAGCACCCGCGCACCGGGTTTGGCCAGGCGAGCGATGGCGCGGGCATCGTCGAGCGTCCAGCAGGTCTGCACTTCGGGCAGGTCGACGCCGGGGATCGGTGGGCGCACGGGATGCGAGCCGGTCGCGATCAGCAGGCGGTCATAGTCCTCGAAGTGGCCGTCGTGGAACAGGATGCGACGCTTGTCGGTGTCGAGCGACACGGCACGCGCGTGCAGTTCGCCGATACGCAGATTCTTGAAGTAATCGGGCGATTTGCGCAGGTAAGTCCCCGACTCGTCGATATGATCTTCCAGCAGATACGGTATGGCCATGCGCGAGTAAGGCGGTGCGTCCTCGTTGCCGACCAGCAGGATCTCGTCGGCGGGCGCCGCGCGGCGCAGCGTCTCGGCTGCGACGACCCCGGCAGGTCCATTGCCGAGAATCACGTGTTTCATGGGATGTCCTCGATTGGGCGATGCAACCCCCGCCCCGCGCAAGCGGGACAGGGGCAAACCGTTTAAGGCAGCGCTCAGAGTCCGAGCCGCGCCAGGGTTTCCGGCGTCGGCACGCCTTCCGGTGTCCAGCCGCGCACCTGGTAGTACTCCGGCAGCATCTTGTCGAGGCCGTTCACCAGACCCTTGGCCGGACCGCTTTTCGCCGGCTCGGTCAGCAGGCGCGGCGGCAAATTGTCGTCCTTGTTGGTGAAACCGGCCGCATTGTTGAACTGGCGCTCCATGTTCCAGATGCGCTCGCCCACTTCGTTGAGCTTCTCCATCGTCCACTCGCTGCCGCACGCCGCGGCAAGCTGCGGCTGCACGTCGGCGAGCGTCCACGCGAACGAGGTGAACACGCAGATGCCGGCGGCGTCGAACACCGCGGTCGCGTCCTGGAAAGCCTTCACGAGTTCCGCCTTGCCTTCGGTAACCAGCGGATCGGTCTTGACCGGAATGCCCAGCACTTCGGACGCGACGGTGTAGCCGCGCAGGTGGCACGCACCACGGTTGGAGGTCGCATAGGCCAGGCCCATGCCCTGGATGCCGCGCGAATCGTAGGCGGGGAACTCCTGCTTCTTGACGCTCATCGACAGTTCCGGGTGCCCGTACTTGGCACACATGCGCGCCGAGCCTTGCCCGAGTTCCTTGCCGAAGCCTTCGCCGGCCGCGGTCATCTCGGCGAGCTTCGCCAATGCCTGGGCCGAGCCGAACGGCGCATCGATGCCGATCTGCTCCTTGGTCAGCACCCCCATCTCGTACAGTTCCATCGCCGCAGCGACGGTGGCACCGAAGGTGATCGGGTCGAAACCCTGTTCGTTGCACAGCAGGTTGGCGTACTGCAGGGCTTCGAGATCGCCGACGCCGTTGGCGGCACCGAGCGCCCACGCGGCTTCGTATTCCAGGCCCCCGGACGCACCCCAGTACTGCGGGCTGTTCTTGACCGTGAAGTGGTTCTTGTCGATCTGCGAGATGCGCCCGCAGGCGATGGTGCAGCCGAAGCACGCAGCATTCGTCACCAGGTGGCTCTTGCCGTCGGATTCACGCTTCTCGTGCATCGCTTCGGCGGAGATCTTCGATGCGTCCTCGAACTGCACGTCGCGGTGGTTGCGGGTGGGCAGCGCACCGATTTCGTTGATGACGTTCATCAGCACCTGGGTACCGAATTTCGGCAGCCCCTGGCCGGTCACCGCATTGTCGGCGAGCACCTTTTTCGCTTCGGTCGTGGCCTTGAGGAAGGCCGGGAAATCCTTGATCCCGGATACGCCCTTGGTGCCGCGGATCGCCACCGCCTTGAGGTTCTTCGACCCCATCACCGCGCCAACGCCCGAACGGCCGGCCGCGCGGTGCAGGTCATTGATCACGACGGCGAACAGCACCTGATTCTCGCCCGCCTTGCCGATCGACGACACACGGATCAGCGGATCCTGGTGGTCGACCTTGATCTGCTCCTCGGTATGCCAGCAACTCGTGCCCCACAGATGCGAGGCGTCGCGCAGTTCCGCCTTGTCGTTTTCGATGAAGAGGTACACGGGCTTGGGCGACTTACCTTCGAAGATCACCATGTCCCAGCCGGCGAACTTCATCTCGGCGCCGAAGAAGCCGCCCGAATTCGAACAGGCGATCGCGCCGGTGAGCGGTCCCTTGCAGCTGACGGTGTAGCGCCCCCCGGTCGAAGCCATCGTGCCGGTAAGCGGGCCGGTCGCCATGATCAGCTTGTTGTCGGGCGACAGCGGATCGACCTTGGGGTCGATTTCCGAGACCAGATATTTGGCCGCCAGACCTCGCGAACCGAGGTATTCGTTGGCCCACTCCATGTTGAGCGGCTCTTCCTTGCACGTGCCCTGAGTCAGGTTCACCCGCAGGACTTTGCGATTCCATCCCATGATGTCCCCTCCTTTCAGGCTGCCGATGCAGCGGTATTGGCTTTGGCAGCCCAGGCCTGCATGCGGCCGAGTCCGGTCCAGTTGGCGTCGATGTAAGTGATTGCAGCGGTCGGACAGGCTTTCGCACAGGCCGGATCGCCCTCGCACAGGTCACACTTCTGCACCTTGCCGGTATCCTGGTTGTAATTGATCGTGCCGAACGGACAGGCGATCGTGCACACCTTGCAGCCGACACAGGTGTCCTCGAACACCATCTTGGCGCCGGTCGTCAGATCGAGCCGGATCGCATCGACCGGACAGGAATGCATGCACCAGGCGTCGGTGCACTGGGTACAGGTGTAGGGCACCTTGCGCCCTTCGTGCTCGAAATTGAAAACCTTGATCAGCGAGTTGCTCGGATTGATGACGCCGGTGTGTTCGTACGAGCATGCCATTTCGCATTGCAGGCAGCCGGTACACTTTGCGGGGTCAATGTGAAGAGATTTCCACATCGATGTTCTCCTCCGTTATGTGATTTGCTTCGGGACACAACAGACAACAGAACGCAAGTACCATGCCCACAACGACATTGTGGGCATGGTACAGGCCCGGTCAGTTCATCCGGCCGAGCTTGCGATACAGCGTGTTTCGACTCACCCCAAGACGACGTGCGGCAGCGGAGACGTTTCCACCTACTTCGCGCATCACCGTTGCAATGGCGTCCAGTTCAATTTCATCCAGGCTGCGGGGACTGGTGGAAACCTCCGCTGCCACGGGTACAGATGCCGGGCCGGACGCAAACGATGATGCCGGGACCGCTGTTGCCCTGCGATCGTCCGCATCTTCGACCGGATCCGTACCAAAAAGCTCCTCGGGCAAATGCACCGGACAGATTTCATTCTCGTTGTCGTCGAGCAATGCCACGGCGACGCGGATGACGTTCTGCAGTTGGCGCACGTTGCCCGGCCAGGGATAGCGTTCGAAGAATTGCATCACGTCCTCGCTGATGCCGATGCCGCCCTCGCGCAGGTCGGCGGCCTCGACTTCGAGGAGGGTCGTCACGATGCGGCGGATATCGGTGCGATCGCGCAGCGGCGGCAGTGTGACCGTCAGGCTGTTGACGCGGTAATAGAGATCCTCGCGGAACAGCCCCTGCTTGACCGCGTCACGCAGCACCCGGTGCGTGGCGCACACCAGCGAAATGTCGACGGGTATCGATTTCATCGAACCGACCGGCGTGACACTGCGCTCCTGCAATACGCGCAGCAGCCGCGCCTGCATGCCCATCGGCATGTCGCCGATCTCGTCGAGGAACAGCGTGCCGCCGTGGGCCTGTTGCAGCTTGCCCACCGCGCCCTCGCGCCGGGCACCGGTAAACGCGCCGCCCACGTAGCCGAAGAGTTCGGACTCGATCAGGTTCTCGGGAATCGCCGCGCAGTTGAGAGCGACGAAGGGGCCGTCACTGCGCACGCCGCTGTTGTGGAAGGCGCGCGCGAACAGTTCCTTGCCGACGCCGGATTCGCCCTGGATCAGCAGCGGAATGTCCTTGCCCTGGACGCGGCGAGCACGATCGAGGGCGAGTTGCAGGCGCTCATCGCCGGTCGCCAGACCGTCGAGCGTGATGCGGTTCTTCGAGCGGTCGCACGGTTTGGCCGTGGCTTTCGAGGTATCCGTGAGTTTGGCTGTCGGCACTTCGACACGCACGGCGCGCTGCCCGCGCACCTGGACATAGACCGATTCGCCGCGCCGCATCTCCAGCAGCAACAGGTCATCGGGCGAATTTGCCGCACGATCGAGCACCTGACCGAAGGCGGCCTTGAACAGCGTACTGAAGGAACGTGCTTCGCCGAGCCCGGCGGACAAGCCCAGCCATTCGCGCGCCACCGGATTGGCACCGAGGATGCAGCCGTCGGCGCTTACGGCCAACATGCCCTCCTGCAGGCTGCCGACGTACTCGGGGCGCGGATGGAAGGCGATACGGATTTCCTTCGCGAATTCCGCCTCGAACAGGCGTTTTTCCAGCAACTGCACCGACAGCCGCACCAGCCCCAGGGTGTGGCGCTGGTGATTGCGTGAATCACCGGAAATATCCAGTACGCCGGCGAGCCGCCCTTGCGCACTGAACACGGGTGCGGCGCTGCAGGTCAGGAAGCCGTTGCGCTCGAGATAATGTTCGGCACCGTGGACTTCCATCGCCGCCCCCTCGAGGATCGCGGTACCGATCGCGTTGGTGCCGCGCACACCTTCCTCCCAGGTCGCACCGGGCTGCAGGGCGACGCGCTGGGCGCGGCCGACGAAATCCGGGTCGCCGAGACAGTGCAGGATCATGCCGTCGGTGTCGGCGAGAATGACCATGCTGCCCGACGCGCGAATCTGTTCGAAGACATGCTCCATGATGCCGCCGGCGTGTTCGAGCAGCCGGGCGCTGCGGTCGCGGGCATCCGAGAGGCGGGATCTGCTCGCAGGATCGATCAGTTGCATGTCCAGATGATCGATCCCGCCTGAACGGCAACGCTGCCACGAGCGCAACACGGGCGGCGCGAGCCCGGTTTCCGGGGTCTCGCCCAGCTCGAAGAAAAACCGTCGCGCGTCCGATACGGTGTTGTCGCGGCGGTCCCGCAACTCCGGCAATACGACCATCATCTCCTCCTGTACTGCGTGTCTGGCGGGACTATTTTGTTGTCTGCCCCTTGTGTCAGAAAGTAGCACCTGCCCCAAGTCGAAGCAATCTGTTTCCTGACCTCGTGGTGCAAACGGAGCAATTTCCCTGCCAATGCATTAACGGATGCAATCCACGGCACTACTGGGCGCAAGCCGGACTCAAAGCATCGTGACAACCATGGCACAGCGCTTGCAGTAGTGAGTCCATGCCAAGCGTGCCGGCAATCAGCGCACCGTCAATCAGCGATGAGGAATCAAAAGGTGGATACGTACAACTACAAGGAGACCCTGACCCGCAACCTGCGAGTCGGAGCAATGGCCATCGGACTCGCGTTCGGCGCGGGGCTGGCACACGCACACGGCGACGTCACGCCCCAGGCGGTGGATGTGTCGACGCTGAAACCGCTCGGGCCGGAATGGCAGGCCGTCAATCCGTACCGTGATGACAAGGAAGCAATCCGCATCGGCGATTCGGCCTTCAACCAGAACTGCGCACGCTGTCACGGGCTGGGCGCGGTGTCCGGCGGCATTGCCCCGGACCTGCGCAAGCTGGACATCGCCCCCGAAACGGACGAGTATTTTCTCAGCCGCATCCGCAACGGCGTGACCCGCAACGGCGCCGTGTATATGCCGCCGTTCGAGGGCATGCTCTCGCAGGAGGCAATGTGGGCAATCAAGGCATGGCTGGAGACCGTTCGTGAAAAATGATCGCCGTGGATTTCTGTTCGCTGCTGGCGCCCTGTGCGCCGGCGCGCTGCTCCCCGCGCATGCCGCTGCACAGCTGGAAGTACAGCAGGCCGGCACGCTGCGGGTGGCGGTGTACGCCGACTTCGCTCCGTATTCGGTGCGCGGCAAGGGCGTGGATATTGCGCTGGCCCAGGCCCTGGCAGAGCGACTGGGGCTGCGTGCCGAGATCGTCGAATTTCCCGCCGACGAAAACATGGGCGATGACCTGCGCAACATGGTGTGGCGCGGTCATTACCTCGGCCGGCGCCCCGCCGACGTGATGCTGCATGTGCCGGTCGACGCGCAGTTCGCCGCGCAGAACGACAAGGTGGCGATCTTCGCGCCCTACCACCTGGAGACCATGGCGATCGCGCGCAATCCGGCGCGCGTGCCGACGGTGGCCGGCTCGGCGGCAAACGCTTTCGAGGTGTTCACGCGTGAAAAGATCGGCGTGGAGCTCGACACCCATGCGAGCGACTTCATGCTAAATGTGCTCAATGGCCGGCTGCGCGACAATGTCGTGCATTTCCGCAGCATCAATGAGGCGGTGGCGGCGATGGGTCGCAACGAGGTCAGCGCGGTGATGGGGCCACGCAGCCAGCTCGAAGCATCGCTGAAGGAGCACAGCGGGTTCGAGCTGAACGCGCTGAACATGCCGGAGATGCGCGTCAGCGGCTGGCCGCTGGGCATGGCGGTGAAGGCCGACCACAAGGAACTCGCCGCATCCCTGTCGGCGGCGCTGGCCGACCTGCAGCGTTCCGGCGAATTGGGGCGCATCTTCGCGGCGCATGGCGTCACGCACCGCGTCCCCTGAGCAACCCGGGAACGTTCCCGACTGCCCCTAAGAAGTAATCGGCACCCTGTCCTGCAGATCTGATCGTTCCGCTTTGGAGCAGGTGCTCCAGAATGGAACACCTTTCATTGCTCGGGCGATCTGCGGGGAGTTTTCACTGCTGCAGATCGCCCGCGGCGCGGGGGCGCAGGCAGTCCCGGACACACACCGCTCATGCAGGCTTGCCGCCGGCACGTTTCAGCATTCCGCGCTGGGGGTCGTAGCCGCGCACCGCGAGGCTAAAGAACACCGCAAGGCAGCCGGCGACGATTAGGAGCGACACGCCCGCGAACTGGCCATACAGCGCGAAGCGGATCGCCTCCACGGCGTGCGTGAAGGGGTTCCACTGCGCGACGAGATGGATCACCGCGGCGCCGGACTCTTCCAGCTTCCACAGCGGATACAGCGCGGGCGAAATGAAGAACATCGGGAAGATGACGAAATTCATCGTGCCGGCGAAGTTCTCCAGCTGGCGCACATGCACCGACAGCAGCAGGCCGAGTGCGCCCAGCATCATGCCGGCGAGCACCACCACCGGCAGCGCGTACAGCCAGCCGCTCCAGGGCACGTCGACGCCGAACAGCGCGGCAATCACGAGAAAGACATAGGCCTGCAGCACCGACAGCAGGGTGCCGGCGAGCAGCTTCGCGAACAGCAGGAAGGAGCGCGGCAGCGGTGCAGTGAGCAGCAGGCGCATCATGCCCATTTCGCGGTCGTACACCATCGCCAGCGATGACTGCATGCCGTTGAACAGCAGCACCATGCCGAGCAGGCCGGGCACGATGTACACCTGATACGGGATATAGGTGTCGTAGGGCGGGATGATCGACACGCCGAACACGTTCTGGAAACCGGCGGCGAACACCACCAGCCACAGCAGCGGCCGCACCAGCGCGGAGGCGAAGCGCCCGCCCTGGCGGACGAATTTGGCGACCTCGCGGCCGGCGATGGCCTGCAGCGCGAGCAAGGCGTGTTGCAGTCTCATGAAGGGGTCCGGGGTGTCGGACGCCCTCAGAACGCGCAGCGGCTGTCGCGCTGGTCGAATCCGAGGGTATCCAGGTTGTTGGTCGGATGCAGGAAACCCGCGATCGGCGCGCGTTCGATGACCGCGTTGTGGGTTGCGAGCAGGACTGGCTGGCGCAGCTGGTTGTCCCACGCGCGGAAGCCGAGACGGTTGCCCTTGAAGCCGTCGAGCGTGATCTCCTCGCCCTTGAGGTACTTGGCCAGCGCGGCGAAGGGCGCGTTCTGCGTGCGCACGACGGCTTCAACGACCGCCTTGACGGCCATCCACGCGGCCCAGTCGGGGTCGGCCATCTTGCGAGCGGCGTGTTTTTCGAGGCGGGCGTTGAGCTGCGGCGCGCCATGGCGCTCCCACGCCCACGACCATGCGGCCGCGGCGAGGCCTTCGGCGCCGACGACCGGGCGCGATCGCACGGTCCGGTAGGGCACGCTGCGGGCGAATTCGCCGTCGCTGTCCGCGACGAAAACAACGTCGTGATCAGCACCGGCCGTCAGCAGGGCGACGTTGCCCTGGTCGCGCTGGCGCGGGTCGTTGCTGAGCACGAAGGGCTTGCGCTCGGCGATCTTCAAACCGAAACGCTTCGCCGCGCGCTCGAAGGCATCCGCTTGCAGGCGGTCTTCGGGGCGCGGCCCTTCGAGCAGCAGCACCGAGCGCCACTTCTTCGACACCAGGAACTGGGCCAGCGCATCCGCCCGCATCGCGTCGTTCGGCAGCGTGTGCAGCAGGTTGGGCTGGCACTGCGCCTGGCGCAGCGCGTCGTCGGGCGCCGAAACGTTGAATAGCAGCAGTTCGCGACCGCGTGCCGCCTTGGACACTTCAGCCACGACCGCGCCGGGCGCGTCGATCAGGAAAAAGCGCACGCCGTCCTTGTTGAGGCGTTCGACCGCCGCGACCAGCGCCTTCGCGTCCGCGCCCGATGCACGCTCGAGCGCGAATTCGACACCGATCGCCTGGCCGACGAAACGCGCCTCGCGCAGCGCCACTTCTGCGCCGGCAAAGGGTCGCCCGAGCGGCTGCGCGAGTCCGCGGAAGAACAGGCGCGTCTCATCGTAGCGGCCATCCGGGTCAAGCTCCAGATGGACGATGCGCACCGTCGTCGTCGCCGCCGCAACCGGCGTTGCCAACGACAGCGCGGCGACCATGCCCAGAGCGAAGCGCAGGAATAGTTTCATGCAGGCATGCATTGCGCAGGGTCCTGTCTTCGTCGATCGCAGCGCGGTATTCATCAGTCGTCGATCACCACGGTGTGCGGCACGCGCCCGACCGGCACCGAACGCAGCACCTTGCGGCTGCGCGCATCGACAATCGAAATGTCGTCGGACAGGCCGTTGGCGACGAACAGCAGGCTCTCGTCACGATTGAGCGTCGCGCCCCATGCACGGTTGCCGACGAGCACGTAATCCTGCACCTTGCGGCTGGCCACATCGACGACGGCGACGTGATTGGCGCGGCCGAGCGTGACGAAGGCGGTCTTGCCGTCGCGCGTCATGGCGATGCCGACCGGCGTGACGTCGTCGGCGCGGAAGCCCTTCGGCGTGAAGGTCACCTTCGCCTTCACCTTGTTGCTCACCCCATCGAGTACCGTCACCTGCCCGCCCAGTTCGCTGGTGACCCACACTTCGCCACCGTCAGGCGTCATCGCAAAGCGCCGCGGGCGATTGGCGACGACGACGTTGGCGAGGATCTTGTTGGTCGCGGTGTCGATGACGTGCACCATGTTTGCGACCTCGGATGTCGCATACAGGCGCTTGCCGTCCGGGCTGAGCCGCACGCCTTCGGGCTCCTCGCCGACCTCGATCTGCGCGAGCGGCTTGCGGCTGGCGACGTCGATCACCGAGACCTGCGCGTCCTCTTCATTGGAGACGTATAAGCGCTTGCCGTCAGGCGAGAGATCGAACATCTCCGGATCCTCGCCGACTGGGATGCTGTGCGTGAGCTTGAGCTGGGCGATGTCGATGACGTCGACGCGGTTGCCCTTGCTCGCGATCACATACAAGGCCATGCGGTCCGGGCTCAGGCGCATGTCGCGCGGACGCTGCCCGGTGGCGATGGTCTTCACGACCTGCCAGGTCTTGCTATCGAGCACGGTGACCGCGTGGTCGTTCTCGCTGCTGACGAACACGTAGCCGGTGTCCTTCGCTGCGGCAGCGCCCGCCGCAAGGACGACGGACAGGGCCAGCGCGTGCAGTGCGGCGGTGCTTCTCGAACGAATCACGGATTGCCTCCTGTCGGGTTGTTCAAGGGTATCGTGGGGACTCAGGCGACGGTATCGCCGGTCATTTTCAGGAAGGCTTCGGCCAGTGTCGCGGTGCCGGCAGCCTCGGCGAGGTTCTGCGGCCGGCCCTGGGCGAGGATGCGCCCTTGGTGCAGCACGATGACGCGATCGGCGGCCTCGGCTTCGTCGACCAGATGCGTCGCCCACAGCACGCCGACGCCGCGCGCGCGCAGCGCCAGCACCTCGTCGAGCAACTGGCGGCGCGAGGCCGGGTCGAGACCGACGGTGGCCTCGTCCATCAGCAGCACCGCCGGCTCATGCACCAGCGCGCGTGCCAGTTCCACCTTGCGACGGTTGCCACCGCTCAGTTCGCGCACCGGATCGCCCGCGCGCTCCGAAAGCCCCAGGCGCTGCAGCGCGTCCGCGATGCGTTCGCGTGCGCGGCGTCCGCCGAGACCGTGCAGACTGGCGTGAAACTTCAGATTGGCGGCGACGCCGAGATCGAGGTCCAGCGTGCTCTGCTGGAAGACGACGCCGATGCCGGCCAGCGCTGCGACCGAATTGTGGCGGATGTCATGGCCGCACACCGAGAGGCTTCCGTCGTCAGCATTGAACAAGCCAGTGAGCAGCTGGAACAGGGTGCTCTTGCCGGCGCCGTTGGGGCCCAGCAAGGCGACGAATTCGCCGCGCGCCACATCCAGACTGACGCCGCGCAAGGCTTCGCGCGGGCCGTAGGACTTGCGCACGTCACGCAGACTCAGCAGGGGCTCCGCATGGGGCGGCGGAGTTATGGAATCGGCCATCGATTCGGCGCTCCAAGCGGTGATCAAATCAGTCATCGGCACTTCCGTCGCTGCCCGTGCCGGCCGTCGCGAGCCCGGCCAGCAACTCCGGGTGCTGCGCAAGAAGGCTCGCCTGCAGCGCCTGCACCGTGGCGTCGTCGGGCATGCGCGGACGCGGCAGCGCGAGCGGATACTCAAGCACCACGCGCCCCGGCGCCGCGGACAGGAAACACACCCGGTCGGCCAGCGACAGTGCTTCGCGCAGGTCATGGGTGACGAACAGCACCGTGCAGCGGCAACGCTGCCACAGTTCGACCAGCATCGCACGCAGGCGGTTGGCGGTGGGCACGTCGAGCGAGACGAAGGGTTCGTCCATCAGCAGCAGCTTCGGCTCGATGACGAAGGCGCGGGCGAGCGCGACGCGGCGCTGCATGCCGCCGGACAGCCGCCCGGGAAAGGCGTCCATGACTTCGCCCAGGCCCATCGCACCCAGCAGGTCACGGGCGCGCCGCTGCGCTGCGTCGGATTGGCCGGCGACCAGCAGCACGTTATCCAGCACCGTGAGCCAGGGCATCAGGCGCGGCTCCTGGAACATGAAGCCGATGCCGTGTTCGGGGGCTGCGCCGCCGAGGCTGACACGTCCGTCGACATCGCGGTCGAGCCCGCCGACGACATTCAGCAGCGTGCTCTTGCCGCAGCCGGACGGGCCGACCACGCAGACGAATTCGCCCGGCGCCGCGTTCAGCGCGAGCCCGGACAGGGCCAGGTGCGGCTGACCGCCGCGGTCAGGATAGGATTTTCGCCGGATTGCGATCTCAAGCATGCCGTTTACCCCCGCCACCGCGTCAGGCGCCGCTCCAGCGGCCGCAACGCGGCCGCCTCCACGATCAGCACAATGGCGGCGAAAACCAGCGTGTAGGCGAGGATGCCGGCGATATCGAAGAACTGGAAGAACATGTTGAGCTGGAAACCGATGCCGTTGCTGCGACCGAGCAGTTCGACCACCAGCACGATCTTCCAGATCAGCGACAGCCCGGAGCGCGCCGCCGCCATCAGGTAGGGGTAGAGCTGCGGCAGATAGACGCGCGTCAACGTACGCCAGCGCGGCAGGCGGTAGGCGTGCGCGACCTGCATCAGATTGCGGTCGATGGCGCGCGCCCCTTCGCGCACGGTCACCACCACGGTGGGAATCTTGTTCACCGCCACGGCGAAAATTGCAGCCGCATCGTTGAGGCCGAACCATACGTAGCACAGGATGATCGTCACCAGCGCCGGGATGTTGAGCCCGAGCACCAGCCAGCCATCGAGCAGGAGGTCGAGCTGCCGCCAGCGGCCCATCGCGATGCCGATCGCGGTGCCGATCGCCATCGCCAGCAGGAAGCTGACCACGACGCGCGCCAGCGTGATGGCGAGATGCCAGGGCAGCGCGAGCG
This sequence comes from Aromatoleum diolicum, assembly GCF_012910955.1. Lineage (GTDB taxonomy): Bacteria > Pseudomonadota > Gammaproteobacteria > Burkholderiales > Rhodocyclaceae > Aromatoleum > Aromatoleum diolicum. Next base: position 186,121 of record NZ_WTVQ01000002.1, read on the forward strand.
ACACGGTTTCATCGACGACGCGCCCGAACACCACCGCCGGAGCCGGGAGGCTGGTGCTCTGCAGCAGCCACGCTAGGAACTGCCACAGCGCGAGGAAACCGAGCAGCGACGCGAGACGCACCCAGCCATCGCCGCGCGGGAACAGCGGTTTCATCCGCCCTCCCTTGCGCAGCGAAGACGAGGGCAACACGGCCGTGTCATCCGCGCCGCCTTTCATTACCGTGCGCCACCCGGGTGCCAGAAGGTTCCGGCCGGCAGCGCCGTTGCCGGCCCAACCAGTTCCGCGCCACCTTCCGCGGCCAGGATACCGAAGACGCGACCTGCGGTGCGTTCGGCCTGCGCACTGTCCGTACCCGGAATCCCGGCACGGAAACCCTGCCGCAGCGCCGCCAGCGTCGCATCGTCCTCGGCGCGCGTGAGCGGACGCAGATCCTCCCACACCGCATCGGACTCCAGCATCAGCTGCTTGGCCTTCGCCGAGGCGCGCAGGAAACCTTCGATCGCGGCGCGGTTGCGCCCGGCCCATTCCTCGCGGAACACCCAGCCGACCATCGGTAGTTCGCCCTCGACGCCCAGCGCGCGCAGGATGTCGTCGAGATTGACCAGTTCGCGCATGCCGGCCGCACGCAGGCGCGCGGCGTAATGCCAGAAGTTCAGCACTGCCGGCAGTTCGCCCTTGAGCATCAAGGCATTGAGCAGCGGCGGCGCGCCGAAATCCGGCTTCACGAGCCGTGCGGCATCCTCGCCAATGGTCTTGCGCGAATAGGCACGCAGCAACAGCCAGCTCTTGTCCAGCGCCCCGCCCGCAACACCCAGACGCATGCCGCGCAGATCCGCGAGCGTTTGCACGCCCGCATCGGGCCGCACCATGACGCCGCCGATCGCCCGCGAATAAGGCACGAAGGCGAAATCGCGCCCCTCGGCACGCTGGCGCGCGACCCAGATCCAGTCATTGACGATGACATCGACGGCACCGCCCTGCAGCGCGACATTGGCGGCATCCTTCAACGCCAACGGCACGACCTCGAAACGCACGCCTTCGCGCTCGGCGAGCCCCATGCGTTTCATCACGTCGAGTTCCCAGCTCACCGTGCCGTATTGCAGCACGCCGATGCGGATCGTCGGCAAGTCGGCAGCACCGGCCGGGGCGATCAGGCAGGCGAGCAGCGCGACAGCTATCAGCCATGCTCGCGCGAGAGGATGGAACATTTCCTGTCTCCATGATTCTTGTTTAATCACCCGCGGGATCGAGCCCACAGGCGTGTGATTCTGCTATGCACGATCTGGTCCAGGTGTCTCGATGCCCTGGCGGACATCGGCGGCCGCCCCGACCGTCCCGCTTTGGAGCAACTGCTCCATTTTGGAACACCCCGAAACCACGTGCTCGCTCCTCCATGCGTGCGACACGCGCTATCAAGGATAGTGCATTGCCCCTTGCGCTGCGCTTGCGCGTTCGGCCTGCTCATCGTCGCTGCCGTGAAGCCCACGCTGCCGGCGTGATCGCGACTGGTTCCGGAAAAAAAACGGGCGGCTGGAGCCGCCCGTGAACTCTTCCGCTCGTGGAGGGAGGAGAGAGGGAGAGAAGAACACTTCACAACGCAGGGCCCCGGACGCCCGCAGCGCGCGCGCCCGGGAACACCGCCGCGCTCAGAAGAAGCCGAGCGCGAGGACCTGGTAACGCGCTCAGAAAAAGCCGAGCGCGTTGGGGCTGTAGCTCACCAGCAGGTTCTTGGTCTGCTGGTAATGGTCGAGCATCATCTTGTGCGTCTCGCGGCCGATGCCGGATTCCTTGTAGCCGCCGAAGGTGGCATGGGCCGGGTAGGCGTGGTAGCAGTTGGTCCACACGCGGCCGGCCTTGATGGCGCGGCCCATGCGGTAGGCCGTGCTGCCGTCGCGCGACCACACGCCGGCACCGAGGCCGTACGGGGTGTCGTTGGCAATCTCCAGCGCTTCCGCTTCGTCCTTGAAGGTCGTCACGGCCAGCACCGGCCCGAAGATCTCTTCCTGGAAGATGCGCATCTTGTTGTGGCCCTTGAACAGGGTCGGCTGAATGTAATAGCCCTCGGCCAGTTCGCCGCCCAGACGGGCGCGGTCGCCGCCGATCAGCAGTTCGGCGCCTTCCTGCCGGCCCACGTCGAGGTAGGACAGAATCTTGTTCATCTGATCGGTCGAGGCCTGCGCGCCCATCATGGATGCGGTGTCGAGCGGGCTACCCTGCTTGATCGCCTTGACGCGAGCCAGCACGCGGTCCATGAACTTGTCGTAGATCGACTCCTGGATCAGCGCACGCGACGGGCAGGTGCACACTTCGCCCTGGTTGAAGGCGAACAGCACCATGCCTTCGACCGCCTTGTCGAAGAGGGCGTCGTCGGCAGCCGCGATGTCCTCGAAGAAGATGTTGGGCGACTTGCCGCCGAGCTCCAGCGTCGCCGGAATGAGGTTCGTGGCGGCGGCCTGGGCGATGACGCGACCGGTGGCGGTGGAACCGGTGAAGGCGATCTTGGCGATGCGCTTGCTGGTCGCCAGCGGCATGCCGGCTTCGCGACCGAAACCATTGACGACGTTGAGCACGCCCGGGGGCAGCAGGTCGGCGATCAGTTCGACCAACACCAGGATGCTGACCGGGGTCGATTCGGCGGGCTTCAGCACCACGCAGTTGCCGGCGCCGATGGCCGGGGCGAGCTTCCATGCCGCCATCAGGATCGGGAAGTTCCACGGAATGATCTGGCCGACGACGCCGAGCGGCTCGTGGAAGTGGTACGCGACGGTGTGTTCGTCGATCTCGCTGATGCCGCCTTCCTGAGCACGCAGGCAGCCGGCGAAGTAGCGGAAATGGTCGATCGTCAGCGGGATGTCGGCGTTCAGGGTTTCGCGGATCGCCTTGCCGTTGTCGACGGTCTCGGCGTAGGCCAGCATTTCGAGGTTGGCTTCCAGCCGGTCGGCGATCTTCAGCAGGAGGTTGGCGCGATCGGCAGCCGAGGTGCGGCCCCACTTGTCGGCTGCGGCGTGGGCAGCGTCGAGGGCGAGATTGATGTCTTCCTCGGTCGAGCGGGCGACCTGGCAGAACGGCCTGCCGGAGATCGGCGTGATGTTCTCGAAGTACTGGCCACGAACCGGCGCCACCCACTTGCCGCCGATGAAGTTGTCGTAGCGTGTCTTGAACTGCACCTTGGCGCCAGTCTTGCCGGGCATCTCGTAGATCATGAACTCGTCTCCAGAAGTTGATTGATACGCTGTTGCGTCGCAATCTCTTTCGCAGGTGGCGTGCCAGCCTGCCGCCGGCGCCGGCATTTCGACGTTTTTCCTTTGCGCAGCAATTACTTGAAAGGCTTATCCATGCATGATCTGTGGTTATCGAGATGAGCACCTGCGCCGCCGCGGGCTGTTCAACAAAGACACAAGTGTTCCGATGCGACGCACCATGAACTCCCCGGTGCGCACGGCCAGATGCGCGCATGCTTGCGCTTGAAGGCCGTTTCGCCAGCGGCACCGCCACCGGCAGCCCGCCGCCTTCAAACAAACGGAATGATTTGTGCTTCATGGATCGCCATAATGCAATCCCATCAGCCCCCCTCCCTGCCGGATACGCTTGCCGCCTCGTGGGAGCGTAGCCACCGGCACGGGCTCCGGCCGGACGAACGGCTCAACGACACCGCACTCGCGCGTACCGACCTGACCGAGCGGCTGGAGGCCAATAACCGGCTGCTGGCCTTCTCGCGGCCGATGATCGAAGGCCTGTACCGCCAAATCGGCAGCCCTTCGTCGACGGTGCTGCTGGCCGACCGCCAGGGCATGATCCTGAGCGCGCTGGGCCACACGGATTTTCTCGACCGCGCCAGCGCCGTGGCGCTACGCCCCGGGGTCGACTGGACCGAGGCCAGCATGGGCACCAACGCCATCGGCACGGCGCTGCAGACCGGCACAGTCGTGGCGGTGCAGGGCGACCAGCATTACCTCGAGCGCAACCGCATTCTCGCCTGCGTGGCGACACCGATCCTCGCGCCCACCGGCGGCATGCTCGGGATTCTCGATGTCTCGTCCGACGCCCGCGAGAACCTGGCCCACGCCGGCGCCCTGCTGCGCACAACCGCCGAGCTGATCGAGCACCGCCTGCTCGAAACGCTCGACGAAGGATTCGTGCGCCTGCATTTCCACACCCGCCACGATGCCCTCGCGGACCCGCTGCATGCGCTGGCGGTCTTCGATGAAGGCGGCCGCCTGGTGGCGAGCAACCGCCAGGCGCGCGCGCTGCTGAAACTGCCCGGCAGCTATCCGGCCACCACCTACGAGGCGTGCTTCGGCACTCCGTGGGCGGCGGTGGTCAACTGGGCCGCGCAGGACCACAACACCCCGTTTCCGCTGCATGGTATCGGCGGCCAAAGCTTCATCGCCCGCGCCAGCCTGCGCACGCGGCGTCGACGCGACCCCGGCGTGCGGACCGCGAGCGGGAGCACACGACGCGAGGATTCGCGCCTCGCGGCAATGGTCCTGGGCGACCCGCATATCGCGCGCATCATCGACACGCTGCACGACTGCGCGACAAGCAACACCCCACTGCTGTTCGAGGGCGAAATGGGTACCGGCAAGGCCTATCTGATGCGCGCCTTTCACGCCGACCATCGCGCATCGGCCGACGCTCCGCTGATCGGCCTGGACTGCAGCACGCTGGCCGCCGGCGCGGCCGGCGAGGAGGAACTGGACAACGCCTGGCTGCAGGCGGCCAACGGCACCCTGTTCCTGGTCGAAATCGACGCCCTGCCGACCGCCCTGCAGGCCCGGCTGTTCGACGCCAACGACGGCACGCGCGCGCGCGTCGTCGGCACCGCACGCCAGCCGCTGGTGGAACTGCGCCGCGAGGGACGCCTCGACCTGCGCAATTTCGACGCCAGCGGCGGTCACGTATTGAGCCTGCCGCCCCTGCGCGAACGCACGGATTTCGACGCGCTGGTGCGCCAGTTCGTGCGCGAAGCGTCTCCCGATCGCCCGATCTACGTCTGTCCCGACGCGCTCGCGCTGCTGCGCCGTCACCGCTGGCCCGGCAACCTGCGCGAACTGCGCAACCAGCTGCGACTGATTCTCGCGCTGATCGGCGACGAGGCCGGTCAGCTGTGCCCCGAAGACATCCCCGTCGAACTGTTCGACGACGGTGGCGACTTGCACCGCTGATGGGGATCATCCCCCGCTACACCGGGCGTGCAAGTTCAGCGTACCGAGGAAGTCATCGCCGTGGCGCTCAAGATCGAGGCCTGTATGCCCCGCTGAGACATCCGTAAGCGGCACCGCCGGCGGGTGCCTGCGCCAGCCTGATGCGTTGTATCTGCACTGCCGACGCCTATACTGGAACGGTAGATGCTCGGCGCAGAACGAGCAGTGCATCCTAAGGGACCAATTCGTTCAGGAGACAAGACATGAACTCCAGATCGGCTTTGCTGGCATTGATCGCGGCACTGACGCTGGTCGTACCGGCCAGCGTCGCGGCCCCGACGGTGAAGGGCGATTCCTTTGACGAGCAGGCCCAGGCCGTGAAAGAAGGGCTGCAGATCAAGCAGGACGCAGGGGTGTTCGGACGTCCCGGCGACGTTCCGGGTGAAGAAGGTCCGCGCGCAAGCGCAGTAGGCGACCGCGACCTCAACCGCTATGTTCAGCGCCTGGCGCTTGAAATCCGCATGCGCAACGCCATTGCCGACCGCGACCCGGAAGGTTTCCGCTAGCAACACGCCGCCGCATCACCTCATCGTGCAGGGCACGCCGGATTCGCGACGCGCAAACTCAATCGTGCAGCGGGCCCGCGTTGCCTGCCTGACCTCCTGATGAATCGCGGGACGGTGGCGGCGTGATCGCTGCGGCCGATTGCGCCCGCGCGGAAACCGTCACGTCGCCGAGGCCCAGTTCGCCTGCCAGTTCGTCGATGAATTGCTGGTGGTCGCGCGGCGCGTTGCCGCGCCAATTGCGCAGATACTGAGGCAGATCGGCAACGCTATCGTCGGGATGCAGATTCAGGTGATGGAGCGCCGCCCATTGTTCCGGCGCCCGTTCGAACAAGGGCAGCAGGAGGTTCGCGACGACCTCGTTGTCGCTGCGGCGGTAGGGATTGCTTCCCAGCGTTTCAAGCCTTGCGTGCAACCAACGGCCCGGCGAAACACCCTCGGGCAAGTGGCGGTGCGCTTCGCCGACCAGGCGATCGGCGTAGGCGCGCAGCGCGGGCGCGTAGTCCTGCCAGGTCGGATACGGTGCCTCGGTTTGCCAGCGCGCGGCCATGCGCCTCAGCGCGAAGAGGCCCGCCGTCTCGCACACCGCTTCCTCGAACCACTGGTTGCGTTTGTGCGCAGTGTTCGCGGCGCGAACTTCGAAGTTCGACATGATGTGGCACAGCTCGTGACCGAACTGGTAGACGTACTGCGCCCAGCGCCGGTCGCGTGCGGACAAGTGCACCTGATATTCGCCCGCGGCCCCCCTCTCGTAGAGGGTGACCGGACTGCCGGCAGCGTAGCTCACCACGATCGGCGCGGCGAACATGGGGGCCGGGCCAGTGACCAGTTCGTTCGCCACGGCCTGCAGCACGGTTTCGATCTCGTCCCGCTCGGCGCTCCCCCAACCCTCACCTGCGACACGGATCGTCACCCCGACAACCGTGTCCGGATCTTCCGCAGCGCGGGCAGACGGCGCCCAGGGCAACGAACCGAGCACGATCAGCAGCGCACACGCAAGGATCCGCCGAACGTCCGATCGCCTCCCAGTCACCCTGCTGTCCCTCCTGCGTTGCCAACCCGACCAAGCGGTCCGGCGATACCCACCTACTCGATATAGTGTCCCACGCCGATCAGCGAGCCGCCCTCGCGCCGCACATAGGAGCGTTTTTTCTCGACACGGTTGGTGACCGGATTGCGCCACACGTAATCGACCGTGGCCTCGTCCGCGGTCTTCAGCTTCTCGATCATCTCGGCGACGATCGCATGCCCCGCGGCATCGACGAGACCGCGTGCGTCGGTGTCCGCCAGCGCGGGGTTCATGCCCATCGCCTCGAAGCGGCCGCTGTCGAGATTGACCATGAACACGTACAGATCATCCTTGATGAAGGCGCCACGGCGGTCGTTGAATGCCGTCGCCGCCTTCGCCGGCCCGTCCGCCCGGGCCAGCGCGACCGCGCGGCCGAGCATGGCGCGCGCGTCGTCCGCGCTCGCGCGCGGCGCCGAATAACCGACACCGACGACGTAGGTGCCGACCTTGCGCACATAGCTGACCTTGGGCTCGACCTTGTTGGTCATACGGTTGAGCCACATGTAGCGCACCGTGCCTTCCTGCGTCGCGCGCGTGGTGTCGATCATCTCGCGGAACAGCGGATTGCCGGCGGCGTCCGTCGTGTTGAGCACCGTCAGGCCGACCAGCGCCTCGGGGGCCGCACCGCTGGCGTGATAGACACCCTTGTCGTCGATTACGAAGACATACAGATCCTTGCGCACGAACTGCCCGTTGCGGTCGTTGAACGCCGCAAAGGCGCGCTCCGGACCGTTGGCTTCCATGAACTTCACGGCCTGCTCGAACAGCGTACGGGCCTCCCGCGGGGTGCCGCGGTCCACCGCGGTGGCGGTATGGGCAGCCAGGCTCAGCAGCACGGTCGCGAGAAGCGGTTTCAGGATGGATTGTTTCACTTGCAGATCCTCTCATGCAGGATTCGGGATGGTCTGCTGAACCCGTTCCGGCCGGACAGGCACCCCGCGCACGGGCTCAGCAGACCACCCCGGCGAACCGGGATGGACAGGGAAAAACCGGGGCGGCATGTGCCGCCCCGCATGCGATTACGGCTTGTGCAGCTTGAACACCCACACGGAACCGCCCTGCTCCAGGAAGTTCACGCGCTTGGCGACATCGCCGCCCCACAGCGGCACCGCACCGCCCCAGCCCGAAACGACCGCGACATACTGCTCGCCGCCGTCGTCCCAAGTGATCGGCGGGGCGATGATCCCGGAGCCGGTCTGGAACTTCCACACCTCCGCACCGGTGGTCGCGTTGATCGCCTTCAGGTAGCCCTCCGGCGTGCCATAGAACACCAGATCGCCGCCGGTGGTCAGCACCCCGCCCCATAGCGGCGCGTTGTTCTTGACCTCCCACACGATCTTGCCGCTGACCGGATCGACCGCGCGCAGCGCGCCGATGTAGTCCTCGTGCAGCGGCTTGATCGTGAAGCCGGCGCCCAGATAGGCCGCGCCACGCTTGTACGACACCGGCTCGTTCCAGATGTCCATCGCCCACTCGTTGGACGGCACGTAGAAGTAGCCGGTCTTCGGGCTGTACGCCATCGGCATCTGGTTCTTGCCACCGAGGAAGGACGGCGCGTTCAGCACCACCTCGCCCTTCTTGCCGTCGCCACCGCCTTCGGTGAAGGGGTTGCCGGGACGCTTCTTGTCGTCGTAGATCGGCCGGCCGGTGTTCAGGTCGATGCCCTTGGCCCAGTCGATCTGCTTGACGAACGGGAAGGCGTTGAGCAGCTTGCCGTTGGTGCGGTCATTGACGAAGAAGAAGCCATTGCGGTCAGCCTTGCCACCGGCCTTGACCATCTTGCCGCTCTTCGGATCCTTGTACTCGAAGGACACGAACTCGTTGACACCGTCATAGTCCCAGCCATCGTGCGGCGTGGTCTGGTAGTGCCAGACGATCTTGCCGGTGTCGGGATCGATCGCCACTGTCGAGGACGAATACAGGTTGTCGCCCGGGCGCAGCCAGCTGTTCCACGGCGCCGGGTTGCCGGTGCCGATGAAGATCAGGTTGACCTCGGGATCGTAGTAGGCCGACAACCAGGGTGCGGCGCCGCCCGTCTTCCACAGGTCGCCCGGCCAGGTCGCGTTGGTCGTGCCCGAGATGCCGTTCTCGACCTGCTTGCCTTCCTTGTCGTACTTGAAGCCCATGTGGCCTTCGACCACCGGCCGCGTCCACACCAGCTTGCCGGTCTTCGCGTCGCGCGCGTCGACCCGGCCGACGATACCGAACTCGCCGCCAGAGTTGCCGGTGATGACCATGCCCTTGACGATCTGCGGCGCTGCGGTGAAGGAATAGCCCGCCTTGTAGTCCTCGATCTTTTCCTTCCACACCACCTTGCCGGTGTCCTTGTCGAGCGCGACGAGCTGCGCGTCGAGCGTGCCGAAGATCACCAGGTTGCCGTAGATCGCGGCGCCACGGTTGACGACGTCACAGCACGGCATGATGCCGTCGGGCAGGCGGTGCTCGTATTTCCACAGCTTTTCGCCGGTCTTCACGTCGAGCGCGAAGATGCGACTGTAGGAGGCGGTAACGAACATCTTGCCGTCATGCACCAGCGGCTGCGACTGCTGGCCGCGCTGTTTTTCGCCGCCGAACGAGAACGACCACACCGGCACGAGGTTCTTGACCGTCGACGGGGTAATCTGCGCCAGGGGGCTGAAACGCTGCCCCTTGGTTCCCAGGCCATAGGTCACCACCTGGTTGGTGTTCTTCGTCCCGTCATTGAGGATGTCCGCATCGGTAACGTCCTTGGCCTGAACACTTCCCAGGCTCGCAAGGGTCAGCGCCAGAATGGTGATGGCGCCGGGTACGCTTACGCTTTTCCGGATCTGCTCCATTTGATTCCTCCTTTCGTTTCTCGTCGTTTTTTCGGAAACCGCCTCCCCGCACAGGGCGACCGGGTTCGGTACCCAAGATCGCAAACTGCGTGCCACCGCTGCAACATCCGGAAACGTAACGTCGATGCGCCCGAAATACGCGAAAAACACAGTGAAATGGCACCCCGCGCTTGCCCGGCCGGCATTTGACCTGTCCTGATTGACAGCAGGTGTTCCGTTTTGGAGCATCCCGCAATTGCTCACCTGCCTGCCCGCCGTACATAAGGTATGGCACACGCCTTGCTGAAAGCGAAGACAAATATCGAGGGCGGCATCGACCGCCCCGTGGAGGAGATTCGATGCGCTGTGCAATCCTGCTCGCGTTGGCGACGCTGTGGCTCGGCCTGACACCGGGCGCCAGCGCCGCGTTACCTGTGACGGCCATGCCGGCCGGCGCGCAATCCGTGGCGCCCGCCGCGGCAGGCGGCGCGGTCACGGACCCGCTCGACTCCGCCCGCTGGGGCGACATGCAGAAGACCTTCTTCGCCGGGCGCACGGTCGTGTTCGACCCCCGCGTAAAGATCAGCGCCCCGGCCATCGCCGAGGATTCGCTCAACGTTCCGGTCAGCGTCGACGCGAGCGCGCTCACCGGCGTCGAGGAAGTGCTGGTGTTCGCAGACTTCAACCCCATTCTCGCCGTGCTGCGCTTCCATCCAGGCCGGGCCAGGGCGAGTCTGGGCTTCCGTCTCAAGCTGCAGCAGTCGTCCCCGGTGCGTGCGGCGGCACGCACCACCGACGGCACCTGGCACGTCGGCGGGGTGTGGATCACCGCCACCGGCGGCGGCTGCACCGCCCCATCCACCGGCTCCGGCTCGCCGGTTTGGCAGGAGCGCCTCAACGAAGTCAGCGGCAAGATCTTTCCGCGCATCGACGGCGGCGAACGCCTGCGCATGCGCATCATTCATCCGATGGACACCGGTCTCGCGCCCGGCATCCCGGTGTTCCACATCGAGGAACTGACGCTCTCCGACGAGTCCGGCGCCGAACTGATGCGTATCCAGGCCTTCGAGCCGGTCTCCGAAAATCCGCTGTTCACGATCGACATGCCTCCGGATGCGACGGGCGGCACGCGCATCCACGCCCGCGGCCGCGACAATAACGGCAACCGCATCGATGCATGGGTGACGCAATGACGGCACAAGGGATCATGTCGCGCCTCGCCGACGCACTGCGCGCAGTGCCGCGGACCATCACCCTGTCCCTTGCCCTGCCCCTCGCCCTGACTCTCACCCTCGCGCCACTGCCGGGCGCCGCCCGCGCCCAGGCGCCCGCAACGTCCAAGCGATTCGACTATCACCTGGAACCACACCGGATCGCCGCTGGCGTGTACGTCCTCATCGGCCGCAACGAGGATTTTTCCGTGGCGAACGGCGGCAATATCCTCAATACCGGTTTCATTGTCGGTAGCGGCGGCGTCATCGTCATCGACACCGGGCCGTCGCGCCGCTACGGCGAACAGATGCTCGCCGCGATCCGGCGCGTCACCGCGCTACCCGTCGTGCTGACGATCAATACGCACCACCACCCGGATCACTTCCTCGGCAACCAGGCCTTCCCCGCCGCCACGCTCGCCGCGCTGCCGGAAACGCGGCGCGGCATCGAACAGGACGGCGAATCCTTCAACGAAAACCTTTACCGCATGACTGGCGACTGGATGGACGGCACCGAGCGCGTCGCGCCGACGCAGCCTCTCGCACCGGGCCGGCGCACGATCGGTGGGCGCGACATCGAATTCCTCGCGCTTGACGGCCATACGCCGGCCGACCTCGTCGTCATCGATCACGCGAGCGGCACCGTCTTCGCCAGCGACATGCTGTTCCACAACCGCGCCGCGACGACCCCGCATGCCAAGCTCGCGCCCTGGCTGGCCGCGCTGACGCGCCTCGAAGCGCTTCCGGCGCGGCAGTGGGTGCCCGGTCACGGCGCGGTCGCGAGCGACACCGCGCCGATCCGCCAGACCCGCGCCTACCTCGAATGGCTCGCCGCGACGATCCGCGAAGGCGCCGAGGCGGGCCTCGACATGACGGAGATGCTCGCCCGCCCGATCCCCGCGCAGTTCAAGGAACTGGCCGAAGTCGAACGCGAATACCGCCGCTCGGTCGTGCATCTGTTCCCGGCCGCCGAGCAGGCCGTGCTGGAGAAAGGCCATGCGCGCTAAGTCAGCGAGCCTCGGTACGCGTGTCGGCCTCGTGCTCACCGCCACGCTCGCGCTGATCCTGCTCGCCGGTGCCGGCTGGTGGGTGCGGGAGACGCGCAAGTCCATCCACGAGGAGGTACAGGCCGCGAGCCACGTCGCGCAGCAGTGGATCGCCGTGCTGGTGTCCGAAACACTGCGCGACAGCGCCGACGGCCCGGCGCGGCTGATGGCGCACCTGCGCGCGGTCGGCCGGCTACGTGCCAACCAGCTCGAAGTGCTCGCGGCCGACGGCGCCCGCCTCTACGTCTCGCCCGAATCCACCTACAAGGCCGGTCGCTTCGCGCCGGACTGGTTCGCCGGCAGGCTCACGCCCCCCCTGCCGGTGCGCCACTTCGATGCCGGCGACCGCCAGATTGTCCTGCGCCCCGACGCCTCGCGCGCGGTCCTCGACGCCTGGGACGACCTCGCCACCGGCCTCGGCTCGGCCCTCGCGCTGCTGCTGATCGTCGCCATCGCCGCCCGCCTTGCGCTCAACCGCGCGCTCGCGCCGCTTGCGCAGATCGACGCGGCCCTCGCCCGCGGTGCCGACGGCCGCTTCGACATCCGCCTGCCCGGCTACCGCGTCGCCGAACTCGACCGCGTCGCCGCGAGCTACAACCGCCTCGCCGACACCCTCGACGACACCCGCGCGCACAACCTGCGTCTCGAAGAAGACCAGGCTTTCGCGCGCGCCGTACATATCCGCCTCGAAGACGAACGTCGCGTGATCGCGCGCGAACTGCACGACGAACTCGGCCAGGCGATCACCGCGGTGCGTGCGATTTCCGGCGCGATCCTGCAACGCTGCGAAGATCAGCCGCAGATCCACGGCAGCGCCCAGGCGATCCTCGCGATGACCGGCCAGATGCAGGACGGCGTGCGCGCGATCCTGCAGCGCCTGCGCCCGGCCAGCGCCGACACCGGCGGTCAACTCGACCAGGCCGTCGCCGACTACTGCCGATTGTGGTCCCGCCACCATCCGGACATCCATGTCGACTGCCGCACTGCACTGCAACATGCCCCCACCGGCGAGGCGCTCGGCCTCACGGTACTGCGCCTGCTGCAGGAAAGCCTCACCAATGTCGCCCGCCATTCCGGCGCATCACACGTCGATGTGCGTCTCGAATTCGAGTCCGACGCGGTCGCGCTCGAAGTCTGCGACAACGGCCGCGGCCTCGCGCCGGAGCCCGGCCCGGGGCGCTATGGCCTCACCGGCATGCGCGAACGCGTCGCCGAACTGCACGGCGAACTGCATCTCGAAACGCCCCCTGGCGGCGGCCTGCGCGTCAGCGCCCGCCTGCCGCAGCTTCTGTCCCGCGAGGAATGTCCCCATGGCCAACACTCTTGAAAACCTCCGCCTCGTCCTCGCCGACGACCACGCCGTCGTCCGGATGGGCTTCCGCATGCTGCTCGAAGGGGCCGGCGCAAGCATCGTTGCCGAAGCCGACTGCGGCGAGGCCGCGCTCGCAGCCTTCGCCGAGCACAAGCCGGACGCACTGGTGATGGACGTCACGATGCCCGGCATCGGCGGTCTGGGCGCCCTCGAACGCCTGCGCGCGCGTCACCCCGACGCACGCGTGCTGATGCTCTCCGCCCACGAGGACGGCCAGATCCCGCTGCGCGCGCTGCGTGCCGGCGCCACCGGCTACTTGTCCAAGCGCGCCCAGCCGCAGGAACTCGTGCGCGCCGTCGCACAGGTCGCGCGCGGCCAGCGCTATGTCGACCCGGAACTCGCCCCACAACTCGCGCTCGCCCAGTTCGGCGGCAGCAACGACCCCGCCGACGCCCTCACCGACAAGGAATTCGCCGTCTTCCTGCAACTCGCGAAGGGCCGCTCGGTGAGCCAGGTCGCGGACACGCACAAGCTCAGCGCGAGCACTGTCGGCACCCACCTGTATCACATCAAGCAGAAACTCAACGCCGCGAACGCCGCGGAACTCGCGCTGATCGCCGTGCGCTCCGGTCTGATCGAAGCCTAGCGTCGTTATCCGATAGCCAAGCCAGGCGGCTGCCGGCCGGTCCGACCGCCGCGACCGCAATCGCAGAACAACACGCCGTCAGCGGTACGATCCGCGCGCATCCCGTGTTGGCGCCAGCCACATCGCGTCCTAGCCGATCGTGTAACCACCGTCGACGACGATATCCTGTCCGTAGATGTTTCTCGCCCCGTCCGACGCCAGGAATACCGAGGTCTCGGCGATATCTCCGGGCTTGCCGAATTCACCCGTCATCAGACGCGAATTGATCGACTGTACGACGGCGCCGAGCACCTCCGGGGGCAGGCCGACCGTGCCCCACAGCGGTGTGGCGATGGGTCCGGGGGCAATCGAATTGACGCGAATCCCCCTCGGAGCGAGTTCTGCTGCAAGCGTCTGGGCAAGCGATTTCAGTGCCGCCTTGCTTGCGCTGTAGATCGCGAGACCGGGGAATCCGACCTGCGTGAGAAAGGTCGTGATGAACTGCACCGACCCGCCGCGCCGGACATGCGGCAGAAACAGGCGGACGGTTTCGGCCGCGGCAAAGAAATTGACCGAGAACTGCGTCTCGAACGCCTCACGCGTACTCTCCTCGAACGAGACCACGCGCGCGATGCCCGCATTCGGTACGACGATATCGACACCGCCGAACGCCTTGACCGTTTCGTCGACGAGCCGCGCGAGATCGTCGCCGCGGGTGACGTCGCCACTGACACCGATCACCCTGCCCGGACTGGCTGCAGCCAGTTCATTCAATGCTTCCACATTGCGTCCGAATGCCACGACCTTTGCACCTTCGGCGACGTAGCGCTCGACGATCGCATGGCCGATGCCGCTGCTTGCCCCCGTCACGACCGCAATCCTGTCTTCCAGACGTCCATTCATCTTCGCATCCTCACCGGCAACTCGTGTAATTCCACGGTTCGGCCAGCATCGCCGGCAGCGCCGCGAAGCTCATTGATATCCATCAATCGGCCGATCTGCTGCCCTCTCCCCAGGGTTGTCGACCATCCGGTCGCTCATCGGTTTCGAGAACAGCAGGCTTCAGCTTATCTCCAGTCGCGGCGGTCGCGATCTCCGTCGCCGCGGCGGTCATCATCGCGATCTCTGCGGCGGTCATGATCCCGATCTCCGCGCCGACCATCACCGCGGCCTTTGAACTTGATCTCCTTGGGGTAGTGACTCCGGGGAAGATCCGTCCAAGGACCGGATCTGGAACCGGAATAACGCCAGTGGTTATTGTCGTAATAATAGTAATAGCCGCTTTGATAGTAATAAGGCTCTACGTCCAGCTCCACGACCAGCGGCAGTGCCGGTGCCATAACCATTCCCGGGCCGCGGCCCGCGGGTGCCACGACGCACGCGCTGAGGAGAAGCGCCGCAAGTGGCGCCACAATTAGCATTCTTAGCATCTCAATTCTCCTGATTGGGCGGCGCATCGGATCAATGATCACTAGCCCTGCGCCTGCCGGCGCCAGCAATCTGCGAACTACACCGATATCAATACAAGTGAATATTAGATACCCGCTCGCGAACAGTCAGTGCGATAGCGCACATAATGGTTTGTTCCGGTCAATGGGTTCGATTGAATCGGGCATGCCGTGCGGAAGCCCCGTGGAAGGCCCGTGGGCAACGCCACAGGACGCTAAACGCTACGACGTTGTGCCAGCACCATCAGGTTGCGCGGCGTGAGCGAGCGGGCACAGAAGGTGCCGACCCGCACCTCGAAATCCGCCTCTTCCAGCCCCAGCGCAAGATCCATGACGAGCCACATCTCCAGCGCGCGGCGAAATGCATGGCGAACGAGCTCGAAGCGCCGCACCTCGGCGCGACGGCGTTCCCCCTCGGCGAGCCAGTGCCCCCAATCGACCACCGCCGGGAAGCACACCCCTTCGCGCTGCGCCAGTGCCTGGCAGTACGCGGCAAAGTCTCCCGATAGCCAGCGCGACGGCACGGGCCGGAAAGTCCGGATCGCATCGCCCTCGAGCGCATTGCGCAAGGCGATGAAGCCCAGCTTCCAGGCCTGATCCCGCGCGAGACGCTGCCGGACATGGCGCGGCGCAGTGACGGTCTCGGTCACCGCCAGACGCAAGGAGCCGGCATCGAGCGGCAGGGAGGCGTCGCGGCTCAGCGGGCGATAGCGCTCGCCCGCGCCGAGGTGATAGCAGCACGGCGCGATGCGGTAACTGTGCCCACCGTCATGGGCTGCGCCGCGGACGAGTGCCCGGTGCAATTCGCCACACGCATGCAGCGCCACGACGGCGCGGCCACGCACGTGGGCGAGCGAGGCACCATCCAGGGCGTCGGCACACAACACCGTCTGCTCGACGCCGGAACGCACCGCGAGCCGCTCGGCCGCCTCGCACAGCGCAGGGTTGATCTCCAGCAAGCTGACCGGCACATGCTCGACGAGCGCCAGCCGGCGCCCGAGATGTCCCTTGCCGGCGCACCACTCCAGCAGCGGCCCCGCCGCGACCGGACCATGCGCCGCGAAGGCGTCGATCTGCTCGCGCTTGCGCCCGGGAATCGACCAGTTCAAATGCGCATCGCAAGGCGGCAGCGCACGGGGGACCAAACGTGGAACATCGCACAAGCGCTCCAGCGTGTCGGCGACCGGTAGCCAGCGCACGAGCCATGCGCGGCATGCGTCCGGCTCGTCGATGAATCGCTCGAGCGCGAACTCGTCGAGCCCAAGCACCGCTTCGGCGAGCGCCGGCCAGTGATCGCACCAGTCCGGGCGGCGCTCGCGAAACGGCGACGGCCGCCAAAGCGCCTGATGCGCGTCCAGCACCGATTGCAGTTCGAGAAATCGCTCGCGATGGGTCATTGGTCAGACGTGGGAGGACGAAAGGGTTGGATAACGGAGCGCTCACGGCCGCTACGCCGCACTCCGCCGTGCCGCAGAAAATACGCGAAAAACGTCGACCAGTGCCGAAAGCCGACCTCGACATTGATATTGGCTCGACAAATGCACCGGCAACCCGGAGAGCCTCGGCGTCGGCCTCGCGGTCGGCCTAATCGCTGCCCTGCCGTTCAAAATTTCACATGGAGTTCGCGTCCTGCTCGGTATTCTGAACCCCGGTCAACGTGGAGGGTCACACTTGGCCCGGACAGGTGGCTAATCAGCGCCCATCCGCGGCTTGTTATATGAGAGGCTTTAACCCGGCGTGATTGCGAATCATGTGTTCCGGCTCCGGAACATAACGCAGCGCCCCCACGAAGGACTGCCATGTCCGACTTGTCGAAACCCCGCGACACGCCGCCGGCCGCAACCGGTCTGTGGCTCACCGTCAAGAAGGCCGCCAGCCGGCTGCAGGACTGGTTCGTGATCCAGTCGACGGCCGTCAAGCTGACGGTGCTGGCCCTGGCCATCCTGATCCCTGCCACCGGCATCTATTCGTTCACGCTCTTGCAGAAGCGTGCTGCCATGGCCGAGCAGGTCGAGAGCATGGTCGTTGCCGGCAAGGCCGGCGAGGGACTGTGGACTTTCAACGACAAGCTGCCCGTGGTCTTCGGCAGCGGCTCGGTGCTGGGTTTCCTTGAAGCGAACCCGGTCGAGCGCATTGTCGTGATCTACGAGCCGCTGATGTGGAACGTGTCGGAGCGCATCATCCTGATCGAATCGCAAGGCAAGCAGCACGCGTATTACCCAAGCGACATGGAAACCAGGATCTTCACCGACAAGGCCGTTACCGCGCCCTGGGGCGCCAGGCTTGCCTTCATTCCGCGCGGCGAGCTCAGCCCCAGCGGCCTCGAATTGTTCGAGCGCCTGGATCAGCGCTTTGCCAGCGGCCGCCCGCAGTCCGCGAACGACGGCTGGAAGGCCGGTGCCAGCGGCGCGTTGTCTGCCGCGCTGATGCTCGGCCTGCTGGCTTTCCTGTACCTCCAGCTCAAGGGCCAGTTCAAGTCGCTCAAGTTTATCGAGCCGGCGCAGGTGCGTGGCTCAATCGACGACCTGGTCGGCATGGATGACATCAAGGCCGAGGTGGCACAGATCAAGGACCAGTATCAACGCCGCGCGGAGTATGCCGAGTACGGCATCTCGAAGCCCTTCAACGTGATGTTCAGCGGCCCGGCGGGTACCGGCAAGACCAAGCTGGCCAGCTACCTGGCAAAGGAGTTGGGCCTCCCCATCCTGTTTCACTCCGCGGCCAACCTGGAAACGGGCTTCGTCGCCGGCGGCTCGAATACACTCAGCCGCATCATGGCCATGGCCAAGCGGCGCAAGCGCTGCATCGTCTTCCTGGACGAGGCGCAGGACCTCTTCATGAAGCGCGGCGGGCGCCGCAAGTTCGACGACGACACCGCGAACACGCTGCTGTCCGTGCTCGATGGCGTGCGCAGCAAGAACGACGCCGAGATCATCTGGATCGTGGCCAGCAACTTCAACAGCGAAACCATGCAGATGGACGAAGCGATGCTGCGCCGCTTCCAGATGAAGGTGGACTTTCGTCTGCCCAATCAAGAGGAGCGGTTGGCGATCTTTGGCCACTATCTCAGCCAGCGCGCCGACAAGGTGCTGCCCGACATGGATCTGCGCCATCTGGTGGCGGTGACGGAGGGCCGCAGCCCGGCCGACCTGGAGACCATCGTCAACCAGGCGGGCATCACGGCCGTGCAGGCGGGCGAGATGATCGGCGCCGATACCCTGATGCAGGCCGCCGAGCGCGTGCTGGTGGGCAACGTCAACGCCAACACTACCGACGAACGCGAGCGCGACCGGCGCATCATTGCGGTGCACGAATGGGGCCACTTCCTGATGGACCTCGATCACGAACGCAAGCGGACCAACGACGACTGGGAGGAGATCCTGGCCGACATGAAGACGATCAAAATTTCGCTCAAGGCCAACCCGCGCAACAACGCATTGGGCTTCGTCTTCCACAAGCAGGGCGCCAACCTGCTCAAGACCAAGGGTGACATCGAACACGACGTGCGCGTACTGCTTGGCGGCATGGCCAACGAGGAACTGTTTTTTGGCGAGGATGGCACGACCAACGGGGCGCACAACGACATCACCCGCGTGACGAAGCTGCTGCACCACGCCGTGGGAGAGATGGGCATGTACCGCAAGACGCGCCTGAACTTCGGCGCACTCGCCAATGACGGCCAACGCAGCAGCACCCTGGACGAGGAAACGCGCAGCATCATGGAAGCACAGAGCGAGCGCCTGTACGGCGAAACCAAAGCCGTGCTCGCCCGGCACAAGCGGCTGACCGAGCATCTGGCCGGCAAGCTACTGGAAGCCGGCGAGATGAGCCTGGGTGAGGCACTGTTCGAAATCCGCAGCTTCGAGGCGGCCCGGGTACCGCCTCAAGCGCAAGAAAGTTTGTCCCACGCGGAGTCGGGCACGGGCGGCCACGAGCACCCGATGATTTAGCGACTGACCGCACACTTCCCAACGCAGAGAGGGCACCCCATGGCCGCAAATCTCTATGACATCGAAATCGAACGTCTTGAAGGTGGCAGCACCACGCTTGGCGAATACGCCGACAAGGTGCTGCTGATCGTCAATACCGCCAGCGAGTGCGGCTTCACGCCGCAGTACGCCGGTCTCGAAGATCTATACGAAAAGCACCGCGCACGCGGCCTGGTCGTGCTGGGATTCCCGTGCAATCAGTTTCGCGAGCAGGAACCGGGCAATGCCGCCGAAATTGCCGCCTTCTGCTCGAAGAATTACGGCGTCAGCTTCCCGATGTTCGCCAAGATCGACGTCAACGGCGACACCGCCCATCCCCTTTACGTCTGGCTGAAACAGCACGCGAAAGGCGTGCTCGGCACCGAGGCGATCAAGTGGAACTTCACCAAGTTCCTGGTCGATCGCAGTGGCACGCACGTTGAACGCTACGCCCCCATGACGACGCCCGAAGCCATCGCCGGCGACATCGAAGCCCTGCTGTGATGCCGCCTTGGGCGTAATCGGCCGACGCGCGTCAGCGTTGCCCGACTCAATCCGGAACGAACACTTCGCGGCGCACCACCGTGATCAGGTCGGACTCGGGCGGGTCGGCGCTGATTGGCGGCACGTTTGCAGCGGTGATCGCGACCGCCGCCCCGGGGATCCCCGCGCGCGGCGTGGTGCGCACGACCTGCGAAGGCGGCAGCGGCGCATGCGCGGTGAGATGGCCATGCATCAAGTCCAGCGCGCGGCGGAAATACACATGCATCGGGATGAAGCGCGTGTCATAACCCGGGAGCAATGCGTTGCCGATGAAGGTATCGAAATGCTGTGCGTTGGTGACCTCGATGTAGCGCAGCCGGCTGCGACCGCCCTCTTCTATGTGGTTCATGCCGAGGTACGGACGCGAGGAGAAACCCACCGGAACCAGCGCGTCCGCACGCCCATGCACGATGATCGCCGGCTTGCCGCGCAGGTCGCCCTTCACGCGGACCTCCTCGACGCCGTCGCGGACTCGTAGCGACTCGACGCTGTCGCTGGCCCACAGGCTACGCAGGCACAGCGCCCCATCCACGTTGAAGTCGAACTTGCCGGTCGAGGCGGAAATGGAAGCACCGTCGCGAAGCGGTCCGCCGACCGAGGCATCGTTGATGATCTGCAGCCCCGAGACCGGCGGAATGCCGTTGCCGGTGCCGAAGCTCTGCGCCGCGCCCGCTGCCGGCCAGGTCGCGGGCGCGCCGGCGGCGTCGACGGCAGCGAAGCTGTAGTTGCATGTTCGCTCCTCCACCCCGAAGCGGCCATAGGTGTTGGCGTAGGTCACCGCGATCGCCGGCATCGCAAAGGCGTAATGCGACGCCGTCAAGGGAATCGATTCGGGCTCCCAGCCATAGGCAAGCAACGCATCCAGTGCGCTGTCGCCCTGTTCGACCGGGGTGCTGCCACCGATCAGCCCCTGGTTCACGAGCGCCTCGCAGCGGTTGGCGGCAAGCACCGCGGGGACGAAAGCCGCGCCGGGCGATCCCGCCGCGCGCGGAGAGAGCGTGGCGCACGGCTGCAGCAGGTTCGCGTAGGTGGTGTAGTCGAACAGTGTTCGACCGCTACCGACGCGCGCCTGGCTACCACGATGGACCGTGAGGCGGTCGTTCTCGCGCAACTGGATCTGGGGTTCGCCGACGGCCACACCGTCGATCAGGTGCTCATCGTCCTGTTCCGCGGCGGCGAGTGCCGCACCGCCTCCGTTCGACACACTCGCCGCAATCACCACGGTGTTGGGCTTGAAGATGGTGCGGACCACGCCCTTGCGCGTCGGCAGACCGTAGGTTTCATTGAGCACATAGAACGCGAAACGCACGGCGTCCAGCGTATCGCGCCCCCAATCCGCTTCCGGGTTGAGCCGGGAATGGGCATGCTTGACCGCGACGCGGTTGGGCCACGCGGCGAGGAAGGCTGCCCGCGCCGAATCGGAGAGATCCGCGGTGAAATGCGAGGCGTCCCCGGCCAGGTCTGCGTCGCTGCGGATCCCGTCGATCAGGCCGACGGTATTGCTCGTCAGGTCATGCATGCCGTTGCCGGTACCCTTGTCGGCATAGGCCACGGCGCAGCCCTTTTGCAGCCCCCATTCGCCCGAGGTGCCGATGGCGCCGTAGATGCCGCGCGAGCCGCTGGAGGTACCGGTGACGATGCAGGGGTCCGCCGGGTTGAAGTGAGCCGGAACCTGCACCATCAGCGTCACGTTCTGCCCTCCCTCCCCGCGGTTGGCATAGGCCAGATACTCCGTGCCGGCGATCCTGCCATCTCCGGGACTGCTCACCACGCCGTTGGCGCTCACGCCGAGCAGCGGACCGAACAGCGTGCCATAGCCGCCATTGCTCGTGGTATCGACCAAAGCCCGGTAGTTGTTGTAGATCGCCAGCCGGCGCAGTTCGGTGGCCGTGGGCACGGCGGAGACCGAAGGTGCCGTCGCGGACTGGATGCCGGCGCTGCCGAGTCCCCCGGTGAGCAGGTCGTCGGAAACGCCATCCGTCGTGCGCACGATGATGTCGCCGAGAAACGCCGGTTTGTCGTTGTAGCCGAATTCGATTTCAGGTGAAGCGGCAAGGCTCGGCATGGCGGCCAGGGCCAGCACCAGCGGGGTCACGATGCGCACACGGAGATACATGGGGGCTCCTCGGTTATTGGTCTTGTTTGTACGCGGAGGACCTCTCGAAACCCGTCGTCCTATGCTTCCCGCGTGCAAGTGTACGTTATTGACCCGTTGTGACCGCGGCGAAATAAGGGTTTGCCCTAGCACAGCAGAATGCGGCGTCAGCATGAGGCCGAAACGGCACTCGCGCTTCACGGTGCGTCGGCAAGCGGATCACTGCCCCAAGCCGACCAGAAATGCAGTGCCGAACACCGCTCCGGCCCCCGTCCCGGAACCGCTACCGCGGTGCGGGGACGGCGTGCTCCTTGCATGGGCAGCGCGGCGCGGCGAGGCCGACTCTTTGCGAAGGGGCCAATAGTTCCTTGTTATACTAGTATCGATAAGTCCCGTTTATTCATAATGACTGAAATGAGAGACCCATACGAAGTTCTAGGTATTTCGCCAGTCGCATCTCTTGATGACATCAAAGCGGCCTACCGCAAGGCGGCCCGTCTTTACCACCCCGACAGAAACCCCTCGGCCGACGCTTCGGCCCGTTTTCGGGAAGCCCAGACGGCTTACGAGTTGCTGGGTGACGATGCGAAGCGCCGCGAATACGATGCGCTGCGCCGTCGCAACCTGATCGACGATCCACTGCAGGAAGCGACCTCGCTGTGGAATGCGTATATTGAAAAAGTGATTACATGACGTCGTTTTATTTTGAAGATCTTTCCGAGCGTTACAATAGTGAGCTGGATGACTTGCGCACTGATTCGGAAAACAAGAACGTGCTCAACAAGCGTCTGCAGGAAAAGCGGCAGTGCTTCAAGGATCTGATGCCCATGATCGAGGAGGCGCCGGAAATGGTCGCGCCCGCGCTGCATGGGGCGTATGCGTTCAACGACCGCAGGATTCTTGACCGGGCGGCCAACGGCACCCCGGGGCTCGGTCGTTTTCCGCGCTGGGCGGAGATGGAAAGAACCCTGGATATTCAGCCGTGGGCGCGTCCGCTGATCGAGATGTGCCTGGGGACTGCCGATGGCGATGCTTTCCTGACCTCCACGGCGGTCCTCGAGTGGATGTTGACCGAAGACATCCGCAGGCCCGACGCCCCGTCCCAGGCCGATGAAGAAAATGAAGACGATACGGAAGACCTTGGCGAAGCCGGTGAAAGCTGGATGACCGAACAAGGTTTCGATACCCCTGACCGTTGAGCACCAAGTCCATGACCCATCCTGCCGTCATTCAGACCCAAGCCCTGATCCTCGCCGGCGAAATCGCCGAGGCGGAATCGCAACTGGTCGCCATCGCCGAAACGCAGGGCGACCAGGCGCTGGTGAGCATCCTCGACGAAATGGCACCAAAGGATCTGCTGGCCATCATGCGCGAGTTCGACTCCAGCAAGGAGTCCGTGATCAATCTGGTCGTCAGTCCCGAACAGTTTGTCGACGCGATCCTGCTCGAACGCAAGTATGGCGAGCCGCTCGAGAAGTACGTGCCGCGCCTGCGCAACACCATGAATGCCGTCATGCACCGGGGGGCAGGAGCCTGCATCGAGATCCTTGAATGCCTGACCGAACGCGATGAAGGCATCCGTCTGCTGGCGGACTACTTCACCGACTACTACGATCTGCTGCAGAACTTCGCCTTCCACGGGCGGTTCGAAGACGACTTCGATCTCGAGAAGGCCATGGCGCCCAAACGGACGCACTCCTTCGATGCGGAGCAGTTCGACGAGATGGAGCAAGGACTCGAAGCCGGTGACTCGATGGAACTGGCACGTCCGAGCATGTCGCGCTCCGAAGTGGCTGACGGCGACTGGATGGAAACGGCCTGGGTGCTTCGCCATGAATTCCAGGACAGCTTCGAACTGCTGATCATCGAAATCCAGGATCGCATGCGTCGCGAAATGGAAGCCGCGCATGTGCCACCGCCGGTCGTGGCCGGCGAGCCGGGTGTACCGAAGATTCAGGAAGACGAAGAAGAGTCCGCCATTTGATAGGGAAGCGCGAAGCCGTTGCGCTTCGCGCGCCACACACGAATGTCCAGCAATACCACTGTCGCAACCGTCGATGTCCGCCCGTATTTCGAGCAGGTGCTCTGTTATGGCGTGAACCAGCGCGTGATCGACGATGAGCGCCTGGCGGCCATCGGACGCGAAGGCGCGAAAGGGATCGTGCAGCTGGCCAGCTTCTTCGGTACCGCCAACCTTCGCCCTGAACTCGAAGCGGCGCGCACCCGCCTGGTGACCCTGGTCAGCCTGGCGCTCGAAGCGGCATCCGGCGGAAAAGTTGCGGCGGCCGCCGACCAGCTGCGCCAGAAAACGCTCCTTGCCCTGTCGAAGGCCGGGGCCGACGCGCTGCGTGCCTTGCTGAAACTCCCGGAAGACCTGATTCTGGAACCGCCCGCCGCCGTCAGCCAGATCGAAAAGCAGATGTTGTCCCTATGGACGCTCGACGAGCCGATGACGCATGCCCGGTATCGGGAGGAAATGCATCGGCGCGAGAGCATCCTGGCCCAGCACGAATTGAGCTACTGGCTGGCCGGAAAGCTGGGCGTGTCGCGCAAGGATCTGCAGATGAACGAACCCTGCGAGGCGGTCATCAACAGCGCATTGCTGGTGTTCTTCGTCGAGAAGAAGCCCGGCAAACTGTTTTCCACCGGCCAGTTCATGGAACTCCATGCATTGGCCTGCAAGAAAAGGAAGCGCGATTTCCCCGCTCTCGACGAGTGGGCCGAAGAGGCGCCAGCTGCCATTCGCGGCGTGCTTGGTGACGCACGTGAGAACTTCCTCGGCAAGCTTTTGCCCACGCTCAAGCAGCACCCCGCCGCGGATTTCATTCCGAAGGAGGAGGTGGGGCCACTGTCGGGATATTTCTTCTTCAACAACTGCGGTCTCGACGAGCTGACGCATCACGACAAAGAGACCGAAGACACCTGGCGGAAAATCACCGGTGGCAAGGGCGAACACCCGGATGTGATGTGCACCGTCCTGTTGATGGTCGCGACCGGCCTGGAGCCCTGTCCGGCGCTGCGCAAGAAGGATGCGATCAGCGTCTGGGAAGGTTTCCGCAGCTCGGGCTTTGACGAGGCGGCGGTCTCCCGATTCATCCAGCAGGTAGTGCCGTTTCAGTATCAGGCCGACGTCAGGCATCTTTGGTCCGAAGACCTGGGGCCCGATGCCGGCATGCAGCTGAACGACACGGATGCGAATCACGTGCTCGCCTACCTGCACGAAACGTGCAGGGCGACGTACAAGCTGCGCTAGAAGGCGGGAGTCGCCTGCAGTTCGGCGGCGGCTGAGCGGAACGGAGACAGCAGAGCCCGGACTACCGGTCTCATGATTTTCTGTAGGATGATTCGGTTGGCTTATGGACGCGGGACTGTGCGCGAAGCCCTAAAGTTGGTACAAACGCCCAACGCGGCGCACGACAACCGACAGGACGCTGAATCATGCTCGTTTCGACCCGGGCCACGCCCCCACACCCCCACCTGCGCACCCGGCTTCGACCGCTGCATCTCGCGCTGCTCGCGGGCCTTGCAGCCTCGACGGCCGCGGCTGCGGAGCCCACCGCCACGCCGACGCTCAACCCGGTCGTCGTGACCGGCAGCCGCGTCGAAGCTGAGAGCTTCGATCTGCCGTTCTCCGTCGACGTCGTCGACATGAAGCCGGTCCAGGACGGCAACCTCGGCGTGAATGCGTCGGAAGCGCTCGCCGGCATCCCCGGGCTGGTGGTACAGAACCGCCAGAACTACGCGCAGGACCTGCAGATCTCGATCCGCGGGTTCGGCAGCCGCGCGGCCTTCGGTGTGCGTGGTGTGAAACTGATCGCCGACGGCATTCCCGCGAGCACGCCGGATGGCCAGGGCCAGGCGGCGACTTTCAACCTCGACACAGCCGAACGCATCGAAGTGATGCGTGGCCCCTTCTCGACGATCTACGGCAACCACGCCGGCGGTGTGATCCAGCTGTTTTCACGGGATCCGAAGGGCGCACCGAGCGTGCGCGGCGGCTTTCTCGGCGGCTCGTGGGGCACGACGAAAGTCGACATCGGCGCCGAGGGCGAGAAAAACGGCATCGGCTACGTACTCGACGCCTCGCGCTTCGACACCGACGGCTATCGCGACCACAGCGCAGCGACGCGCGACCAGGCCTTCGGCAAGCTGAATTTCCGTCCCGATCAGGACAGCAAGCTGACGCTGACTGCCAGCGCACTGCGCCAGGACGACACCGACGATCCGCTGGGGCTGACATGGAATACCTTCCGTGACGATCCGCAAGCCGTCGAAAGCGTCGCCGAGACCTTCAACACGCGCAAGAGCATCGACCATCAGCAGGCCGGCGCCACCTACGAGCGGCGCTTCGGCCCCGGGCGCCTGCAGCTTGCCACGTATGCCGGCGAGCGCAGCGTGATCCAGTACCAGTCGATCCCGACCGGCCCGCAGGGCAGCCCGCGCCATTCGGGCGGCGTCATCGACTTCGACCGCAGCTTCCACGGCCTTGGCGCGCGCTGGATCCACACGCTGATGGCCGGACCGGGCGAAATGACCCTGACCGGCGGCATCGATTACGACCGCTCCGAGGACGCCCGCAAGGGCTTCCAGAATTTCATCGGCACCACGCTCGGCGTGAAGGGCGCGTTGCGACGCAACGAAACTGACACGGTGACGAGCGTCGATCCTTACGTGCAGGGGAGCTGGAAGCTCGACAAGTGGACGCTGCAGGCCGGCGTGCGCCACAGCGACGTGAAGTTCGAGGTCGACGACAAGTACATCGTCACCGGCAACCCCGACGACAGCGGCGACGTCCGCTACCGCAAGACCACGCCGGCGCTGGGCATCGTGTATCAGGCCACCCCGGTGCTCAACCTGTACGCCAGCGCGGCGCGCGGCTTCGAGACGCCGACGCTGACCGAACTGTCGTACTCCGGCGCGGGCGGCATCAATGGCTTCAACTTCGACCTCAAGCCCTCGACCAGCAAGCAGTACGAACTGGGCGCGAAAGCCTTCATCGGCGAGCATACGCGGGTCAATGCGGCGGTCTTCGAGATCCGCACCAAGGACGAACTGGTCGTCGACAGCAGCCTTGGCGGGCGCACGGTGTTCAAGAACGCGGGCCGCACCCTGCGTCAGGGCATCGAACTCGCGGCCGATACCGAGTTCTCGCGCCACTGGCGCGGGCGGCTGTCGGTGACGCGGCTGCACGCGATCTACGACGAGGACTTCGTCACCGGCACCGGCGCAACGGCCAAGACGGTCGAGGACGGCAAGCGCCTGCCTGGCATCCCGGCGCTGTCGGCCTATGCGGAACTCGAGTGGAAGCCGCGCGAAGGCCTCGCCGCGGCGATCGAGACCCAGTATCGCGGCAAGGTCTACGTCGAGGACACCAACACCGAACGCACGGCACCGGCGTACACGCTCGCGAACCTGCGCCTGACCGCGGAACAGAAGTCCGGAAACTGGACTTTCGGCGAGATGCTGCGGGTGGATAACCTGTTCGACCGCGAACACGTGGCATCCGTGATCGTCGGCGACGGCAACGGCCGTTTCTATGAACCCGGCCCGACCCGCAGCTGGTATGCGGGCGTGAGGGCAAGCTACCGATTCTGACCGGCACCGTGCTCCTCCTCCTTCGCGGCGACCGTTTTCACCCTGCCCGACTTTTGCGGGCGGGGTGCATTTTTCTTGTCGCAACGCTGCTTGCCACGACGACGCAAGCCATTGCGGCCGGCCCCGAAGTGATCGTGCTCGAACTTTCTCCGCTCGCCTATGGCGATGCGCGCAACGCCCTGCAGGACGCGATGACCGACGAGGGCCTGGCCCCGCCAAGCATCAGCGAGTTCGGCCAGATGCTCGCTCGCACCGCGAAGGATCTCGGCCACCGCGCGGACTTCTACAAGCAGGCGGAGATCTTCTCCTTCTGCAGCGCGCAGGTTTCGGCACGCATGATTGCCGAGGACGTACGCCACATCGCCTTGTGCCCGCTGACGATTGCCCTCTACACGCTGCCCGGACAAGCCGGCACGGTGTTCCTCGCCTACCGCGCGCCCGACCTTGCCTCCCCGGCCGGCGATTTCGCCCGCGCAATGCTGCGCCGCATCGCCGCGCGCACGCTCGAACACGCCGGCGTGGGTCGCTGAACACCCTCCACCGGCGCCTGTCTGGCGACGTCAACGCCCCGCTCTATCGCGCCACATCCGTCAGCCCGCGGGGACTGTTCCGCTACGCAGGATGTGAAAAATTTTTCGAGCATCCGTCACTGATATTTCATCCCGTCACCGGAATACGCTAGATTGAGCGCTGCTTGCTCGTTCCCCGCGTGATACAGGTGGCGTGTGAAACCTCCGCAGCTCAATCGCGTCGTCCTGCTGATCTACGCTGCCGTTCTCGGCTTCGCCGGGCTGGGTTTCTACGAGCTGTGGTCCTTCCGCATGGCCGCCGCGCTGCGCCTGTCCGGCGAAAGCCTGCAGGCGATGGCCGTGGCGGTGGATGCGACCGCAAGATCGGCAACCAACCACGTTGCGATCCTGCGCGTCGAAGCGGAGCGTGCATTGCAGCAGCCCCCGCCGGAAACGCCACACCCGCTGCGACAGGCGCTTGTCGCTTTCCCGGATGCGGACCGCTTCGCATTGACGCAACTTCCCGCGGGCGTGCCGCCCGAACTGGGCACGTATCTGGTCGGCAGCGGTGACCCCGCGATGCTCTCCGTCGAGGTCGTGCGCGAAATCGAGGCTGCCCTGCATCTGACGCCCTTGTTCCATCGCGTCAAGCAAAACCTTCCGCAGGCCGCCTGGGTGTATTACACGTCGGCAAACCGCTTCGTCAGCGTCTATCCGCTCGAGGCGCAGTGGGAGCATCTGACATGGAACGACGCGATGCTCGACCATCCGGTGTTCGCGGATACGGCGCCCGAGCGCAATCCCCAGCGCATGCAGCAGTGGAGCGAGACCTACGTGGATGAGGCCGGCAAGGGCCTGATGAGTTCCGTGACGGCCCCGGTGGCGGACGAAACCGGCCGCTTCCGCGGCATGGTGGCGCTGGATATCACCCTGACCACGCTCAACGACTACCTGACCGGTCCCGGCCTGGAAATCGGCAGAGTGCTTCTGGCCAACGAGCACGGCCAGCTTCTCGCCGATCCCGCCCTGGTCAAACGCGACGACACCGAGGTTCGGCGACTCGACGACACCCTGCCGCCCGCCCTCGTCCGCCGCCTTGCCGATCTGGTGGCCGGCGCCCCCCGCGATTATCGCGAGCACGAGGGCTGGCTGCTGCGTGGCGTCCGCTTGAAACATGCGCCGTGGACGGCCTATCACCTGATCGAACGCCGCCAGCTCGCATGGACCACGCTGTCGCACATGCGCGTGGAAATGGCGACACTGCTGCTCCTCGCGCTGTCGATCTTCCTGCTCGAATGGCGTCGCCGCGCTGCGCATCGCCTGCGACTCTACAAGGCTGCGGTCGACGCAAGCACTTCCGCAATCATCATCACCGACCGCAACGCGGTGATCGAATACACCAACCCCAGCTTCTCGCGGATCACCGGCTTTTCCAGCGATGAGGCGCTGGGACAGACGCCCCGCTTGTTCAATTCCGGGCGCACCGCCCCCGAAGTCTTCGCGCAGCTCTGGAATGTCATCCTGAGCGGCGAAAGCTGGCACGGCGAATTGCTCAATCGCCGCAAGAACGGTGAGCTGTACTGGAGCGATCTGCGCATTGCCACCATCCCGGCACCGGACGGAGAACCGGCGCAGTTTGTCGGACTGATGAACGACATCTCGGCACGCAAGGAGGCCGAGCAGGCGCTGATCGACAGCGAGTCCTACAACAAGACACTGTTCGAGCATTCGCACGTCCCGCAGGCGATCCTCGATCCGGACAGTCGCCAGTTCATCGACTGCAACGATGCCGCCGTGGCACTTTACGGCTATACGAACCATGCGGACATCATCGGCAAGTCGCCGCTCGACCTGTCTGCCCCGACGCAGGCCGATGGCGACCCGTCCACGGATGCCGCACGCAAGCGCCTGACGGAATGTCTCGCCGCCGGATCGAGCGTCTTCGAATGGCGCAACCGGCGCCCCAACGGCGAGATCTGGGACGCAGAAATACGCTGCATGAACTTCCATCATCGTGACCGCACGCTGATCCAGTTCAGTCTGCAGGACATTACCGAACGCAAGCGCATCGACGCGCAGATGACCAAGGCGATGGTGGTGTTCAACGCCTCCAGCCAGGGCATCATGACCACCGATGCCAACCGCGTGATCACGTCGGTCAACCCGGCGTTCACGGCCATTACCGGCTACACCGCGGAAGAAATTATCGGGCGCAAGCCGTCGATGCTCTCGTCGGGGCGTCACGACGCGGCCTTTTACGACAACATGTGGGATTCGCTCGCGAGCTCCGGGCAATGGGAGTCCGAGATCTGGAACCGGCGCAAGAACGGCGAGATCTATCCGCAGTGGCAGACGATTTCCGCGGTCACCGACGAGCGCGGCAAGGTCATCGCCTACATTTCGCTGTTCAACGACATCACGCAGCGCAAACAACAGGAAGAAGCGATCTGGCGCCAGGCCAATTTCGATGCGCTCACCGGGCTCGCCAACCGCAGCCTGCTGCAGGACCGCCTCGAGCAGGCGCTGACGCATGCGCGACGCGCGCGTAGCCGGGTCGGTGTGTTGTTCCTGGATCTCGACGGTTTCAAGTGGATCAACGACACGCTCGGCCATGACACCGGCGACGAACTGCTGGTCGAGGTGGCGCGCCGTCTGACCTTCTGCGTGCGCGAGCAGGACACGGTCGCCCGCCTGGGCGGCGACGAATTCACCATCGTCGTGCACGATCTGGTCGCACCCGACGACCTCAATGCGATCGCCGAGAAGATCGTCAGCGTGTTGCGCGACCCGTTCGCACTCGGCGGCATCCAGCACCGCATGTCCGGCAGCGTCGGCATCACCGTGTACCCGGATGATGGCGAGGACGTGCAGACCCTGTTCCGCAACGCCGACATCGCGATGTACAAGTCCAAGCAAGCCGGCAAGAACCGCTTCCAGTTCTACGCTCGGGACATGCAGACGGACGCGCTGGCGCGCATGAAGCTCGAAGGCGATCTGCGCGTCGCCCTCGAACAGCAAGCCTTTTCGCTGCATTACCAGCCCATCGTCGATTCCGACAGCGGCGAACTCGTCGGCGCGGAAGCGCTGATCCGCTGGCAGCATCCCGAGCGCGGGTCCGTGTCGCCGATGGAGTTCATCCCGGTGGCGGAAGACAGCGGTCTCATCATCGGCATCGGCGAATGGGCGTTGCGCGAAGCCGCGCGGCAGTCGCGGCACTGGCGCGACTGCGGGCATGGCGCGCTGCGCCTGGCGGTGAACATGTCCGGCGTGCAGTTCCGCGAGGTCGGCCTGCCGGATCTCGTCAGTTCAGTGCTCGCCGAATTCGGCATCGACCGCGGCTGCCTGATGGTGGAAATCACCGAATCGGTGCTGATGGGCGGCAGCGAGGTGATCGAAGCGCGCATGCGCGACATCAAGGCGCTGGGCATCGGTTACGCACTCGACGACTTCGGCACCGGCTTCTCGTCGCTGTCCTACCTCAAGCGCTTTCCGGTCGACATCGTCAAGATCGACCGCAGCTTCGTGAACGGCTGTCCCGACGACCGCAACGACGCCCACCTTGTCGAAGCGATCATCAACATGGCGCACAGCCTCGATCTGCACGTCACCGCCGAAGGCGTCGAAACGGAGGAACAGGTCAGCTTCCTGCGCGATCTGGGCTGCGACTTCCTGCAGGGCTATCTGATCAGCAAGCCGCTGCCGGCCGCCGAATTCGAAGTGCTCATCGCACGCCATTTCCTGCTGCCGTCCGTCGACGGCGCCACCCCGGAGGAAACACGCCTGCTCACCGCCCTGCGTGACGACCAACTGGATGTGGACGAGTGGCTGCGGCGCCTGCTCGGCGAACGCTCGCCCGAGCTGGCGGCGTTCATGACCCGAGAAGGCTGGACGCGCCACGGCCTCGACCTGAAGCAGGCCGTCAAGGCCCACCTCAACTGGCGCAAGTACCTCAATGACTACGTATCCGGGCTTCCCTCCGGGAGCGCGCTTGACCTCGACAATGCCGGCTCGGTCAGCCACTGCACCCTCGGGCAATGGATCGAGCGCCATTCCGGGCTCCCTGACCGCAAACTCGAAGAACTCGATCGCATGCATCGGGAATTCCACAAACTGGCCGGACAGATCGTTGCCGACTATAAACAAGGCTATCAGGCGTCCGCGCGACGCACCCTCGCGAGTCTGAAGTTCCGTACTGCGTCGCGCAATGTCGTGATCGCGCTGATCGACTGTTTCGACACGACGGTCGAGTCGCTCGACTGAACCGGCACATGCCGCACGCACCGCACAGCTGGTTTCCCCAACCAAGGAGCCAACGCAATGCTCACCGCGACACAAAAGAAGACCGCCGAAAGCATCGTCAACCTCTTCGAAACCAGTCAGGTGCTCGGCGACTACGGCATGGTGACGCTGATCGCCGGCGATACCGGGCACCTGACATTTGGCCGCTCACAGACGACGCTGGGCTCGGGAAACCTGGGAAAGCTGCTGCATCTGTATTGCTGCAACGGTGGCGCGGCGTTCGGCCCCCTGCTGAGCCGCTATCTGCCGCGCTTCGACGCCTGCGACACCGCCCTCGACCACGACGGCGCGCTGCACAACCTGCTGCGCGCAAGCGCCGACGACCCGGTGATGCGTGACATGCAGGACGCCTTCTTCGACGAACACTACTGGCAACCGGCGATGCGTGCCGCCAGTCGCGAAGGCGTCAGTTCACCGCTCGGCGCGGCCGTGGTGTATGACAGTTTCGTGCACGGCGCATGGAAGGCGATGCGCGACCGCTGCAACGCGCGCGTCGGCAGCCTCGCCAGTGTCGGCGAACAGCGCTGGATCGAAAACTACGTCGCGACGCGGCGCGCCTGGCTGGCCGGCCACGCGCGCAGCGACCTGCGCCCCACGGCTTATCGCATGGACGCCTTTCAGCGTCTCATCGACCAGGGTTTCTGGAATCTCGAACTGCCGCTGGTGGTGCGCGGCCAGGAGATCTCGCCCGCATCACTCGCCGCCCTGCCGCCGGGCTGCTACGACGGCCCGCCGCCGGGCTCGCGCGTGCTCGCGGTGCAGTCGCCGATTCAGCGCGGCCTCGACGTGCGCCGGGTGCAGGTCGGCCTGTCATTGCGCGGCGTCGACATCAAGGCCGACGGCCTTTTCGGCCAGACCAGCGCGCGCTGCATCAAGGCCTGGCAAGCGGCCAAGGGCTTGCCCGCGACCGGCGTCGCCGACGTCGCGTTGGTCGCACAGTTGTGCGCGCTGGACGAAGTGCCGGTTTGACAAAGCCAGGGCCGGCTTCTAAACAGAGATAGTTAAAAAGAATATGCGTGGGCCGTGGCCGCACGGGGTTCCCCGCGGCACACGGCGACGCGCAAGCCCCCGACAGCAAGCCCGGCATCGACCACGGCATGGTCGCGACGCCTGCGGCACGCAGATCCGGACCGCCCGGCTGCAGCCGGGGATTATCCAATCCGTCAGGAGACCGTCATGGCCAAGCACGCCCTTTGCATCGGCATCAACAATTACCCCGGCACCGACAGCGATCTGTCGGGCTGTGTCAACGACGCCACCGACTGGGCCGACGCACTGGGCGAGCGCGGCTTCAGCGTTACCCGCCTGCTCGACCGCGCGGCGAGCAAGGCGGCGATGGTCCAGTCGATCGACACCCTGATCAGCGGCGCGGTGAAAGGCGATACGGTGGTCCTGAGCTATTCCGGCCACGGCACCTGGGTACCCGACACCGATGGCGACGAGCCCGACGGCCGCGACGAAGCACTGTGTCCGTGGGACATCCACGACGGCCAAGTGCTGCTCGACGACGAAGTTCACGAACTATTCACCCACCGCGCCGCCGGCGTGCGCATTCTGCTGATCTCCGACAGCTGCCATTCCGGCTCGGTCACGCGCGGTGATGACAGCGACCTCGACGCCGGCATGCCGCGCGCGCGCTTCCTGCCCCCGGCAGTGTGGATGAAGGCCGACGCCCTGCCGCGCGACACCGCGCGCCCGGCCAGACTGTTCGGCGGCTTCACGCGCGCCGGCGGCGACCTGTTGCTCGCCGGCTGCCTCGACACCCAGTTCAGTTGGGACACCAGCTTCAACGGCCGCCCCAACGGCGCCTTCACCTACTACGCGCTGAAGACGCTCACGACGCTCCCGGCCACCGCCAGCTACGAATATTGGTTCAAGGAAATCCGCAACTACCTGCCCTCCACCCGCCTGCCGCAGGACCCGCAAATCTTCGGCACCCGGACGACACGCCGCTTCAAGGTTTTCGTCTGAACCCTGCGCCCGGACGGCGCCCCCGAAACGGCCCGCCCGCGGCCCTTCGATCCACCGATGGAGGCATCGATGCCGGCAGCCCGCAAACCCAGCGAAATCCTGTTCCATCTGCCCGGCACGGCGCGCAGCGCCGACACCCTGCCGGCCGCGCTCAAGGCCGGCAGCCGCGCCGCCGGGGGGGCGCCCGATCCGTTCCTCGACGGCGTGGTGACGGTGCAGGCCGCCTACACGCTGGCCGCGCCCGGACGCGACGCCGGCCCCGGCACGGACACCACGCTGGCCGACGACAGCCTGCTCGCGCTGGAAACGAACGACGGCACCACCGTTTTCATCCGCGCCGACAAGCTCCGCGAAGACATCGCGCGCACGCGGCCCGAAGCGCTGCGCGCCGACGGTTCGATCGACCTCGCGGCGCTGCGCGATCCGGGCGCCGCCGCGCGCGGTGTTTCGGACTGGCTGTGGTCCGGTCTGTCGGTGCTGTCACTGGATGGCGACGCGATCGCCGATGCGGCGCGCGACAAGGCGCTCGAATGGCTGCACGAGTGGCTCGGCGAAAAGGCCGAGGAACTCGCCGCCCCGAGCGCATCGTGGCTCGGCGCCAAAGCGCTGATGTGGGCCATCGAAAGCCGCCTCGCCGGTGAACCCGGTCTGTATCAATGGCGTGACGGCAGCCCCCTCGCGGCGAGCGACCGTTGCCCGCCGGGCGACCCGCGCCTCGCTGGCGCTGCCAACAACCCCATGCTGTTGTTCATCCACGGCACCGGCTCGCACACCCTGGGCGGTTTCAAGGACTTGCGCAGCGGTGGTGCCGCCGGCGACTGGGAACCACTCGCGCATCGCTTCGGCGAACGCATCTTCGGCTTCGAACACCGGACTTTCTCCGAAAGCCCCATCGACAATGCATTGCAGCTCGCCCGTGCGCTGCCTGCCGGCGCGCGCCTGTCGGTCGTCACCCACTCGCGCGGCGGGCTGGTCGGCGACCTGCTGTGCCTCGCCGGCCTCAGCGACGATGCGATCGCCGCGTATCGCCATCCACTCGCGCCCAACGCCAGTGAGACGCCACGCGAGAAACGCCTGCGCGATCTCGTCACCGCACGTGACCAGGACTCCCTGCGTGCGCTGCGTCAGGAACTCGCCGACAAGAACTTTCGCATCGAGCGCTACCTGCGCGTTGCCTGCCCGGCGCGGGGCACCACGCTGCTGTCGGACAATCTCGACGTCTTCCTGTCGGGCCTGTTGAGCCTGACCGGCAAGCTGGTCGGCGCCGTCAGCGGCCCGGCTGGCGGCGCCGTGCTGTCGGCGCTGAAGCGCATCGTGCTTGAGATCGCCGACAAGCGCATCGACGCGCGCCTGGTGCCGGGCATCGAAGCGATGCTCACCGACGCGCCGATGGGGTCGCTGCTCGCCAACGCGCAGCGCAAGCAGGGCATCGCGATGGCCATCATCAGCGGCGACATCGAAGGCGGCAATGTGCTCAAGCGGCTCGGTGTGCTGTTCACCGACTGGATGCTGTTCGACTACCTCGACAACGACCTCGTCGTCGACACCGATTCGATGTACGCCGGCCTTGCCGCGCGCAACGACGCCCGCTACCTGTTCGACCAGGGCGCATCGGTCAATCACTTCAGCTACTTCGCCAACCGCAACACCCGCGCGGCGCTGCGCGACTGGCTGACCAGCGAGGAACCCGCCGCGCTGCCGACCTTCAGTCCGATTGCCCGTCCGCACGAACCCAATGCCGCCGAATCGCGTCAGCGCGCTGCCAGCCGCGCGGCCACACGTGCTGCACCGCGCCCCGACAGCCGCCCGGTGGTGATCTTCCTGCCCGGCATCATGGGTTCGCACCTCGAGGTGCGCAAAGCGGGCAAGAAGCCCGGCGACGGCGATCGCGTGTGGTTCGATTTCCTCGACCTTGCCGCGGGCGGCCTGCCGAAGATCGGCATGGAAAAGCGCGACGTGCGCGAGGAATCGCTGTTCGACATGTTCTACGGCGATCTCGCCGAGCACCTTGAAGCAAGCCACACCGTGATCCGCTTTCCCTACGACTGGCGCCAGCCGATCCACGCCGAGGGTGCCGCGGCGGATCGACTGGCCGAAGTTCTGGAGCAAGCCCTCAAGGACCACCCGAGCCAGCCGGTGCGGCTGCTCGCGCACAGCATGGGCGGCCTCGTAAGCCGAACGATGATCGCGAAACGCCCCGACCTGTGGGACGCTGTCGTCAAGCGGACCGGCGGCCGGCTGGTGATGCTCGGCACGCCCAACAACGGCTCGCACCTGATGGTCGAAACCCTGCTGGGCAAGTCCGGCACGATGCGCAAGCTCGCGCGCATGGACCTCGGCCACGGCATGCAGGACGTGCTCGACGTCGTTGCGGGCTTCCCCGGCGCCCTGCAGCTGCTGCCCCGCCCCGGCTTCGCGGACACCGGCTCGACGCTGCATGACGACTACCTTCAGAGCGCGATCTGGCCGGCGCTGGCGATGGCCAACCGCGACCGCTGGTTCGGCGACGGCATCGCCGGAAAACCCTCGACCGACACCGTCACGGCCGCGCGCGAACTGTGGGAAGGCCCGCTGGCACACAATGAAGCACCGCTGCCCATCGAGCGGGTGAATTACGTCTTCGGCCAGGCCGAAAACACCCCCTGCGGCCTGACTCTCGAAGGCGGGCAGCTCAAGATGATCGGCACGCCGGAAGGCGACGGCTCGGTCAGCTGGGCCTCCGGCCGCCTCGCCAACCTGCCGGCCGAACAATGCTGGTACATGCCCGCCGATCACGGCGCCCTGACCGATACCGAAGAATACTTCCCGGCCATTGTCGAGCTGCTGCAGACCGGCACGACCAGCCGCCTCGGACGGCAGCCGGCGACACGCGCCGCCGCCGCGGCCACTGTCACCTACGACGCCCCGCCGCCGGTCCTGCCGACCGAAGAGGAACT
This sequence comes from Aromatoleum diolicum, assembly GCF_012910955.1. GTDB lineage: Bacteria > Pseudomonadota > Gammaproteobacteria > Burkholderiales > Rhodocyclaceae > Aromatoleum > Aromatoleum diolicum. The sequence goes on from NZ_WTVQ01000002.1 coordinate 223,251, forward strand.
CGCCCGCGGCCTGCTCGGCTCGCGCCCGCGCCGGCGCCGGCCGGTTGCCGCGATCCAGCCGCTGCGCGTGTCGGTCACCGCGATGGACCTGCGCTTCGCGCGCCAGCCGATCCTGTGCGGCCACTATGCCGGCGACTCGATTGCCGGCGCCGAGGCGGCGATCGACCGCTATCTGGTCGGCGGCGCCTTGCGCCAGCGCGAACGCCTCGGCGTGTATGCGGGCGAGATCGGCTCCTGCGCCATCGTGCTGCAGGCGCGTGGCAACGAAGACCGCCTGCGCGGCACCGGGCGCGGCGCGATCATCGTCGGGCTCGGCCGCTTTGGCGAACTGACCGCGGCCGAGGTCTCCGAGACGGTACGCGCCGGCGTGCTGCGCTACCTGCTGCATTCGCACGACCGCCAAGGTGCCGACGGCACCACCGCGGACACGGAGCTGACCCTCGCCAGCCTGCTGATCGGCTACAACTCGACCACCCATATCAGCGTCGACGACTCGCTCGAAATGATCGTGCGCGGCGTGCTCGCCGCCAATCGCCAGTTTTCCGAAGCGATGCCGCTGACCCGGCTGCGCGTGGCGCGGCTCGAGCTGGTCGAGCTGTTCATGGATACCGCGATCAGCGCTGCGCGCGCGGTGCGCATGCTGCCCGAACGCATGGCCGGCGACCTGCGCCGCCTCGAAGCACGCATCGAAGCGGCCGAAGTCCTCAACGAAGGCGAAGGCGTGCGCCCGCGCCTGTCGGTGTTCGCGCGCTTCGGCTACTGGCCGCGGATGCTCATCACCGATGCGGACGCCCCCGAAGATTGCCCACCCGATCAGGCCGCCAAAGCGGCGCCGGCGGCACGTCCGATTGCGACGCGGCTCAAGTACGTCTTCCTGTCCGAACGCGCGCGCGCCGAAAGCGTCGTGCAGCAGCGCCAGCCGGGTCTCGTCGAGGCACTGGTGAGGAATGCGATCACCCACGACCATTACAACGCCGACCTGTCGCGCACGCTGTTCCAGCTGATGGTCCCGCTGGACTTCAAGGCCGCCGCGCGCGAGGCCGACCAGCTCGTGCTGGTGGTCGACGGCTACACCGCCAACCTGCCGTGGGAAATGCTGCAGGCCGACGAACAGCCGATGGCGCTGCGAACCGCGATGGTGCGCCAGCTCGCCTCCACGCGCTTCCGCCGCAATCCGCTGAGCATCACGCGCAAGGTCGCCTGCGTGATCGCCAACCCCTCCACCCATGGCTTCCACACACAGTTCGGCGACCCGGCCCGCCCGCTC